>JBBQXK010000024.1:0-54100 GCA_038209775.1 Rhodobacterales bacterium | reverse complement strand
ATGCGTCGCCTCTACCTCTGGCATTTCGGCAAGCTCGCGCGCCACCTGCGCCGCCTCGTCATGGGCAGGCGCGGCGATGCCGTCGGGGCGCAACAGGCCCGCATGCATCTGTTCCTGCGCAAAAGGCGCCTGCCGCCAGCGGAAATAGCATACCGCCTCGGCCCCATGGGCGAACGCCTCCCACGCCCACAGACGCGCCATGCCGGGCAAGGGGTCGGGGTTGTAGGGGGCCCAGTTCACCGGGCCGGGTTGCTGTTCCATGATCCACCACCGGCCCCGGCCCACGGCACGGTAAAGGTCATGGTGAAACGCCTGAAGGTCAGGGTCTCCCTGCCGTATGAACATTCGTTTGTATTCGGGCGTCACCTCCAGCCGGTCGGACAGGAACCCCAAGGGATAGCTGTCCCACGATGCGATATCGAGGTCTGCGCCGGTGCCGAAATGGTCAAAATCGGTGACGCGGCCCATATAATTGTGGGCAATGGGGGCGGGGGAATGGCGGCGGATGATGTCGGTCTGTATGCGGTTGAAGGCCACCACCTGATCCGAGGAATAGCGCCGGAAATCCATCCAATGCGCCGGATTGGCCTCGGTCACGGTCAGGTTCGGCAGGTCAATCTCGTCGAACCCGGCATAGTCCATCGACCAGAATACATTCCCCCACGCCCGGTTAAGCGCCTGCGGTGATTGATATTTCTGCGCCAACCAGTTGCGGAACCCGTCGCGCGCGGCAGGCGAGTAGGACAAGGTGGTATCGTGGCAGGCATATTCGTTGTCGGTCTGCCAGGCGGCAACGTGGGGGTTCTTGCCATAACGCTCGGCCAGAAGGGTGACGATGCGCGCACTTTCCTGACGGTAGCCCTGATGCGAAAAACAATAGTGGCGGCGCGATCCAAAGCCGCGAACGTGACCGTTGCGGTCGACCGGGGCCATGTCGGGGTGCCGCGTCATCATCCAGCGGGGGGGGGTGGCGGTGGGGGTGCCCAGCACCACCCTGAGCCCCGCAGCACCCAGAACGGCAATCGCGCGATCCAGCCAGCCAAGATCATACCGCCCCGGTTCAGGTTCCATCCTTTGCCAGGCAAATTCACCGATCCGCACCCAGGTCAGGCCAATCCCGGCCATCCGGCGGGCATCCTCGGGCCACATCTCCTCGGGCCAGTGTTCGGGATAATAGCAGACGCCAAGGGTGCGTTTCACAATATGACCTTATGTTCGGATTGACCGCGCGCGATGTTTGTAGCGGCGTAAGTGCAGCCTGCACCGGGGTATGCTGCCCGCGCGGCGGTGGTCATGTGATGAAGGGCAGTGGTGCAGTAAAGCGTCGTGCCCCCGAAGGCGGGGCAGGATGTATGGGGTGCCGGGAAAGCCACCGTCATCACCCGCGCGCCATCTGGGCCATAGCAGGCGACCCGCGCTGCCCCCCATTCCGCCAGCCAAAACCGCCCCTCGGCATCGACAACCGCGCCGTCCGGGTTCAGCCCCTCGGCCCGCAGATCGAGGTAGGTTTCGGGCTGTCCCACAGGCCAACCTGCCGCATCCAAGGCCACGCGCATGACACATCCGGTGGCGGTATCGGCGAAATGGGCAGTGCGGCCATCAGGGGTAAAAGAGATCGCGTTCGGGATCGAGATGCGGGGGTACAGTCGGCGCAATTCGCCCCGGTACCAGCGATAGATCGCCCCTGCCCCCAATTCTTCGGTCTTGCTCATGGTGCCGATCCAGAACCCGCCCTGCGGATCGGCCCGCCCGTCATTCGACCGGGTGCCGGGGTTCTGCGCCTCAAGTCCGCAGACCGGCGTCCGGGTGCCCGTCTCCAGATCAAACTGGAACAATCCCGTCTCTGACGCGATCAACAGGCCGTCCGGCCCCGTCCATCCCGCCGCCGAAACCATGTCGGCAAAGTGCCATTCCTGCGCCTTGTCGCCCTTGCGGGTCAGTAAACGGCGCCCGGTGATATCGAACCAGAACAATTGTTCACGAACCGGATGCCACAGCGGGCCTTCCCCCAACTGGCAGGCGCGTGCGTCATGGATCATGCGACCGCCCCGTCATAGGCGGCGACGATGGACCGGGCGCGGACAGCGATTTCCGCGACGCTGAGGCCCGGAGTATAAAGGGCGGTTCCGATGCCAAAACCCTGTGCCCCGGCCTTGATCCACTGGACGAAATTCGCGGGGCCGGCGCCGCCCACGGCATAGACCGGGCAGGTGGCAGGCAGCACCGCACGGATCGCCTTGAGGCCGTCAGGGCCGATCAGGCTGGCGGGAAACAGCTTCAGCCCCGTGGCACCGGCGGCAAGGGCGGCAAAACATTCAGTGGGGGTCATCACGCCGGGCCAGCTTTCCATTCCCCGCGCGCGCGTCTCGGCTATCACGGCGATATCGGCGTTCGGCGACACGACCAGCGTGCCACCAGCCGCCTGAACCTGTGCCACCTGCGCCGTGGTCAGAACCGTGCCAGCACCGATTTGTGCAATGGTCCCATGGGCCTGCACCATCGCTGCAATGGATGCGAAGGGATCGGGAGAGTTCAGCGGCACTTCGATGCGTGAAATCCCCGCGTCGATCAGGGCGTGGGCGACGGGCAGCGCCTCGGGCGGGGTCAGGCCGCGAAGGATGGCGATCAGGGGGCGGTGGGTCATGGTTATGCTCTGTTGTGGGCGGTGTGGCGGGCAAAGGCCAGGCCCGCAAGGGTTGCATCGCGGACCGACAAGAGGCGTGGCGTTGCCCCCTGTGCCGTCAGGGCGCGGGCGTAAAGGGCGGCCAACTGGTCAGCCCCGACGATGGCCACGGGCTGGCCCAGCCAATAGGCCCTGGTCGCCGCCAGCTCGGCCCCGATCAGCAGGCCGGAAAGCCGGGCCTTCGCGGCATCAGGTGAAAGGTTGTTCAGTAACCCCTCGGCCCGCAGCGAAAAGAGGCGCGACGCCAGCCGTTCGGGACGCGAAAGCGCATCGGACAGGGCGGTGTCAAAGGCCGCATCGTCCCAGCCATCGCCCGTCATGCCGTGGCGCAGGACGGATTGTCGGGACAACAGCGCAAACAGCTCACCCGTCATGCAGGTCTGGAAGCTGACCACCTCGCCCGCGCTGACGTGGACCCATTTGGAATGGGTGCCGGGCAGGCACAGTACACCGTCAAACCCGGGCATCAGCGCCAGGGCACCGGCAATCTGGGTTTCCTCACCGCGCATCACGTCGGCGGGGGTCGGTTGTTTCAGACCGGGGACAAGGGACAGGTGCAACCGGGGGTCCTGCGTCGGCACCGTCACAAGTCCGTCGGGGTCCAGAGGCGTGCAGGGGACGCAGCGATAGGGGGCCTCATGCCAGCCCTGACGGCTGCCGACCATGCCGCAAGCGACGATGGCGGTGGGGCCGTGAATCCAGGGCCTGATGAGGTCAAGGAGGGCCGGTTCGAACTGGTCGCGAGTCAGTTTGCCCATGCCGTTGTCGCTGGACACTTCGGCCAGAACGCGGGTGCCCTGCATCGCAAAGGCGCGCAGATGCGAGGTGCCCCAGTCGACGGCGATCCATTCGGGGGTCGTCATCCGGTCACCACCACACCGCCGTCAATCACCATCGACTGGCCCGTCATCATGCGGGACGCATTGGAGGAAAGGAACAGCACACCCCCCACGATATCCTGTGGCTGCAGACTGTCAGGCAGGCATTGGCGTTTGAGGAAGGCCGCGACGCCGTCGGGCGTGGCCCACATATCCTTTTGCTTTTTCGTCATCACCCAGCCGGGGGCAAAGGCATTGGCGCGGATGCGGTGCGGGCCAAACTCGCGGGCAAGGCTGCGTGTCATGCCGACGATGCCGGCGTTGGCGGTGATGTAGGGAAGGTATCCGGTATCACCGATCATGTAACTGATCGACGAAAAATTAACGATTGCGCCCCCGCCAGCGGCAATCATACCGGGGATGACGGCCTGTGCCGCGAAGAAATATGAACGAAGGTTCACCGCCTGTGACCAGTCCCAATCCGCCGGGGTCAGGTCAAGCGAGACCTGACGCTGATCGTTGGCGGCGTTGTTCACCAGAACCGTGACCGGGCCATGCGCCTCTGCCGCTTGTGCAAGGACACTGCGAAGGGCATCGGTATCAGTGATATCGCAAGGCAAGAACAGAGGGCAGTTGCCGGTGGCATCGTGCATTTCGGTTACGAACGTGCCAGCATCACTGCGTTGGCAAAAGGCCACGCGCGCGCCTTGCCGCAAGAAGCCTTCGGTCAGCGCGGCACCGATACCCGATCCGCCGCCAGTGATGAAGACGGACTTGGCCCTGAGGTCGGGGAAGATGGGATGGTCGTTCATCGCAGACTTTCAGAGTATTCCCGGGCGTTCATGAACGCCCGGTCGTTAATATCAGGCTGCCTTGCGCGTCTGCAACCAGTCCGGCAGCCAGTCACCGTGTGCGGCGATCAGGTCATCAATCAACGCCCGGATCTGGCGCAGGTCCAGTTCCGCCGCCGTGTGGGGATCCAGCATCGCGGCATGATAGACGTGGTCGCGGTTTTGTTCCATCAGGGCCGCAACGGTCAGTTCCTGCACGTTGAGGTTGGTCCGCATCAGGGCCACCAGTTGCAGGGGAATGTCCCTGACCACCGTGGGTTGCACTCCGTTCGCGTCCACCATGCAAGGCACTTCGACTGCCGCCCCTTCGGGCAGTTGCGGGATGTAGCCACGGTTGGCGATGTTGCCGTAGATCACTGCAGGTTCGCCCGTCGTCACCGCGTTTATGATCGTGGCGGCGTATTCGTGGCTGGGTTTCACCTCGATCCGGTCTGCCCTGCGGTAGGCGTCGGCCTGGGCCGCCCATTTCGCAACCTGCTCCTCGCAGCGGATCGGGTACTCGTCGAGCGGAATGCGGTATTGGTCGATCAGGTCGGGGCGGCCGGACTTTATGAACCAAGGTACATATTCGGCAAAGTGTTCCGAGGATTCGGTGACGAAGTAACCCAGATGCATCATCGCCTCGTATCGCACGAGGTTGGGACAGCGGGGGTTCCAGTCGGACTCCAGCGGGATGCGGCCGGCGCGGTAGCCTTCGCGCAGGGCGGGGTAGAGATCGCGGTAGGTGCCGTCGGGATTGCGCGCCTCAAGGTTCAGGTAAAACGCCATGTGGTTGATGCCGCCCGCGCGGTAGCGGAGGTCTTCCACGGGGATGCCCAGATCGCGCGCCAGTTCGGCGGCAGTTCCTTGCACCGAATGGCACAGGCCCACCTGTTTCAAGGCCGGATAGCGGGCCGACAGGGCCCAGGTGTTGATCGCCATCGGGTTGACGTATTGCAGCATGATCGCATCGGGGCAGACCTGCGCCATATCCTCGGCGATCTTCCACAGGTGCGGCACGGTGCGCAGGCCGCGCATGATGCCGCCGACGCCAAGGGTGTCGGCGATGGTCTGGCGCAGGCCGTACTTCCTGGGCACGTCAAAGTCGGTGACAGTGCAGGGTTTGTAGCCGCCGATCTGGAAGGCGACGATCACAAAATCGGCCCCATCCAGCGCGCGGCGCTGATTGGTGTGGGTTTCGATCTTGGCCTTTGCCCCCAGAGTGGCCGCCAGTTTGCGGGCGACAAGCGCGCTTTCCTCAAGCCGTTTGGGGTCGACGTCCATCAGGGCGATGGTGGCCCCCGACAGGGCGGGCTTGTGCAGAAGATCGCCCACGATGTTTTTCATGAATACGGTGGACCCCGCGCCGATGAAGGCGATTTTGGTCATTTCACAGCTCCGAGGGTGAGGCCCGCGATGAAGTGCCGCTGCATCAGGAAGAACATCAGCACGGGGGGCAGGGCGGCAAGGATGGAACCCGCGCTGACCAGATGCCAGGCGGCGACCCACTGGCCGTTGAGGGATGAGAGGCCTGCGGTGATCGGCTGGGTGCTGGGCGAGGTGGTAAGCACGGTGGCCCAGAAGAAATCGTTCCAGATGAAGGTGAAGATCAGCACCGACAGCGCCGCGATGGCGGGGCGCATCAGGGGCAGGACGATGTACCAGAAAATGCGCCATTCTGCGACGCCCTCGACCCGCGCGGCCTCGATCAGCTCAAACGGCAGGGCCTTGATGAAGTTGCGCATGAAGAGGGTGCAGAACCCGGTCTGGAAGGCGATGTGAAACAGCGCCAGCCCGTACCAGGTGTTGTACATGCCAAGGTTCAGCGTCAGGTCGCGCACCGGCACCATCAGGATCTGGAAGGGCACGAAGTTTCCGGCGACGAACATGAAGAACACCAGAAGGTTCAGCTTGAACTTGTAGATCGCCAAGGCAAATCCGGTCATCAGCGACAGCGCGACGGCGCCGATCACCGTGGGGATGGTGACGATGAAGGAATTGAGGATGTAGCGCGCCATCGGCGTGTTGCGGAACACATCAGCGTAGTTTTCAAACGCGAGGTAGGACGGCATGCCGAAGTAGTTGCCCGCCGCAAGGTCCGACGCAGGCCGCACGGATGTGACGGCGACGCCCAGCAGGGGGAACAGCCACAGGACAAGCGCCACCGGCAGGGCCAGCTTGTACATCCACTGCGTGGCGGGCGAGGTTTGCTCGATCGGTCTGGGGAACATCGTCTATCGCTCCGTCTCGTCGCGCCACATCTTCCAGATGAAGCCCGAGATGAACACCATCATGATCGCGAACAGCACCACGGCGATGGCGGCGCCGTAGCCCATCCGATAGCCGTATTCGGACAGCGCCTTTTCGTACATGTAGTAGGACAGCACGCGAGACGATCCAAACGGTCCGCCATTGGTCATGATCGACACAAGGTCGAACGACCGCAGCGCGCCGATCACCGTCACCACCACCGCGATGAAGGTGGCGGGGCGCAGTTGCGGCAGGATGACGTACCACAGCATCCGCCAGCCCTTTGCGCCGTCCAGACGTGCGGCCTCAACCTGATCGGGGGCGACGTTGTTCAGGCCGGTCAGGTACAGGATCATCACATAGGCAATCTGCGGCCAAAGCCCGGCGGCGATGATGCCGTAGGTCACAAGATCGGGGTCGGCGAGGATTGCGACGCCCTTGCCGGTGATCGCCTCGATCACGTTGTACAGAAGGCCGAAGTTCGGGGCGTAGAACCATGAGAAGATCAGGCCGACGACGACCTGGCTTATGACGAAGGGGAAGAAGAACAGGGATTTGTACAGCCGGATGCCGCGTACCGTCTGGTTCAGGAAGATCGCGATGAACAAGCCCGCCGGCACCGCCAACATGTACAGGACCAGCCAGATGATGTTGTTCTTGAACGAGGTGACCATGTTCGGGTCGGTGGTCAGTTCGACATAGTTCGCGGTGCCGACCCAGACCGGCGGGCTGAGCCCGTCCCAGTCGAAAAAGCTGTACCACATACTCTGGAAGATCGGGATGATCACGTAAAGCGCGAACATCAAGAGGCCGGGTGTCAGGAACAAGAGGGGGGCCAGACGGCGCTGGTTTGCTTTCCAGTAGGTGGACATTCCGGCCTCCTGACCAAATGCGAAACGGGCGCAGGGGGATGTCCCCCCGCGCCCGCGTCAAATGCTTACTTGTAGACTTGGCCGCGCACCTGCTCGAGCCGGGTCAGGATATTCTCCAGCTCTTCGGGTTGCACCAGGAACTGCTGGAACCCCTCCATGCCCGCCTTGGCCATTTCGGCCGGTGCGTCACGGTCAAAGAACTGCGCCAGCGCATAGGCCGTCGACAGCGTCTCGAACCCCGCCACCAGGAACGGATCGTCCTGCGGGACGGTCGAGTTCTTGTTGGTGGGCAGTTGCGACAGACCGATGTTCAGCTTGGTCTGGGCGTCAGCCGAGGCGACAAACGCAAGGAACAGCTTGGCATCGGCGACGTTGGTGGCACCAGCCGGGATGTGGATGGTGTCGGTCGGCGCATCTTCGGCACGCGGGATTCCGGGGGTGATTTCCGGGAACACCATGAAGCCGAGGTTGTCGTTGGTCATGCCGCCTTCCTTGAAGGTACCGACGGCAAAGTTGCCCATGACATAGTTGGCCGCCTTGCCCTGCACCAGCAGTGCCGCCGCGTCCTGCCAGTCGATGGCAGCATGGTTCTCGGTGACGTAGGGCTGGATCTTGGCAAACTCGGCGAACACCTTGCGCACCGAATCATCGGTCCAGGCGATCTTGCCGGCCGTCAGGTCCATATGCCACTCATAGCCATTGGTGCGCAGCGACAGGTAGTCGAAGATACCTGCCAAGGGCCACAGCGCCGACGAGCCGGTGGTGACGCAGTCGATACCGGCGGCCTTGAACTTTTCGCAGTTGGACACGAACTCGGCCCACGACTTCGGCTCGGACACACCGGCGGCCTTGTAGGCGTCGCGGTTGAAGTAGATGCCCCACTGATAGTAGGTATAGGGCACGCCCCACTGCTTGCCATCAATGGTCATCGACGCCTTGGCCGAGGCCAGCGAATCGCCCAGACCGTTGTCGGTCCACACGTCCGACACGTCCTGGAACTGGCCGGCCTTGACGAAGGGGGCCATCCGGTTTCCGGCGTACCAGTTGGCCAGATCGGGCGCATCGGCGGTCAGAAAGTTGCGGATCGCGGTCTTGTAGCCTTCGTGGTCGAAGTTGTTCAGTTGCACGTCGATATCGGGGTTTGCGGCCTCGAAATCGGCAATCAGCGCCTCCATCGCTGCCAGCGGCAGCGGATCATAGTCGGCGTTGTACTTCAGCACGCGCTGTTCAGCCGATGCTGCGGTCGTCATCATCAACGCCGCAACCAGCGCCAGCGCGCCAGTCTTCATATGGACCATGGTTTCCTCCCTTTGGTTCCATTATTTGAAACTTAGTCTTGAATGTTGAAAGTATGTCTGCGATTGTCTAGGCTGTCAACTGGGTGAAACGGGGTATCGGACATGGGCGCGGAAGGGCCGGGGGACGGCACGGTGGGCAAGGCGCTTGATGTCCTGGACATGGTCGCCAGCGCCGGCAGGCCGCTTCGGTTTACCGAGATGCTGGGCGTCTCGCCCTATCCCAAGGCCACGCTCTACCGCTTCCTTCAGGTGCTGACGCATCAGGGCATGCTGGCACATGACGCGGCAACCGGCACCTACTCGCTGGGCGTGCGGCTGGTGCGGCTGGCCCATGCGGCCTGGGCGCAGTCGTCGCTGGCCCCACTGGCCCGCCCGCATGTCGATGCCCTTTCGGCCCGGCTGGGCGAGACGATTCACCTTGCCCAACTGGATCAGGGGCAGGTCCTGTACGTCGACAAGCGCAACGCCGCCCGCCCGGTCGAGATGTTCAGCCAGGCAGGCAAGGTCGGTCCCGCCTATTGCACCGGCGTCGGCAAGGCGATGCTGGCGCATCTTGCCCCCGATGCGCTGGACGCAGCCCTGATGCGCCAGTCGTTCCACCGCTTTACCCCCGGCACGCTGGCCACCCCTGCGGCCCTGATGGCCGAGTTGCAGGCGATCCGCGCCCGCGGTTTTGCCTTTGACCGTGAGGAACACGAGCCCGGCATCATCTGCGTCGCGGTGCCGGTTCTGGCGCGCACGGGGCGGGTGATCGGGGCGCTGTCGGTGACATCGACGGTGGCGCATACCACACTCGACGGACTTGCGGGGCTGGCCCCCGAGATACAGGCGACCGCGACACTGATCGCGGCGGATGCGGAAAGCTGGCGTTTTCCGGGATAACGGAATGGTCGGCATAACGGAAATGGGAGGAGGACAGACATGACAGGGGTAACGCTTTCGCGCGTGGTCAAGCGGTTCGGCGACGCAACGGTGATCCACGGGATCGACCTTACGGTCGAGGATGGCGAGTTCTGCGTCTTTGTCGGCCCCTCGGGCTGTGGCAAGTCCACGCTTCTGCGCATGGTCGCGGGGCTGGAGGAAACTTCCGGCGGCGCCATCCGCATCGGCAACCGCGACGTGACCAAGGCCGACCCTTCGGAACGCGGCGTGGCGATGGTGTTCCAGACCTATGCCCTCTACCCCCACATGACGGTGGCCGAGAACATGGGCTTTGGCCTCAAGATGACCGGCCATGCAGCGTCCGAGATCCAGACCAAGGTTGCCGAAGCCTCGCGGATCCTGAAACTCGACCCCCTGTTGCAGCGCAAACCCAAGGCCCTGTCCGGCGGCCAGCGCCAGCGTGTGGCGATCGGGCGGGCCATCGTGCGCGGCCCCGAGGTTTTCCTGTTCGATGAACCCCTGTCCAACCTTGACGCCGAACTCCGGGTCGAGATGCGGGTCGAAATCGCCCGCCTGCACCGCGAGATCGGCGCCACGATGATCTACGTCACCCACGATCAGGTCGAAGCGATGACGCTGGCCGACAAGATCGTCGTCCTGCGCGCGGGCCGCGTCGAACAGGTGGGCGCACCCCTTGAGTTGTATCACAACCCCGACAACCGCTTTGTCGCGGGCTTCATCGGCTCACCCGCGATGAACTTCCTTGCGGGCAAGGTGGCAGGGCCCGGTCGCGCCACTGTGCCCGGTCTTGCAGGCGACGTGACCACGTCCGTCGCCCTCCCAGGCGCCGGTGCCGACGTGATCGCGGGTCTGCGGCCGCAGCAATTCACCATCGTCCCCGGCACCACCCACCGCGTCGAGGTGATCGAGGCGCTTGGCGGCCAAAGCTTCCTCCACCTCACCGCCCCCACCGGCGAAAAGATCGTGGTCGAATCCCGCGACGACCCCGACATGAAACTTGGCGACATGCGCGGCCTCTCCTTCAACCCGGCCGACGCCCTGTTCTTCGCCGCCGACGGCCCGGGCAAACGGCTACGCTGACCTGCCATTCACCTTGAACCAAATATCCTCGGGGGGGTGAGCGTAGCGAGGGGGGCCGACAGCCCCCCTTCACCCTCGCAATCCACACAGGTCACCAAATCCACACCCCGGCAGCGCCGTCCGCAGGCCCCTCGATGGGGCCAAGGACGGCAACCCCGGCTCAGGTCAGGGGCACCACGCCCGGCCCGACCACCACACGCTCGTCGAACACAAAACAGCCCCCGCGCCACAGGCTCTGCGCCTCGGGCACCTCTTCCAGATAGCGCAGGATGCCACCTTCCAGGTGATGCACCCCCGGCACCCCCTCGGCCACCAGCCAGGCTGTGGCCTTTTCACAACGGATGCCGCCGGTGCAGAACATCGCGATCCGCTTGCCGCGGAGGCGGTCGGCATTGGCCCGCCACCAGTCGGGAAAGGCCCCGAAGGTCGCGGTACCGGGGTCGATGGCGCCGGCGAACGACCCCATCGCCACCTCGAACCCGTTGCGCGTGTCGATCACCGCCACATCGGGTGCCGTGATCAGCGCGTTCCAGTCCAGGGGGGCCACATAGCTGCCCCGTGCCGCCGCGGGATCGGTCAGGGTCACGCCCATGGTCACGATTTCACGCTTCAGCCGCACCTTCAGTCGCTGGAACGGCATTGTCTCGGCCTGCGACTGCTTGGCCTCCAGCCCGCCGAACCCCGGTTCGGCGCGCAGTGCGGCCAGCACCTCCCCGACTGCCGCTGCCTTGCCCGCAATCGTGCCGTTCACCCCCTCGGGGGCCAAAAGGATCGTGCCCCGCACGCCCGACGGCCCGGCCACAGCCAACAGCGACGTGCGCAGTATCGCCGGGCATGGCAGGGGGGCAAAGAGATAAAAGGCGGCGACGGTGATCATATGCGTCTGTCACCCACCGAACCGCCGATTTCAAGCCCTTCCCAAGTTACCCCGGCACAGGCACACTGCGCCCTGCCCCAACGTCAGGTATCCCCGATGCGCCCCAGCCACGAAGCCCTGATTGTGATCGACGTGCAGAACGATTTCTGCCCTGGCGGCGCACTGGCGGTGGCCGGGGGTGACCTCGTGGTGCCTTTGGTCAACGCGATGATGGACGATTTCGTGACGGTGGTGCTGACGCAGGACTGGCACCCCGCGCGCCACAGCAGTTTCGCGGCGAACCATCCGGGCGCCGAACCGTTTTCGATGGTGAACATGTCTTACGGGCCACAGGTTTTGTGGCCAGTCCATTGCGTGCAGGGTACGAGGGGGGCGGCCTTTCATGCTGATCTCAGAACCGACCCGGCCCATATGATCATCCGCAAGGGCTTCCGCCGCAGTGTCGACAGCTATTCGGCATTCTTCGAAAACGACCGCAAGACGCCTACCGGGCTTGAGGGGTATCTGCGCAGCCGGGACATTCGTACGGTCACGCTGGCGGGTCTCGCCACCGATTTCTGCGTGGCCTATTCGGCGCTGGATGCGGCGCGTCTGGGCTTTGGCGTAACCGTCGCGATGGCCGCCTGCCGCGCCATCGACCTGAACGGATCGCTGGGCAGTGCGGGCGTGCAGATGGCCGAGGCCGGAGTGGTCATCGCCTGACCCCGGTGGCTGGACAACCCCGCCTGCCGTTGCTTTAACCGGACCACCTGAAACCGGAGGGCCATCTTGGACATTGCCGCGCGCGTCTGGGCACACAAGTGGAAGATCGACCCCATCGTGCGGTCCCTGATCGACACCGATTTCTACAAACTGCTGATGTGCCAGTCGATTTTCCGCAACCACCCTGACACCACCGTCACCTTCAGCCTGATAAACCGCAGCCATGCCATCCCCCTGGCCGATCTGGTCGATGAGGGTGAGTTGCGCGAGCAACTGGACAACGTGCGCAGCCTGTCCCTGGCGCGGGGTGAATCCACCTGGCTGCGCGGCAACACGTTCTACGGCAAGCGCCAGATGTTCCGCCCCGACTTCATGGAATGGTTCGAGGCGATGCGCCTGCCGCCCTATCACCTTGAACGCAAGGGCGACCAATATGAGCTGACGTTCGAGGGCAAATGGCCCGAGGTGATGCTGTGGGAAATTCCCGCCCTTGCCGTGCTGATGGAACTGCGTTCCCGCGCCGTGCTGGCCCGGCAGGGGCGGTTCGAATTGCAGGTTCTGTACGCCCGCGCGATGACCAAGCTGTGGGAAAAGATCGAGCGTTTGCGCCAGATCGACGGCCTGCGCATCGCTGATTTCGGCACGCGCAGGCGGCATTCCTTCCTGTGGCAGGACTGGGCGGTGCAGGCCCTGCAAGAGGGTCTGGAGGGCAAGTTTGCCGGAACGTCGAACTGCCTGATCGCCCAGCGCCACGATATCGAGGCCATCGGCACCAATGCGCATGAATTGCCGATGGTCTACGCGGCCTTGGCCGACAACGATGCCGACCTTGCACAGGCGCCCTATCAGGTGCTGGCCGACTGGCACGAGGAACACGACGGTAACCTGCGCATCATCCTGCCCGACACCTTTGGCACCGAGGGTTTTCTGGCCCGCGCACCCGAATGGCTGGCGCGCTGGACCGGCATCCGCATCGATTCAGGTGACCCTGCGGCGGGCGCCGAAACCGCGATCCGCTGGTGGCGCGCCCATGGCGAGGATCCGGCGACCAAGCTGGTCATCTTCTCGGACGGCCTTGATGCCGACCGGATCGCGGCGCTGCATGCACAGTTCCACGGCCGGTTAAGGGTCAGCTTTGGCTGGGGCACGATGCTGACCAATGATTTCCGGGGGCTGGTCGAGGGCGACGCATTGGCGCCGTTCAGTCTGGTCTGCAAGGCGGTGGCGGCCAACGGACGGCCCACGGTCAAGCTGTCGGACAATCCCAACAAGGCCATGGGCCCGCCCGACGCCATCGCCCGCTACAAGCGCGTGTTCGGGGTGGGTGCGCAGGTGGCGACCGAGGTTGTGGTCTGAAGCGTGGGTTACTGAGTAACGGCCCTGTTGCGCCCGGCGTCATCTGCCGGAGCGGGGGGTTTCACACCCCCCGCGCCCCCCGTGGGATATTTGTGCAAAGATGAAAGGGGGGGCCGGGGCAGCGCGTCTGAACGCCGCAGCCTATCCCGGGATGAGTGCCTTCCATCGCGGCAGGCACTCGGTGACGGTGGCGATAAGCTGGTCCGTCTCGGCCTCGCCCAAGGGCAACGACAGCGCCATCAACCCGCGCCGCGCGATGTAGAGGCCGCGTTCCAGAAGGTCGAAAAAGATCAGATCGCGCGCCCGTTTGTCGGCATGGGCATGTTCGTGCGGGGCGCGCGGCACGTTGGCCACCGGGTGGATGTTCATCAGCGAGCCCACCCCCGCCACACAGACTGGCACACCTGCGGCCTGCATGAGGTCGTTCAACCGGGCGCGCAACGCCTCGCCCCGCGCGTTCAGGGCATCGGCAGCCTCGGGCGTGAAGATGTCGCGCAGGCCCACGCTGCCCGCCGCCATCGTCAGTGCGTTGTTGTTGAAGGTGCCCGCATGTGGCAAGGCGTCGGCGCGGCGCGGGTCGAACCGCGCCATGATGGCACCCCTGCCGCCAAACGCCCCCGCCGACATGCCGCCGCCGATGTACTTGCCCATCGTGGTGAGGTCGGGCGCAATCCCATGCGCATTCTGCAGCCCGCTGCCCCCCGACAGGCGCGACGTCATCACCTCGTCAAAGATCAGCACGGCGCCAGCCGCGATGGTCTCATCGCGCAGCATCTGCAGGAAAGCAGGCTCCCCCGCAATGCAGCCACCCCCGCCCATCATCGGCTCGATGATCACCGCCGCCAGATCGGCCGCATGGGCACGGATCAGGGCGCGGGTGCCCTCGATATCGTTGAACCGCGCCATGACGTAGGGGTGCGGCACGTTGACCGGCGACCCACCGGGCGGAAACGTCAGCACCCCGCCGTGATAGCCGCCCTCGAACACCATCACCGTGGCGCGGCCCGTATGCGTGGTGGCCAGCGCCAAAGCCATCAGGTTCGCCTCGGTCCCCGAATTGGTGAACCGCAGCAATTCCATCGACGGGAACCGCGCCTTGACCAGTTCCGCCAGTTCCGCCTCGCGCAGCGTCGTGCTGCCGAAATTCAGGCCCCCCGCCACCGCACCATGGATCGCGGCGGCAATGCGCGGGTCGGAATGGCCATAGATGCCCGCCGTGTATTCGCCCAGGAAATCGACATATTCGTGCCCGTCCGCATCCCAAAGGCGGCACCCCTCACCCCGCACCATGGCCAGCGGGAAGGGGTCATAGTGCAGCACCGACCGCGTATTGCCCCCGGGCAGAACGGCACAGGCGCGGGTATGTGCGGAGTGGCTTGCGGGGTTGCGCGCGACAAAGGCCGCGACGGTTTCAGCAAGCGCCTCGGACAAGGCATTGTCGCCCTGGCGCGCCAGATCAGAATGCAACACGGTCGCCCCCTTTCAGCCCCATCATCGCCCGCGCCTCATCGGGCGTAGCGATCTCCATCCCCAATTCCTCGACGATACGGCGTATCTTGGCAACCTGTTCGGCGTTCGATGTCGCCAGTTTCCCGCGCCCGATGAACAGAGAATCCTCCAGCCCCACGCGCACATTGCCCCCCAACAGCGCGCACAGCGTCAGGAACTGCATCTGCACCCGCCCGATGCCGAATGCCGACAGCTTGTAGTCATTGCCGAACAGCCGGTCCGCCGTGGCCTTGAAGAACATCAGGTTTTCAAGATCCGCGCCGATGCCGCCGCTGGTACCAAAGATGCCCTGCACAAAGAACGGCGGTTTCACCAGCCCCCGGTCGGCGAACATCTTCAGCGTGTAAAGGTGGCCGATATCATAGCACTCAAACTCAAACTTTGTGCCATAGGCCTGACCCACGTCGATCATGATGCGCTCCAGCATCTCGAACGTGTTGGGATAGATCGCACCCCAGGTCTTTTCCAGATAGGGCTTTTCCCAGTCGAATTTCCAAGTGTCGTACTTGGTGGCCAGTTGCGCGACAGAGAAATTCATCGAGCCCATGTTGAGGCTGGTCACCTCGGGTCTGGCCCTGTGTGCCGGGGCCAGCCGTTCCTCCAGCGTCATGCCCAGACCGCCGCCGGTGGTAATGTTCATGACCGCCCCAGTGGCCTGCTTGATCCGGGGCAGGAACTGCATGAACAGGTCGGGGTCTTGCGTGGGCCTGCCCGTCGCGGGGTCACGCGCGTGCAGGTGGATGATTGCCGCCCCCGCCTCGGCCGCGCCAATGGCCGCATCGGCAATCTCGTCCGGGGTGATCGGGATATGTGGGGACATTGTCGGGGTATGGACGCTGCCGGTAACCGCACAGGTGATGATGACCTTGTTGTTCATGACGACCTTTATCCTCTGATATGCGCCTTGCAATCCGCCCCTACGTCGCGGTCGCCGGTTACATGCGCCCGTACCGGCAGGTCCGCACCATCCATCATTGCGTCCCGTTAACTGATATATCAAAATTGTCCGATGGCCGCTGACCTGTCAATCTAATATTCCCGCGCGGAGGCCATTGGTTATCGCTCAGTCCCGCCGCCGTGGCAGCCTGCAATCGGTTGCCAGACCCTTCGATCCGGTCGATCCCGGCCTGAACGCCGCTGTCGGGCGGCAGGTTTTTCGCAGCCTGCGGTGCGGCTTGCGGCACTGGATGACGGAATGCATGAAACGACGGCTCCGCGTGCAACTATTCCCGCAGCTTTGCTTTTCACTTTGCCTTCAGCAAAGAGGCGCAGCGGTCCACCCTTTTGACGCTGATCAAGAATTTCCGGGCCCGCATCGGCCCACCGCAAACATGTGCGCATCATCGCCGCCCTTGCCGCCGGGAACGATGAAGAGGCCGCGCGCACGATCTTCGACGACCTTGTCAGCGCCGCGCATGTCGTGGTTCAGCGACTGGCGGGTGCGGGAAACTTTGTGCCAGAGTGCCCCTGCTCTCTCGCAAAAGGAACGGTTCCACCGTGCGCATGATTCTCGTTTCGGCCGCGGCCCTGATTGACCGCGATGGCCGTATCCTTCTGGCCCAACGGCCCGAGGGCAAATCGATGGCGGGGTTGTGGGAGTTTCCGGGTGGCAAGGTCGAGCCGGGCGAGACCCCCGAGGCCGCGCTTATCCGCGAGCTGCACGAGGAACTGGGGATCGAGACCTGGAAAAGCTGCCTTGCTCCCCTGACATTCGCCAGCCACGCCTATCCCGATTTCCACCTTTTGATGCCGCTTTTTGCCTGTCGCAAATGGGAGGGCATCGTTCAACCTCGCGAAAACCAGCAATTGGCATGGGTACAGCCAGACCGGTTGCGGGACTATCCAATGCCACCTGCTGATCTGCCGCTGATCCCGATCCTGCGCGATTGGTTGTGATTCGCACGGTGCCCGAAAATTATTAGGCGATTAACGGAATAGTGATGGATTTGTGGCGTTGTTGAGATAGTTTCAGAAAACTGGGAGCTTTCGGGGGGCCGTCATGATGCTCAGAACCATATCACTTGGCAGTTGCGTCTCCGTTCAGGGGCTGGTCGTCGGGCATCAGGCCGACGGCAAGATCATTGTACGGGTCGATGAAAAGACTTTCGTCGGTTATCCGATCACACAGGCGCGGCAGACCGTCGTCACCGCCTGACCGGTGCAAACGGATAGGCCGGACCACCGGCCCGGCCTTTTGGCTGATTTTCGTTGCGTTTACAGCAACTTGCGCTGCACTTCCTCGCGCTCGAATATCTCGATGACGTCGCCCTGGCGCACATCTTCGTAGCGTTCAAAGGCCATACCGCATTCCTGGCCCGAGATGACTTCCTTCACCTCGTCCTTGAACCGCTTCAGCGTCTTGAGCGTACCTTCGTGGATCACCACGCTGTCGCGCAGCAAACGCACTCCGGCCGACCGGCGGGCCACACCTTCGGTCACAAGACAACCGGCAACGTTGCCAATTCCGGTGATCTTGAACACCTCCAGAATCTTGGCGTAACCGATGAAGTTCTCGCGCACTTCGGCCTTGAGCAGGCCCGAGGCCGCCGCCTTGATGTCATCCACCAGGTCATAGATGATCGAGTAATAGCGCAACTCGACACCCTTCTGGCTGGCGCTTTGCCGGGCGCTGGCATTGGCCCGCACGTTGAACCCGATGATCGGGGCACCCGACGCCTCGGCCAGGTTCACGTCGCTGTCGGTGATGGCACCAACGCCCGAATGCAGGATGCGCACGCGGACCTCGTCGTTTCCGACCTTTTCCAGCGCCTGAACGATGGCCTCGGCAGAGCCCTGCACGTCGGCCTTCACCAGCACCGGCAGCTCGCTGACCGACTGGTCGGCCTTGGCCTTGGCCATCAGCTGTTCCAGCGTGGTTGCAGCACCTGCCGCAGCACGCTTGTCGCGCGAGGCCTTTTCACGGTAATCCGCGATCTCGCGCGCCTGCGCTTCGGTTTCCACGACGTTCAGCGTATCACCCGCCGACGGCGTGCCCGAAAGCCCCAGCACCTCGACCGGCACCGAAGGGCCAGCCTCAAGCACGGTGTCGCCCTTGTCGTTGATCAGGGCACGGACCTTGCCCCACTGCTCGCCTACAACAAAGATGTCGCCCTTGCGCAATGTGCCGTGCTGCACCAGCACGGTGGCCACCGGGCCACGGCCCACATCCAGCTTGGCCTCGATCACCGCACCAGCCGCCTGACGCGTCGGGTTGGCGCGCAGCTCCAGAATTTCGGCCTGAAGGGCAATCGCCTCCAGCAGGGTATCCAGACCCTGACCCGTCTTGGCCGAAACCTCGACATCCTGCACTTCGCCCGACATCGCCTCGACGACGACTTCGTATTGCAACAACCCGGTGCGCACCTTGTTCGGATCGGCGTCGTACTTGTCGATCTTGTTGATCGCCACGATCATCGGCACCTTGGCCGCGCGCGCGTGGTTGATCGCTTCGATCGTCTGCGGCATCACGGCGTCATCCGCTGCGACCACCAGCACCACGATATCCGTGACCTGCGCGCCGCGTGCCCGCATCGACGTGAACGCGGCGTGGCCGGGGGTATCAAGGAACGTCAGTTTCGAGCCATTTTCGGTGGTGACCTGATAGGCCCCGATATGCTGGGTGATCCCGCCAGCCTCACCCGAGACGACGGTTGTCTTGCGGATCGCGTCCAGAAGGCTGGTCTTGCCGTGGTCAACGTGGCCCATGATGGTGACGATGGGCGGACGCGGCACCAGGTTTTCTGCCTTGTCCACGACCGTGTCGATCACCTGTTCCACGTCGGCATCGGACACCCGCACGGCGCGGTGACCGAATTCCTCGATCACCAGTTCCGCGGTGTCGGCGTCAATCGGCTGGTTCAGCGTGACCATCAGGCCCATCTTCATCAGCGACTTGACCACGTCACCGGCACGTTCCGCCATGCGGTTGGCCAGTTCACTGACGACAATGCTTTCGGGCAACTGCACGTCGCGTATCTGCTTTTCGGGCTTGGCGGCAAAGCCCATCGCCTTGGCGCGGGCCTTTTCCTGCTTGCGCTTCATTGCGGCCAGGCTGCGGGTACGTCCGCCTTCGCCGGCCAACGCCTCGTTCAGGGTCAGCTTGCCGGTGCGGCGTACTTCGTCGCCTTTCTTGCCACGCTCACGCTCGGCCTCGCGGGCGTCACGCTCGCGGTCGGTCTTGCGGGGGGCGGCGAGGCCGGGCTTGGCACCGACCGGCGCCGTGCTGCGCGAATCGTCGGCCGCGGCGGCCGGCGCGGCAGAGGCCGCGGGTTTCTTGGCCTCATCCGCCTTGCGGGCGGCGGCATCGGCTGCGGCCTTGACGACCGCCGCTTCCTCATCGGCCTTGGCCTTGAGTGCGGCATCGCGTTCGCGTTCCTCGCGTTCGCGCGTCTCGATCTCGTCGCGCTTGCGCTGACGCTCTTCCTCGCGGCTGATTTCGTCGGCGGCACGACGGGCGTTGTCCTCGACTTCGCGCGATTTGGCGGCGCGCAGGGCGGCCAGACGGCGTTCCATCTCGGCATCGGAAATGCCTGCGGGGCGTTTCGCGGGATCGCCCAGATGCGAAGGGGCAGCGCCCCCACCGGGGGCCCCGGGGGTACCAGGCTTTTGCGGCACCACCACGCGCTTGCGTTTGGTCTCGACCACAACACTTTTGGTCCGGCCATGGCTAAAGCTTTGCTTCACCTGTCCGGGACGCGGTGCATTGCCGCCAAGGCCGAGGGGTTTCTTGCCGTCGGTATCAGTCATCAAGCGTCATATCCTCTCCGGTGGTCTCGCCACCGATCCGCAGTCCTTGCGCCGAAACGCGCAACCCTGCAAGCCTTGCCGCTTCCTCTACAACACGCCGGGTGAGTCCACCAGCCGCAAGCGCGGCGTGTATTGCATGTTCCCGCCCGAAGGACAAACCCAATTCCTGCGCTGTCAGACAGCCGATAAAGCCGCCCGCGCCGTCCGGGGCATGCAGTTTCGACTTGCCCCGTTCCGACCCGTCGCTGGCCTGGATCAAGACGCGCGCCTGCCCCTTGGTCAGCCAGTCCTTGACCTTTTCATATCCCGTCACCGCATCGCCCGCCTTGCGCGCCATCGACAGAAGGTCCGTCACCCGCCGCGCAAGCCCCGCCTCGACCAGATCGGCCATGCCATCCGGCACCTTGACCGCCTGCCGGGCGGCGCGGGAAAACAGGCCCTTCTTCGCCGCCTTGTCGATGGCCGCACGGTCGGCCGCCACATAGATCCCCCGCCCCGGCAGCCGGTTCAGAAGATCGGGGACCACCTGCAGCTCCGGCCCCACGACAAAGCGCACCAGCCCCGCCTTGGGCTGGCTTTCGCCCGTCGCGATGCAGCGGCGTTCGGGGTCGTCCTGTTCCTTGTCCCGTCCGCCGCGCGTCATGGTCAGGGGGTTCAGGCCGTCAGGCCTGCTCCTCTTCTTCTTCGACGGCAGGGTCCATCTCGGTCGGGTCGACCCAGTCCAGCATCACCCGCGCCGTCATCACCAGCGTCTGCGCTTCTTCCAGAGACATCTCGAACGGCTCCAGCACACCCACGTCCTTTTTGCGCTGCCCGTTCTCGGTGGTCCAGCCGCCGGCCAGTTCCCAGTCGGCGCAGGTGGCGAAGTCTTCCAGCGTAAAGATCTTGTCCTTCGCCAGCGCCTCCAGCATTTGCGGCGTCAGCCCTTCAAAGTTCACAAGGCTGTCCTCGACCCCCAAGGCACGGGCGGTTTCAAGCGCCTTGCGGCTTTGCTCTTCAAGGTAATCCTTTGCGCGGGCCTGCAATTCGCCCGCCGTACCCTCGTCAAAGCCGTCGATGGACAGGAGTTCCTCCAGTTCGACGTAAGCCACCTCCTCCAGATTGGTGAAGCCCTCGGCGACCAGAAGCTGCGCCATCATCTCGTCGATATCGAGCGTGTCGATGAACAGCTTGGTCCGCTCGGTAAACTCGGCCTGACGGCGCGCACTTTCGTCCGCTTCGGTCATGATGTCGATATCAAGGCCGGTCAACTGGCTGGCGAGGCGCACGTTCTGGCCACGGCGACCGATGGCCAGCGACTGCTGCTCATCCGGCACCACGACCTCGATCTTGCCGCCCTCTTCGTCGAACACGACCTTGGACACCTCGGCGGGCTGCAGCGCGTTTACGAGGAACGTGGCGATATCGGCATTCCACGGAATGATGTCGATCTTTTCGCCCTGCAACTCGTTCACCACCGCCTGCACACGGCTGCCGCGCATACCGACGCAGGCACCGACGGGGTCGATGGAATTGTCATAGCTGATGACAGCAATCTTCGCACGGGAACCGGGGTCGCGGGCGACGGCCTTGATCTCGATGATCCCGTCGTAAATCTCGGGCACTTCCATCTTGAACAGTTCGGCCATGAACTGCGGGTCGGTGCGCGAAAGAAACACCTGAGGGCCGCGCGCCTCACGCCGCACATCCTTGATGTAGCAGCGGATACGGTCGTTCGGGCGATAGGATTCGCGGCCGATCTTCTCGTTCCGGCGCAGGATCGCCTCGCCACGACCGATATCGACGATGATGTTGCCGTATTCCTCGCGCTTGACCTGACCGTTGATGATCGTGCCCTTGCGGTCCTTGAATTCTTCGTACTGGCGGTCACGTTCCGCCTCGCGCACCTTTTGCAGGATCACCTGCTTGGCCGATTGCGCGGCAATACGGCCAAGGTCCACCGGCGGCACCTCGTCGATCACCTCATTGCCGACCTGCGGGTCGGGCAGGAACGCCTTGGCCTGCGCCACGGTCAGTTGCGCGTGGTGATTCTCCAGCGCCGCATCATCGGCAACCACGGTGCGGATGCGGGCAAAGGTCGCCCGGCCGGTCTTGCGGTCGATCTTGACGCGGATGTCCAACTCGCTGCCGTAGCGGCTCTTGGCCGCCCGGGCGAGCGATTCCTCCATCGCCTGGATCACCAGATCCGGGTCGATCATCTTTTCCCGCGCCACCGCCTCGGCGGTCTGCAGAAGCTCAAGCTGGTTGGCAGAGGTAATCGCCATTGGTCGCTCCCCTTAGTGTTTTGTCGGTTCGGCGGGTTCGTCCTCGCCGTCCTCGGTCTCGTCGATCTCGTCGTATTTCTCGGGGTCCACGCCGCTGGCCTTCTTCTGGCGCAGCATTTCGGCGATCAATTCATCGGTAAGGATCAGCTTGGCATCCGACAGCCAGTCAAACCGCAAACCGATGGTCACGGTCTCGGCGCCCTCTTCCAGGTCGATCAGCACCTCTTCGCCCTCAACCCCGGCCAGCGTGCCCTTGAACCGGCGCCGTCCGTCGATCAGTTCGGTGGTCTCGATCCGCGATTCCCAGCCCTTCCAGGCCTCGAAATCCCTGAGCCGGGTCAACGGGCGGTCGATGCCGGGGGACGACACCTCAAGAACATAGTTCTCCTCGACCGGGTCCTCGACATCCAGCACCGCCGACACCGCCGTGCTGATCTCGCCGCAGTCATCCACGTCGATGCCACCATCGGGCCGATCGGCCATGATCTGCAGGACGCGCGTCTTGCCCCCCATCAGGCGGATGCGCACCAGTTCAAACCCCAGCCCCTCGATCACCGGCCCGACGATGTCGGCCAGGCGGCGGTCAATGGCGGTCTTGGCGATCAGGTCGGACATTTGGCTTCCAGAAATGCAAAACGGGCCGCAGCGGCCCGTTCTTTCGGTTCGGTATCGCCGGGGGTGGAGGCCGGAGACGCTGTTACAGGGTGTGTACGCCGGGGGGGGCGGGGATGCAAGGGCCCCGTCAGAGACTAAGCCCCCCCGCCAGATCCGGCACATCCAGCGCTGAAAACCCATAGTGCCGCAGCCATCGCAGATCACTTTCGAAGAACGCGCGCAGGTCGGGGATGCCGTATTTCAGCATCGCAATCCGGTCGATCCCCATGCCAAAGGCAAAGCCCTGCCATTTCTCGGGGTCGACGCCGGCCGCCGCCAGCACCTTGGGGTGGACCATGCCCGACCCCAATATCTCCATCCACTTGTCGCCCTCGCCGATCTTCAACTGGCCGCCGACGTTGGAATAGCGGATGTCGACCTCTGCCGACGGTTCGGTGAAGGGGAAATGTGACGCGCGAAAGCGCAGCTCGACCGAGGGCACCTCAAAGAACGCGCGGCAGAACTCTTCCAGCACCCACTTGAGGTTGGCCATCGAGATATCGCGGTCGATGGCCAACCCCTCGACCTGATGGAACATCGGCGTATGGGTCTGGTCCATGTCCATCCGGTACACGCGGCCGGGGGCAATCACGCGGATGGGCGCGCCCTGCGCCATCATCGCGCGGATTTGCACCGGCGAAGTATGGGTGCGGAGTACATGCGGCGGGCGAGTGTCGCCCGCATCGCGGTGGAGAAAGAACGTGTCGTGTTCCTGCCGCGACGGGTGTTCGGGCGGGATGTTCAGGGCGTCAAAGTTGTACCAATCGCTTTCCACCTGCGGGCCTTCGGCAACCGAAAACCCCATGTCGGCAAAGATGGCGGTCAATTCGTCCATCACCTGCGTCACCGGATGGATCGTGCCTACACGCCGGTGGCGGGCAGGCAGTGTCACGTCCAGCCATTCACGCCGCAACCGTTCGTCAAGGGCGGCATCGCCCAAAGCAACCTTCTTCGCCCGCAAGGCCGCGTCGATCTCGTCTTTCAGCGCGTTCAGGGCCGCACCTGCTGCCTTGCGCGCGTCTGGTTCCATCTTGCCCAAGGTGGCCATCTGCGCCGAAATCTCGCCCTTTTTGCCAAGAGCGGCGACGCGCACCTCTTCAAGCGCTGCCTCGGATGCGGCGGCGGCAATGGTGGCCAGATAGCGGGATTTCAGATCGTCCATGCGGGCAGCCTCCATCGGATCGTGGGCGGTGTTAGCGGCCTGTGGCCCCGCTGGCAAGGCGGCGCTCAGGCGCGGGCGGGCCTTGCCTGCACCACCAGCACCGCCGCCAGGATCAGCCCCGCCCCGGCCCAGGCCGCCAACGGCAGGCGTTCGCCCAGCAACACCGCGCCGGCGAGTGCCGCCAGCGGCATCTCCAGCGACAACAGGATCATCGCGCGGGCTGCGGGGATCACCTGCATCGCCATCGCCGTCAGGCCAAAGGTCAGGGCGCTGGACAGGATGCCGACATAAAGGATCAACGGCGCCGCCGATACCAGATCGCCCCAGCGCGGTGCCTCGGTAGCAAGGGCAACCGTTCCGGCCACCGCTGCACAGACGGCAAAGGCCATGCAGGTATACCCCAAGGGTCGCCCCGACCGCGCGCCACGTTCGGCGGCCAGGGCAAAGCCCGCCCAGAACACCGCCCCAACCACGATCAGCCCGTCGCCCGGCGACAGGCGCGCGGCCACCCCCCCGGTCAGGACCAGCGCACCCAGCGCGGCAAGGGCGGCGGCAATCCAGATGCTGCGCGGGGGGGCGCGGCGGTTAAGGGCCCAGGTAAGGAAGGGAATGGCCACGACATAAAGTGTGGTCAGGAAACTGGTGTTGGTGACGGTGGCGGTGACCATTCCCGTCTGCTGCAGCGCACTGGCTGACAGGAACAGCATCCCGCCGATGGCGGCCACTGGCAGGACCGGGCGCATCGGCGGCCCTTCACGCAACGCAAACGGCAACAACACCAGCGCCGCAATCGCTGTCCGGCTGGCGACAAAGGTAAAGGGGCCGATATGATCCATCGCCATTTTCTGGAACACGAACGCAAGGCCCCAGATGCAGGCGGCCAGCACCACCAGAAGATCGGCGCGGGCGGTGGTCACAATGGCAAAGGCCCGAACCTTGCGGTCCGGGCCCTGTCCGGGTGATGTGCCAAAGGCATCAGGCCGCGACGGCGGCGCGGGCCTTTTCAGCAATGGCGTTGAACGCCGCTGGTTCATGCACGGCCAGATCGGCCAGCACCTTGCGGTCAACCTCGATCCCGGCCTTGGACAGGCCGTCGATCAGGCGCGAATAGGTGAAGGTCGCATCGAACAGCCGCACCGCCGCGTTGATCCGCTGGATCCACAGCGCGCGGAAGTTGCGCTTGCGGGTCTTGCGGTCGCGGGTGGCGTACTGGTTGGCCTTGTCGACGGCTTGCGTCGCGGTCTTGAAGTTGGTGGAGCGGGCGGCGTAATAGCCTGCCGCCGCCTTGATCACCTTGCGGTGGCGGGCGTGGGTGACAACGCCGGATTTGACGCGGGACATCTTGTGTTCTCCTTACCGGTCGTAGGGCATGTATTTCTTGACGATCTTCGTATCCTGCGGCGACAGGAGCATGGTGCCCGAGGCGTCGCGGATGAATTTCGTCGAGCGTTTGATCATGCCGTGGCGTTTACCCGCCACACCGGCCTTGGCCCGGCCGCTGGCGGTAAACGTAAACCGCTTCTTGGCCGCCGATTTCGTCTTCATCTTGGGCATTTCGATCTCCAGTCGTTTCAGGTGTCGCTCGGCATGCCACTTTGGCCGGCAACACAGGATGAAAGGCGTCGCTTACACGCATGGATCGCAGGACGCAAGGCGAAGACGGCAAGACAAGGAAGGCGGGACGATTCCGCGCAACTGTCGCTGTGCGGGCATCAAACGCGGCAACCTTGAAGGCATGCGGCAGACGGATGCGCCAATTGACCCCGCCTGACCGGCATTCTTTGACTTGCCGTGCAAAATCGTGTTGGTCTTTGGTCCGAGCCCTATCCGGAGACCGCAGGGGCAGCGGTCGGTCCGGGGAGGCACCGCGACAAGACAGGTAGATCTATGCCCCCTTCCCCGAACACCTATCTCGGAACTGATGGCAACGATTCGATCACCGGCACCACCGGCGATGATCTGTTCGATCTTGGCCTTGGCGACGACACCGCCCGCGCGCTTGAAGGCAACGACACCGCCTATGGTGGTGCGGGCAATGACGAGCTTGAGGGGCTTTATGGCAACGACCTGCTGTTCGGCGGGGATGACGACGATCTGCTCTGGGGCCGCGATGACAATGACACGCTGTACGGCGGCGACGGCAACGATACGACCATCGGCGGTCTGGGTGACGATTGGGTCTATGGCGGGGCCGGCAATGACACCCTGACCGGCAGCCAGGGTTATGACCGGCTGTTCGGCGGAGATGGCAACGATCTGGTCTTTGTCGGTGTGCTGGAAGGCGAGGGTAAGTCCTATCTGGACGCTGGCAATGACTTTCTCGATGCAGCCTCGGCCGGATCGTCGCAGTACGCCCGGGGTGGAACGGGCAACGACACGATGGACACAGGCGTCGGCGACGACACGGTGTATGGTGATGCCGACGACGACCGCATCACCGGGGGCGAAGGGTCTGATCTTCTGTATGGCGGCGTCGGCAATGACGTCTTGTATGGTGAGCGCGGGTCAGGGGCCACCGGGGCGGGCCTGCACAACGACACCCTTTATGGCGACAACGGGACCGACCGGCTGTATGGCGAGGCGGATCAGGATTTCCTGTTCGGCGGTCGCGGCAATGACCAGCTTTTTGGTGGCGACGGGGCGGATAAGCTGCAGGGTGGCAGCAACAACGATACGCTTTATGGTGGGGCCGGTGACGACAGCCTGTTCGGCGGCAGCGGGCGGGATCTGCTTGCCGGTGACGGCGGACATGACGTGCTGCAGGGGGATGCGGGGCCTGACACGTTCCTGTTCCTGATCGCCCCGGCGGGCGGGGCCAACAGCGTGACCATCACCGACTTTGTGGTGGGGTCCGACAAGATCGCGCTGTCCGCCACCGTTTTTGCGACATTCGGCACCCGCATCGACCGCGGCGAATTCGTCATCGGCACGACCGCACGCGATGCGTCCGACCATCTGATCTATGATCCCGCGACCGGTCTGCTGTCCTATGACGCCGACGGAAACGGTGCCGCAGTGGCCGAGGTCATTGCCCATCTTCAGACCGGCCTTGCCATGACCTGGCCTGACTTCAGCCTGGTCTGAGGCGTCGCCCGTCAGTTCAGCAGATAGCGCCCTGCAACCCGATAGAACGCCTCCGGTATTTCCTTGAGCTCATAGCCCCCCGGATGATTGCTCAGCGCCACGACGATCAGGGTCCCCGCAATCAACACCAGCAGAGCGCCTGCGCGCGGTGTCCGCCCGTCGACGTAGGCGGACAACAACGACGGCACGGTCAGCACAGCAATAACAATGCCGATCACAAGGAATAGGTCGGGGTCCAAGGATTGCTCCGCAAGGGGTTACGCCGCGAAAGCCTACTCTGGCCGGGATTCGAAGATCAACCATTCGTCGCGATGTACCACGCAGGCGACGCCGGCTGTGCCCGAATTGTTGGGGGCCGCCTTGGCTAAACCGCAGCCCGGCAGACCGAACTTCAACCAAGAACGCCGGTTCATGCTTGTGTCGACCCGACGCATCAAGCGTTCAACAGCGCAGACTTCCGGCCAGTTCAAGTGTCAGGATCAACCTGACCATCTGTGGACCGCGATTGCCGAAGGCGGCAAGGCTTGTCTCATGGCTGCCGGCGAAACGGTCGAACACCTCTGACGTCATCACCGCTTGTGACGTGGCGGCACCGGGTTGGCGGATTCCATCCGCCACAAATTCAAACTCATGCCAGTTGTCGCGTCACAAGGGTTGGCCCTGTGCGGGGTGTCGGGCTGACCCGCAGTCGGACGACAGTTCCGCCAGAACTCAATGGGTTATTCTGCCTCGGATTTGAAGATCAACCGCTCGTCGCAGGGCGCCACGCGGAGGATGTTGGTTGTACCCGACTTGTTGAACGGCACCCCGGCGGTGACCACGATGGAATCGGACTTTACCGCAAACCCGTGCTCCAGCGCCGCCCGCACAGCGGCGATGACGGCCCCCTTGAAGCGGTCCTGCGGTTCGGCGATGGCGCAGGTGGTACCCCAGGTCAGCGTCATCCGCCGCGCGGTATCCATCAGCGGCGTCAGCGCCAGGATCGGTACGCGCGGGCGTTCGCGGGCCACCAGCGCCACCGTCGTGCCGGTCTGCGAGAAACAGCAGATGGCCGTGATCGGCGTCGATTCGGCAATCTCGCGCGCGGCGGCAACGATGGCATCAGCCACCGTCTCACGCTTGACCTTGCGGCTTGCCTCGATGATCTCGCGGTAGGTTGCGTCGCTTTCGACCGACAGGGCGACGTTGTTCATCGTCTGCACGGCCTCGATCGGATACTTGCCGGCGGCCGATTCCGCCGACAGCATGATCGCGTCGGCCCCTTCATAGATCGCGGTGGCCACGTCCGACACCTCGGCCCGCGTCGGCACCGGCGATTCGATCATCGATTCCAGCATCTGCGTCGCCACGATCACCGGCTTGGCCGCTGCCCGCGCGCCGCGCACCAGACGCTTCTGGATCGGCGGCACCGACGTCACTGGCAGTTCCACGCCCAGATCGCCGCGCGCCACCATGATGCCGTCGCTGACCGCCAGAATGGCATCGTACGCCTTCACCGCCGCCGGTTTCTCGATCTTCGACAGGATCGCCGCGCGCCCGTTTGCCAGCGCCCGCGCCTCGATCACATCCTCGGGGCGCTGCACGAACGACAGGGCCAGCCAGTCGACCCCCAGTTCGCAGGCAAATTCCAGATCCTTGCGGTCTTTCTGCGACAACGCTTTCAGCGGCAGCACCACATCGGGCACGTTCACGCCCTTGCGGTTGGAAATCGTGCCGCCCACCGTCACGATGCAATCGGCAAAATCGGGTCCGCAGCTTTCCACCCGCAGGCGTATCTTGCCGTCGTTGACCAACAGACTGGAGCCTGCTTCCAGCGCCGCGAAAATCTCGGGGTGCGGCAGGTTCACCCGCGTCACGTCGCCGGGTGCGGGGTCAAGGTCCACGCGGAATGCGGCGCCGTCGACCAGTTCCTCGGAGGCGGCCGCAAAGGTGCCTACGCGCAATTTCGGCCCCTGAAGGTCGGCCAGAATGCAGATCGGGCGGCCGGTATCAGCCTCGACCTGCCGGATGATGATGTGGCGGGCGCGGATGTCGTCATGCGTGCCATGGCTCATGTTCAGGCGGAACACGTCGGCCCCGGCCTCGGACAGGGCGCGGATGGTGGCGTAATCACTGGAAGCGGGGCCCAACGTGGCCACGATCTTGACGTTGCGGAGGCGTCTCATGCTGCCTTGGTCCTTGCATTCGTTTCGCGTTCGGTCGTCGTCGGCCACGCGGGGTTATTGCGGAATTCTGCGCGCAGGGCAACCGCCGTGGTGGCGGTAACAGGTTGCATCCGTGCCAGTGCCGGATATCTGTGCAGTACCGAGACAGGACGACAGCCACATGACCGAAC
This sequence comes from Rhodobacterales bacterium, assembly GCA_038209775.1. Taxonomy (GTDB): domain Bacteria; phylum Pseudomonadota; class Alphaproteobacteria; order Rhodobacterales; family Rhodobacteraceae; genus JBBQXK01. Next base: position 24,677 of record JBBQXK010000024.1, on the reverse strand, counting down.
ACGCCTTCCACATCTTGGGCGAAACCCGCCCTTCACGCTGGCTGATCACCTGTGACCATGCGTCGAACCATGTGCCCGATTGGGTGGCCGGCGGCGACCTTGGCATCGCACCTGCGGACATGGCCCGCCATATCGCCTGGGACGTGGGGGCGGCCGGGGTGGCTGCGGCATTGGCGGAACGGCTGGATGCGCCGTGCATCCTGTCCGACTTTTCCCGGCTGGTGATCGATCCGAACCGGGGCGAGGATGACCCCACGCTGGTGATGAAGCTTTACGATGGCACGATCATCCCGGCGAACCGCCATATCGACGACGCGGGCATCGAGGAAAGGCTGGACCGCCTGCACCGCCCCTATCATGCGGCACTGGCGCGGCTGGCCGCACGGCGCGATGACACGGTGATTCTGGCCATCCATTCCTTCACCCCCAGCCTGCGCGGGCGGGCCCCCCGGCCTTGGGCGGTGGGTGTCCTGTATGCGCCGCAGGACACGCGCCTGTCGCTGCCGCTGCTGCACAGCCTGCAGGGTGAGGCTGGGCTGTGTGTGGGTGAGAACCAGCCCTACAGCGGCCACCTGCCGGGCGATTCCATCGACCGCCACGCCCTGCAACCGCACCGGCAGCACACGATGATAGAGGTCCGCAATGACCTGATCGGCGATGCCGCGGGGCAGGTGGCCTGGGGCGAACGTCTGGTGCCGCATCTGGTGGCGGCACTGGCGGTGGCCGGGTGACGACAGGGCGGAAACAATAGCCCTCAATCGGTCAGGATTGATGCGGCCCAATAGCCCCCGGTTGAAAACGCTTGCGTCAGATCACATGCCCGTGTTTCACGCAAAGTGGTAAATGACGGGGTAACATGATGGAACTGCTTGCACTTCTGCTGCCACTGGGGCTGTTGGCGATCATCGGCCTGTCAGGCGGCGGATCGGATGATGACAGCGAAGAAGCCCCGGACGGTGAACCTGTCGAAGGCATCGTTGAAGGCACCCCCGCTGGTGATGACTATGAGGGCAGCGCAGGCGGCGACATGATCTTTGGTGCGCGGGGTGCCGACACTGTCGATGGCGCCGACGGCGATGACGTCCTTCTGGGCGAAGGCGGCGACGACGCGCTGTTTGGCGGCGCGGCCAGTGATCTGGTGTTCGGCGGACGCGGCAACGACACGCTGGAGGGGGGCAATGACAGCGATCTTTTGCTGGGCGGGGCGGGCGATGACCTTTCGGATGGCGGGGCGGGGCCGGATTCGGTGATCGATATCTCGGGTTCAGACACGCTGCACGGCGGCGAGGGCAATGATATCGTATCGGGCTTCGACTTGCGGCCGGGCGATTCGGTCGGCGAGGTAGTACCCTTCGATTCCGAAGATCTGCGTGAGGTTGTCGCCAACACCTTCGGCATCGATGCCGCAAACACCTACCGCGACCGTCTGGAGGTAGGGCGGACGTCGTCTGATCCTGCCATGACAGGCGCGGACGAAGTGTTCGGCGACGCGGGCGATGATCTGGTTCTGGGCGATCTGGGTGACACCCTCAGCGGCGGTGCCGGCGTGGATCGCTTTACCGTCTATACGACCCCAGGCGATGCGGCGGTCGAGTTGACCGACTATGACCCCGAAGAAGAGAACATCGAGCTTTTGGTCTACGGTACACCCCCCGGCGTATTCAGCGTGACCGACGCGGCGGGCGGGGCCGAACTGCGGCTGGACGGCGAGGTGGTGGTGCGTCTGTCGGGCATCCCGGCATCTGCGGTTGATCCGGGCCGGATTGCGCTGATCCCTGCCGGCTGACCTTCTGCGACACGCTGCCCTTGTCATTCCCGCCCTACGTGGCCACCTTGGGCTGAACCCCTTTGCCCAAGGTGCCGCCATGCCCGACATCGACCCCGCCACCCGTACGGAGCTGGAGGCAGCGGCGTTCCGGACGCTGGTCCATCACCTGATGGAAAAGCGCCCCGATGTGCAGAACATCGACCTGATGAACCTTGGCGGGTTCTGCCGCAACTGCCTGTCACGCTGGTATCAGGAGGCGGCGGTTGAACGCGGGCTGGCGATGACCAAGGACGAGGCGCGCGAAGTGGTTTACGGCATGCCCTATGCCGATTGGGTCGCAGGCCATCAGACCGCGGCAGACGACGGCAAGAAGGCCGCGTTCGACACGGCGTTCCGCCAGAACGTGGGCGACAAGGGCTGATCCAGCCGACCGGAACGGCTCAGCCGATCCCCGCCTCGGCGGCAATCGCCCGCGCCGATTTCCGTGCCCGCTCGGTGGCCGATTTCAACTGCCCGCAGGCTGCCATGATATCCTCGCCGCGCGGGGTGCGGATGGGGCTGGCGTAGCCTGCGTTGTGGATGATGTCGGCAAAGGCATGGATCCGGTTGCCCGAGGATCGTTTGTAGGGCGCGCCGGGCCATTCGTTGAACGGGATCAGGTTCACCTTGGCGGGTATCCCGCGCAACAGGTCGACCAGCCGCCAGGCATCCTCTTTGCTGTCGTTCACGCCGTCGAGCATGACGTACTCAAAGGTGATACGCTCTGAATTCGACAGGCCGGGATAATCGCGCAAGGCGTCCAGAAGCGTTGCGATGTTCCACCGCTTGTTGATCGGCACCAACTGATCGCGAACGGCATCGGTGGTTGCATGGAACGACACGGCCAAGAGGCAACCGATCTCGGTTGCCGTACGGGCAATCTCTGGCACCACGCCGGATGTGGACAGGGTGATGCGTCGGCGGCCAAGCGCAATGCCGCTCCCGTCCATCACCACGCGCATCGCGTCGCGTACGTTATCGAAGTTGTACAAGGGCTCGCCCATCCCCATCAGCACGACGTTCGAGATCAGCCGTGTCTCGACCTTGGGCGCACCCTGCACCGGCCATTCGCCCAGATCATCACGGGCCAGCATCACCTGACCCACAATCTCGGCCGCCGTCAGGTTGCGCACCAGTTTCTGCGTGCCGGTATGGCAGAACGAACAGGTCAGCGTGCAGCCGACCTGCGAGGAAATGCACAACGTGCCCCGGTCGGTCTCGGGAATATGCACCACCTCCACCTCATGCCCGCCGGCGATGCGGACAAGGTATTTGCGGGTGCCGTCGGCGCTGATCTGGCGGCTGACGACCTCGGGGATTTCAACCACGAAATGCGCGGCCAGAAGGGCGCGGTAGTCCTTGGCAAGGTTGGTCATACCTGCGAAATCGCGTACGCCCCAATGATAGACCCACTGCCAGACCTGCCCCAGCCGCATGTTTGCCTGACGCTCGGGCGTGCCGGCGGCAATCAGTGCCACCAGCAACTGGTCGCGCGTCAGGCCGACGATGTTGGTCTTGCCCGGCGCGGCAGACTTGCGCGGAACAGTCAGGACATCAGGGATGATCGGGGCGGACATGGGCAAACCTGCGACGGATAGGGTCCGGCGCATATAGGCGTCATTCGCGGAAAAGGAAACCGCCCCTTACTTGCAGCGCGCCTCGGCCTCGGACATCGCGGCGGTAAAACCGTTGAGCGAGAAGGTGTCCTTGGTCTGCGTCCCCCGTCCCGAACGCGCCGAGATCACTGCCGACGATCCGGCCTTGAGGGCACCAAGGATCGCGGCATCATCGGCCTTGCTTGACGGCCAGGCCCATTCGCCGTCCGACACAAGGTCGAACGTCTTGCCCTGAATGTCGACGCCAACGGTTGACCCCGGCGCGAACGGGTAGCCGCCGGTAAATGACACCTCACCCGCCGCCCCGGTCGTCGGACGGAATGTGACGAACAGCAGGATATCACCCCGCCGCGCGGAAACCGGCGCGCCGTCGCGGGTGTTTACGGTTTCCTTGGGCTTGGACACGCCCCAGCATTCCTTGGGTTCGTTCCAGATGCAGACGCTCCAGTCGGTCTTGGCCGTAATGCATTCCGTCTCGGTTCCCGTCTGCTGGGCCATGGCGGCGCCGGCGGCAAGGGTCAGTGTCAGCCCGGCAAGGGCACCCGCGATGCGTGATCTCATGGTCTTCGTCGCCTCCAGTTCAGGTCTTGCGCCGGTGCCTGTTCGTCCAGACTTTTGCAGTGGCGTGAACCTGTTCAACCCGATAAGCGTCATTACCGCAAAAACCGGGTGTTGCGAAAGCCCCATGGGCCGAAAATCGCGCATCCGTGACGCGTCAGGGGGCAAGACGATGACACAACCGCAGGCAATGGCCGAACTTTGGCGCGGCGGCATGCTGGAAAGTGTGCATCTGGGCCATGCGGTGATCTGCGATGATGCGGGGATCGTCGAGGCCTGGGGCGATCCGCAGGCAGTGATTTACCCCCGCTCGTCGTGCAAGATGGTGCAGGCGCTGCCACTGATGGAAAGCGGCGCCAACCTCAGCCAACAACAGCAGGCATTGGTCTGCGCCAGCCATCAGGGGGCGGCACTACATACGGGCCATGTGGCGCGGTGGCTGGCCGATCTGGGGCTGGGTGAGGGCGACCTGCGCTGTGGGTCGCACGAACCCTATGACCGGGCCGAGCGTGACAGGCTGATTGCCGGGGGGGAAAACCCCTGCCAGTTGCACAACAACTGTTCCGGCAAACACGCAGGGTTCCTCATGCTGAACCAGCGGATGAAGGGCGACCCCGAATACGTCGACCCTGCCCATCCAATGCAGAGGGCGATCCGGCAGACGTTCGAAGAAGTGACGGGTGAGGCATCGCCCGGTTACGGCATCGACGGCTGTTCCGCCCCGAACTTTGCCACCAGCCTGCACGGTCTGGCCCGCGCCATGGCGGCCTTTGCCGGGGCCACCGGAACCGGTGATGCCCGCGATCGTGCGATGTTCGCGCTGACTCGGTCCATGGCGGCGCATCCCGATCTTGTGGCGGGCGAGGGGCGGGCCTGTACCGAACTCATGCGCGCCATGGGTGGCCGCGTGGCGATCAAGACCGGGGCCGAGGCGGTGTTCGTGGCCATCGTGCCGGAACGGCGCATCGGCATTGCGCTGAAGATCACCGACGGCGGCACACGCGGGGCCGAGGCTGCGATTGCAGCACTGCTGGTGCGTCTGGGGGCGCTGGAGGCGGGGCATCCGGCAACGCTGAAACGGCTGGATGCGGTACAGCGCAACTGGCGGGGGTTCGAGACTGGGGTGATCCGCGCCGCGCCCGGCTTTCCAGCCTGACAACAGGTGCCGACCCCGCCGGTGGTGGCAGCACCACCGGCGGGGTCGCCTGTCGCAGCGGGATCGGCCCGGCCCCCAGGCTGGGTTGGGGGCAATTTCACCAAGGGACCGAACCGACCTTCCTCGCTACTTCCACCTGTATGGCGGGCAATCGCGGCGGGCGTGGGGCAGGCAAAAGGTGGTTTCGGGGCACCGGGCCGGGGCAAGGATGCCCCATGCCCCACCCCCCTTGATCTGGCTTGCGTCACGCGTCACAATTTCTGGATGACGGTCATGCCTCCGCCCCCGGTCCCCATGCCATCGCAGGCCCTTGAACAGGTCAGCTTTGACCGGCGGGAACTGTGGGCAATCATGTCGGTCTATGGCCGGATGGTCGCCAGCGGCGAATGGCGCGACTATGGCATTTCCTGCCTCAGGGGCCTTGCCGTTTTCGCGGTGTTCCGCCGCACCGCCGAGCATCCGCTGTACCGGATCGAAAAGCGCCCCCACTTGCGCGCGCGGCAGGGGATGTATGCCGTGGTGGCAACAGACGGCCATGTGCTGCGGCGTGGGCATGATCTGGCGGCGGTCCTGCGGGTGCTGGAAAAGCGGTCGATCCGGGCGGTGGACTGAACCCGAGAAGGAAGGCGAAAATGCAGCCGATCAACCTGGCCGACAAGCTGGCGCTGTTCAACGAACACTGGTCGCCCAAGGTGGTGGGTGCGTTCAACGGGCATGACATCATGGTGGTCAAGGTGTTGGGCGAATTTGTCTGGCACGACCATCCCGACACCGACGATCTGTTTCTGGTGCTGTCGGGGGAGTTGACCATCGACCTGCCGGGCGGGACAGTCACCCTTGGACCGGGCGAATTGTACGTTGTGCCGAAGGGCATCCAGCACCGCCCCCGCGCCGAGGTCGAAACCCACCTTTTGCTGATCGAACCCGCGGGCACGCCCAACACCGGCGATCCGGCGACGGCGACGGTCAAGACGGCGATCTGATGCGTCCGGGGGCCCGGAACCTGATCACCGATGTGGCGGGATTGCGCGTGGGTAACGCCCATGATGCCGCACTGCGGTCGGGGGCGACGGTCCTGCTGGGCGACCGCCCCTTTACCGCTGCCGTCCATGTGATGGGCGGCGCGCCGGGTACACGTGAGACCGACCTTCTGGCCCCCGACCGTCTGGTACAGGCGGTCGATGCGCTGGTCCTGTCGGGCGGATCGGCCTTTGGGCTTGATGCGGCATCGGGCGTGGCCGACGGGCTGGCGGCGATGGGACGGGGGTTTGCCGTAGGGACAGCGCGGGTGCCGATCGTGCCGGGGGCGATCCTGTTCGACCTTCTGAACGGGGGCGACAAGGCGTGGTCGGCAAACCCCTACAAGGGTTTGGGTCAGGCGGCGCTTGCCAATGCCGGACGCGATTTCGCCATCGGTACGGCAGGGGCCGGATATGGCGCCCTGACCGGGCGTTGGAAGGGTGGCCTCGGGTCCGCCTCGGCGGTCCTCGACTGCGGGCTGACGGTGGGGGCGTTGGTTGCCGTCAATGCGCTTGGGTCGGCCACCGTGGGGGATGGCCCGTGGTTCTGGGCGGCACCCTGGGAAATTGGCGGCGAGTTCGGCGGCCTCGGCCTGCCCGCGACGTTCCCCGCCGCCGAAGAGCCCCCGCCGCGCAAGCGCATGGGCGAGGCCACCACCATCGCCATCATCGCCACCGACGCCGCCCTGACGCAGGCGCAGGCACTGCGGATGGCAACGGCGGCACAGGACGGCATGGCGCGGGCGCTGGTGCCTTCGCACACGCCGCTGGACGGTGATCTGGTGTTTGCGGCGGCGACAGGCGCGCGGCCGATGGCCGATCCCATGGCCGAGACCTTTGCGCTTGGCCATGCCGCGTCCTGCGTTCTGGCGCGGGCGATTGCGCGGGCGGTGTATCTGGCGTCGGGGATGGAGGGGGATGTGGCACCTGCCTGGGCCGGGCGATATGGGTGATGACAGTGGCCGATTGCACCGCAGGACCGGGGGGCTGTCTGCCCCCCGGACCCCCCGAGGATATTTGGGGACAGAAAAAGCGGGCGGGGCTTACCAGCGTGTCAGGGCCTGTTCGTCACTGACTTTCGCGGCCACCCATGCCGCACCGTCCGCGCCAATCTCTTTCTTCCAGAACGGCGCGCGGGACTTGAGGTAGTCCATCAGGAACTCAGCCGCCGCAAAGGCATCGGCGCGGTGGGGGGCGGCGGTTGCCACCATCATGATCGCCTCGCCCGGCGTCAGCCGCCCGTGGCGGTGGATCACGGCGCAGTCGGTCAAGCGAAACCGCGCCATCGCGGTATCGGCATGGGCGCGGATGGCGCGTTCGGTCATGCCGGGGTAATGCTCGATCTCCATCGCTGACAGAGTGCCGCCGTCGTGGCGGACGAGGCCGGTAAAGGTGACGACCGCCCCTGCCCCGCTGGCCGCTACGGTAAAGGCCGTGACCTCGGCCCCGGGATCGAAGGGAGCCGCCTGTACCGACACCCGCATGTCAGCCGCCTGTCATGGGTGGAAAGAACGCCACTTCGCGCACCCCCGTAAGCGATGCCCCGAAATCCGACAGGTCCTGATCCAGCGCCACACGCAGCCCCTGAAGGTCGGAAAACGCCAGCGCATACCGCTCTTCCCGCGCGCTGAGTTCGGCAACAAGGTCGGCCACGGTCGCAGCCCCAGTCTCAATCCGCTCACGCGGCAGGCCGATGCGTTCGCGCACCCAGGCGAAATAGAGGATGTCCAGCGTCATGCCTCGTCCTTGAGGTAGGGCAGCGACTTGCGGAAATACTCCCACCCCGTCATCGCGGTCAGTGCCGCCGCTACCCAGATCAGTGCCAGGCCAACCAGCGTAGCATAAGACGAACACCCGCGCGCGCCGCAGGACCGGATCGGATCGGCCAGCCCCTGACTGACCGCCAGGGCATATTGGTCAACCGTCATGCCCTGCCGGGCGATCCCCTCGATATGTTCAAGCCCGGTGCCAAGGAACAGCACCGCAATCGCCACCATCTGTGCCGTCGTCTTCCACTTGGCCAGGCTGGTGACCTTCAGAAGCCCCGCCTTTGCCCCCAGAAACTCCCGCAGGCCCCCCACGAACACCTCGCGGAACAGGATGACTGTGGCGGGCAGGATCAGCCAGGGGTTCATGCCCGAATAGCCGGTGATGATCAGAAGCGCGATCACCACCATCGCCTTGTCGGCGATGGGGTCCAGCATGGTGCCGAACTTGGATTCCTGCTTCCACAACCGGGCAAGATAGCCGTCGAAATAGTCGGTGATGGCGGCCCCGATGAACAGGGTCAGCGCAAACCAGTCGGCATAAGGGCGGTGGAAATAGAGAAACATCAGCGGCACGCAGGGGGCCGCCATCAGGCGCAGGAAGGTCAGCGTGTTCGGCAGGGTCCAGTTCATGCGCAAGCCTTAGCGGAAACGGAACGCAAGGAAAACCCGTGCGCATCGGGCTGACCTGCGGTTATGCGCAATCCAGCGCAGTGGCGATGGCATCCAGCATCAACGCGCCATAGGCCGCATTGCCGTGCAGGAAATCGGTGTCGGGTTGCGGAACATCCGTTGCAGGCGCAAGCCGTGTCGCCCCCCGGCGAAACGCGGGCTGGGTGAAGAAATGCCTGGCCCGTGTTTCAGGCGGTTGCAACAGGACGCGGGCCAGCGGCGACAGCGTCGCCTCGGTCGCGCGATCATAGAAATCGGACAATGCGGCGGCATCCGCGCTTCTTGCAACGCGGGTGGCCCCGCGCATTCGTTGGCCGGTGCCTATTCCGTCCTGCGAAAACCGGATGGTCTGCAGGGCGATCAGCGGCATCCCGCCCCGGTCGTGCAACGCCACCAGAAGCGGCCAAAGCAGTGCCTTCCGTGCTTTGCCCGCCACAACCGCAAGTGCCACCTGCGCGGAGATAAGATCCTTGCCCGGCGGCAGATCCTGCGCCGAGGGCAGCGGAAACCAGCGCGCCTGAAAGTGCAGGCGGATCAGGTCGCGCGGTATCACCAGCCCGCCACAAAACACCACGACGTCATGATCCTGCAGCGCAAAGGCATCGCGGCCGCTGATCCGGCGGAACTGACGTGCCATCGCCTCGTCCGGGACCACCAGGCGGTTTTCCTGCAGGTGCAGCCCGCCTGCCGCGTCGTCGGGTGCGGCGGCAAAGGTGATGTGCAGGCGGCCCCAGGTCAGGGGCGCATCGGCCGGCCCTGCCGCGATGGCCGCGCGCAGGGCTGCCGCGTGCGAATTGCCGATGACCAGAACGCGGGTCATGGACGGAACGCCTCAAGCAGCGCATCCTCGCAGATCACGGCATCTGCGGTGTCGCCTTTGGCGTCGTCGCGGGCACGGGGGCCTGCATCAGCCGGGGCATCCGCCAGGCCCTGTGCGGCGAGGAAGAGGGTCATCACCGCCGTGACGCCTTCGGCGGTGACGCTGCGCAGGTTCGGGGCATGGAAGTGGCCACGCGCGGCGGGGTTGGTGATGATCTCGAAACTGGGGAAATAGTCGGCGTCGGGGCAGGTTGCGACAAATTCGCCTGCAACGGCGCGCAACACTGCCTTGCTGTAGGTTGACGCGGCCAGCACGTGGCCGCCCGCCGCCGTCGCGGTCAGCGGGACAGGCGACACCGTCAGCAACAGCCGCAGGCCGGGGTTCAGGTCGCGCAGACGGGAAAAGGCCGCTTCGAGGTCGGCCAGAACCTCGGCAAAGCCGTGGTTGTGAAAACGGACGCTGCAGCCATCGGGCGGCGTCGCCAGAACGCCCGGTGCCGTGGGATAGACGCGCCCCGTCGCCGCGTTCAACCAGGTTTCCGTCAGCCCCAGCGTGAACACCAGCACCTCTGCCGCAGCAAAGGCTGCTTGCACCCTTGCCAGATGGTACTGCCGGTGGGCCACCACCTCTTCCACCGAGGTCAGGCCCGCAGGCTCGACTCCCGGTCGCAGCGCATCGAACGCGCTGCCGTCGCGGTGCCACACATCGGCCGGGTCCACCCGCCCGTCCAGCGCATCATCGACCAGTTGGCGCAGATGACGGGCGGTATAGATGTTGCCGTAGCGGGCCGAGAACAGGCCATAGCCGAAGGACCGGGCGGCGGCACCCTTCAGGCCGTTGGGGGCCGGTTCGGTATCGACAACGGTCAATCCGGCCGCCGTCATGGGCGCGCGCAGGTTCTGGGCAAAGCAACTGCCCGCCGTGGCAAGCCGTGTACCGCGTGGCAAGGCAAACCGGGGCTGCCACAGATCGTGCAGCGCCGCAGGATCGGCTTCGGCCACGGCAGAGCGCCAGAAGGCGTGTTCAGGCAATCCGTCGTAGGGGTTCTGCATCCGTGTCCTCCGGCGGCAAGTTGTCGGCGAACCGGTGCGGCGGGTCAAGCCGGGGCACGATCAGAACAGGATGTCGTGCAACCCAAGCCCGGACACGCCTGCCACAAAGATCGAGCCATCGGCCTGGCGGTCGCCGTCGACGTCGAACTGCAGCATGACGCCCCTGACCCCGTCCTGCATTGTTGTGCTGATCCACAGGGCACCCGGGTCACCGGGACCCGCTGCCAGATGGAACGCCTGATTGCCCGCGCGCTGGGTATTGGCGTCGATCTGGCGCAGGTCGATCAGGTCGCTGCCACGGGTGAAATCCTCGATCCGGTCGGTGACGCCCCGGTCTTGCAACGTGTCGCTTAGAAAAATGAACCTGTCCGCCCCCCAGCCGCCCCACATCCGGTCGGCACCCCGTCCGCCAACCAGTTCATCCTGCCCCGTGCCGCCCCACAAAAGATCATTGCCAAGGCCGCCGCGCAGTGTGTCGGCCCCAAGCCCGCCCGCCAGCCGGTCATGCCCCGCGCCACCGTCCAGCACATCGGCGGCCCAGCGCCCCGTCAGGCGGTCGTTGCCATCGGTGCCCGACAGTGTGACCGGGACATGCCGCGTCAGCCCGTCAAGGATCGCCGCATTCGCACCAGAGGTATAGTGCAAGCCGTCGCTCTGGAACAGGCCGGTGGACGGACTGCGCGCGGTGGTGGCATTCGTCGATGCGGCAACATTGCCCAGCGTATCAGGATCGGTCACATCGATCCGGGGGTGGTCGATGCGCAGTTGCTGGTCGCGTATCGTCTGCCAGTTCGCCCGTGTCTGGCCTTCGGCGGCCTCTGCCGACAACGCCAGCAGCGACAAACGGAAATCCGCCGTCCGGTCACCATAGACGGCAAGTTCGCGGACCAGCCAATCGACCAGCGCACCCAGACGCGCGCCGTACTCGGTCGCGCGGGCCACGGCATGGGTGTCCGCCTCGCCCTGCACCCAGATCACGGCGGCAAGATAGGCGTCAGGGTCAGCATTCAGCGCCCCGCGGATCGTGGTCAGAAGCTGCGTCGGCAACTCGCCCCGATTGTACCAGTCGGCATCACCCCGGCCAAAGGTCAGGGGTGCACCGTTGGCAAAGACCAGCCGCGTGATGATGCCCGTGCTGCCGGTGGCCGCCGCCAGCGATCCGGCCAGCGTCTGCCCCCCGTTCGCACCATAAAGGCTGTTGGCATTGCTTTGACCGGCCATGATGTAGATCGGCGTTGGCATCCTGATGCTTCCCCATCTGTCGACAGGGGAAGGGATGCGCCGGGTGCAGTTGCCAGTGGGTTACCGCGTTGGGGTCATATCGCTAAAGCACAATTCAAATCCGCCGTTTCGCTGCGGGAGAAATCGCCGATAGCTGGTCGCGATCCGTCACCAGCATGGCGCGGGCAAAGGAAAGACGCGGGGCCGGGCCGGCGGTGTTGTCCGGCGCCCGGCCACCGCTGTGGTGTTACTTGGCCATGGCCTTTTTCACGATGCCGACGATCACCATCAACACGCCGCCGCCCGCGCCGCCCGACACCACCGACTGGATGATCGAGGCCACGTCAAGGCCGCCGGCTGCGGCGCCGCCGCCCATCACCATTCCCAGGATCTGCCCGCCGATGCCGCCACCGACGACCCCCGCCAGCGAATTGCCCAATGTGCCAAGGCTCTGGTTCTTGAGAACCGCGCCCGCCGCGTTGCCACCAATGGCCCCGGCGATCAGTTGTATGATGAGTTCCATGTTCCGTATCCCTTGCATTGCTGTTTGTTGGACGGCAGCGACGGGGTTGCCCCGACGGCCGGCCGCGGGACGCTAGCACGGAATGTACGGGGCAGGGCGGGGAAGTTCGGCTTGTTTTCCCCCAAGGAAGCCGCGGTGTGGCTGGCGTTCAACGGTTCTGCTTCAACAGCCGCGCCTTTTGCCGGTCCCAGTCACGCTTGGCAGAGGTTTCACGCTTGTCCGACAGCTTCTTGCCCTTGGCTACGCCCAGTTTCAGCTTCACCACACCGCGTTCGTTGAAGTACATCTTCAGCGGCACGATGGTCATGCCTTCGCGGGCGACGGCGGTCCACAGGCGCGACAATTCCTTGCGGCTTACCAACAGCTTGCGGCGGCGGCGTTCCTCGTGGCCCCAGGTCTTGGCGGGCAGGTAGGGGGCGATGTAGCCGTTGATCAGCCACAACTCGCCACCCTCAACCGAGGCATAGCTTTCGCCGATGTTCGACCCGCCCTGCCGCAGGCTTTTGACCTCGGACCCCAGCAGCATGATCCCCGCCTCGATATCGCTTTCAATGGCATAGTCGAACCGCGCGCGGCGGTTTTCGGCGATCAGCTTGGAGTTGGGGTCGGACTTTTCGGGCATGGTCTGCCCGGGATAGGCCCGGGCAGTGGGGGTGTAAAGGGCGGCTCACGCATACCAGCCCGGAGCTGCGTCATCCTCGGCCATGCGGGCGGCCAGAAGGCGGCGGGCGGCGGGGGTGGCGAGGGTGGGAAAGATGTCGCCCTGCGGCGGGGTTCCGGTGCCGTGGCGGACTGAGGGGCAGTGGAGGAGAAGGCCCGAAGCGGCCCAGACAAGCTCTTCCTCGGGGAACATCAGGGTAACCACTTCCAACGGCGCACGGCTGATGCGACGGGTGATTCCGCGATGTCCGTCAAGAGCTTGTGCGGCCATCAGTGCCCCCAGCGCATCGGGCAGGTCGCCGGTCAGGTCGGCGGCATCCAGATCAAGCAGCAGATGCTGGTCGGGCAACAGGGTGACCCGGTCACAGTTGCCGAACACCCCGCCCGCCAGATCCAGCACCGACCCCTGCATCGCGGGCAAAAGCCAGGTCCGGTCCATCGCCGCGATCCGCCGCAGACCACCGTCCAGCGTCTGCACCGCATCGCCGGGGCGCAGCGTGTCGACCGCGCGCCAGCCGCTGCGGGTTTCGACCGGGGTGCCGGCGGCAAGGCCGGTCGTCACCGGCAGTGCCGGGAAGACGGTGGCAAAGGGGGCGATACGGGTGAAGTCCTGCATGAACATGGGGTTATCCTCCTGGATTTGGGGCGGGCCGTGTGGCCTTTGGGGGTTAACTGGTGTGGCGGCCATTGTGGCCATGTGCCTAGGAAGCACCCCGAATTTGCCATTTTCCCGACACGTCTGCGTCATGAACAAGGCAGCGTTGCGGCGGGGGAAACGGGGGGGCGCACATCCGGGGGATGGTTTCGCGAATGCGGTCGCGTTAGCAAAGAATTAATCAAGAACTGCCGCGTTTTCAGTGCGTTGACGGGTCAGCCACGGCGCCGATTCGCGCGTACCAGGGTGTACAGCCCCGATCCCACAACCAGCGCCGCCCCGATCAGCGTCCAGCCGTCGGGCCGTTCGCCGAGAAAGATTGTGGCCAGCAGCAGCGCGAAGACCAGCCGGGTATAGCGGAACGGCGTGACCGCCGAGACCTCGCCGGTCCGCATCGCCAGCGTCAGCGCGAAATAGGCGGCCACACCGATGCCGGTGGTCGCCGCCAGCACGCCCATCGTCGCGGCATCCGGCAACACGGCCCCGCCGGTCCACATCAACAGCCCTGCCCCGGCAGGCACCATCGCGGCAAAACCGTAGACCCCGAGCGTGAGGCTGGTCAGCACAGGCGGCGCGGCACGGGTGGCCAGATCGCGCCCTGCGAACCCGATCAGGCCCACCACGGCCAACAGCGACAGCGTCGAAAAGCCATCCAGCCCGGGGCGGAGGATGACCATAACCCCCAGAAACCCCACGGAAATCGCCGTCCAGCGCCGCCAGCCCACCGTTTCGCCAAAGATCAGCGCGGCCCCCGCCACCACCACCAGCGGTGTCGCCTGCAGGATCGCCGAGGCGCTGGCCAATGGTGTCAGCGCCACGGCGAGGGTGTAGAAAACCCGCCCCGTCACCTCGAACCCCGCGCGCAGGATCACGGCGCGCGACAGGGCGGCGGGGTGCAGCACCGGGGCACCCCGCGCCCGTGCCAGAAGCGCAAAGGCCAGCGCGCCGCCCAGACCAAAGATCATCAGGATCTGCCCCACCGGCATGCCCCGCGCGACGATCTTGAGCAGCAGATCCTCAACCGCAAAGCCCGCCATGGCCGCCACCATCCAGACAGCACCGCGCAGGTTGGGCGACAGGCGGTCCATTGGTTGCATCCTTCCGGGCGGGTGGATCGTCGGCGCGACCCTGCCACGGGCACCCGGCAAGGGCCAGTGGCGGGGCGTTGGATGTGCGGTGAAGCACGGGTTAACGCGGCGTCCGGGCGGGCGGTATGGAAACGCGGCGACCGCCCTGCAACAGGCTGTATTCGTTGTTGTTTTGCCGTATTCGATCCGTATGCGATCCGTACAGCACCTGTATTACATCCGTACATACACTGACGCGTTTCAGGGGGCGGCGCGGGACGGGGTTCGGCGCTAATTGGCCCCCAGCGCCTCGATCCGTTCAAGGCGTTGCAACAGCGCGTCAAACCGCTGGGCGAGTGCGTCAAGTTCGGCGGGGTCGGGGTTTGGCGACCGGGCAAGGGATTCGACCGAGCGTTGCAGATCGGTGGCCTGCAGGCGCAGCGCCATGAGGTCGGCGGCGGCGTCGGGGTTGCGCGGGGTGGGGGTGTCGGACTTGCGCCAGACGAATGCCGTCGCCGCCACGATCACCAGAGCCGCCACAATCAGGGCCAGCCTTCGCATGCAAATGTCCCCTTAGCTTGCCAGATGGCGCAAACCTTGCGTCACATCGGTGCGCACCGCCAGCCGCAACCCGGGTTCGTCGCCTGAGCGCAGGGCGGCAAGGATCATCCGGTGATGCGGCGGGGCCTCTTGCCGGCGCAGTTTGGTGTAAAGGGCACGCATCGTGGGGCCAAGCTGCAGCCAGACGGTTTCGGTCAGGGCCAGCATCGCCGGGGCCCGTGCGCGCAGATAGAGGGTGCGGTGAAATTCAAGGTTGGTGCGGATGTAGGCCACCGCGTCGTGTTTCGCGACCGCTTCGGCGTTCGCGCTGTTGATCGCCGCCAGCCGTTCGATCAGCGCGGAATGCGCGCGCGGCAGGGCGCGGGCGGCAAGTTCAGGCTCAATGAGGGCGCGGATGGCGGCCAGCTCTTCAATCCGTTCGGGGGTCAGTTCCGGCGTGGCGACACGGCCCGAGGATGACAGCGCCAGCGCGCCCTCGGCCATCAGACGGCGGACCGCCTCACGCGCGGGGGTCATCGACACGCCGTAGGTTCGGGCAAGGCCGCGCAGGGTAAGGGGGTGGCCGGGCGCAATCTCTCCGTGCATCACCTGGGCGCGGAGGGAGCGGTACAGGCGTTCGTGCGCAGGCGCGGTGCTGTCGGTCGGGCGGGGCAACGGGGGTTCAGCCATCGAAGCGGTAGCGGTGCAGGGTTTCGCCTTGGCTCCGCAGCCAGCGGCGCTGTGGTTCATACCCGGGGTGCAGGCGCGTGACGGTCGCCCAGAAGTCCGGCCCATGGTTCATCTCGGCCAGATGCGCCACCTCGTGCGCGGCGACATAGTCGAGGACCGGCGGGGGGGCCATGATGAGACGCCAGTTGAACATCAGCCGACCGTTCGCCGTGCAAGACCCCCAGCGTGACCGGGTATCGCGCAGGGTCAGGGCCGCATAGGGGCGTTGCAGCATCCCCGCGTAACGGTCGCAGGCGGCGGCAAGGCGGTCGCGCGCCATGGCCTTGAGGAAAGCCTGCGCGCGGGCACCGGCGCGGGCGGGGTCACCGGGCAGGATCAGTTGGTCGCCTTCAATACGGGGGGCGCGTCCGGGGCCTGTGGCCAGCGTTACGGCCAGGCCGCCCACCGGCACGACGGTGCCTATGGTTGCCGTCAGGCCCACGGGCCGGGCGGCCAGCGTCTGGCGCAGCCAATCCTCGTGCTGGGTCAGGAACGCCATCGCGGCCGCTTCGCGCATCCGTGGCGGCAGGGTCAGCGTGACGCGTCCATCGGCGCGGCTGACGCGCAGCGACATGCGCCGCGCACGGGCCGACCGGCGCAACTGGATCTCGACCTCGGGCAGTCCGGGCAGACGGGGCATCGGGGGGGGCCTTTCATGCGCTTGCAGGATAGCCGCCGCACCGGGCGGCGCAAGGCACCGCTTTTGCGCTTGACACCCCTTCGGCCTTGCGGCATTCGGCGGCGTTCCGTCACAGCCATCAGCCAAGGGAAACCACATGCCCAAGGAAGAATGGGGCACGAAGCGGCTTTGCCCGACCACCGGCAAGCGTTTCTATGACCTCAACCGCAGCCCGATCATCAGCCCCTATTCGGGCGAGGTCGTGGATATCGAAAGCGCGCGCCGCAAGGCCGTGGCGTCTGTCATCAGCCGCGTCGCACCTGAAAAGGACGACGAGGTTCTGGTTGACGATCTGGATGCCGAAGACGACCTGATCGTTCCGGGTGCCACCGAAGACAGCGATCTGGACGATGACCTGTTGGAAGATGACGCCGACGAGAACGTCTCGCTTGACGATCTGACCGACGTGGCCGGGGCCGACGAAGAGCCCTGAGCCGCCTGCGATCCCGGCGCTTTTTCGCTTGCAGCGACGGGTCTTCTCTCCTAAGCAACGTGCATGTCGCCACTGGCGGCATACCTCCGGTGGGGCCATAGCTCAGTTGGGAGAGCGCTTGAATGGCATTCAAGAGGTCAGCGGTTCGATCCCGCTTGGCTCCACCAAACAAACTATCATACATTGATCTGTTAAAGACCCCGCTTTGTAGTGGGGCTTTGTCCTTTCAGGGCTGAATCGCCACCGAATCGCAATTGCCAGAACTGCGAGCGTCAGTGTCGTGGCTTCGTCACATGCGGGACGGCCAAGAGATGGATTGCGGACGCTGCACCTGCCGCTGCGATCAAGTCCACGTCGCCGACGTAAGACTCAGGCTCCGAAGGTGCGGTTGACAGCCGAACACTGTAGCTTGACGCAACAAGGCGTCTGTTCCACTCTGAAGCCGAAATGTTCGCCATGAAAAACGGCAGTCAAACCTGAACTGCACGCGGCCTTCACCGTATGGATACTTATCTTCCGCAGGGGTTAGTTGACGCCCAGACTTTGTCCATTGGTCCCATTCGCGGCACTGGCCCCCTAAATGAATGAAACCGTAGCCTTTATCCAGCTGTCGCCGGGGTTTGCGACAGAACCCTATGGCGCCGCTATTGGAGCGGACTGCCGAACTCTTCATCACGCGCAACACGATGAGATGGTCATCGAAAGGCGCTCACCGAGTTGCCGTCATCAGAGCCTCGGTTCTCGACAGTCGCCTGACAATCGCAAACAGCAAACGCGCGGCATGACCCCCATGTCGGTCCACATCCACCGATCAGACTACAGGAGCAGAAGATTGTCCGCATTCAGCCACGCCAATCTGGTGTCCTCCACCCGCAACACGTCCCCGCCTCCGAAGTCGAAGACGACATCGCGACCGCTTTGCGTGGCATGGTTCAGCAAATCCGCGACCGTCGCGACACCATCTATGTCGAACACGAGCCTGTCTGAACCGAACAATCCCGCACGCGAGAAATCTTCGATCCGGTCGCTGCCATCCCCCTCCCTGAACACGAAACGGTCAGAGCCGAAGCCACCATTCAGCAGGTCGTTGCCGGAATTGCCCTCGATCACGTCGTTGCCAAAGCCGCCATACAGATGATCGTTACCCGCATTGCCTTGCAGCAAGTCGTTGCCAATGCTGCCATGAAGGTAATCGTTGCCGTTGCCCCCTGCCAGGCGATCATTCCGAAGCCCGCCAATCAAGGTATCATTGCCGCCGGCCCCGAACAGCGAAACAGGGGAAAACAGACTGCGGAACATCAGATCGCTGCCGCTCGTCCCTTGCACATAATCGGCGTAGGGGTTTGTCGGTTGCTGCCCCTCGATCACAAGCGAAACCGTGGCCGTGGCGGTCAATGTCCCGTCGGATGCGGTATAAGTGAACGATCCTGCGCCAGCCGCAGCGGCATCGGCCACAAATCTCACATTCCCGTCGGCTGTCAGCGATACCTGCCCACCCTGCGCGGCTGATACCGCGACAATGGAGAGAGGATCGCCGTCCACATCGACGTCATTCGCCAGCAAAGCGGCGGCTTGGATCGTCACGGCGTTGCCGGCGGCAACGACTGGTCCGATGTCCGCTTGCGGTTCAGGCGCGTCGTTCACCGCGTTGACGGTCAGCGTGAAGATCTCTGACACCGACAGCGATCCGTCGGAGGCAGTGACCTCCACCGCCAGCGCGCCGTTGAAATCGGCAGGCGGCGTTGCGGTGAAGCCGGCGCCATCGAACACCACCCATTGCGGCAGCACCGCGCCGCCGACAAGCCGCGCGGTCAGCGTCAGCGTATCGCCATCGGTATCGCTGAACGTACCGGGCGGCAGGGCAAAGCTGAGGCTCGCATCTTCGTCCAGGCTCACGTCCACAAGCGGGGTCGCGACGACAGGCGCGTCGTTCACCGCGTTGACGGTCAGCGTGAAGGTCTCTGACACCGACAGCAGCCCGTCGGCGGCCGTGACCTCCACCTGCAGCGCGCCGTTGAAATCGGCAGGCGGCGTTGCGCTAAAGCCGGCGCCATCGAACACCACCCAGTCCGGCAACACCGCGCCGCCCGCAAGCTGCGCGGTCAGCGTCAGCGTGTCGCCATCGGGATCGCTGAACGTACCGGGCGGCAGGGCAAAGCTGAGGCTCGCATCCTCGTCCAGGCTCACGTCCACAAGCGGGGTCGCCACGACCGGTGCCGCATTGGCAATCTCGATCACGAGTTCCACCGATCCGATGCTTTCAGTGCGACCGTCCGACAGACGATAGCTGAACGAGGCCTGCGTGGCCCCCGGTGTCGCGGCAAAGAGGACATTCCCCTCTGGCGTCAGGCTTACGGTGCCACCGACCGCGTCGAAAACGTCGGCAATGCTCAACGGGTCGCCCTCATAGTCGCGATCGTTAGCCAGAAGGTCCGCCGCCGCAATCACGACCAGTGCGGCGTTGACGCGAATTCCGCTGTCCGCAATCGCGATGGGGGTCGCATTGACGGGCGTTCGCGCGCCGGTTTCGAAGGTCGCCGCATCAATGACCGTGCCGTCGTCAAGCTCGATCCGCTCAATCCCGCCGCCGGTGAACTGGTTCTCTATGCGGATCGTCTCGCCGCCCCGGATCGTGACATGCAGCCGGTCACCGATGCGGATGAAGCCAATGTCGGCTGCATCGACGCCTTGCAGGCGCAGGGTGTCGACATCGCCGACCGACCCGCTGTCGATGATGGTGTCGTCGCCATCGCCGCGTGACCAGACATAGCTGTCGCCGTCGGCGCCGCCGTCAAGGCTGTCGGCACCCCTGCCGCCGGTCAGAATGTCATCCCCGGCGCCGCCGAACAGGCGGTCGTTTCCATCGTCGCCTGACAGGTCGTCCGCGCCCTCACCGCCAAGAACGGAATCGTTGCCCAGACCGCCCGTCAGGGTATCGTCCGCGCCCTCGCCCCGCAGCGTGTCATTGCCTGCCCCGCCGTCGATGCGGTTCGCCGCTGCGTCACCGGTCAGGGCGTCGGAATAGGACGACCCGACAAGGTTTTCGATCCCGATCAGCCGGTCACCCGCCGCGTCACCGCCCTGCCCGACGCTGCCGTCAAGCGCCACGACAACCCCGCTGAGGCTGCGGCCATAGTCGGCAGTATCGGTATCTGCGCCGCCATCCAGAAGATCGGCACCGCGACCGCCCGAAAGCGTATCATCGCCGCCGCGCCCCAGGATCGTGTCGGCACCTGCGCCGCCCGCAATGCCGTTGTCGGCATCGTCGCCGGCAAGTGTATCTTCGCCTGCCGATCCGATGATGTTCTCGATGCCACTGATTGGCGTTCCATCCGCAAGTCCCGCGGCAAGGTCGATCACGATGCCGCCTGCCAGCGCCTCCGCGCTGACGGTGTCGCGACCGTCGCCGCCCAGGATCGTGCCGTCGCCATCGGCGGAAAGCAGGATCAGATCATCGCCATCGCCGCCGTAGAGTTCATCCGCACCTGCGCCGCCGGAAACCGTATCGTCGCCCGCGCCGCCATCAAGCGTGTCGTCACCATCGCCGCCACGGATCAGATCATTCTCCGCTGTACCAAGGATATCGTCGTCACCCTCGGTCGTGGGCAGTTCTATATGCGCCTCGATGGTCGCCCGGTCCCAGACTTCGCCGGACGCAAATCTGATCTCCACAAGGTCAAACGGGTCGTCGGGTCCCCGCGCAAGACGGCCCACGACCGGACCGGGTCCGCCACCGCCGCCGCCAAAGCCGGGCAACGCCGTGATCACTTCGCCGGTCGCCAGAACCGTGATCTGCAGGTTGCCAAACTCTTCCCGCGTCAGTCGCACACCTGAAGACAGCACATCGACAAAGCGCAACTCTGAAACGCCTTCGAGCACGTCATTGCCATCGCCCGCCGCATAGATGGCAATCACGCCGTCTTCGTTGGCAAAGATGATGTCGTCGCCCGCCAGACCCCGGATCGTGCCCGCACTGGCAAGGAACTCGGCATTGGCCGTGCCAAAGGTGATGGCACGTTCCGCTATTCCGGCACGGTCGATTACCGAACCGTCGGCAAACTCGATTTCTTCCAGCCCGGTCAGATCGTCGAAGAATTGGCCTTCGACCTGGACCGTCTCGCCGGTCGCAATGACGCGGATCTGCAGATTGGAAAAGCCAAAGCTCACGCTGACTTCACCGCCCGACCCAAGCTGGCGGGACAGTTCCACCTCGGACAGATCAAGGTCGACCAGCCGCAGGCGGTCGGTGTCATTGCCCGGGTCATAACGGAAATTGCTGAAGCTGTCCGATATGACGTCGTTGCCGTCCCCCTGCCGGTAGATATAGGTTTCCGACCCGTTGTCGTCCGACACGGTATCGTTGCCCAGCCCCAGGTCATAGGTGTCCGAGTTGTAATAGACGGTGTCATCATTGCGGATGTAGTCGATGCCGCGCACGAAATCGTCACCATCGGTGCCGACCGTGATGGTGCGCGCCTCCCACTGCTCGCGGACGAAGACGTTCAGACTTCCGTCGATGATCGTCTCCACCCCGTCGCGGCGTTGCACGCCGAAGGTGGAGTTGTCGAGATACTGCTGGGTGGAGACCAGGATATCCTGCCCCTCCGAGATCAGTACCATGTCTTCGCCACGGCGTTCGATCCGCAGGTCGCTCAGGTCAAGACCGCGCAGGATCAGGGTGTCTTCGTCGCTCTGGAAACTGGTGATCGTCCCGAAGCTGGTCACGGCATCGGTGATCGTGGCGGTCGCATCACCGGCATGGATTATATAGGTATCATGCCCCGGCCCACCGTTGAAGGTCACGGCGGTGCTGCCCGCGATGAAGATGTCGTTGGCCTGACTGTTCGACTGATTGCCGAAGACGACCCCGGCAGCATCGGCATTCGCCGCGGTCAGGACGTTGGCATAGATCCCTCCCGCCAACGGATCGCCGTTCAATGCGATGTCAATGGTGTCCACACGCAGGATACGACCGTCGGAAAACTCCACTCCCTCGACAGCCCCGACGGAATAGACGCTTCGGGTCTGGCTTGCACCCTGGTTGATGATCGTGACGCTGCCCTGCTGCCCGCCAAGGAAACCGAGTGTCACATCGGTTCCCGAGCGCAGCAGCGTCATGTCGGCCAGTTCGTTCCCGGTCAGCAGCAGGCGGTCGCCGATCAGGGCCCCCCGGTTGAAATCGCCCGATCCGGCGAAGCGCTCTTCGATCACATCATTGCCGTCGCCGGGTGCATGGACATAGGTATCGCTGCCGCCATCGCCCCGCAGCAGATCATCGCCCAAGCCGCCGACAAGAATGTCCGCGGCCGAGGTCCCCGTCAGGGTATCGTCGCCATCGGTTGCCGCCAGTTCTGAATAGGCGGCTGCAGTGTCGGAAAAGACAAAAATCTCGATCCCGTTGTAGAAACCGATGGGATAGTCTGCGCCGTTGATATTGTTGGCAGATGAGAAGGCAAAGAAATCAACGATCCGTACCTGATCCCCCGATGCATCGTCAAAACTCACGATCAGATCGTTGCCATCCTGCGTATAGACAGCCTCCGTCGAGGAGCGTCCGACAAACAGGATCCTGTCCAAACTGGCAAGATAGGGGTTGACCGAACCTTCCGGCAGGGAATTGCCGTAGGTTCCGACCCTCGTTCCCGAAGCCAGGCCACCGATCCCCTGGAAGAAACTGTCGATGATAACATCGGCGCCGTCGCCTCTTTCAAAGACGTAGATATCGCCACCGGCTTGCCCATCCAGCGTATCTGCCCCTTCGCCACCCCGAAGGATCGTGCTGATGGGCACCGGTTGGCGCACCAGATACTCCGGCGCCTCATCATCGGTCTGAAGATTGTCGGCACCGGACGTCCCTTGCAGCACCTGCCGCCCCAGCGCCATGCTGACCGCCACTTCGCGCAGCGCCGCATCTGCGATGCCGCCCAATGCGTCTTCCAGCCAGACCCGAAAGGCCGGTTCGTCACTGCCAAAGCTGGTGTGGCGCAAGCCTGCGACGCGCACCATCATGGTTTCCAGAAATCCGACCGTATCTGTGACGGGCAGGTTATCCGACAGGAATGCCAGCGCCTGCGAAGCGCTTTCCAGCGACACCCGGTTCAGCGTCTCGTCAAAAAACATCAGGCCAAGCATCAGCGGGTTTCCGGCGGTGCCTTGCAGCGCGTCGCCCAATGCCTGACCCCGGGGGTCGCCTTCCTGCGCAAGATCGCTGGCGAGCAGCAAGCTCGACAGCGGCAACTGCGCGGAAAACTGGGTGAGAAAGCGGTCGACCAGTTCCTGATACTGCGCCTCGATCACGTAGGCCGCATTCGGGCCGGGATTTGCGGTCCCCGAATTCACACCGGTCAACTGGCGATAGCTGAACCCGTTCAGCGCCTCGATCACCGCCAGATGTTGCCCGTCGATGTATCCGCCGCGACCAGAGCTGGCGACACCGTCGGTTCCGGTCCATTCGGCCAAAAGCCCCTCGAATGCCGCGCGGAAGTCTGCCCCGGTCAGCGCCGGGGCCGAGATCATGAGGTCACGCACGGCTTCCATCAACGCGGGATCTGCATCCATCGCGGTCCGCAGATCGGCGACACTGCCCGATCCTGTCAGGGTCGGCAGACGCAACGCTGCCGTGCTGACATCGGCGGCACCACTTTGCGCAACCGTGGCAGAGGCGTTGTCGAACCACACATCCACCACATCGGCCGTACTACCGTCGGCCAGGCGCACGGTACCGGTATGGCTTGCCCGACCGCCGGCAACAGCGATGTCAACCTCGGTCGCAGCCAGTGAAATCTCAACGATCCCCTGATCGTCCAGCGTGATCAGCTCTTCTTCTTCGGCGATGCCGTTGCTGTTGGCATCGCGCCAAAGCCGCAAATCGGCAAAGACCGCGTCATTCGCATCTATCACGCCGTCGCCGTTGCTGTCTTCGCGGGCGAGTTCTGAAAACCCGTCTTCGGTGACGCTTCCGAACAGTTCGGTGATGTCGTCTATCTGACCGTTCGCGTTGCGGTCCAGCACCAGCAACGCATCGTCAGGCGCGACCCAGCCCGTCTGCTGCGCAACGCCGTCCCCATCGAGATCGAAATAGACCGGCGAGCCTGCCAGCGGCAGCGTCTCGACCCCGTCGCCATCCAGGTCGATAATCAACGGCGATACGGGCGGGCATTTCGCCGGACCGTCGGCAGGGCTGTCCTCCGGTTCCTGCATCTCCTCGTTTTCCAGACATTCCGCATAGGCCGCCGACGCATTGTCCCAGGCATCGGCAGTAATCCCGGCGATGGCTCCTGCAATCGAGGCCGCAATGGACGCGGCGATGAATGAGAACGGACCCGTCAGTGCCGACAGCCCGACCCCGACCCCAACAGCGACTGAAACCGCGATCGCTGCCGCCTCGGCCCCGGTCACAGAGTTGTTGTCATCGGTGACGGCCCCACCGACATATCCGGCAGCAGCCCCGCCCGTGGCGTCCGACACGGCGTCCACAGCCTTGCCCGACGCGCCGACCACACGCGCGAAGTAAAGCGACAACCCTTTGCCGATAGCGCCGCCGATGGAATTGATTGTCAGTTCGACGAGAAAGTTATTGAAGGTGTAATTGCCGGCCGCCTCTGCCCAGGCACTGGCAAATTCGTCGCTGAAACTGCAACCGCTTTGTCCCTGCTCCGGACCACCACCACCGCCGCCGCCGCCACCACCGCCACCGCCACCGCC
>JBBQXK010000023.1:0-57961 GCA_038209775.1 Rhodobacterales bacterium | reverse complement strand
CGGGTGTCGATCCGCCCGCCGACCCGAAAGCCGAGCGGGGTCTGGAAGCGGGCAACGACAACGCCGGTAAAGCTGCGCTCTTCGACGGGTGCGGTCAGCGTCACGGTCTGCACCCGCAGACCGCGCACCGTCGTTTGTGGTTGCTTGGGGGCGGCCACAGAAGGTGCCACCAGCGGCGCAAGTGCGGCGTTGGCCATCATGCGGGCTTCGGGAACCAGGGCAATGGTTGTGGCCATTCCGGGCACGAGCAAAACGACCGCAATGACGGCAATCCACCGGACCCTGCGGCGGCGCAGGTGTGTGGTCGTGGTGGTCATGCTCACGCCTCCGGTCCTGTGCGGACGCCGCGTGGCACGGGAGCGGACCCGGCTTCAGGCATGGCAACAAGGGAAAGCCGCACAACCAGCCCCATGCCGATCAGGGCCAGCCCGGCAGCGGCGATCCCAACCCAAGGCAACCCCGGCCCGGCGATCACAAGGCCGCCCATCGCAGCACCCAGCCCCTGACCGAGAAACACCATCGAGCCATTGAGCGCGAGTACGACCGGGCGCGCCTCCTCGGGGGATGCCCCGACAAGGCGCACCTGAATGACCGGGGTGCGGGCAAACAGCGTCGCGGCCCCCGTCGCGGTCGCACCTGCCAACAGGGCGGTTGCAAGAATGCCCGGCCCGATCGGTGCCAACATCAGTGCAGAATAGGCTGCAAGAGCCAGCGCAGAGATGCCAAAGCCCAGCACCAGAACACGCCGCGCGCCGGGCCCGTCCGCCGACCGGGCACCGACGATGATGCCCGCAATACTGCCGACGCCAATCATCGCCTGAATGGCACCGATGCCCGACCCGGTCAGGCCAGAGATCGCGGTCACGATGGGGCCGATATAGGCGATGGTGGTGAAGGTTGCGGCAAAGCCCAGCAGCGTCAGCGCAAGGTTTGCCGACACGGGCTTGGCAAGGGCGGCCCGGAACGCCGCAAGACCCACCCGCTGTCCGCCCGGCATGTCGGGCAGGACAACGCGCAAGGCCAGCGCCGCGACCAATGCAATGGCACCCGCATAGACAAACGTGCCGCGCCAGCCTGCGATGTCGCCCACAACACTGCCCACCGGGATGCCCAGCATAAACGCGAGCGTCAGGCCTGACAGCACCACCGCCATCGCACGCCCCCTTTGCCCGGGTGCTGCAAGTTCGGCGGCAGCGAGGGTCGAGATCGGCCCGACAAGCCCCGCCGCAAGGCCGCAAACGATGCGAATGGCCATCAGCGCACCGAGTGTCGGGGCAGCGGCGGCCAACAGGTTCAGCACCCCGATAAGCACAAGGCCTGTCACCATGACCTTCCTGCGCCCGAACCGCGCCGCCGCACCCGCGATCAGCGGTGCCGATAGTGCATAGGTAATCGCAAAAACGGTGGCGAGTTGCCCCGCCGCAGCAACAGACGCGTTCAGGTCGGCCGCAAGGTCCGCAAGGTGGCCGGCGTAGACATAGGCCTCGGTCCCTGTGGCAAAACTGGCAAAGGCCAGCACCAGAATGCGTCGGTCCATTGTCTCTCCTCGTCCACCATCAGGTGGCCATTTTAGCTGATGATAATAATCTTATTGAAGTGATGACGCCCGTCATCTATTCTGTCAAGGCAATCTGGAGGAGGGATCATGCGACAATCTCGACAGGCCACAGCCGAAAGCCGCGCCCGCATCGTCGAGGCTGCCTCGCACCTGTTCCGCAAGCGGGGGCTGGAGGCGACGGGTGTCGCCGACATCATGCAGGCGGCAGGGCTGACGCATGGCGGCTTCTACCGGCACTTCCCGTCGAAGGACGCCTTGGCCGCCGAGGCGGTGGCGGCAGCATTTGCTGAGCGCACCCGCGTTCTTGCGCCGGACGGCGACCGTGCAGACGCCGGGTCACTGAAAGCTTATGTCGAACTCTATCTGTCAGACGGCCATCTCGCGCATCCCGAGACCGGCTGCCCGATGGCGGCGCTGGCTTCTGAAGCAGCCCATTCCCCGCCCGAAATGCATGCGGCGCTTGCGGCAGGTGGCGAGCGGCTGATCGACCTGATCGCGCGGTCTGCGCCGGACGCAGATGGCGCGCGTGCGCGCGCGCTGCGCCTGATCGCTACGATGGTGGGTGCGGTCGCCATCGCGCGCGCGGTCGGCACTTCGGGCCTGGCAAGCGAAGTCCTGTCGGCGGCCTTGCACGATCCCGAGATCCTGCCGCTTCTGGAACCCGCAAGTACCCAGCCGATGGTGATCTGAAAGGACCTAGCGACGAACCTGACGGGTCGTTGTCGGGATAGTTGCGGGTCCTTCATGCACGTGCCGCTGTGGGCGCGACTGAGGCGGTCGTTTGCCTTGGGCGGGGCCAAAGCCCATTCGGCGGTTTGTGCCGCCGCCACAGCAAAATCTGCGCATGCCGCCTCACATCCGCTGGACCGACCGTTCGTCGATGCGGAAGATCAAAAGGTCGTCGCGGCGTTCAAGGCGGCCTTCCAGCTGGATCGGCACCGCCGTCAGGTCGAACATCGCTTCGGGCATCGGGCCGCCGTCCTCTGCTGCCAGCAGCACGACGGTTGACCCTTCGACCGGCAGTTCCATCACCAGAACCGGCGGCAACCCTTCGGATATGCAGAGGTTGGCACAGGCCTTGTGGGCCAGCCCGTCGCCCGGTTTCATCGCGCCGCCATAGCATTTGCCATCGCAGATCTCACCCGTCAGACGCCAGCGGCCAAGGTCGGTTGGCGCGGCGGGGGCAAAGCCCGGCAGGGCGGTTGTGCTGGCCTTGGCACTGTTGGCGTTGATCAGCAGCATCTCCAGATCGCCCCGGCGCACAAAGACACCGCCCACGTCGATCACCGGCGTGCCCATCCTGACCCGTTCCTGTGCGCCGATCTTGTCCTGCCCGCCCAACAGCACGGCGCGCGCCGGGGTGTCTGCGGTCGCGGGCACCCGCAGGATCGGATAGGGCAGAGGATCGATCACCCCGGTCAGGGTGCCGCCGCGCAAGTCGTTGGCATAGCGGCCCGACCCGGGGTCGATGCTGCCCAGCGGCACCAAGATCGCCAGCGTACAAAGAAGCACCACGATCCCGGTGCCCGCCAGCAGGGCGAAATCGCGGATACCCGGCGGAACCTTCTTGAAGTAGCCGACAAAGAACGGGTCCGGGGTGGCTTTGGTCATGGCTGTACCTGTCGTTCTGGGATGGCCAGCGGTTCCACCACGGTGCCCAAGGGCAGGGCCACGGGATCGACCCAGATCCGGCTACCCTGCAGCCGGACGCGGAATTTGGCGATGCGTTCCTTGAACGGGGGCGGCGAACAGCCGTCCTCCAGCCGGTACTGATAGCCATGCCAGGGGCAGGTCACGAGGCCGAGGACCACCTTGCCCTCACCCACCGGCCCCCCTTGATGCGAACAGACATTGGCCAGCGCCGACAGGCGGCCCTTGAACTTGAACACTGCGATCCGTTCGCCCCTGGCCCCCGCGCCGATCAGCGCCCGGCCTTCGGTGAAATCCGCAAGGTCGCCGAATTCGACCCAACCGTCGCGCGCAGGGCTGGCATCCAGCGCCCGGTCGTGGCGGTTTTCGCGCAGGCCCGCCATCAGGTGCAGCGTGATAAGCCCGGTCATGCTGGCGGCCAGCACCAGCAGCGTCACCGGATTGCCGCCCCCCACCAGCGACCCCAGCGCCACATGCAGGACCACCGACGCATAGGCTACATAGACCAGCATATGCATGGCCTTCCAGAACCGGGGCGTCAGGAACGACAGCCAGAAATCATGGCTTGTCACCGCCATCACCACCAGCACCGACAGCGAAAACACCCCGAACGCCTCGAACGGAAAGCCGATGATCTGGGTGTAACTGGTGTTCGCCGTGAACAGCGCCGCTATCTTGGAAACCGGCGCAAAGGCGAAGTACCAGTCCAGAACCGCCTGCGCATGCAGGATCGCCACGCCCGCCGTGATGACCCCGAAATGCCTGCGGTTGTACAGGATCGGCAGGAACCGCCGGTCCAGCCGCGCCAGTGGGCCGATGGCCAGGATGATGGTCAGCAGCAGGAACGCACAACTGCCAAAGGCGCGCATCTGATAGATCGGGGCCTCGACCAGCCGCACGGCGGGCGACAAGAGGGGGGCCAGTTCCATGAAGATGAACAGATACGCCGCAATCCCGGTCACCAGGAACGCATCATAGATCAACTTGGTGCGGTTCCACTGCACCGGCTTGTAGGCATGGCTCATCCGCCCGTCCCCTCGGTCAGGGGCGGCTCAAGCCGGACCGGCGCGCGTTCGATCACCGTGCTGGCAGCCAGCGCCAGGATCACCGCCAGGCTGACCGGTAAGACCACCGCCAGCACCGCCCAGACCCACAGGTGCATGCGCCGCTGGCGCCGGATCATGGCCCGTGCCCCCTGCGCCGTTCCAGCACGATCCAGCGGACCAGAACGATGGGCCACAACAGCGTTAGGCCAGGCACCAGCAGCGGACGGACAAGATATGCCCCATGTGCGGCCTCATCCACCCGGTCGATGCCCACCAGCACAAAGGCCAGCGCCACCACCCCGCCGATCCCGGCATAGCCATAAATGGCGGTCCACCAGATATCCATTGCACACCCCGTCGCTGCCGCTGCCCGCCGCTATACCAGCGCGGTCGCGGGAATGGCACCGCCCGTTACCACGGCCCCGGCAGGCGACAAGAGATATGCGATCAGATCCGCTATCGAGGACGGCGCGATCCAGACATCGGGCTTGGCGTTCGGCATCGACGCGCGGTTCACCGGCGTGTCGATGGTGCCCGGCAGGATGCAGTTGCAGGTGATCCGGTCGGCCCGGTGTTCTGCCGCAATACTTTCCACCAGCCGGATCACGGCCGCCTTTGACGCCGCATAGGCCGCCTGTCCGCCCACCGCCTTGATCCCGGGCTGTGCCGCGATATGCACGATCCGGCCCCGGCCGGCCGCCACCATGGCCGGCAGCACCGCGGCACTGGTGACAAGCGCGATCTTGGCGTTCAGCGTCATCATCAGGTCCCACTGATCCAGCGCGTCAGTCACCACCTTGCCGGTGGCAAAGCCGCCGACCGTGTTCACCAGACCCGTCACGCGCCCGAACCGCGCCACGGCACCCGCCACAACCTGATCCATCGCGGATTTGGCGCTGATGTCCTGCCCGGTGATCCACAGGATGCGGTCAGGGTCGATCCCGTCCCCGGTCACATCGAACGCGCGTTCCGCCCGGTCGACACAGACCACCTGCGCCCCCTGCCGCACCAGCGTCTGGGCCACCACAGACCCCAGATTCCCCGCAGCGCCGGTCACGATGATGCAGTCATCTGCCAAAGACATGTTCATTTCTCCATCAGGGCCCATGCCGCACAACGCTTGTCCGGCTGAATGTTCCAGTGCTGCCGCATGGACAATCGCCGGACGTTGTAAAAGGTTAGCGTCAGTCTTTCGCTTTGGCCACCGCCAAGTCGGCACGGCGCTTTTCAATCAGCTTGTCATGCCAGACATCGAACACCCGCACACCAACCTCGCGTCCGCGGGGCGCACGCCACGGCGACACTGCCAGCGTTACCCCGGCATCCGCCTGCCCCTGATCCCAACGCTGCGACATCGTCGCACGGCTGAACTCATAGTCTTTCTGCGAACCTTGCGGGACCATCGGCCGATAGATCATCTGCACGATGTCCATTTGCGTGACGCAACCCATCTTGTATAGCCGCTGCGCCTCGGGTGTGGCGGCAAGGTCGGGCGGCAAGATTTCAAGCAACTCATTGATCGCGTGGCGAACTTCGTGCTTGTTGGCAAAGATGTCGGTGTTCATCCGGGTGCGGCTGGCAAAGCGGATGTCCTTTTCGCGCTCTGCCACCTCTTGCAGGGTGGTCGGCACCTGACCATGCGCCTGAAACACGTCCACCTGAAAGACCAGCCGACTGCGGCGCGGCAACTGGTCCAGCACATAGGCCAAGGGCGTGTTTGACACGATTCCGCCGTCCCAATAATGCTCGCCGTCGATCTCGACCGCCGGAAATCCGGGCGGCAGGGCACCGCTTGCCATGATGTGTTCGGCGCGGATCGTGGTCTTGGTGCTGTCGAAATAGGCAAAGCGCCCGGTTCGCACGTTCACCGCGCCCACGCTGAGGCGCGGCTCGGTTTCCGCGTTGATGCGGTCAAAGTCCACCAGCCGCTCCAGCGTCGCCTTCAGCCCGGCGGTGTCATAGAAACTGACCGGACGGCGCGGTGCGAACCAGTCCATCATCGCGCGCGGCGCGAAAAAGCCGGGCTGGCCGAACAGCAACGCGGATTGCGCCGCTGCCGCCTGGGTAAAGGTGGTCGGATCACCAAGGGACCAGGACGGCCAACCCGACGCGGTTTCGGTGATCGTTTCCCAGAACGCGCGCAACTGGGCCACGCGGGTTTCGGGCGGGTTGCCTGCAATGATTGCCGCGTTGATCGCCCCGATGGAGATGCCCGCCACCCAGTCGGGCAGATGGTCTGCAGTGGCAAGCGCCTCGTACACACCGGCCTGATAGCTGCCAAGCGCACCGCCACCCTGCAGCACCAGTGCGATCTTGTCGGTATGGTCCGACGGTGTCGGGTGTTTGGGTTTCTTCATCATCCGTTTCCTTGTTTTCCTCTGGCAGATGCCTGTCGTGGGCAACCGTCAGGCACATCCTGCGGCACCCTGATCACGCAGGTTCCGTCAGGTCGAAATCACGGGCCAAAAACGCCGCCCCAACCAGCACCACCGCGACACACATCAACATCGCATGCCAGCCATAATCGGTGTAAATCTGCCCAAGGACGACAGCGCCCACCAATCCGCCCGAAAAATAGCTGGCCAGATACAGCCCGCTTGCGGCGGCCCGGTCGCCCATCGCGGCGCGGCTGACAAATCCGGTGGCCAGCGCCTGCGCCAGGAACGTGCCGACCGCCACCAGCGCCATGCCTGCCAGCACCGCAGGCAGCCAGTTCAGCGCCATCAGCGCCAGCCCCAGCAAGGCCACGCCGATCCCCGCCAAAGTGGCGCGCCGCAGACCGATCCAGCGGGCGACAAGGCCCGCCTGCGGCGTCGTGAAGATCGAGGGCAGAAACACGAAATAGATGACCCCAAGCGTCATCATCGGCACGCCGAACCGTTCACCGCCCAGTTCAAAGTTCACATAGGTGAACACGCCGATGAACACGAACAGGATGCAAAAGCCAAAGCCGAAGGCCGCCCGAAGGCGCGGATTGGCCAGATGGGTTTTCACGGCCGTCAGCGGCGATCTTGCGTGGTCGGTCCCCTGTTTCATCTTGGACGTGCGGTGGATCGTCGTCGCGGCCAGCGCCGCCCCCGCCAGATTGAGCAGGGCAAACAGGTAGAAACTCGCGTCAATGCCCCATTCGCCGGCGACGCCTGACGCCACGAATCGCCCGATCAGGTTGGACGCGACATTGCCTGTCACATAGGCGGAAAAGGCGCGCGTCGCAGCGGCGCCGGTCATCCGTTCGCCCAGATAGGCCAGTGTCAGGCTGAATGCAGTGGCCATGCATAAACCCTGCGCAATGCGAAGCCCGGAAAACACCGCGACAGTCGGTGCCCAGGCCAAAAGCACCGTGGGCACCGACAAAAGGCCAAGCGACAGCACAATCCCCGCCCGTTGGTCGATCCGGTCGGAAAACAGCGCCACCGCCAGGCTGGCGATGGCCATGCCAAAGGTGCAGGCACCAACCGCAGCACCCATCGTCGCCGCCGACACATCATAGCGCAGTGTAAGCGCAGGGATGATGACCTGTGTCGCAAACAGGTCCACCAGCGTCAGAAACGCGATGACCGCGATCAACAGGAACCGCCCTGCACCGCCAGACGCGGACGCAGCGGCGGCTCTGTTTGTGGCCGGGTTCAAGGCATGTCCATCTTCGGTTCATCCATCATCGCCACAGGAACCACGTCGGTCGATATCAGGACGACCGGCTCGTTCGTCAGGTTTTCCCACCAATGCGAATGCTTGGGCCCGAACTCAGCGGCCGAATCGCCCGCCTTGTGCACGATAGGAACGGCGCAGTATTCATTGTGCTCAACGATTTCTCCGGATTGCACCAGCACGATTGATGGCCGGTCAGTGTGTTCATGGGTTGGCACGATGCCGTGCGGGTCAACGGTCAGGCGCCGCATCCGCAGATGAAAGCTACCCATACCGCGCCAGCCCGTCAGATCGACCTCTTGCAGGATCGGGCGCGTCACTCCGACGTCAGGCGCATTTTCAAGGACACGCGGTTCGGTCAGCACGGATTCGGCGGGGCATTCCCCGGCAGCGGCGGCGGCTGCAAGCACCGCAAAACCCATGGCCAGTGCGACAATCTTTTTCATGTTCTGTTTCCTTGCAGGCAAAGTCGGGTCGACTCGGCCCGCGCACTGTGACCCGCGCGGCACCTTTGCAGAAGCGGGCGGCCTCTCTGGATTCGATAGGCGGATGCTATGACGATTGCAGGTGTGGGGCGGTCGGACTTGCGGTAAACTTCAATGAACCAAGGGTGTGACGATTGAAAGACAAGCCTGGCCCCCCACCCGGACTGCGGTTGTGACAGACCGCCCGCTGTCAGAGCGTCTGGCCGACATCGCGGATGACGTTCGCCGACAGCATGCCGCCTATTCGAATGCCCTCGACAGGCTGGTGGCACGTCTGATTGCCAGCGGCATGGACAAGAATGTGCCCGCCGTCGGTGAAATTTTTCCGGATTTCATTCTGCCGGATGCACGCGGCCACCTCTGGCGGCTGGAAACCGCGCTGGCCAAAGGGCCGGTGGTGCTTGCCTTTCACCGTGGCTACTGGTGCGACTTTTGCCATCTGAACATGACGGCGCTGGCCGAAATCAGCCCCCGTATCGAAGCGCTGGGTTGTCAGGTCGTCGCAGTATCGCCGCAGAATGCCGCGAACGCAGGCAAACTGGCTGCCGAATCCGGCGCCGTTTTTCCAATTCTGTGCGATATCGGCCTTGGCATCTCGACCTCTCTGGGCCTCAGCTATGTCATCGACGACGATCTGCGGCACGAACTTGCCCTGTTGCAGGTCGATCTTGACGCGGCGAACAATTCCTATGGATGGATGATGCCGGTCACGGCTACGTTCGTGCTGGACCCGCACGGCAGGATCACGGCGCGGCATCTCGACCCCGATCCGCGCAGGCGCATGGACGGGGAAGCCATTCTTCAGGCCGCTTCCGATCTCCAGTCTGCGGCCCGTATCTGATTGAGAAACAGGCTTAGCGCCGGACCGCGCTGGCGACCGCCGACGGTTACCGCGAACATCTTGTAGCTGCAGTCGGGCCCTTCAAGGTTGCGCCGCACAAGTGGCGCCCGCAGGTAGGAAATCGTGGGCAGGAAGGCAATCGCCTGGCTTGACGACAAGTAGGTCAGCAAATCGTCATCCCGCGCAAACTCCAATGCCGGTTGCAGGGCCACGCCCGCCTGTTCCAGATGGGCGCGCAGATGCGTGGATACGCCGCAATCGGGCCGGTGCAGAAGGTTGCTGCCTTTCAGGTCTTCGACCCGGATCATGTCGCGCCGCGACATCGGATGATCGGCCCGAAAAACCAGACTGTATTCACAATCGTAAAGCGGCCAATGCTCAAAACGCTCCCACGGATTTTCGGGCTTCGGGCCCAGCAGGATGTCAACCTTGCCTTCCTTCAGCTCACCCTCCAGCTCGGCCGGTGTACCGCGCTTGATCTTGAAGTCGAATTCGGCAAAAGACTTTGCCATTTCAAGAAGGTGCGGCACGAAAGGTTCAAGCGGTATGCCGTCCCGCAAAGCCAGGCTAAGGCTGACCACATTGCTGGACCGGATCGCTTTGGCCAGACGGCTTGCCTGATCCGCGTTGTCTATCGCCTCGGCCAACAGCGGCAACATCCGGCGTCCCAGATCGGTCAGATGCGTCAGGCTGCGTTCGCGGCGAAACAGATCGCCGCCAAGTTCACGCTCCAGAATGCCGATGGCCCGGGTCAGGGATGGCTGCGACACATTGCACTTCATCGCCGCACGCGTGAAGTTCAACTCGCGGGCAGCGGCCAGAAAGTAGCGCATTTGCTGTAGTTCCATCTGCCGTCTCCGAATTCGCCTGTTTCGCGCGCGTCCGGCCTTGCGAGGCCCCGGAACCGGTAACCCACACCGACCAGCAGGCCGCGATCCTTGCGCGGATCCGACGCAGATGAAAGCTCGAACTGGCCGGTGTGCGATGGCCCGCTCACGTGATTTGCCGACAGTGAGCGCACGGCCAGCCCTTGGTGCCCCGTTGCGACCCGCGGCGATGGGTGCGCTGTGGGGGACGGGGATGAAAAATGCGGCTTGTTGCGGTGTTCGAAGGTTGCATCAGGGCACCTTCAGAACCGGCAATCAACGTTTGTCCTGGGCTGTGTACAACCCGGCAATCCGCCAGCCGCCGGCCTCTTTCTGACAGATCACTTCGACCAGCCATTTCAACCGGGCAGGGTCTGCACTGGACCCAAGGATCAGAACCAGCGGCACGTGGAACACCGCCGAATCCGCGTCCAGCATGATCACGCGCGACGCGGCATACTCGGGCTCGACCCGCCAGACCTCGGCGGCTTGAAACCCCGCCATGCGTTCCAGCATCGCCTCACGCCCCCAGACCGGCCGCCCGTCCGAAATCCACAGGAAATCCGGGCGGTCAGACAGCAAGGCGCGGACAGCGTCGATATCATGCTGGTTCTGCGCCGCCGCAAACGCCGCATAAAGATCGCGGATATCCTGTTGCGGGTCGGCCAGCGCCGGGGAGGCAAGGCCAATTGCCAGGGCAAGGATCAAGACCTTGCGCATCATTCCACGGTTACCAACGCAAGGGAGTTCTTGGCGGAATCATGCAGCACGAACCCCTCGTCTGCGTCATGCGGCAAGTTCCACGGTTTGGCCGCCAGCGTTGCGCGCATATCGGCAAGCCCGGCCTGCCAGCGCATCTGAATGCCTCGTGGGGAAAAATCGACGTCCTTGGTGTGATCCTCGTTCTTCAGGCGCGGCGCCAGAAGGCGGACCACGTGCATCCGGGTCTTGCACCCGAATGCCGCCATCGCCCTGACGTCAGCGCTGTCGCGCTGGTCTGGTGGCAGCTTGTCGACCAATGCCGAAATCAGGTGGCGCATCCGGTGGATCTGGCGCTGCTGCTTGATCTGGTTCACCGCGCGGCTGGCATATTGCAGATCCTTTTCGCGGTTTGCCACGTCCCAGATCGACGTCGGTTCTTCCCCCTGCCTGCGCCACAGATGGACGGCAAAGACGATACCCGACTTGCGCGGATTGTCGTCGAACACCGCCTCGACCGGTGTGTTCGACAGGATGCCACCGTCCCAATACAGCTGTCCGTCAATCCGGATCGCTGGAAAGGCCGGCGGCAAGGCGGAAGATGCCATTACATGCCGGATGGTCAGCATATCGGTCTTGCTGTCGAAATAGTGCATCTCGCCGGACGACACATTCGCGGCCCCGAAGGTCACGCGCGGGGATTGGCTGGCGAACAGCGCAGGATCAAGCAGTTCGGTCAGGGTCCTTTGCAGCGGCTCGGTGCTGTAGTAACCGGCGGCATCTGCGCCCAGCGGCATTTTGGGCCCCAGGAATGCCATCGGATTGGGCTCAAAGAACCCCGGCAGGCCCGACGTGATCGCGTTCATTGCGGCAAACGTGCTGCCAAGGAACGGCAGCGACGAAAACGAGGTGACCGATACCGGGTGGCGCACCTTCGCCCAGAACGCCTTTAGCCGTTCCAGCCGGTCTTCCGGTTTGTTGCCCGCGATGATCGCCGCATTGATCGCACCGATCGACGTGCCGACAACCCAGTCAGGCTCAATCCCGGCTTCGTGCAGGGCCTCATAGACCCCGGCCTGATAGGCGCCAAGCGCGCCGCCCCCCTGCAACACCAGCGTAACTTGCCCCTGACCAGCCAAAGCGTTCTGGTTCCCGGCTTTCGATGCGGCCATGGTCATTCTCCTAGTGAGCGGTCCAGCCACCATCGACAGGGATGGCTGTGCCGGTGATTGACGCGGCGGCGTCAGAGGCCAGAAAGACGCAAAGCGCGCCGATTTCGGCGACGGTCGCGAACTTCTTGTTGGGCTGCTGGGCCAACAGGACATCGCGGATCACAGCCTCGCGCGGGATACCGTGGGCCTTCGCCTGCGCATCGATCTGCGCCTCGACAAGCGGCGTCAGCACATACCCCGGACAGATCGCGTTGGCTGTGATGTTTTCCTCGGCCGTTTCCAGTGCCGTGACCTTGGTCAACCCGACGACGGCGTGCTTGGCCGCGACATAGGCCGACTTGAATGGAGACGCGACCAGACCATGCGCCGAGGCGATGTTGATGATCCGCCCGCGTCCCAGCTTGCGCATCATCGGCAAGACCAGCCTTGTGGTGTGGAACACCGAGCTTTGGTTCAGCGCGATGATCAGGTCGTACTTCGCAGGCGGAAAGTCGGCCAGCGGTGCCACATGCTGGATGCCTGCATTGTTCACCAGAATGTCCAGCCGCCCGAAGGCCGCCCCGGCCAGCGCCATCATGCGCTCAACCGCGTCGGTGCGTGACAGGTCGGCGTGCAGATACACCGCCCGCCCACCAAAGGTTTCCGCAAGCGCCTCACCCTCGTCGGCCGCCTCGATGCCGTTCAGGATCACCCGAGCGCCGCTGCCGACCATTTCCCGCGCAATGCCAAGGCCGATGCCGCTGGATGATCCGGTGATCAGCGCGACATGCCCGTCAAGACTGCCCTTCATGGTTCATTCCTTCCATTGCCGATGCCGTGAAACAGCCTGATGGCATGATCTTCCCAGTCAGTTCCGGCGCGCAGGTGATCCGTCCGGGGGTGCGAAACGCCCATGGATGCCGAACGCGGATTGCCAATATCCTGATGTAAACCGCCAGCTTTCCCGCCGAACTCCGATGCCCATGAGGTGCCATCCTTTGCGGATAAATGGCCGTATCGGTTCCATAGCGACCATGCATGACATTTGATCGGTCACACCCGAGGTCTGCGGGTCACCCGGCGTTGCTGCGCAGACACAACGTTGTGTATGGCTTTCCCACGCGCGGCTCGCGTCACGCCAAACGGCCTCAGCGCGATACCTTGTCCACCGGATAGGCGGTGGTGAAACTCATCCGCGCCACCGCGAAATGGCTGGTGACGTTCCTGATCGGCACAGCATCGGTCGCAGGGTTGCGTCGCGCATCAGTTCGGCGAAGATTCTGCGGTCGATCAGAT
This sequence comes from Rhodobacterales bacterium, assembly GCA_038209775.1. Taxonomy (GTDB): domain Bacteria; phylum Pseudomonadota; class Alphaproteobacteria; order Rhodobacterales; family Rhodobacteraceae; genus JBBQXK01. The sequence goes on along the minus strand of JBBQXK010000023.1, from coordinate 44,721 downwards.
CCGGTCGGATCACGGTTTCTCTGCCTTTCTGGTCCGGCCATGCGGGCCCCGGGCAATCCCTGCGTTGATTCTGGCCATTTCAGCGCGTAACCCTGATTCATGATCACGCAGAAGATGAAATACGCCCTGAAGGCGCTTCTGGCCCTTGCGGATGAGGCGGCCAAGGGCCAGCCGGAACCCCTGACGATCGAAGAGATCGCCAAGCGGTCGGGCACGCCCAAACGGTTCCTTGAGCATATCCTTCTGGAGGTGCGCAACGCGGGTGTGATCGCGTCGATCCGGGGGCGGTCGGGCGGCTATGTTCTGGTCAAAAAGCCCAACGAGGTTTCGATCTCAGAGCTTTTGCGCACCATCGACGGGCCGATTGCCCCCCTGCCATGCCTGTCGCGCCGCGCCTATCAGCGCTGCGAAGATTGCTCGGATGAGGCGACCTGCCGGATCCGCAAGGTTTTCGCCGATGTGTTCTGGTCCTATCTGGTGATGATCGAATCCCTTACGTTGCAGGACATGCTGCGCTCAGGGGCGGTGGCAGATCAGATCATCGGCGACGCGAAGCGCGCTTAAGCGGCGGGAAAACAACACCTTCCGTATCAGAAAACCAAGGGCGGGCACTCTGATCGCGCAGGATACTATTCTTTCTACACGATAACATTTAGCGTGAATTTTTCTTTTTAATACTCGACAATCGCTGTCGTTATTTCGGCGCGTTGGCGGTCGCGTCGGGCAAGATCCGGGGCCAGACCGCGACGATGCCGACCACGATCAAGATGCAGTATCAGGAATACCTCTCGGTCGCGGCGTTCAGCCTTGCCGCTGTCCTCGCCCTGCTGGCCCTTGTCACGCTCCTTCTGAAAACCGCCCTGGAAATCCGGCACGCCGACCAACTTGCCGCAGCGCACCGACACCAGGAGAATGCATTTGCACATCGAAATCGACGAAATCTCCAAACAGTTTGGCTCCACCGCAGCCCTGCATCCCGTGTCGCTGTCGTTGCCATCGGGCGCGCTAGTGGCGCTTCTTGGTCCTTCGGTTTCGGGGAAAACCACGCTTTTGCGCATCCTTGGCGGGCTGGAGTTTCCAACCTCCGGCCGTGTCCATTTTAACGGGCAGGATGCCACCGGTCTGACGGTTCAGGAACGCCGCGCGGGGTTCGTTTTCCAAAACTACGCCCTGTTCCGGCACATGACGGTCTTTGAAAACACCGCCGATGGCCCGGTCGCCCGGCCCCGCGCCACAAGGCCCCAGAGGGCCGAGATCGCCCGCCACGTGACCAAACTTCAGGACCCGATCCAGTTGCCTGACATCGGCGCGCGCTATCCATCACAGCTTTCGGGCGGTCAGCGCCAACGTGTTGCCCTCACCCGCGCCCCCGCCATCGAACCCCGCATGTTGCTGCCTGCTAAGCCCTTTTGCGCGCTGGATGGCAAGGTCCGCCGCGAACTGCGCAAGGGCAAGCGCTACATCCATGACACGACGGGCCTGACCACCGTCTTTGTCACCCACGATCAGGAAGAGGCGATGGAACTGGCCGATCTGGTCGTTGTCATGTCGATGGACCGGGTCGAGCAGATCGGCAAACCGCAAGACATCCGTGCAAAGCCAGCGACCCCGTTTGTCAAAGAGTTCATCTGTGCACGAGAAACCCGCGCCGACGGCAGGAGTACACCGATTGTGCGCCACTGGCATTTCGTGATGCGTGACGACATCCGACATGCGCCCGCGGAGTCCATCGTCTGGCAAGCGCGTGGCGTTCTTGAACCAGCAAAGCGAAAGCGGTCGGCATGAAAGAACGCGCTCGACCGCCTGCCGGTTTCGTGGACGCCAGAGGTCAAGGGGCGGTATTGCGCAACGCGCGTCGGATGTTCCCAATGGGCAGGTTGGCGATATAGTCGGCGGGCTGGGCGGGAATCTGGACGGCCATAGGATTTGGCCTGTGTCATCGGCGACGTGCAATCCGGCACGGCACAGTCCCCGCCCCAATCCCCGGCCCAGTCAAGGCTCATCATCCGCAGCGGGCCGACTACCATGCCGGTCGTTTGCCAGATTGCCAGACGGGACAGGTCCTTGATCGTCACACAGAACCGGATCGCGGCATCCGACGTCGCCGCAGCCCAACCGGAGCGTCTGCCATGCGGCGCAGTGCAGTGGGATCAGGTCATGGTGTTACGGCGCGCGTTGACGTGTCCGTGCTGCCTGTCCTGCCGCTTGGGTTCACGAATTGCATCCGTCCACACGCAAGGATGCCCAACAATCCCGGTCGCATGCAGCACGTATTGCGCGTCAGCGCACCACGAATTCGGCATGCAGCGCCCCGGCCGCGTTGATGCTTTTGAGGATGTCGATCATGTCATGCGGCGCCACGCCAAGCGCGTTCAGGCCCGCCACCACCTCGGACAGACTGGCGGCACCCGCAACCTCGGCAAGCCCGGTGCCCGGTTCCGTCTCGATCCCGGTCGACGTGCGTGGCAGAACGATGGTCTCGCCCGCGCTGAACGGATTCGGCTGCACTGCAACCGGGGTTTCATCGACCCGCAACGTCAGCCCGCCCTGCGCCACGGCAACCCGGCTGATGCGGACGTCAGCCCCCATCACGATGGTGCCCGAACGCTGGTCAACCACCACCCGCGCGCGTGTCTGCGGCTGAACCTCGATGTTCTCGATCCGACCCAGCACATGGGCGGGGGACCGCATGCGGGCGGCATCAATGTCCAGCGACACCGTACCTGAATCGACCATCGTCGCCACCTGCCGCCCGAATTCGCGGTTGATCGCCGTCTCGATCAGCAGCGCCGTGGTGAAGTCGGCGCTGCGCAACGCCAGGCGCAATGTCGACAGACCGTCCAGCTCAAACGCAACCTCGCGCTCAACCCGGCCGCCGGACGGTATCACCCCTGCGGTCGGCACACCCTGCACCACGCGCGAACCCTGTCCTTCCACCGCGACACCGCCGGCGATGATGGTGCCCTGTGCGACGGCATAAACCTGTCCGTCCGCGCCGTTCAGCGGCGTCATCACCAGCGTGCCGCCAAGCAGGCTTTTGGAATCGCCGATGGCCGATACTGTCACGTCGATCTGCCCGCCGGTGCGGGCAAAGGGCGGCAGCGTCGCGGTGACGAACACGGCGGCCACATTCTTGGGACGAAACTCTTCGCCCGTGACATTCACACCCAGACGTTCGAGGAGGGTCGCCAGCATTTCCTCGGTAAAGGGCGAATTGCGCAACCCGTCGCCAGTGGCGTTCAGGCCGACGACCAGGCCGTAGCCCACCAGATCGTTGCCCCTCACCCCGTCGAATTCGACGAGGTCCTTGAGCCGGACGGGACCGGCCAGAGCCAGACCTGGCAGCAAGCACAAAAAGGCAAGCAAACGGATCATCGCAGGAAATCCACAAGGCTGAGGCGCGACAGGCGCGCGGTGATGGCGTGAAGCGTCTCGATCTGGGTCTGCACAGCCTCAAGCTCGCTTGCGGCGGCGTAGGGGTCGACCGACAGCACGCCCGCGCGTACCAGTTCAAGGGCAGCGCGTTCGGTGTCATTGCGCTGGACTGCGGCGTCAATCCGGGCCTCGGCGGTGCCCACCCGTGCGGCAAGACCGGCGCGGTCGGTCTGGCCGGACAACAGGCGTTCCCCGGCAAGGCGGGCCAGCGCCGTGCGGTCGGCGTTGGACGCAGGCGCAGATGGCCTGTCGATCAGGGCGGCCAGCGCCAGCCCCTCGATCGTGCGCAGGATGGTCGGGTCCATCGCGGTCACCTCCAGGCGGACCTCGTCCTCGGGTGACACGGGCAAAGGTGACATCGGCCCGGCGCCGCGATAGGCCGTTGCGGCAAAGCCCGACGGCGCTGCGAACCAGGCCGCGACCCGTGCCGCTGCCTCTTCGGCGGTTGCAGCCCCGGCAATTTCGGCATCGAGGGCCGCAAGAATGATTTCCGACGAAACCAGTGCAGGCTCGCTTGTGGCCGTGCCCGAGAACAGCGAACGGTCACCCAGCCGGGTGTTCAGCGTCGAGATTGCGGCATCAAAGCGCACGGCGGCATCGGCCCCGGCGGCGGCGATCATCGCCGCGTGACCCGAGTTCGACGCGGTGACGAGGCTGGTCGCCAAATCCCCGGACAGCCGGTCAAGCACACCCAGCGCCTCTTGCATGCCCGACGCGAACAGCCCGGCCTCGGTGGTGGCCGAACGATAGGCCTGCAGCCGCGTCAGCGACGTCTCGATCCCGGCAAGCGGCACCAGATCGCCCGACACGGCGCGGGCGGTGTCAGCGACGCGGCCGGTTGTAACTTCGGAGGACAGATGCTGTGATGCGGCCTTGAGGTCGGTCGCCTGGCGGCGCAGCATGAAACTGTGGGTCATGTCACCCAGGCTGGTGCGGGACATGGCGCTAGACCCCCAACAGAAGCTGGATCATTTCGTCGACCGTCCGCAGCACGCGGGCGTTGGCGGCATAGGCCTGTTCGATCACCAACAGGTTCTGCAACTCGCGGTCGGTATCGACGCCGTTTTCAAGTTCCAGCACGCGCAGGGCATCGGCGCGTGCGGTGCTGTAGCTGGCTTCGGTTTCGGCAGACAGACGGCCCGAGGCAACGCCGGATGCAATCTGGGCTGCAAGCACGGAATGGCTGCGCGGGCCGCCTCCGCCCGAGGTGGGTGCGCGCGGGGCATTCAGCGCCTCTTGCAGTGCGACCAGCAGGCGGGAATTTCCCGTGGGCCCGGGGGTTGTGGCCTCGACCCCGTCGCGCAGGCGCCAGAGTTGCCCGCCCTGGGATGGATCGACCGACGCATTCAGGCGCAGCCGGGTCGAAAGCCCAGCCTCGTTCGCGGCAAGGAACGGCCCGCCAAGATCGGTGAACAGGCCCGGGTTTCCGGGGCTGAGTGTGGTGTCCAGCGCCGGATCGGCAAAGCGTTCGACAAGGTCACGCGCCAGCGTGTCAAGCTGCGCCTGCACCCCCGGGGCCACGCTGTCGCGCAGCGCGAACTGGGCTGACAGCGCGCCGCCCGACAGCGGGCCGCCTTCGGTGGCAGCAATGCTGCGTCCATTCAGCGTAAGGCCCGACAGCGCCCCCGATGCCAGCGTCATTTCCGCCGTCACCACTCCGGCCGGGGTAAACCCCAGTTGGGCCGGCCGGTTGCCATCGATCAGAACTGCGCCGCCCGCGCTGTAAAGCGCGATCTGTCCCTGCCCCCGCTCCACCTCACGCAGGGGAATCAGTGGCGCGATGCTGTCGATCAGGCGCTGTCGCTGGTCCATCAGGGCGGACGTGTCGCGGTCCGTGCTGCTCAGGCTCACGATCTGGGCGTTGAACGCGGCGATTCCGGTCAGGGCATCGTTGATCTGGCGCACGGATGCGCCGATCTGACCATCGGCATTCTCGCGGGCGCGTTGCACCTCGGTCGCTGTGGCCGAGAGGTTGCGGATGATGCCACGGGCCGAATCCAGCACGGCAGACAGGCGCGTATCGGCATCGGGGCGGCTTGCCGCCTCGATCAGGGTGGCGTCAAAGGCGGCGATCCGGGCCGAGATCGACCCCGCCTGTTCGGGGCTGCCAAGGAGGCTTTCGATGTTGGACAGGAAATCGACCCGCGTCTGACGTTCTGCCGCGCCCGCCTCGGCCAGCCGACGGTCGCCGGTCACGATGGGGTCGGTGGCGCGCAGGACGGCGACCACCTGCACACCCTGCCCCGATGCGCCGACCGTGCGCGGCGCAATCTCCAGCGTCCGGCGGGCGTAGCCTTCGGTGCGGGCGTTGGCGACGTTTGATGACACCAGTTCGGCCGCGCGCGCGGCTGCGGTCAGCCCCGACAGCGCACTGGCGACAGTTCCCGAAATGCTCATCCTGCGTGCCTCCGGTCAGTGCCTATCGCTTGATGTTGGTGGTTTCCTGCAACATCTCGTCCACCGTCTGGATCACCTTGGCGTTCGACGAATAGGCGCGCTGGGTCACGATCAGTTCGGTGAGCTCTGCCGCGACATCGGTCGCGGATTCCTCCCGGCTGAACCCGACCGTCGCCCCGGTCGGTCCGTCACCCGCATCCCACAGATAAAACGGGCCGCTGCCGGGCGAGACCTGATAGGTCTGGTTCGACAGCACCGTCAGGCCGTTCGGGTTTGGCACGTCGATCAGCGGTATCTGATAGATGCGGCGGGTGAACCCCTGGTCATAGATGGCCGCCAGGTTGCCGTTCGCATCCATTTCGACCGCCGTCAGCGTGGCCACGGGCGATCCGTTCTTGGTGATCGACGTCGGCGCAAAGCGGTCGGAAAGCTGCGTCATCCCGTATTGGCCGCCCGGCGTGAACAGGCTTAACTGCAGGTTGCCACCGCCGACGGTCAGCGCAATCTCGCCGGTCAGCGCGTCATAGGGGCCGCCCGAGATATTCGTGACGCTCAGAAGTTTGCCGCCATTTGCCTGGCTGGAATCGAAGGTCAGCGCATATTCACCGATCACCGCATCATCCGATGCACTGTCAGCGATGGTCATGGTCCACTGGTTGGACGATCCCGTGGTCGGAATGACCGGCGTGAAGGTAACCTGCAGTGTTTCGGAAGTGCCGAGGTTGCCATAGTATTCGACCGCAAGGTCGATAGGCAGCGCACCGGAGCCGGCCGCCGTGGCTGTGGCGGGCAGGTTCACGCCCAGCGACATGACCGACGTGGGGTTGCCCACATATTCGCTGGCGCTGATCTGGACGGGCACCAGCGCATCCATCGTGTCGCGCGGAAAGGTGTTCATCGAGCCGTCGCTGTTGGCCGGCCAACCCATCAGCACCTCGCCGGTCGAGGTGCGCAGGATGCCGTTCTCGTCCGGCCGGAATGATCCGGTGGTGGCCAGCGCGATGGGCAGGTCGGTACTGCGGTTGTTGATCGCGCCAATCGTGGTGACCGGCAGGAACCCCCGCCCGTCGATGGCAATGTCGGTAGGGTTCGAGGTGGATATCAGCGGCCCGCGTTCATCAATCAGCCGTGCCGATGACACCCGCACGCCGCCCGCCGAATAGCGCGTCGTGCTGCCGCCGTTGATGACCACCGAATGGAAATCGGATTCGGCCCGCTTGTAGCCATAGGTGGACGAGTTGGAGATGTTGTCGGCAATCGTCGCCAGACGGGTGGCATTGGCATTAAGCCCCGCCACCCCCGCGTTGAGCGAGGATGATATTGTCATTCCAAAAGCACCTTTCTGCTGCTGCGACGCATGGGTCGTGGGGCAACCTGCGCGCGGCGGCTTAAGATCGGGCTAACGGATAAAGTTTTAGCGAATTCCTCAGCGGTCAGTCCGCAACAGGATCACCTCCAGCCGGTTGTTGCGCAGCGCCATCGGATTGGCGGTGGCGGGGCGGCGGTCGGCATGGCCGCTGACCCGCTGCATGCGTGCCGTCGGCAGGCCGGACTTCTGCAACAGATCGCGCATCGCCTGCGCGCGGGCTGACGACAGCGTCCACGACGGGTTGTCGATCAGCGTGATCGGAAATGACGCAACATGGCCATCGACCGCGATGCCATTGGCAGTCAGTCCCAGCACATCGGACAGCAACAGCGCGATATCGCGCAGCACCGGCTCGGGCAGGGCCGTCGTGCCGGAAAACAGCGGCGCACCTTCGACATCGAAAACCTCGATCACCAACCCCTCGTCGGTGATGCGCGACACGATGTGACGCAGCGCCTGCTGCATCGTCATGCTTTCACCGCCGCGCGCCGACATCTGCTTGCGCACTTCGGCCAGCGCCTCTTGTGCGGCGCTGCTTTTGGCGTTCTCACCACGCGCCTGTTGCTGTTCGGTCGGGTGCTTGCTGGAGGCACCCGTGCCGTTCTGCGCCATGGTATCTTCCGAAAAGACGCTGTTGCCACCAAAGGCACCATCGCCACCGCCTGATATGCGGTTCACCGGGATCGTCGGATTGAAGTAATCCGCCAGCCCCTTGCGCTGTTTCTCTGTCGTCGCGTTCAACAGCCACATCAGCATGAAGAAGGCCATCATGGCCGTCACGAAATCCGCATAGGCAACCTTCCACGCACCCCCGTGGTGGCCGCCCGCAATGATATTCTTCTTCCGCTTGATGATGACTGGCGCGGCATTTGATTGCCCGGCCATCACACACCCGTATTCCAACACCCGGGATCAGTAATAGGCCATCGCCGTCAATGTCCGGTTAACCCGCGAAATTGTCTGTATTTGCCCGTCTACAGTCTTTCTGTCGAAAGAAGGTTGGAGGCGGCCTCTGGGGAAGGCCGCCTCCGGGCTGCCCGAACCCTGCGGGAGCATACGCAGGGTCCGGGCGCCGGAAAGGATTGCGCGACCTCAGGCCGCCCGCTCCTCTCCGGTAAACACAAGCCGGGGCCGGGTCTCGATCCCGATCGCGGCATAGTCGGCCTGAAACGCCAGGGTGTCGGCGCGGGTCAGGCCACATTCGATGCGCTGGCCCGCCCGGCCGTTCGACCCGGCAAAGGCCGCGTGCGGCAGACTGGTGCGTGCCGACAGGAAATCGGCAAGCTCGCGCCGGGCAGGGTCGGGTGACCCGGTCAGGACCAGATCGAACCGCTGAAAATCGCGGTTCAGCGCAATCACGCCTGCATGAGGATAGCGCGCTAGGACCAACCGCCGCATCGTGATGTCAAGGTCAGCCCCGACCGCGCCCGTCAGCGTACAGCGCGCCAGACCCAGCCGTTGCAGGTGCCGCACCAGACCGGCCGCGCTGACGGGATCGGCGGGGCGGCCAAAGGGGACCAGATCATAGCTTGCCTGTTCCGGGTCAGACACCAACAGCCGCAAACCCGGCAGCTTCTTGGCCCGCCGCCGCAGCGCAGACACCGCCGACCAGTCCAGCCCCTCGATCACGGTCAGTGTGGGCGTGGTCGTGGTGACAATGCCCGGACCATCGGCGTCTTTATCCATAAGTGTCGCCAGCGCCTCGACTGCTTCGGGTCCGCACGCCTGCAAAGCCACCTCGAACTGGTGCGGCGCCTCGGCGGCAGCGGCATCGGCCGCCACGATTGCCACCCGCAATCCCAAGAGATGCAGCAAGGTGCCCATGCGCTGCGCCCGCCCGCCCGGCAGGTTCACGGCCAGCTGCGTGGGGGCATCGGCCAGCCGCGCAAGGGCCTCGGGCAGCGGGATCTCCAGACACTGCGCCACGATATCCGCCGCCAGTGCCATCTGTGGCGACGTTGCCTGCAACAGCACCGTGCATCGTCTTTCTGTCGTCACTTTGGTGTACATCGCACCGCTCCGCCTTAACGTTGCGGAAACCTTGCCCGACGCCACCCGGTCGATCTACCCTCTCATCGTCAATGCCCCGTCAAAACCGCCGACCGCAGGGCGGCAAGCGGCGTCGATCTGTGCGGCAGGCTGTCGCGGTTCTATCAAGGGTTGTGCAGCCGCAGCACCGCAGTCGACGGTCAGACGCGCCCGGCCAGCGCCAGCGCCAGCATCCGCGCCAGCATCGCCTGCCCCGCCCGGTAATCCGCCAACGTGCGGGACGAGGTTTTCAACCCCTTCAGCGCCGCCACCACCGTGGCCCCCGCCAGCGCCGGATCGCCCAACACGTCCTGCGCGCCCATCCGTTTCAGCCAGTCGCCCAGCATCTCTGCCATCCGCGCTTCGGCCCGCCCCGCCACCTCGGCGGCAAGGGTCGTGCCCGCATCCAGCAACTCGCGCCCATGTGGCGTGCCCAGCACCACCTCCATGAACTTGCCGTCCTTGGCGACAAAGGTCGCCAGCAGCACCTGTTCCGCCGGGCCGTCGGCCTGCAGCGCCAAGGCCATCTCGGCAAGACAGGTCTGGAAATAGCGGTCGGACAACGAGCGGAAGATGTCCTCCTTGTTGCGGAAATGCAGGTACAGCGCCGTGCGCGACAGCCCCGCCCCTGCTGCAATGTCCTCCATCGTCACACGGCGATAGCCGTAGCCCGCAAAGGCATGGAACGCGGCATCAAGGATCGCATCCTCACGGTCCGACAGGGGGGTGTGTTGGGGGGCATGGTCGTTCATCCCGTGCTTCTGACAAAATCCGTATGAACTGTCAAACGCGCCCTTGACACCATGACACTTCGCGACAATTCTGTCATGACCCGCAGCGGAGCATGCGCATGGCAACGACCCTTACCGTCAACGGCACCCCACACACGCTTGACCTGCCCGGCGACATGCCGCTGTTGTGGGTGCTGCGCGATGTGCTGAACCTGACCGGCACGAAATACGGCTGCGGCATTGCGGCCTGCGGGGCCTGCACGGTGCATCTGGACGGGGTCGCGGTGCGGTCCTGCCAGACGCCGCTGGCCGACGCGGCGGGCACAGCGGTGACCACCATTGAGGGGTTGGGCAATCCGCAGGCGCTGCATGCCGTGCAGGCGGCATGGGTCGAACATCAGGTCGCGCAATGCGGGTTCTGCCAGTCGGGCCAGATCATGCAGGCGGCGGCGCTGTTGTCGGAAACGCCGCAACCGTCGGATGACGACATCGACGCCGCGATGTCGGGCAACCTGTGCCGTTGTGGCACCTATCCCCGCATCCGCGCCGCCGTGAAAACCGCCGCAACCAACCTCAAGGGGGCCTGAGATGTCGCGCATCGGCACCATCGCCCGCCGCACCTTTCTGATCGGGTCCGCCGCCATTCTGGGCGGGGTCGCGTTCGGCACCTATGCCTATCGCAAACCCTATCCCAACCCGCTGATCGGCACAGCGGGTGCCCATGCCCTGACCCCCTATGTGCTGATCGACGCGACCGGCGTCACCATCATTGCGCCCCGTGCCGAGATGGGCCAGGGCGTCCACACCACCCTTGCCGCCATGGTGGCCGAAGAGATGGACCTTGACTGGACCACGGTGCGCGTCATCCACGGCCCCGCCTCGCACGCCTATTTCAATGCGGCGATGCTGGAAGAGGCGGCCCCCTTCCCGCCGACCGACCAAAGCTGGACTGCCGAGACGGTGCGCGGGTTCATGCATGTGCCGGCCAAGTTCCTTGGCATGCAGATGACCGGGGGATCAACCTCGACCCCTGATTTCTTTGACAGAATGCGCGCCGCCGGGGCCACCGCCCGCGCCGCATTGGTCGCCGCCGCTGCCCGCCGCAGCGGGCAGGCCGCTGATACGCTGAAAACCGAAAACGGCACGGTCATCCTGCCCGATGGCACCGCGATCCCCTATACCGACCTTGCCGCCGATGCGGCCTCGGTCGATCTGCCCGACACGCCACCCCTGCGCGATCCTTCACAATGGAAACTGCTGGGCAAGGCTCTGCCCCGCACCGACATGGTCGCCAAATCCACCGGCACCGCGATGTTTACCGGCGACTTGCGCCTGCCCGGCATGGTGTTTGCCACCATCCGCACCAACCCGCACCTCTATGCCCCGATGAAATCCTTCGATGCCGCTGAAACACTCAAGGTGCCCGGCGTCACCGATGTGCTGGAGATCGAAAACGGCGTGGCCGTCGTCGCCACCAGCACCTGGGCCGCGTTCAAGGGGGCCGAGGTACTCACCATCGACTGGGCCCCCGCGACATATCCAGCCACATCAGCGGAAATCGAGGCCGACATCGCAGCCTCGTTCACCGATGACCGGCAGGACAGCCGGATGCGCAACGATGGCGATGTCGAGGCCACGCTGGCGGCAGGCGTCACCTTTGAGGCGACGTACAACGTCCCCTTCCTCGCCCATGCCACGATGGAACCGATGACCGCCGCCGCATTGCTGGACGGCGGACGGCTGCAGATCTGGGCCGGCAATCAGGCGCCGACGCTGGTGGTCAGCATGGCTGCCGAAGTGACCGGCCTTGGGGCCGAAGCCATCGAGGTACACACCCCCTTCATGGGCGGTGGCTTTGGCCGCCGGGCCGAACTGGATTTCGTGCGCCAAGCGGTGCTTCTGGCCAAGGCCCTTCCCGGCAAGCCGGTCATGCTGACCTGGACGAGGGAAGAGGATACCACGCACGACGTCTACCGCCCTGCCGCCGCCGCCCGCATCCGCGCGCGGCTGGAGGGGGACAAGATCACCGCCCTTGACGTGGCGCTTGCGGCACCCTCGGCGATGGCCAGCCAGATGGGCCGCTTCGGCTATCCCACGCCCGGCCCGGATGCGACCATCGTACAGGGTGCCTGGGAGTCCCCCTATGCCCTCACCGCCTTCCGCGTCACCGGCTACCGCGCGCCACCATCAGTGCCCCTCGGCTTCTGGCGGTCGGTCGGGGCGTCGCAGAACGCGTTCTTTCTGGAATCGGCCATCGACGAGATGGCCCATGCCGCCGGCGCCGACCCCCTGCAATTCCGCCTGGACCACATCACCCACGAACCCTCGCGCGCCGTCTTGCAGGCCGTCGCCGATGCCTCCGGCTGGGCCACACCGCCCGCCACCGGGCGGGCGCGGGGGCTGGCGTTCTGTCTGTCGTTCGGTGTGCCCGTGGCCGAGGTGATCGAGGTCGAGGATACCCCCGCAGGCATCCGCATGACGGGGGCATGGGCCGCCTGCGACGTGGGCGTGGCGCTGGACCCCGGCGTGATCGAGGCGCAAGTACAGGGGGCCATGGTCTATGGCCTGTCCGCCGCGATGACCGGGCGGATCACCTTTGACGGGGGCCGCGTCGTGGAAACCAGCTTTCCCGATTTCGACCCGCTGCGGCTGTCGCAATGCCCGCCGATCGGCGTCACCATCCTGTCGATGGGCGGTCCGATCCGGGGCATTGGTGAGCCCGGCACGCCACCCGCTGCCCCGGCGCTTGCCAATGCGATCTTTGCGCTGACCGGGGTGCGGCACCGGCGTCTGCCTCTGGTCGATGCGGTGCGCTTTGCATGAGCGCCGGACCGGGGGGCTTCACACCCCCCGGACCCCCCGTGGGATACTTGGGGACAGAAAAAGGGGAAGGGGGCAGGATGTTCCGATGTCGTCGGGACGTCTGCCGGTTTCCCCCGCGCCGGACATGGCTTAAGGTGCCGCCATGCTGCGGATCAACGATACCCTTGCCATCGAAGACTGGGAACTGACCGAGAGTTTCACACGCTCGTCGGGCCCCGGTGGGCAGAACGTCAACAAGGTGGAAACGGCGGTCGAACTGCGCTTCGAGGCTGAACGGTCGCCGAATCTGACCGCCGCCGTGAAGACCCGGCTGAAGCGGCTGGCGGGGCGGCGCTGGACGCTGGACGGGGCCATCGTCATTCAGGCCGAAGAAACCCGCAGCCAGGCCCGCAACCGCGAACTTGCCCGCGAACGGCTGGTCGAGATGATCCGCGCCGCCCTTGTGGCACCGAAGCGCCGCATCCCCACGAAACCGACGGCGGGCAGCGAACGGCGCCGTCTGGTCGCCAAATCCGTCCGCAGCGCCGTCAAGGCCGGCCGCAGCGCCGTGGAGCCCGAGGAATGACCGAAACCATCACCGAACGCCGCGCCCGCCTGATGGGGCCGAACGTGTCGACCTTTTACCGCACGCCGGTGCATGTGGTGCGGGGACAGGGGGTGTGGCTGTGGGATGCGGCGGGGCGGCGGTATCTGGACTGCTACAACAACGTGCCCCATGTCGGCCATTGCCACCCCCGCGTGGTGCAGGCCATCGCCGATCAGGCTGCCGTCCTGAACACCCATACCCGCTATCACCACGACCTTGTGCTGGACTATATCGAGCGGCTGACGGGCCGCCTTGGCCACGGGATTTCGCAGGCGATCATGGTCTGCACCGGGTCCGAGGCGAACGACATAGCATTGCGCATGGCGCAGGCGGTGACCGGGCAGACCGGCATCATCGCCACCGACAACACCTATCACGGCAACACCATGGCGGTCAGCCAGTTGTCCACCCGCCGCCCGCCCTTGGGGGGCCGATGGCCGAACGTGCGGCTGGTGCCTGCGCCAGACAGCCTGCGCACCCCCGACCCCGACGGCGCGATCTTTGCGGGCCATGTGGCGGCGGCCATCGCCGACCTGCAAGCCACGCCCCACGGGTTTTCAGGCATGCTCTTGTGCCCGGTCTTTGCGAATGAAGGTATCCCCTCGGTGCCAAGGGGGTTTCTGGACAAGGCCGTGGCGGCGGTGCGCGCCGCCGGTGGGATCGTGATTGCTGATGAGGTGCAACCGGGGTTTGCCAGGGCGGGCACGCATTTCTGGGGCCACGACCGTCTGGGCTTTGCCCCCGATGTGGTGACCGTGGGCAAGCCGATGGCCAACGGCCATCCGGTGGGGGCGGTTCTGGCGCGGCCCGATGTAATGGCCGCGTTCCGCGAGGGGTTTGCCTATTTCAATACCTTCGGTGGCAATCCGGTGTCGGCGGCGGCCTGCCTTGCGACCCTGTCGGTGATCGAGGATGAGGCGCTGATGGAGAACGCGGCCCTTGTGTCGGCGCATGTGATGGAGCGATTGCGCGCCCTGCGTCATCCGATGCTGGCCGAGGTGCGGGATGCCGGGATGTTCTTTGCCGCCGAATTCGTGAAGGACGATGGCACCACCCCCGCCACCGATTTTGCCGCCGATCTGGTCGAGGCGATGGTGGCGCGGGGGTTCCTTCTGAACCGAATCGGGCGGCAGGGGCAGTGCCTGAAAATCCGCCCGCCGCTGACGTTTTCAATCGGCAATGCCGACAGCCTGCTTGACACACTGGAGGATGTGCTGCGGACCATGCCGGTGCCGGGATGACCGAGGCGGAAGAGGCTGCAGGCCACTGGGGCGGAACGGTTCTGCGGCTTCTGGGGGCGCGGGAAAATCAGGTTTACGAAATGGCGCTTGGGCCTGTCCGGGCGGCCTTGCGGCTGCACCGCACCGCCTATCAGACCGAGGCCGCGATCCGCGCCGAGATCGACTGGTGTACCCGGCTGGCCGCAGCGGGGTTGCCGGTGGCAAGTCCGGTCGCGACACAATCGGGCGCGCCGCTGGTGCGGCTGGCGTCGGGGCGCCATGCGTCGGTGACGTCATGGGTAGAGGGGGTGCCGCTGGGGGCCAACGGCGCGCCGCTGGCGCAGCCGGTGGCCGTGCAGATGGCTCTGCTCCACCGGCTTGGCCATCTTCTGGCGCGCATCCATGCAGCCACCGACATCAACCCGCCCGACCCCTTTCCTCGCCCGGTATGGGACATCGACGGTCTGACCGGCGAGACCCCGCTCTGGGGGCGGTTCTGGGAACACCCGGCGGCAGATGCGGCTGACAGGGCAACGCTCGGCGAGGCGCGCGCGTGGCTGCGGCAGGGGCTGGGCGCGTTGACAGCACTGGATTTCGGGCCGATCCACGCGGATGTGGTGCGCGAGAATGTGCTGGTGGGCGACGATGCGCTGTCGCTGATCGACTTTGACGATTGTGGCACGGGGTTCCGCCTGTATGACCTTGGCACCGCCATGGTGCAGAACGAATACGAACCCGCCCGCGACGACCTTCGCGATGCGCTGGTGGCGGGGTATGCAACCCTGCGCCCGGCGGATGCGGGAACGGTGGACCTCATGGCGCTGGCGCGGGGCTGTGCGTCGGTCGGCTGGACGATGCCGCGACTGGCCCCGGAAGACCCGGTCAACCAGCGCCACATCGCGCGGGCGGTGCGGATCGCACGGCGGATGATCGGGCATTCCTGACCCCAGCGCAGGGTTGCCCGGCGCGGCGGCGGCAATGAAACGCAGAGGCGGGACACCGACCATGGCATGCGATGGTCGGGAAGCGTGGGAATGGCGTCAGCGCCCGCAATCCGGCGCTGATTGTCAGGGCTTGCCGGCCGACAACCGCACCCGGCGGAAGCCGGTCGTCGTGATGCCCAGATCGGCCAGAACCATGCCGGCGGCCCCGGCGCCCTCAACCCGCAGGCGCGGGCTGGTGTCGAAGGTCACGCTGGCCCCCTGCGGCAGGTCCAGGCGCCATGCCTCGCCGCCATCGGTGAAGGCGGGCGAATGGCCCGCAATGAACCAGTCGGTCAGCACATCGCGCCCCATCTGCCCCGAGGCATGCACCAGCCGAGGCTCTGCCGCACCCGGCAGCGCGCGCAGGGCTGACTGGCGGTAACTGTTGGTCGCCACGATGAATTCGTCATGCGGGGCAACCGGAATACCCGCCCTCGACAGCCCCCGCACACGCCGGGCGCAGGGGTCGATCAGGATGCCCCGCGCGTCATAGCGGGCAGCCGCCGAAGCGTCGATCACATAGCTTACGCCCGCGATCATGTCGAAGTTGTAGCTGGGAAACCCGGGGTCGATCAGGGGCTGGTCGGCCACATCGGGGGCGACGTGCCGATAGATCGCCGCCGAACGCTCCAGCCATTCGGCAAGGTCCGCCCCGGTCACATGCAGCGCCCGCAACTGGTTGGGAAAGACATAAAGATCGGCCATGTGGCGCAGCGCCAGCGGGCCTGCGGCGATGTCGGTGTAATTGAGCGGCCCGCTGCGCCCACCCGCCTTGAACGGCGATGCAACGCCCAGAACCGGCAGGTGCGCATGCGGGCCTCCGGCCAGCACCCGCCGGACATGGTCGGCGGTGGCCCGCGCCACGACGCGCACCGCTGCACAATCGCTGACCAGCGCCAGATGGGTGGACAGCCGTACCGGCGTGACCCCCACCGGCCGTGCCATGTAGCGGCGGGTGGCGTCATGCGCTTTGGCGGCGGCGCTGATTACATCGGGTCGGCTTTTCACCCGCGCGACAAACGTCCCGTTCCGGCGTGTCGCGGCAATCGGCCGGGTGTGGGCAACCGATGCGGTGACATGCCACCGACTTGCGTCCCGCAACAGCATCAGGTCGATCACGCCAACATGCGAACCATAGCAGCCCGCCATGACGGAAGGGGTGCCTTCGATGGTGCCGCGCGCCACATCCACGCCTGCCAGGCCGGCAAAGGCGGCCGAGGGGAATACCTGATGCGCATGGCCCATCAGCAGCGCATCAAGGCCCGGCACGCGCGCCAGCGGGATCGCGGCGTTTTCCATGCCCGGCACGGCGTCGCTTTCACCGATGCCGCTATGGGCCAGCGCCACCACAAGATCAGCCCCCGCCTGCCGCATTGCCGGGATCAGCGCCGCCGCCGTTTCAACGATGTCGCGAAAGAACACCCGGCCCTCCAGATGGTCATGGTCCCAGATGCCGGTCTGCGGCGGCAGAAGGCCGATCACCCCCACCCGCAAGACATGCATCCGGCCCACCCCATCCTGCACCCGCCGCTCAAGAATGGTCCAGGGCGGCAGCAAAGTCCGGTCTGTCCCGGGATCGGTCCCCAGCGCGGTCACCACATTCGCCGAAACCACCGGAAAGGCGGCACGGGCCAGCGCATTCTTCAGGAAATCGAGGCCAAAGTTGAATTCGTGATTGCCAAGGGTTGCCGCATCATACCCCAGCCGGTTCATCGCCGCGATCATCGGGTGCAGATCACCCGGCCGCAACCCGCGCGCAAAGGCCATGTAATCGCCCATGGGCGAGCCTTGCAGGTAGTCGCCGTTGTCGAACAAAAGTGTGTTCGGCACCTCGGCCCGCAGCGTCTCGATCAGCCCTGCCGTGCGGGCAAGGCCCAGCGTCGGGGTGGGGCGGTTCTTGAAATAGTCGAACGGCAAGATATGCACATGCAGGTCGGTGGTTTCCAGAATGCGCAGATGCACCTGATCCGCCATGGCCGCAGCCGGAAACGCCTTTGCATGGAACATGGCTCAACCCGCCAATCCAAACGGCACTGCACAAAGGTGCTGCACGCGATGCCTGAAGAGGGTAGTCAGGCCCCGGTCGGCAACATTCCGCCTAAAGTATTAACCCATTTCTGCGCGAAAACCATCCCAAGCTGCGCGTTTTTGTACCGTTTTCCCGCACAGGTTGTTTCTTGGCGCGAAACTGTGTCGTTCCTGCATCGCCTTGGCCACCCGATTTGCGCAGGCGCAGGCTCTGTGGCATGCAATCGCCGATATGGCTTTGGGGGGATGACATGGGCTTGGGTGACGCGATGGCCTTTGGTGGGTCGGGCCTGAACCGGGCGGCAGAGTTGCGCGGTGATGCAGGTGCCGTGGCCGGTCTGCTGGCGCAGGGTCAGGTGCTGCCCTTGTGGCGCGGCAAGCCGCTTTTGCAGGACGGGGCGGGTCTGGCCTGGGTGGACGCGGGCCATGCGGTGCTGGCGCTGGCGGCACCGGCGGTGTTCCTGGGGCTGGATGACGGCACCGCCCGCTTTGCCGCAGACATTTCCGACTGGTCCCCCGATGCGGGGGCCGAGGCGGTGCAGGCGGGGTTCTTCGACCCCTCGGAACAGCACCATCCGGCGTTGCCCGGCAACCGGCGCTTTGGCGAACTGCGGGGTGCCATGCAGCGCCTGTCCCCGCGTGAGGGCGAATTGGCGGCCACCGCCAAGGCGGTGCTGGGCTGGCACCTCAGCCACCGCTTCTGTGCCACATGCGGTGCCGCATCCGCCCCGGCACAGGCCGGCTGGCAACGGGTCTGCCCGGCCTGCGGCACGTCGCATTTCCCGCGCACCGATCCCGTGGTCATCATGCTGGTCACGCGCGGCAACCGGCTGCTTCTGGGCCGGTCGCCGGGCTGGCCGCCGGGGATGTATTCCTGCCTTGCAGGCTTCGTCGAACCGGGCGAGACGATCGAGGCCGCCGTCCGCCGCGAGGTCGCCGAAGAGACCGGCATCCTGGTCGGTCCGGTGCGCTATGTGGCAAGCCAGCCCTGGCCGTTCCCGGCATCGCTGATGATCGGTTGCCGGGGCGAGGCCACGTCAGACGCGATCACTGTCGATCCGGCTGAGCTTGAAGATGCGCTGTGGGTCAGCCGTGAGGATATGGTGACGGTGATGGATGGCCGTCACCCCGTGATTCGTCCGACACGGGCCGGGGCAATTGCGCATGCGCTGATCTCGGAATGGCTTGCGGACCGGATGGATTGACGCAACAGTTGTGCCACAAGTCCCGGATCAACCGGGGCGGTATGCGGGGCAGCGGATGAAACTTGTACGCAATCAGGATGTCGAGGCGCCGGTCGCGTTTGTCTATGACGCGCTGTGCGATTTCGACCATTGGGAACGCGTCGCGCTGCGGCGCGGCGCCGAGGTCACCCGGCTGGATACGCTGGCCGTTCCCGGGCCGGGGATGAAATGGAACATCGGTTTCGATTTCCGCAACCGAAGGCGCACGGTCGATCTGCGGCTGGTGACACTTGACCCCGGCCAGACGCTGGCCTTTGCCGGGCAGGGCAAGTCGATGAACGGAACCGCCCTTCTTGATCTGGTCGAGATGGGGCCGAAGCGCACCCGCATCGCCATCACAGTCGAGGTCGAGGCGCGCACGCTGGCGGCACGGATGCTGCTGCAATCGCTCAAGTTCGCCACGGCGCGGGTGAACCGCGCGTTCGAGGCGCGCACGACCCAGCTTGCCACCGATCTGCAGGAACGGTTTCGCCGCAACCCCGGCCGATAGCGCATCAGGCGCGGCGGCGGTCGGCGGGATAGACCCCAAGGATCGTCATGTGCGTGGTGAAGAACCGCAATTCGTCCAGCGCCCGCGCCACGGCAGCGTCATCGGGGTGGCCCTCGATGTCCGAATAGAACTCGGTCGCGGTAAAGGAACCGCCGACCATATAGCTTTCCAGCTTGGTCATGTTCACGCCGTTCGTGGCAAACCCGCCCATCGCCTTGTAGAGCGCCGCCGGGATGTTTCGCACGCGAAACGTGAACGTCGTCATCATCCGGTCGGCGCGGCGGCTGTCGTCCAGCGTTCGCGCCATCACCAGAAACCGCGTTGTGTTGTTCGACTGATCCTCGATCTGGCTTGCCAGCACGTCCAGCCCATAAATCTCGCCCGCCAGTTCAGATGCCAGCGCCCCCATCGTGCGGTCGCCCCGTTCCGCCACCAGCTTGGCCGACCCTGCAGTATCCGCACCCGCCACCGCCCGCAGGCCGTGGGTTTTCAGGAAATCGCGGCACTGGCCCAGTAGGACGGTATGGCTCATCGCGGATGTGACCTCGGGCAGGGTCACACCCGGCAGTGCCAGAAGGTTGATATGCACCCGCACAAACGCCTCATCCACGATGTGCAGGCCCGATCCGGGCAACAGGCTGTGGATGTCGGCCACGCGGCCATAGGTTGAGTTTTCGACCGGCAGCATCGCAAGATCGGCCTCACCCGTGCGGCAGGCCTCAATGGCATCCTCGAAGGTGCGGCAGGGCACGGCCTGATGCCCGGGGCGCGCCTGACGGCAGGCCTCGTGCGAATAGGCACCGGGTTCCCCCTGAAAGGCGATGCGCGCGGTCATGGTCAGGGGCGTCCTTCGTGGCAAATACCCTGCAAAAGGGCGATTGGTCGCGGTCCTACACCTTGAATCCGGTGCATGGAAGCGGCTAGAAGCGCACAGACCACTGGCAGATTGGGCGCGACATGTTCGACACGATGACCATCACCAAGGCACTTGGTGCTACATGCGGGTCACTTCTGATCTTTCTCATAGGGTCCTGGGCCGCTGACGCGCTGTATCACACCGGCGGTGAGCATGGCGAAGGAAACGGCGAAGAGATGGCGCAGGCCTATGTGATCGACACCGGTTCGGAAGAGGCCGCACCCGAAGAGGGTGCAGAGGCGGTCGATTTCGTGGCGCTGGTCGCCTCGGCCGACGCGACGGCGGGCGAAAAGGTGTTCGCCAAGTGCAAGGCCTGCCACAAGATCGATGGCAGCAACGGCACCGGGCCGCATCTGAACGGCATCGTCGACAAGGCCAAGGCGGCATCGGCGGGCTTTGCCTATTCCGACACGCTCAAGGGCATGGCGGCGGATGCCTGGACGGCGGACAACCTCAACGCGTTCCTCACCAACCCCAAGGGCTATGCCCCCGGCACCAAGATGGCCTTTGCAGGCCTGCCCAAGGTCGAGGACCGCGCGAACCTGGTGGCTTGGCTCGCGACCACGACACCCTGAGAATTCCGGCGCTGATGCAGGTGGCAAGGCCGTCCTTCGGGGCGGCCTTTGTGCTGGTGTCTGGTCACATTGTTGCAATCGCATCTTGAGGGATCGACAATTCTGCCGCTACCATCCAGTGAGGTGACGGGTGGCAACAACAGCAGGGGGCGGGGTTGGCAATGCGGGAACGGACTGCGTGGCGCGCGGCGGTTGCAGCCTGTCTGATGTGGGGTGCGGCACCGGCGGTGATGGCCCAAGACCTGACCATCTCGCACGGGTTTTCGAACTTCGGCGTCCTGAAGTACCCTGCGGATTTCGACCATCTGGCCTATGTGAACCCCGAGGCGCCCAAGGGCGGCGAAATCTCGATCTGGGCGCAGGGCACGTTCGACAGCTTCAACCAGTACGCCCGCGACGGTGTGCCTGCCTCGCTCAACACCATCGGCGACGAAAGCATCCTGACCTCGACAGCGGATGATCCCTACGGCCTTTATTGCCTCATGTGTACCACGCTGGAATATCCTGCCGACCTGTCGTTCGTCACCTTCAACCTGCGCGACGACGTGACCTTTGCCGATGGCACGCCGATGACGGCGGACGATGTGGCCTACAGCTTCAACCTTTTCCAGACGCAGGGCATCCCTGAATACCGCGCCATCGTCGAGGGGTTCATTGACCGCGTCGATGTCGAAGGGCCCTACCGGATCACCTTCCATTTCACCCCCACCGCATCGGTGCGTGACCGTGTGGGCTTTGCCGGCGGCACCCCGGTGTTTTCCAAGGCGTGGTTCGAGAAAACCGGCGTCCGCCTGGACAAAAGCACCAAGAGCCCGTTCATGGCCACCGGGGCCTATGTGCTGGACAGTTTCGACTACAACCGCCAGGTGATCTACCGCCGCAACCCCGACTATTGGGGCAACGATGTCTCTTTCATGCGCGGGCGCGGCAACTTTGACCGGATCCGGGTGGAATACTTTGCCGACAGCGATGCCGCGTTCGAGGGGTTCAAGCGGGGCGTCTACACCTTCCGCACCGAAACCTCGTCGCAGGACTGGGCCACCAGCTATGACTTCAGCGCCGTCACCAACAACTGGGTGAAGCGTGAGGAAATCGCCGATGGCGATGTCGGCACGCGCCTGTCCTGGGTGTTCAACCTTGACCGGCCCAAGTGGCAGGACGCCCGGGTGCGCAAGGCGATCGAGTTGATGTTCAACTTCGAATGGTCGAACAAGGCGCTGTTCTATGACCTGTACCAGCGCCCCGAATCCTATTGGTCCAACACCGAACTTGCCGCCACCGGGGTTCCGACCGAGGGCGAACTGGCACTGTTGAAACCGCTGGTGGATGAGGGCCTGCTTGACGCGGCAATCCTCACCGATACCGCCGTGGTCCCCACCCCGCACGACCCCGCCACCAACCAGCCCACCCGCCGCATCCTGCGCGAAGCGGGGCGATTGCTGGATGAGGCGGGCTGGACGGTGGGCGCGGGCGGTGTGCGGCGCAATGCGGCGGGCGAAGTGCTGTCGTTCACAATCATCCAGCGCGATCCCCTGTATGACCGGATCATCAACCCGTTCATCGAGAACCTCAAAAGCATCGGCGTCGAGGGCATCTTGCAGCGCATCGATTCCGCCCAGTACGTCGAGCGTCGTCGTGCCGGTGACTTCGACCTGTCCAATCAGGCCTTCGCCATGATCTTCGAGCCGTCCATCGGGCTGGAACAATGGTACGCATCGAAAACCGCCGACAACAGCAGTCGCAACCTGATGCGCCTGCGCAATCCCGGGGTCGACCGGTTGATCACCAGCGTGATTGCGGCCAAATCGCTGGACGAGATGAAAACTGGCGTAAAGGCGCTTGACCGGGCGCTGCGCGCGGTCGGGTTCGACATCCCGTTGTGGTACAATCCCGAGACGTGGGTGGCGTACTACGATTTCTACCGCCACCCCGAAACGCTGCCACCGCTGGCGACGGGCGAGCTGGATTTCTGGTGGTACGATGCCGGGGCCGCCGACACGCTGCGCGCCGCCGGCGCGTTCTGACCAGCGGATAGACCCGAATTGGCCGCCTACATCCTTCGCCGCCTCTTGCTGGTGATCCCGACATTGTTCGGGATCATGGTCCTGAACTTCGTGCTGACCCAATTCGTGCCCGGCGGCCCCATCGAACAGATCCTCGCGCGGATGGAGGGTGGCGGCGATGTGTTCGCGGGCATCTCGGGTGGCGGTGACAGCCTGCCACAGGCACAGCCGGGATCGCTGCAAGACCGCTATGTCGGGGGGCGCGGCCTGCCGCCCGAATTCATCGCGGAACTGGAAAAGGAATTCGGGTTCGACAAGCCGCCGTTGGAGCGGTTCGTGACGATGATGTGGAACTACATCCGGTTCGACTTTGGCGAGAGCTACTTCCGGTCTGTCTCGGTGGTCGATCTGGTGCTGGAAAAGATGCCGGTCAGCATCACGCTGGGGCTTTGGTCCACCCTCATCGCCTATCTCATCTCGATCCCGCTTGGCATCCGCAAGGCGGTGCGCGACGGGTCATCATTCGACACATGGACCAGCGGCATCATCATCGCCGCCTATTCCATCCCGGGGTTCCTGTTCGCCATCATGCTGTTGGTGCTTTTCGCCGGCGGTTCCTATTACCAGTGGTTCCCCCTGCGCGGCCTGACATCCGACAACTGGGACAGCCTCAGCCTGCCCGGCAAGGTGATCGACTATTTCTGGCACATCACCCTGCCGGTGGTGGCCAGCACCATCTCGGCCTTTGCCACGCTGACGCTTCTGACCAAGAACAGCTTTCTTGACGAGATCAAGAAGCAATACGTCATGACCGCCCGCGCCAAGGGTCTGCCCGAAGGGCGGGTGCTGTACGGGCATGTGTTCCGCAACGCCATGCTGATCGTGATCGCGGGGTTCCCGTCGGTGTTTGTGTCGGTGTTCTTTGGCGGCTCGCTCATCATCGAGACGATCTTTTCGCTGGATGGCCTTGGCCGGCTAGGGTTCGAGGCGGCGGTGTCGCGTGACTATCCGGTGATCTTTGGCACGCTGTTCTTCTTTGGCCTGATGGGGCTGGTGGTGGGAATACTGTCCGACCTGATGTATGTCTGGATCGACCCCCGCATCGACTTTGACCGGAGGGGATAGCGCATGGCCTTGTCCCCCCTGAACGCGCGCCGCTGGCGGAACTTCAAGGCAAACCGGCGGGCCTATTGGTCGCTGTGGTTGTTCGGCCTGCTGTTCGGGCTGTCGCTTTGCGCCGAACTGATCGCCAATGACCGGCCCCTTTTGGTGAACTACCGGGGCGACTACTACAGCCCGGTCTTCAAATCCTATCCCGAGACCACGTTCGGCGGCGATTTCCAGACCGAGGCGAAGTACCGCGATGCCGAGGTGGAATGCCTGATCCTGTCGGGCGGCGTCATCGACTGTCTGGACGACCCGAAGGGCATCATGGCGCGGCTGGATGCGGGTGACGAGGTCGAAGGTGCCAGCCCCGGCTGGGTGATCTGGCCGCCGATCCGGTCCAGCTATACCACGATCAACGATGTCGGCCGTGCCGCCCCGTCCCCCCCCGATGCCACGCACATCCTTGGCACCGACGACACCGCGCGCGATGTCGCGGCGCGGGTGATCTACGGGTTCCGCCTGTCGGTGGCGTTTGCGCTGGTGGTCACGCTGTTGACCTCGGTCATCGGCATCGCGGCGGGGGCGGTGCAGGGCTATTTCGGCGGGCTGATCGACCTTGTCTTTCAGCGGGTGATCGAGATTTGGGGGGCGACGCCCAGCCTCTACATCATCATCATCGTGGCGGCGATCTGGCAGATGAACTTCTGGCTGCTGGTCGGGCTGACGGTCCTTTTTGGCTGGACTGCCCTTGTCGGCGTCGTCCGCGCCGAATTCCTGCGCGCCCGGAACTTTGAATATGTGCGGGCGGCCAAGGCGCTGGGTGTCAGCGACGGCGTCATCATGTTCCGCCATGTGCTGCCGAACGCCATGGTCGCAACCGTGACGTTCCTGCCGTTCCTGCTGAGCGGGGCCATCGGGTCGCTTGCCGCGCTCGACTTTCTGGGCTTTGGCCTGCCGGCCTCGGCACCGTCGCTGGGGGAACTGACGTTGCAAGCCAAGCAGAACCTGCAGGCGCCATGGCTGGCGTTCACCGCGTTCTTTACGTTTGCCATCATGCTGTCGCTGATGGTCTTTGTGTTCGAAGGTGTGCGCGACGCCTTTGACCCGCGGAAGATATTCCAATGAACGTGCTGGACGTGCGCGACCTTACTGTGCGCTTCCGTCAGGACGGGCGCGTGATCGAGGCGGTCAGGGGTGTCAGCTTTGTCGTGGCCAAGGGCGAAACCGTGGCGCTGGTCGGCGAAAGCGGATCGGGCAAATCGGTCACGGCGCTGGCCACCGTGGCGCTGTTGCCCGACAGTGCCACGGTCACGGGGTCGATCACCTATGCCGGCGCGCAGATGGTGGGCGCCCCCGAGGCGGCGCTGCGAAAGGTTCGTGGCAACGACATCAGTTTCATCTTTCAGGAACCGATGACCTCGCTCAACCCCCTGCACACCATCGACCGCCAGATCGGCGAAAGCCTGGCCCTGCATCAGGGCCTGACCGGCGACGACGCCCGCCGCCGTACCATCGAACTTTTGACCAAGGTTGGCATCCGCGATGTCGAAACCCGCCTGCAGGCCTATCCGCACCAGCTGTCAGGCGGCCAGCGGCAGCGCGTGATGATCGCCATGGCGCTGGCCAACGGGCCAGACCTGTTGATCGCAGATGAACCGACCACAGCGCTGGATGTGACCATTCAGGCGCAGATCCTTGCCCTTCTGGCCGACCTCAAGGTGCGTGAAGGTCTCAGCATGCTGTTCATCACGCATGACCTGGCCATCGTGCGCCGCATCGCCGACCGCGTCTGCGTGATGCAGGGCGGCGAGATCGTGGAACAGGGGCCGACCGCCGAAATCTTTGCCAACCCGCAGCACCCCTACACGCAAAAGCTGTTGGCGGCCGAGGCGGTAGGCCTGCCCGATCCGGTGGCGGACGACGCGCCCGAAGTGGTCCGCACCGACGACCTGCGCGTGTGGTTCCCGATCAACGCGGGGCTGCTGCGCCGCACGGTCGGGCATGTGAAGGCGGTCAATGCCGCCGACCTTTCGGTCAGGGCCGGCGAGACGCTGGGCATCGTCGGCGAAAGCGGGTCGGGCAAGACGACGCTGGCACTGGCGATCCTGCGGCTGATAGCGTCAACCGGGGCGGTGTCGTTCATGGGCCGGCGCATCGACGGTCTGGCCCCACGCGACATGCGGCCGCTGCGCCGTGACATGCAGGTGGTGTTCCAGGACCCGTTCGGCAGCCTGTCCCCCCGGATGACCGCGCAGGACATCATTGCCGAGGGCTTGGGCGTTCACGGCGTGGAACCGGGGCAGGACCGCCGCGCGATGGTGGCCGCGATGATGACCGAGGTCGGCCTCGATCCGGCGGCGATGGGGCGCTATCCGCATGAGTTCTCTGGCGGTCAGCGTCAGCGCATCGCCATCGCGCGCGCCATGATCCTGCGCCCTAAACTGGTGATCCTGGATGAACCCACCTCGGCCCTGGACATGACCGTGCAGGTGCAGGTCGTCGATCTTCTGCGCGGGTTGCAGCGCAAGTACGGGCTGGCGTTTCTGTTCATCAGCCACGATCTGCGGGTGATCCGCGCGATGTCGCACAAGGTGATGGTGATGCAGGCCGGTGATGTGGTTGAGGCGGGGCCCGCGGCGCAGATCTTTGGCAGCCCGCAAAGCGAATACACCCGCACCCTGATGGCCGCCGCGTTTGCCGTACCCGGGGCGGCGGCGTGAAGATCCTTTTCGTTCATCAGAATTTCCCCGGCCAGTTCCTGCACCTTGCTCCGGCCCTGATGGCGCGCGGGCATCAGTGTCTGGCGCTGACTGACGGGGTGAACAAGCGCACAACGCCGGTGCAGACCCTGCGCTACAAGTTCGACGCGCAGGCGGTTGATCCGGCGGCCACGCGGCTTGGGCGCAACTTTACCCAGATGTCGGACCGGGGCGTGCTGGTGGCCCGCGCCGCCCTGCGGTTGCGGCGCGAACAGGGCTATGTGCCCGATGTGGTCTTTGGTCATTCCGGCTGGGGCGAGACGCTGTTCCTGAAAGAGGTCTGGCCCGAGGCGCGGCATCTGGTCTATGCCGAGTTCTATTATTCGGGCCGGGGCCGGGATGTGGGGTTCGACCCCGCGTTCGAGACCAACACCGATGCCTTCGATCCGGTGATGATCGCGCAGGCCCGCGCGGCCCATCTGGGGCAGGCCATGCTGCATGCCGATGCGGGCCTGTCGCCCACGCACTGGCAGGCCGACACCTATCCGCCCGCCCTGCGCCGGATGATTTCGGTGATCCATGACGGCGTCGATACCGATGCCGTCCGGCCCGATCCGGCGGCAGAGGTCACGCTGCCGTCGGGCGCGCAGTTCAGGGCGGGGGATGAGGTGATCACCTTCGTCAACCGCAACCTTGAGCCCTATCGCGGCTATCACATCTTCATGCGCGCGCTGCCTGCGGTGCTGGCGGCACGACCGAACGCGCAGGTGGTTCTGGTGGGCGGCGATGACGTAAGTTATGGCCGCCCCGCGCCCGCCGGAACAACGTGGAAGCAGACCTTTCTGGACGAGATGGCCGGCCAACTTGACCTGTCGCGCCTGCATTTCCCGGGCAAGGTTCCTTACGAGACGTTCTGCCGCCTGATGCAGGTTGCGCGGGTGCATGCGTACCTGACCTATCCGTTCGTCCTGTCCTGGTCGATGATCGAGGCGATGGCGGCGGGGGCGCTGGTGGTGGGGTCGAACACCCCCCCGGTGGCCGAGGTGATCGAGGATGGGGTCAACGGGCGGCTGGTCGATTTCTTTGACGTGGCGGGCTGGTCGGCGACGCTGATCGACGCCCTCGCCAACCCCGAACGCCACATGCCGTTGCGCGCGGCGGCGCGGGCGACGGCGGTCAGTCGGTACGACCTGCGCCGTGTGTCGCTGCCCCGGCTGGTGGATTTTGTCGAAGGCCGGGCGGTCTGACGCAAGCCGGACCTTTCCGGCGGCCTTGCCTTCTTGACTTCCGCCTGCCCACAAGGCGGGATGGCTGGTGTCCGGAAAGCGCAGGTGCAGGATGACCCGATTTCGCGAAGGCTTGCGTGCCACCCTGGCGGTGCTTGCCCTTGTCGTTTGCGTCTGGCCCGCGCTTGCGCAGACGCCGCCCCCTGCCAAAGTCACGGAACTGATCGAGATCCTGTCGGATCCGGCGGTGAGGGCCTGGCTTGACGCGCAGTCAGACGCCGAGATTTCCACCGCCCCTGCACCCGGCAGCGCCGAGAATGCCCCGATGATGTCAAGCGGGCTTGCGATGATCCGGTCGAACGGCCAGGACCTGATCGCGGCATTCCCGACCCTGCCTGCCCAGTTCGCACGGGCGCAGTCGATCCTGCTGTCCGAGTTCAAGGAACAGGGGCTTGTGGTAATCATGGCCCTGATCGCGGGTTTCGTTGCCGCAGGGATCGGCCTTGACCAGCTATTGCGCTCGCGGACGGGCGGCTACCGCGACTGGATGAAGGCGTTCCCCACGACCAATCCCGCCGGGCGGTTGAAGGGTCTGGGCGCGCGCTTTCTCTATGCCGTGATGCTGATTGCGGCGTTCGTGATCGGCAGCGTGGGCGTGTTCCTTCTGTTCGACTGGCCGCCGCTTCTGCGCGAGATCGTGCTGGCCTTCCTCAGCGTCGCCATCATCATCCGCATCGCACTGATGCTTTGCCGGGTGGCCTTCCTGCCGCCGTTCCTTGGGCTTCCGGGCGCGGCCAACTACCGCGT
This sequence comes from Rhodobacterales bacterium, assembly GCA_038209775.1. Classification (GTDB taxonomy): domain Bacteria; phylum Pseudomonadota; class Alphaproteobacteria; order Rhodobacterales; family Rhodobacteraceae; genus JBBQXK01. The sequence goes on along the minus strand of JBBQXK010000023.1, from coordinate 16,054 downwards.
CGTTGTGATGAGCGATGCGCGCGCGGCGCACTGGTATCGCTGGGTTGGCATTCTGGTCGGTTGGTTCACGTTTGTCGGGACGACACTGGGGTTGATGCAGACCTTTGGCTTTGACGAACCGGGGCGCGTTGCCGTCGGCGTCGTGGCGGGGCTTGTGCAGCTTTTGCTTGTGCTGGCGGCGATCTGGCTGCGACCGGCCGAGGCTGCCACGGAACACCACCGGATCAGCCCCAACGCGACGTCGTGGCTGTTGACCGCGTTTTTCGTCACGCTCTGGCTGTTGCGGGTCAGCGGGGTCTACACCGCCTTCTGGCTCTTGTTCGCCGCCGTGGCCCTTCCGTTGGCGATTGCGGCCACACGCAGCGCCGTCCATCACCTTTTGCGCGCGCCCGAAGACGATTCAGAACCCTTCCCGAACGTCACCATCGCGGTCATCGACCGGGGCCTGCGGGTTTGCCTTATCCTTGTCAGCGCCCTTCTTCTGGCGCGGGCCTGGGGGCTTGGGCTTGACGGCATGACGGGGGGCGACAGCACGCAGATGCGGCTTTTGCGCGGGGGACTTAGTGCCGTGGTGATCCTGCTTGCCGCCGACTTTGGCTGGTCGGTCATCAAGGCGATGATCGCCCGGCGGCTGAACGAAGACATGCCCGAAGCCGCCGAAGGCCACGCGACCACCGTCACCCCAAAGCAGGCCCGGCTGCGCACGCTGCTGCCGATCGTGCAGAACATCCTTTTCGCGGTCATTCTGGTGATGGCGCTGCTGATGGTCCTGTCGTCGCTGGGTATCGAGATCGCACCCCTGATCGCAGGCGCGGGCGTGGTCGGCGTGGCCATTGGGTTTGGCGCGCAGACGCTGGTCAAGGATGTGATCTCGGGCATGTTCTACCTGCTTGATGACGCGTTCCGGGTGGGCGAATATATCGAGACCGGCACGCACAAGGGATCGGTCGAAAGCTTCAGCCTGCGCTCGGTCAAGCTGCGCCACCATCGCGGCTATCTGACCACAGTTCCCTTTGGCGAACTGGGTGCTGTCCAGAACATGAGCCGCGATTGGGTGATCGACAAGTTCAGCGTCACCGTCGGCTACAACACCGACATGGAAGCCTTGCGCAAACTGATCAAGAAGCTGGGCGCAGAGCTTGCCGCCGACCCCGAGTTCGCGCCCCACGTCATTGAACCGATGAAGATGCAGGGTGTCCAGAGTTTCGGCGATTACGGCATTGCGGTGGGTCTGAAGATGACGACGCGGCCGGGACAGCAGTTCCAGATGCGCCGCAGGGCCTATGTCCGGCTCAAACAGATTTTCGCCGAGAATGGGATCGAGATTCCCTTCCCGACGGTGCATGTCCAAGGCTCTGGCGACGCGGCGGAAACCGCAGCCAAGGCATTCATCGCTGACAAGGCCGCCAAGGCCGCCGCTGCCGCCCCGGCTTCGTAAGGGCGCAGGCCTTTCGTCAGGGCGTCAGCGTTTCCCGCAGCCAGCCGGCGGCGGTCGTGATCCGTTCGCAGCCGGCAAGCTGCGCCAGCCGGTGCATCTCGGCCATCAGCCGCTCAACCCGCCCCGCCCCCATCCTGACCCCACGCTCGGGCCAGAAGGCGCGCAAGCCAAGGGTGCCCGCATCGCGGTTGGCCTTGGCATCCACGCGGCCGATCAGGCGCGCGCCTTCCAGTACCGGAAAGACGTAATAGCCATAACGGCGCCTCGGTTCGGGCACGAACACCTCGATCCGGTAGTGAAAGCCGAACAGCCGCTCGGCCCGGTTGCGGTCGCGCAGTGCGGGGTCAAAGGGCGACAGGATGCGCAGGCGGTTCGGCGCCGCAGGGGCCGCTGCCGCCTGAGCCAGCACATCGGGGCGGGCAAGGGCGGCGCGGGGGGTGCCATCCGCGCCCTCGACCGCAATCTGGATCAGGTCGCCGCGTGCCAGACCCCCGGCGCACCAGCCCTTGGCCACCTCGGGCGTGACCGCACCCCAATAGGCTGCAATTTCTCCGGGGGTGGCAAAGCCCAGATGGTCCAGCGCTGACGCACAGGCCCATTCGGTGCTGTCATGCAATGACGGCGCGGCGTCACGCTGCGCCTGCGGCAACACCCGTTCGGTCAGGTCATAGACCTTGCGGAACCCCTCGCGCCGGGTGACCGACAGCTCACCCACGCGCCACAGGTATTCAAGGGCGGCCTTCGACGGGTGCCAGTCCCACCACCCGCCCTTGCCACGCTCTTCGCCGATCCCGACATCCGCCGAAGTCACCGGGCCATGGTCGGCCACCCGCGCCAGAACCTCGTCGAACTTGGTATGAAACCCGTCGCGCTGCCACCCCGTCCAGCGTTCCACCAGCCGCACCCGATCCCGCGCGAAACGGTGACGCCAGTGCGGAAAGACCGACGCGGGCAGAATTGACGCGTCATGGGTCCAATGCTCCCACAAGGTGCGGTGCCGGTCCAGCGCCGGGCGCAGGTCGTCGGGGCGAAAGGCGGGGCGGCGTGACCACAGGATCATGTCATGCGCGCGGGCAACGGTGTTGATGCTGTCAACCTGCACAAAGCCCAGCCGGTCAATCAGATCGCACAGCGCCTGACCGCGTGCCGGGCCTGACGCCGGTTCGGACAGCGCATGGCGGTCAAGAAACAGCGCCCGGGCGGCAGCGTTGGCAAGGACGGGAAAGGGGGTGACGGCCGGCATCCCACAGGGGTAGCATGGTGCCGCGCCGGGTCAACACTGGCGCGATGCGCTACAGCCACGATTCTTGCAAATGCAGGCGTTGCCGGTCAGGCCCGGATGGCATGTCGCTGTTCAGGGACCGCAGCCGTCGGCGGTTCGAGGGCGGCCCCGAACGCGATCACCGCCGGAACTGCGTCAAGACCAGGATGGATGGCGTCAGATTGCTGAGCAAGGGTCTGGCCTTACGGGATTTCGACCGTCAGGTTGCCCAAGTCGGCATCTTTCGCGGGCGCTCTCGGACCAATGGCGTTTGCCCGCTCATTCCTTGACGCTTCAACAGCGCCCGGCACGACAATCACGGATTCTGTGGGATGAGCCTGTCGGGGCAAACGGGAACATGGGTCATTGCGCCAGTGGTGCAGCGTAGCCCCCCGGGGCCACAAATCACTGCGCAACCACAAATCCAACGCTTTGCGCGCCACCGGTGACGATGGCCAATCGGATGGAAAGATCCATGCTGCTCATGGGGCTTGCTTTGCAGTGGTGGACCGGGTCCAAAGGGCGCCGGCAAGGCGCCCTTTGGGGGGATGTTCAGAAACTGAAGTCGTCGATGTTGGTCTTGTCGAACTTGGTCAGTTCGGCCTGGGTATTCATCGAGTTGTTCTCGTTGATGGTGATGGTGCCAAGGTTCGGCACTTCAAACGTTCCCCCGACCTCGTTCTTGACCGACCCGTCCAGCACGCCCAGCGCGAAATGCACCGCCAGCCAGCCCTCGTTATAGGGCGACCAAAGCTGGAATGCCTCGACCGTGCCGTCCTTGATGAAATCGCGCATCTCGGAGGGCAGACCAAGACCGGTCACTTTGACCTTGTCCGCGATGCCACGCGACTGGACCACCTGCGCCGCCGCCGCAATGCCGACCGTTGTCGGCGCAATCACGCCCTTGAGGTCGGGATAGTTGGCCAGCAGGGCCTCCATCTCGGTGGTGGACTTTTCGGGCTGGTCATCGCCGTAGACGGTGGCGACCAGTTTCATGTCCTTGTATTTCGCGTCGTTTTTCAGCGTATCAGCCATCGCGGCGATCCAGACGTTCTGGTCGGGTGCCTCGGTGGTGGCTGACAGGATCGCGATCTCACCGGAATAGCCGATCATCGAGCCCATCAGTTCAACCTGGTTCGGCCCGGTCTTGGTGAAATCCACCGGCAGGATGGTGGCGGCGCGGCGGGATTCGTTGCCCACCACATCGCCATTGACGGTAAGCACCAGAATACCCGCCGCCTTGGCCGCATCCAGCACCTGGTTGAGCGCATCCGCAGAGTTGGGCGAAATGCCGATCACGTCAACGCCGCGCTGGATCTGCGCCTCGATGATCGGGATCTGCGATGTCGCCTCGGCTGTCGCCGGGGCAAGGAACTGAAACTCGCAGCCCAGTGATTTGCAGGCATCTTCAAAGCCGGCGGTGATGCTGTCGAAATACGGGTTCCCGGTGTTCTTGCCGATGTAGACGATCTTGAGCGGCTCTGCGACCGCAGCACTTGCCAGCATGGCAAAGCCGGCGGCCAGTCCGATCAAAGTTGATTTCTTGAGCATGGTTTCCTCCTCCTCCTCGTTTGGTGTGCCGGACGACCCGGCAGGGCAGCCCGCTACCTTTGGGTGCGGGAATAGATAAGATTTGTGGCGATGATCGACACGATCAGCAGAACGCCCAGTACGCAAAGCTGGTAAGCCGGCATCCAGTTGGCCACGATCATCCCGGTCATCACGATGACCAACAGCCAGGCGGCCAGAAAGGTGCCAAGGATGCTGCCGCGACCACCAAAGATATAGGTGCCCCCCAGCATCGCCATCAGGACCATCTGCAATTCTCCGCCCAAGCCCAAGTCATACCTTACCGACCCCAGACGCGACGCGGTCATCAGCCCGGCGATGGCACTGACCAGCCCCATCAACAGGAAAAGCCACATCTTGATGCGCTGCGACCGCACACCGGCATGGCGTGCCGCAACCTCATTCGTGCCGATCAGATAGATCTGGCGGCCAAACACCGTGGTTGCCAGCACCAGCCCCAGCACAACCGACAACAGCGTGAACAGCAAGACCGGCAAGGGCACGCCCAACAGCAGGATATCGTTGATGCCGATGAATGTGTCGGGCACCCGGATCGACTTGTCACCGGCAATCACCTGCGCCAACCCGCGATACAGCGTCAGGGTGCCGATGGTCACGATGATCGACGGCAGTTGCATCCCGATGATCAGCGCCGCGTTGACAGCCCCCATCGCAACCCCCGCCACAAGCCCGATGCATATTGCCAGCGGCATCGGCGCCCCCGCGTCCAGCGCATAGGCGAAGAGACAGGCCGACAGCGCCATGTTGGCGGCCGGCGACAGATCAATTTCGCCCGCGATGATAACCATGGTCAGAACCAGGGCGACGATGGCAAACTCGGCCGAAAGGGTAAAACTCTTGAGGATGTAAGAGAGATCCAGAAAGTACTCTGACAACTGGCTGCCGGCGATCACGGCAAGCACCAGCAGCACAAAGGTCATCGCCTCGGGCCGGATCAGCAAAACCTTCCATGCAGGCCGCGGCAGCGTGGCCTCACGGGTTGCGGGGGCGGGGATTTCGGTCTGCGTCATGGCACCGCCGCCCGCGTGCTGCGCGCCATGCCCTGCATCCTGACCAGCCGGTCGATCATCAGCGCCAACAGGATCACCGCGCCGTAAATGGCACTTTGCGTCGTGCCGGGGATGCCCAGAAGCGGCAAGGCCGCTGACACACAGCCCAACAGCACCACGCCCAGAACGGTGCCCGCCACCGTGCCCACGCCGCCGTTGATCGACACACCGCCAATCACCACCGCCGCGATCACCTGCAGTTCAAACCCGCTGCCGGTGTTGGACGGGTTCACAAAGCCCCAGCGGCTGGCATAAAGAATCCCCGCCAGACCCGACAACGCACCGGAAATCGCAAACACGACCAGCGTGACCTTTGTGACGCTGATTCCGCGCAAGGGGGCCGCCACCGGGTTCGACCCAAGCGCATAGATCTGCCGCCCGATCCTTGTGTGCATCACGAACCAATAGGTCAGGATGGCCACGCCAAAGCTGATGAAGATGATCCATGGAATGCCGAAAATCGGCGAGGTCACCGACATCGACTTCAGCGCCGACGGCACATACTGCCGGTCGATCTGCTTGGCATCCGACATGATGAACGTCAGTCCGCGATACAGGTTCAGCGTGCCCAGCGTCACAATGATCGCAGGCAGGCGGAACACCGTCACCAGCGCGCCGTTGAACAGCCCCAGCACCGCCCCCAGCCCCACCGACACCAGAAATCCCACCGGCCACCAAACCTCGGGCATGTAGCGGAACATCATCCCCGAGGCCATCGCCGTCAGCCCCAGCATCGAGCCTATCGACAGGTCGACATGCCGCGCCAACAGCACCAGCATCTGTCCCATCGCGCCAATCATGATCAGCGGCACCAACAGCAGAATGATCCGCAAACTGTCCAGCGTCAGGAACTGCGGCTTGACCGCGCCCACCGACAGACAGAACAGCACGATCATCACCGCAATCCCGGCCTCGCGTCGCAACAGGATGTGCCGCCAGCCGGTCATGCCGCAGCCTTTCCTGACCGTGCCAGTCCATCGCCTTTGGGAACCGCCGCCTGCATGATGGTTTCCTGACTGGCCACCCCGCGCGCCAGATTGGCGGTCAGCCGCCCCTCGGCCATCACCAGAACCCGGTCGCACAGGGCCAGCAATTCCGGCAACTCGGACGAGATCAGCAGAATGGCGCGCCCGTTGGCCGCCAGATCGCCGATCATGTCATAGAATTCCGCCTTGACCCCGATATCAATGCCGCGCGTCGGCTCATCCAGCACCAATATTGACGGATCGGCCAAGAGCCAGCGCGCAAGGATCGCCTTTTGCTGATTGCCGCCTGACAATTCGCCGATCGGCTGGCGGACCGAGGCCAGACGGATGCGCAACCGGGACACCGCATCCAGCGCCATTGCCCGCTCAAGCCCGGCCTTGATCATGCCAAACGGGGCGATCTTGCGCGGCACGGCGGCGGTGATGTTCTGGTCGGTCGGCAAGGATCGGAAAATGCCCGCCACCGCGCGATCCTCGGGGACAAAGGCAATCCCCAAACCAATCGCATCGACGGGTGATGCGATCTGCGCCCGCTTGCCATGCACCTCGATGGTGCCGCTGTCGGCGGGTGCGATCCCGAAGATCGCCTGCGCCACATCGGTGCGACCGGCCCCCACCAGCCCGCCAAGGCCGACAATCTCGCCCTTGCGCACCTCAAAACTGATGTCGTGGAACAGACCGGCGCGGGTCAGGTTGCTGACCCGCAAGGCCACCTCGCCAATCTCGGTGCCGCGTTTGTGCATGTATTCTTTGACCGGCCGCCCGATCATCAGCCGGATGATGTCGGCATCGGTCAGATCGGCAATGCCTTCGGTCGCTACCCGGTTGCCGTCGCGGAAAATCGTCACCCGGTCACACAGCGCGCGCACCTCTTCCAGCCGGTGCGAGATGAAGACGATGGTGCGCCCCTCGTCACGCAGACGCCGCGCGATGGTGAAAAGGGTGGCGACCTCTTTGGGGGTCAGGGGTGCTGTTGGCTCATCCATGATGATCACCCGGCTGTCTGACGCCAGCGCGCGGGCAATTTCCACCATCTGCTGATCGGCAATCGACAGTCCGCGCATCGGGCGGCCCACGTCAATTGCCACCCCCAAGAGCGCCATAAGCCCCTGCGCATCCCTGGTCATCTGGCGCCATGGCACGGCGCCCAAAGCCGCGCCATCCTGCCGGCCAAGGATCAGGTTTTCGGCCACCGAAAGATCGGGAAACGAGATCGGTTCCTGATGGATCAGTGTAATGCCCAGCCTTTGCGCGATGATCGGGTTGGCCACGTCCACCACCTGACCATTCAGCGTAAGGACGCCGCGTGACGGGCGGTGCACCCCTGCCACGATCTTGGCAAAGGTCGATTTCCCCGCGCCGTTTTCCCCCAGCAACGCGTGGATCTCGCCCGGCATCAGGTCCAGATCGACATCGCGCAACACTTCGACGCCCGCGAACTGCTTGCCAATGCCACGGGCCGACAGAACGGGGGACGTGGTGCCTGCGGTCATTGGCCCGCCTGTCCCGCGCCTTGCGGCACGGGCGATGCCGGATCAATCAATCCCTCCGCCACCAGATCGCGCCAGAAGGCGTCCGGGATCACGGATTCAAGCGCTGCAATATTGGCCTCGACCTCGCTGGCCCGAGCCGCCCCCGGTATGACCGAGGCCACAGCCGGATGCGCCAGCACGAATTGCAGGGCTGCGGCGGGCAAGGCGACACCATGCACCCCGCACAGCGCCTCGATCCCGCGCACCCGCGACCTGATCTCGTCCGACGCCGCGCCATAGGCATACTTGCCACCACTGGCCGACCCGGTCACCAGAACGCCCGAAGCAAACGGCGCACCGATGACCACGCTGACACCGCGCCTGATACATGCGGCCATCCCGTCATGCAGGCTGGACTGATCAAGCAGCGTATAGGGCATCGCGACCAGTGCGAAATCCAGATCGACCTGTTGTGCGGTGGTGCGCAAGGCCTGCGCCGTGTTGATCCCCATGCCGAATGCCTTGATGTCACCCGATGCCTTGAGTTCGACCAAAGCCTTGATGCCGCTGTCATAAAGCTGCCGCTCATACCCTGCCAGGCTGTCGCCGTGGAACGGTGCGTCCAGATCATGGATCAACAGCGCATCGACTGTGTCCAGCGACAGGCGTTGCAGTGCCTGTTCGTAAGACCGCATGATCCCGTCATAGGAATAGTCAAAATGCACTTCAAAGTTCAAGCCGCCCACCCAGGGTGCCCGGTCAAACGACAAAGGGTCTGCGGGGCGGTGCAAGGTGCGTCCCACCTTGGTCGTGACCTGAAACTCTGATCGCGGCTGGTTGCGCAGAAACCCGCCCAGCCGGTGTTCGGACAACCCGCGGCCGTACCAGGGCGCAGTATCGAAGTACCGCACGCCCGCAGCCCAGGCAGCCGCCAGCGTTGCCTGCGCCGAGGCCTCATCGACCAGCGCATAAAGCTCCCCAAGGTGGGCAGTTCCAAAACCGAAAACCGGCAGATCAAGGGCTGTCGCCCCGATCTTGCGGCGCTCTGTTCTGCTTGGCGTCACCTTTCGCAGTCCCCTTGTCAGGCATCGCGGACCTGCCGGAGCAAGGCCAATACTCAGAAACTTGTCAGACAACAATTGGTTTGACAAGCTCAATCTGAAGGCTCAAATCTGGCCCACAGGCAGGAGCCGTGCCCGTAGGGTCATGGCAAGTTCGGGCGGGTTTTACGGATGGAAATCGGCGGCACCTATCCGATGCTCTATGCCTTTTTTGACGCGGACGGCCGGTTGCGCCGCGATGCCTTTGTGCGCCAGATCGAAGCGTCGATTGCCAGTGGCGCGTCTGGCATCGCCTGTCTGGGTCTGGGCAGCGAGGTGCACAAACTGGGTCTGGACGAGCGGCGCGCCATCGTCGAATGGGTGATCGCGGCTGTGGCGGGCCGGGTGCCGGTGGCTGTCACCATCGCCGATGGCAACATCCCCGACATGTGCCAAAGCGCGCGGCACGCGGCGGATGCGGGTGCAGGCTGGCTGGTGCTGCAACCGCCAAGGCCACCTGCATCGGGCCCCGACCTGATCGCGTTCTTTGCCGAGGTTGCCGCCGCCACCCCGCTGCCCTGCGCCATCCAGAACGCGCCCGAGTTTCTGGGGATAGGGCTGAGCGCCGCCGAGTTGTTGGCGCTGCACGACCGCCAACCGAATGTGACCACGGTCAAGGCAGAGGCCAGCGCCGTGATCGTCGGGCGGATGATCGAGGCGCTTGGTGGTCGGATGCGCGTGTTCAATGGCCGGGCGGGGCTGGAGTTGACCGACAATTTCCGCGCCGGTGTGCATGGCATGATCCCCGGCACCGAAACCATCGACCTGCAAGTCGCCATCGAGCGGGCAATGCGGGCGGGCGATGAGACCCGCGCCGAAGCGCTGTACCGCGACCTTGTCCCGACCGTCAGCTTCATCATGCAGGGCTTGGGTCATTTCCTGTGCTACGGCAAGCTGATCGCGGCCTTGCGTCTGGGGATCGACCCCGGCCACAGCCGCATCCCCGCCGATCTGGCCACAGCGCAAGGCGTGGACTGGTCACGGCGGCTTGCGGCCGCACTCGGCCCGCTGCCCACCTGAGCCCCCGGAGACATCATGCCAAAGATCATCGATGTACGCTCGACAATCTGGGAATGGACCGGCCCGGTTGCACCGATGCCACCACATTTCTGCACCTCGGCCAGCGATATTGTCGCGGATGTGACCGGATCAATTTCCGGCTTTCGGTTTCTGGGCTGGTTGGTTGTCGAGATCATTCTGGACGACGGAACGATTGGCCTCGGCAATGCTGCGCTGTCGCCACATGCGACCAAGACGGTGATCGACACCTATCTGCGCCCCCTGCTGATCGGCGCCGATCCGATGGACAGCGAATATCTGTGGCAATCCATGTATCGCCGCACACTGCCGTTTGGCCGCAAAGGCATTGGCATGACCGCGATCAGTGCTGTTGATCTGGCGATCTGGGATGCCAAGGGAAAACTGCTGGGCCAACCGGTATTCAAGCTGCTGGGCGGGCGCACAAAACCGAAAATCCCGGTCTATGCCAGCCGGCTTTATTCCCAACCGCTGGACGCTTTGTTCAGCGAAGCCCGCGCCTATGCCGAACAGGGGTTTTCGGCCGTCAAGCTGCGGTTTGGCTGGGGCGCAAAGGACGGCTACGAAGGCATGCAAAAGAACCTCGATCTGGTGCGCACCGCGCGTGAGGCGGTTGGCGACACGGTCGATCTGATGGCTGACTGTTACATGGGGTGGAGCCTTGAATACGCCCGCCGGATGCTGCGCCTGCTCGCACCCTTCAATCTGCGGTGGGTAGAAGAGCCGGTGATCGCCGACGACCTTGCGGGCTATGCTGATCTTCGCGCGCTCAACCTTGTGGCCATCGCGGGGGGGGAGCATGAATACACCCTGCACGGCTTTCGGCAGGCCTTGAACATGAAGGCCTTTGATATCGCCCAGTTCGATGTGAACCGGGTGGGCGGCATCACCGCCGCCCAAAAAATCACGGCGCTGTGCGAGGCGCATGACGTGACGGTGATCCCGCATGCCGGGCAAATGCACAATTACCACCTGACGATGGCAAGCTATGCGTCGCCCATTGCCGAGTACTTCCCGACGGTGCCGGTCGAGGTCGGAAATGAGTTGTTCTGGTATGTCTTTGACGGCGAACCGGTGGCGCGTGACGGCTTTATCGACCTTGCCGATGACAAGCCCGGCTTTGGCCTGACGCTGCAGGTGCCTGACGCCAATTTCCGACTGACGAGGTAAGAAACGCCCATGCCGGACTTTCCGATTATCGACACCCATCTGCACGTCTGGGACCAGACCCAGTTGCGCTATTCCGCGTTCGACGGCCACCCGATCTATGGCAAGCCCTATCACGTCGGGGATTACCAGCGCGATTGCGGCGCGCTGGATATCGAAGCGATGGTATTTCTGGAATGCTTTGCCGATTTCTGGGACGGTGGCGGGCAATACATCGACGAGATCAAATTCGTCGAACAAGAGGCTTTGCGCGATCCCCGGATCAAGGCAATCGTGCCGATGGCGCCGCTGGAATGGGGAACCCGGGTGCGCCCCTTGCTGGCGCAGATGCAAAAGCAGCACAAAACGGTCAAGGGCATCCGCCGCATCGTCGAGTTTGACCGCGATCCGCGGGCGCTGACGCTGTCGGATGACTTCATCGACGGGGTGAACCTTCTGGCCGACTTCGGCTGGCACTTTGAAATCAACGTCAATTTCACCCAGATGGATATCGTGCGGGAATTCGTGATGCGGGTGCCCGAAGTGCCGCTGATCCTGGACCATTGCGGCAAGCCGGGTATCAAGCAGGGCGCCATCGCGCAGTTTCGCGATGACATGGCGTTTCTGGCGGGGCGGCGGAACGTCTGGATCAAACTCTCTGACCTGCCCGCCTGTGCCGATATCGACCACTGGACCGAGGCCGACCTGCGCCCCTATATCGCGGCCACGCTTGAACACTTTGGCCCCGACCGCACCCTTTATGGCGGCGATTATCCGATCCTGCTGGTGGCCACCTCAATGACCGGTTGGGTGGACGTGCTGGACCGCGCCTTTGCCGATCTGGGCCTGTCAGACCACGAGACCCGCGCGATTTACCGCAACAATGCCAATGCCTTTTACCGGCTTGGGCTTGCCGGAGGCTGATGTGTCCACGACGTCGCAACCCTCCAGCCGCGCCGCCTTGCCCGTCAAGGACGCAAGCCTGACGCCGTTTTCGCAATTGGGCGGGGGATCGCCCACCGATGGGCCCACGTCCGATTTTGCCGGAGCCGACCTTGATCGTCGGTCAATCTCGGAACAGGTCGCCAGCCGGATCATGGCGATGATCAAGTCGGGCAACCTGAAATCCGGCGACAAACTGCCGACCGAGGCGCAGATGACCATCGCCTTTTCGATCTCGCGCCCGCCGCTTCGCGAGGCGCTCAAGGCGCTGACGATCATGGGGGTGCTGGAAAGCCGCCAGGGCGGGCGCTACACCGTCACCGATCTGTCGCCGTCGCGTCTTGTCGCGCCGTTCAACGCCATGCTGAGCGTGGTCGATTTCGACGCCAACGAGCATTTCGAAACCCGGGTGATCGTCGATTGCGAACTGGTCCGCCTTTGCGCTTTGCGTGCCGAGCCCGAGACGCGGGCCCGCATTCTGAAACTGGCGATCGATGGCAAGGCTTTTCGCCACGACCCTGTCGCGTTCCGGCTGCTGGATGTCGAGTTTCACCAGACCCTGAATTTTGGCGCCAATAACCTGCTGCTCAGCGCGATTGCCCAGGGGCTTTACGACCTTGGGCTGGAGTATCGTCGCGCCGCGAGTTCGATTTCCGGCAATATCGAAATCAGCGTGCGCCAGCACGTTGAAGTGGCCAGGGCCATCATGGCGCGCGACCCGCAAGCCGCAAGCGATGCATACCGCCGCCATCTTGAACAGGTCCGCGACACCACGCTGCACTCGATGGCCGCCATTCAGATGAAATGAGAAAGGACGACATGCCCGAACGCATTGCATTCCGCATGAACCTGCATCCCGGTCAGGCCGCAGAATACGAGCGCCGCCATGATGCGGTTTTTCCCGATCTGATCGCCGCACTGAAGGGCGCGGGGGTTTCGGACTACTCGATCTGGCTTGATCCTGAGGACCATCATCTGTTCGGCATCCTGACCCGGACCGATGATCATGGCATGGACCGCTTGCCCGATACCGCCATCTTGCAGCAATGGTGGGCCTTCATGGCCGACATCATGGAGTGCCACGCGGACAACGTACCGGTACAAGTGCCGTTGCGACAGGTGTTTCACCTGCCATGAACCGGTCATTCAGGATCAAGGACATCCGGGTGTTTTCGCTGGGCCCAAAGGCGCAGGGCGGCACTTATTTTGACGCGGGCAGCCAGCAACACTGGCTGGTCGACAGTCTGATCGCCAATCCGATGTCGGGTTATGCCAAGTACCGCGACCGGCGCAGCAGTTGGGGGATCGGGGTCCTGGGCTCGGTCGTGGTCGAGATCGAGACCGAGGATGGCACGGTCGGGGTGGCAACCGGGTCCGGCGGCGTGCCAGCGGGCTGGCTTATCAAACATCACTTCGCGCGGTTTCTGATCGGCGCGGACGCCCGCAACATCAACCTTATCTGGGACCAGATGTATCGCGCTTCATTGCCCTACGGGCGTAAGGGTCTGACGATCATGGCGATTTCTGCCGTCGACTTGGCGCTGTGGGACCTTGTCGGCAAGGTGCGCGGCGAGCCGGTCTATAACCTGATCGGCGGGCGGGCCCAGGATGAGATCCGGTTTTACTGCACCGGCCCTGATGCGCTGGCGATCAAAAACCTTGGCTTCTGGGGCGCCAAGGTGCCCCTGCCCCACAGCCATTTTGATGGCGAGGACGGCCTGCGCTGCAATCTGGAGTTTCTCGCCGCCCACCGCGCCGCCGTTGGCCCCGACTTTGCGCTGATGGTCGATTGCTACATGTCGCTGAGCGTTCCCTATGCAATCCGTCTGGCAGAGGCCGCCAAGCCCTTGAACATCCATTGGTGGGAAGAGGTGCTGTCGCCCGAGGACAACGATGGTTACCGTGAGATTAAGCGCGCCCATCCGACGCTGACATGGACCACGGGTGAGCATGAATACACCCGCTACGGCTTTCGCCAACTGATTGCCGACCGGACCATCGACATCCTGCAGCCCGATGTGATGTGGGTGGGCGGGTTGACCGAAACCTTGCGGATTGCGGCCCATGCGGCGGCCTATGACACGCTGGTCATCCCGCATGGCAGTGGGCCCTATTCCTATCATTTCATCGCCAGCCAGACCGGCCCGGCGTTTTGCGAATACGTCGCGGCCAGCGCGGACGGCCGCACGGTTCACCCGGTGTTCGGCGCGTTGTTTGTGGGAGAGCCGGTGCCGGTCAATGGCCGGCTGACCATTCCGGATGCACCGGGGTTCGGGATGGAGTTGCGCGACCCAAGCGTATTGGTGCCGGTGGCTTGAGGTGCAGACTGATAACCAAGTGATGCCGTTCGCCGCGACGGCGCAAATCTGTCAACGTAGTGGAAACTGCAAGAGGGTCGTGGGGCAGGATCAAGCAGCCTTTGAGGCGATGCTGTGAGGCACAGTGTTGCCGACAAGGTGACCTTGCTGACATTGACGGCCGCGCCATTGGTAGGTCTGGCGGCCAACATGCCTTGGTAGGTGCCCCGGCCCGGCAGTGAACGGCATGCTGAACCGCATCGGCAACGGGCGGCATTTCGCGTCGGACGTATTATTCGCTGTCATTCCCGCTGCAGACTTGGGAGTTACCCTTGACTGCTTCCGTCGCCCGCATGCGGCAGACCCACCGCTATCCGCCCTCCAGGACTGACCTGATGAACCCGCCCAGAAACCTGCCCGATGTTGCCCCGCTGCCCGCACGCACCCTGGGCCTGTTGGCGCTTGGGTTGGCTCTGGGGTTTGCGGTGCTGCTGCCGCTGTTGCGCCCGGTCCTGCCGGTAGACGAGACGCGATACCTGTCCGTCGCTTGGGAGATGCACCGTGACGGCGCCTTCGTCGTCCCGCACCTGAACGGTCAGATTTACGGCCACAAGCCGCCGCTTCTGTTCTGGCTGATCAATCTCGTCTGGTCTGTCACCGGCATCAGCGAGGTTGCGGCGCGGCTTGTTGCCCCGGCCTTCGGGGTGCTGAGCGTGGCGTTGACCTGGCGGCTTGGCATCCGTCTTTTCCCTGACCGGCCAGAGCGAGGGGCCACGGCGGCGCTGATCCTTGCGACGACCGGGATCTTTGCGCTGTATGGGTCGCTCACGATGTTCGACACGATGCTTGCGGCGGCGACACTGCTGGGTGTGCTGGCACTTCTGCGCATGGATGCGGGGGGGCGCGGGTATGCTGTGTTGGGCCTTGGCACGTCGCTTGCCTTTGGTGTCCTTGCAAAAGGGCCGGTGATCCTGGTCCATCTCCTGCCGCTTGCCCTTCTGCGGCCGTTCTGGTCGCTTGCTCCGTCACCGGGGCGGGCCGCCGCGTGGTATGGTCGCGTGGCGCTGGCCATTGGTGCGGCACTGGTACTTCTGTCTTTGTGGCTTGTGCCGGCACTCTGGCTCGGCGGGCCAGAGTACCGGGCCGAGGTGCTTTGGCGGGAAAGTGCTGGCCGCATGGTGAACGCCTTCGATCATGCCCGACCTGTCTGGTTCTTCGTCGCTGTGCTGCCGCTTTTGCTTTGGCCATGGGTCTGGCGCCCGGCCGTTTTGCGCGGCCTTGGCAGGGCGGGCCTCTGGCGCGACCACAGGGCCCGGATGCTTGCGGTCTGGGGCAGTTCTACGCTGATCCTGTTCTCGCTGATCGCAAGCAAGCAGGTCCACTACCTGATCCCCGCGCTGCCCGCTGCAGCCCTTGCACTGGCCACAGCACCGGCACCAAAGCGGGGCTGGGGGCCGGTGGTGGCCTGCCTTGCGGTCGTCCTGCCAGTGCTGATCTGGGCCGGGCTGCTGGCCACGGGCCGGGTCCGGCTTGACGGGGTTGAGGGCTTGACGCTGACGCCCCTGTCGCTTGCCCTTGCCGCAGCCCTTGCCACCGCCGGTCTGGCGGCCATCCTGATCGCCAGCCGCCGCGCGCCGATCCTTGGATGGGCGTTGGCGGCACCTGTGGCTCTTCTCGTGACGCATGTCAGCCTGCGGCCCGCACTGATGGAGCATTTCGACACAGCCCGCTTTGC
>JBBQXK010000022.1:0-59443 GCA_038209775.1 Rhodobacterales bacterium | reverse complement strand
CCTTCGCTGTCGCGGCAGCGGCACGCCTGCGTTCCAAGGCGCAGGGGCTGCGAGTGGAGATGGGTCGGAGCGGGGGGGGGGGGGGCGGGGGGGGGGGGGGGGTGGGGGGGGGGGGGGGGGGGGCGGGGGGCCCGCCCCCTCCCGGGGGCGCGGGGGGCGCTCAATAACAACAATTTTTTGGGGGGGGCCCCCCCCCGACTCGTCCTCGACGCCGATGCGCTGACGATCCTGTCGCAGTACCCCGACCTGTTCGCGGCCTTGCATGACGGTTGCGTGCTGACCCCCCACGCCGGGGAGTTTGCCCGTCTTTTCCCCGACATTGCCGAACGGCTTGCCGCCCCTGCCACCAGCGGCCCCGCCTACTCCAAGGTGGACGCCACGCGCGCGGCGGCGGCGCGGGCGGGGTGTGTGGTGCTGTTCAAGGGGGCGGATACGGTGATTGCGGGGCCGGACGGGCAGTGTTCGATCAACTCGGCGCACTATGACCGCGCCGCACCCTGGCTGGCCACCGCCGGGTCGGGGGACGTGCTGGCGGGGTTCATCTGTGGCCTCTTGGCGCGGGGGTTTCAGCCTATGCATGCGGCGGAAACGGCGGCCTGGCTGCATGTCGAATGTGCGCGCACCTTTGGCCCCGGCCTGATCGCCGAGGACCTGCCCGAGATGCTGCCGCAGGTGTTCCGCGCGCTGGGGCTGTGACGGCCCTTCGCAAGAAAGTATTAACCAATCCTTAACAAAGCGCCTTGATTTTGGCCCTTTCGACCCGCATTTTGGGGTCATGTTAACCCCGCGTTCATGCCTCGTTCTGTTTCTGGCCCTATTGGCGGCAGCACCCATCGCGGCGCTGACGCGGGGGGCTGGGCAGGTTTCGGGGATCGGCCATGTGATTGATGGCGACACGCTGGATGTGGGCGACACGCGCGTGCGGCTGGCGGTGGTGGATGCGCCCGAACGGGGGCAGACCTGCGACCTGAACGGCAAGACCATGGGCTGCGGCGAGGCTGCGCGGTTCGCGCTGCAGGCCATGGCCGAGGGGCGGCAGGTGACCTGCGAGGCGGGGCCGGCGCTGACCTATGGGCGGGTCGTCGGGTTCTGCCGGGTCGGGGGCGAGGTTCTGAACCTTGCCCTTCTGGAAACCGGGCTTGGCATTGTAGCGACGCAGTACCTTGCCGAATGGCCAGACCACGCAGCGGCGATGGTGGCGGCCGAGGCGCGGGCACAGGCGGCGCGGCGGGGCCTGTGGGGGATGCATGCCTTCAGCCCGGCGGCCTGGCGCGCGGCGAACCGGCACCCGGACAAGGCGGGCGACTGTCCCGCCGACCGGCCGGTCAAGGCCAACATCTCGGCCAACGGGCGCATCTATCACCTGCCGGGATCGCGCCATTATGCCAGGACGCGGATCAGCGGGCCGGACGAGGCCTGTGTGGCCAGTGCCGCCGAAGCCCGGGCAATGGGGTTCCGCGCAGCCCGGGGGTGAGGCCGGATATCAGGCGGAGCCGACCGTCAACTGGGCCCTGAGTGTCTGGAACAATCCTGCGACGCGGCTCTGGATCTGGTCCTGACGTTCCGCCAGCAGACGCTGGGCAAGGCCGGTCGTGACCAGATCGCCATCCCAGGACAGGCGCGTGCCCGCCTGCTCGGGCCGCAGGGTCAGGACGATGCGCGCGGCGAAGGACCCGACGACGCGGCTGGAGGCCGCGACCGACATTTCCAGGCCTGCCCCGTCGGGGGTGGGGACCAGCACGATGTCAGGCTCAACCCGCAGCGTCAGAAGCCCAAGCTTGCGGGCAATCCTGGCGCGGAACCTGCCGGGCCCCAGAGGCTCGACCCCGTCGCAGGCGGGCAGCATGGCCTGCAGGATGGCAGGGTCATGAAGCGCCTGGTTCACCCGGTAGGGCGGTACGGGAATGCCGATGGTGCCGTTCACGTTCATGCCACACCCACCGCACGGGCGCGACGCACCACCCACCAGACACAGGGCAACGACGCCGCCGAGGACAGGAACATCAGAAGGATAAGCGGCATCGCCCCGCTGCCGGCGGTCAGCACCACGCCCGCCAATGCGGCCAGTGCCGCGCCGAACCCGATGATGCAGGCCCCGCCCAGCCCCGCCGCCGAGCCGGCCAGTTCGGGGCGCACCGACAGCATGCCGGCATTGGCCGAGGGCAGAAGGATGCCGTTCCCCAGCCCCACGAACACCATGAAGCCAAAGAATACCTCTTTGCCCGACAGATCGACTGCGGCCAGCATCGCCAGCACGCCCAGACCACCCGTTGCCACCAGTGTGCCGATCACGATCATCCGGTTCACCCCCAGCCGCACCGCATAGCGGCCCGACATTCCGTTGCCGATCAGATATCCCACAGCCGGCGCGCCAAAGTACAGGCCCAGTTCCGCAGGATCCATGCCGTAGACATTTGTGGCCACATAGGGTGCGCCGCCGAGGTAGGCAAAGAACGCCCCCGAGGCAAAGCCTGCCGCCAGCACATAGCCCCAGAACCGCTGTGATTTCAAAAGCGCGGGATAGGCCCTTGCCTGATCCATGAAGCTTGTGGCGCGGCTGCGGGCCGTCTCACCCTGATCGGCCCAGATCAGCGCAAAAAGGCCTGCGCCCGCCACCGCGAGGATGACGAACGACGCCTGCCAGCCGAAGGCATGGTCAAGCGCCCCGCCGATCACCGGGCCGATCATCGGCACGATCGACATGCCCATGGTGACATAGCCGATCATCGACGCCGCCTGATCCTGCGCCACCATGTCGCGCACCACGGCGCGCGACAGGGCAAACCCGGTGGCCACCACCGCTTGCGCCAGGCGGCAGGCCAGAAACACCTCGAACGTCGGGGCCACGATGGCCCCGAGGGTGGCCACCACGAACACCGCCACCGCCGTCAGCATCACCGGGCGGCGGCCAAAGCGGTCGGACACGGGGCCGATGAACACCTGCAACACCGCCGTCATCGCCAGATACAGCGACACCGACAGTTGCATCACCGCATAGTCCACCCCGAAATGCGTGGCCATCGACGGCAGCGACGGCAGGAAGATGTTCAGCGACAGCGCCGCCACCCCCGCCGTCAGCACCAGCGTCAGGATATGGGGCGGCGTGGTGCGGTCAAGAAAGCGGACTGGCGGCAGGGTTTGCATGGCGCCGTGGCTATGCCCCTGCCCCGGCAAAGTCCACCCGTCAGGGGGCATGACGGGGGGCACCTCACGTCCACTTGTGAAAGATGAAGAACGCCCCCGCGATGATGAAGGCGAACCCCAGCGCGTGGTTCCAGTGCAGCGGTTCCTTCAGATACAGCACCGAAAAGCCGGCGAATACCATCAGGGTGATCACCTCTTGTATCGTCTTGAGTTCGGCTGCGGAAAAGTAACCGTGGCCGATGCGGTTGGCGGGGACCATCAGCGTGTATTCAAAGAACGCGATGCCCCATGACACCAGGATCACCGTCCAGAGGGGGGCGGATTTGTAGGACAGATGGCCGTACCAGGCAAAGGTCATGAACAGGTTCGACGCAATCAGAAGGCCGATGGTGACAACAGGCACGGGCAGGGACGACAGCATGGGCGGGGTTCCTTGGCTTGGTTTCGCCCTTGGTGCCACGCGGGGCGGGGATTGTCGCGGTGGGCTTGCGATACTGCGGGGCTGGTTTCCCCCTTTCCTGCCCGCAATCCCGCCGCTAACCTCGCCTACCGGCACCGGAGGGGGGACTGCATGAAAGATATCCTGGGCGAACTGGACCGCCGCCGCGCGGTGGCCCGCGCGGGCGGCGGCGAGGCGCGGGTTGCAGCGCAGCATGCCAAGGGCAAGCTGACGGCGCGCGAGCGGGTCGAGTTGCTGCTGGACGAGGGCAGTTTCGAGGAATTCGACATGTTCGTCGTGCACCGCTGCCAGGATTTCGGGATGGAAAAGACGCGCCATCCGGGCGACGGCGTCGTCACCGGCTGGGGCACGATCAACGGGCGGATGGTCTATGTGTTCGCGCAGGATTTCACGGTGCTGGGCGGATCGGTGTCCGAAACGCATGCCGCAAAGATCTGCAAGATCATGGACATGGCGATCCAGAACGGGGCCCCGGTCATCGGCATCAACGATTCGGGCGGCGCGCGCATTCAGGAGGGCGTGGCGTCGCTTGCGGCCTACGGCGAGGTGTTCCAGCGCAATGTGATGGCATCGGGTGTCGTTCCGCAGATCAGCCTTATCATGGGGCCCTGTGCGGGGGGGGCGGTCTATTCGCCGGCGATGACCGATTTCATTTTCATGGTGAAGGACACCAGCTATATGTTCGTGACCGGCCCCGATGTGGTGCGGACGGTGACGAACGAGGTGGTCAGCGCCGAGGAGTTGGGCGGCGCCACCACCCATACCCGCAAATCCAGCGTGGCCGACGGGGCCTATGAAAACGATGTCGAAGCTTTGGCCGAAACCCGGCGGCTGTTCGATTTCCTGCCCCTGAACAACCGCGACCGCGCGCCGGTGCGGCCGTTCTTTGATGACCCGGGGCGGCTGGAGCCCAGCCTTGATACGCTGATCCCGGACAATCCGAACCAGCCCTATGACATGAAGGAACTGATCCGCAAGACCGCGGATGAGGGCGATTTCTTTGAGATCCAAAGGGATTACGCGGCCAACATCATCACCGGGTTCATCCGTCTGGAAGGCCAGTCGGTGGGCGTTGTCGCCAATCAGCCGATGGTGCTGGCGGGGTGTCTGGACATCGACGCGTCGCGCAAGGCCGCGCGGTTCGTGCGGTTCTGCGATGCGTTTGAAATTCCGATCCTGACGCTGGTCGATGTGCCGGGGTTCCTGCCGGGGACGGGGCAGGAATACGGCGGCGTCATCAAGCACGGTGCGAAACTGCTGTTCGCCTATGCCGAGGCGACGGTCCCCAAGGTGACGGTGCTGATGCGCAAATGCTATGGCGGGGCCTATGTGGTGATGTCGTCAAAGCACCTGCGCGGCGACATCAACTATGCCTGGCCCACTGCCGAGGTTGCGGTGATGGGGGCCAAGGGGGCGACCGAGATCCTGTATCGCAGCGAACTGGGCGATGCGGACAAGATCGCGCAAAGGGTCAAGGACTATGACGACCGCTTTGCCAACCCCTTTGTCGCAGCCGAGCGGGGGTTTATCGACGAGGTCATCATGCCGCATTCGACGCGGCGGCGGGTGGCGCGGGCGTTTGCATCGCTGCGCCACAAGAAGCTGGTCAACCCATGGAAAAAGCATGACAATATCCCACTCTAACCAGAAAGCGCCCCGATGCCCGCGTATCATCTGATCGGCGGCGGCCCGCGCCCTGTCGGCCCCTTCAGCCATGCGACCGAGGCGGATGGCTGGGTGTTCGTGACCGGCCAGATGCCGACCGACCCCGCCGCCCCCGATGCCCCCTTGCCCGAGGGGATTACCGCGCAGTCGGTGCGGGTGATGGACAATTTGGGTCTGGTGCTGGCGGGTTTGGGGTTGGGCTGGGGCGACGTGGTGCAGTGCCGCTGTTATCTGACCCGGTTCGAGCAGGATTTTGATGTGTTCAACGGGGTTTACGCCGGTTACTTCGCAGCCGACGCGCGCCCTGCCCGCACCACCATCGGGGTGACGGCGCTGGCCGTGGGCGCATTGGTCGAGGTGGATTGTCTGGCCCGCAGGCCCGGGGGGGCGGCATGACCGGGCAGCCCGATGTCCTGGCGCTGGCCGATGATCCTGCCGTGGCGGGGCTGGTCTTTGACGGGTTGGCCAGCAGCGATCTGGTGAACCTGATCCTGCAGCGGTCCGAGGTGCTGGCCGACCGGCCCCGCCCGGGCCGCGTCATCCGCGCCTGGGAAGCGGGCGACAACGCGCCGATGCTGGCCGAGGTAGAGCGTCTGGGCACCGCCATCGCGCGGCGTGCGGCGGGGGTGATTGCGGCGGAATATGCGGAACTGCGCACCGTGCTGGCCGAGGCGCCGCCGGGCCGGGTGGCGGATATCGGCTGTGGCTATGCGCTGTTCGATCTGTTCCTGGCGCGGGATTTCGCAGCCGACCTGTTGCTGATCGACATCGAGACGAATGACCGTCGGCATTTCGGGTTTCAGGAGCAGGGCGCTGCCTATGCATCGCTGGCCGTGGCGCGGGCGCTGTTGCAGGCGAACGGGGTCGCGGCGGCGCGGATTGCCACGCTGAACCCCAACCGGGCAGATGTGCTGGGGGCCGGCAAGGTGGACCTCGCGGTCAGCTTTCTGTCTTGTGGTTTTCATTATCCGGTCGATGCTTACATCCCGTTCTTCATGCAATGCATGAACCCGGGCGGGCGCATCATCCTGGACCTGCGCGCGGCAACCGCCGAGGCGCAACTGTCCCGGCTTGCCTCCCTGGGCACGATCCGCACCCTGCCCAGCCCGCCCAAGGCGCGGCGCGTGATGGTGACGATGCCATGACCGACAAGGCCACAGGGGTGGATGCGCCAATTCCGGTGCCCTCGGGTCAGGTGGTGACGCTTCTGGACGTGATCCACAACGAACCGGGGGCCGAGGGGATGACGGTGCGTTTCCGCTTTGTCGCCCCCGCCATCGCCCCCGGCGGTGCTGTGCCGTTCGAGGCGGCGGCGGCGGACATGGCCCACCTGTGCCAGACCTATGCCCTGCCCCGCGTGTTGTCGGGCGTGGTGGGTGGCGGGCCTGCGCCGGCGCAGATCGTGATCTCGCTGTCGGACCTGCCGGTGGAATTCGGCGCCTCGGCCCCTGAGGTCACGCAGTTTTTCGAAGCCTACAGCCTGGACGGCGACACCTGCATCTGGGAGCCTTTTTGATGCAGACACCATATATGGTAGAAATGGCAATCCTCCGCCTATGGCGTGATGTAGGCCGGTCACAGGCGGCAAGGTTGATCGATTGGCCATGGCCCGTGCGCGGCCAAGCGGTTATGTTGAGCCAAGACCGAACCCAAGCGGTCTTAACCTCGCTATGGGGGCGTCGGGCGGGCTTTTCCGCATCTGCAGCCCCCCAAGAAGATAGGAGTAGAGGATGTCGAAGAGCACTGGAACCCTTCTGGCCCTTTGCGTCGTGGCTTTCGTGGCCGCATGCGCGAAGAAAGAGGAAGTTGTCCTTGTTGATGAAACGGTCACCAGCGAACCGGTCTATACCGGCAAGTACAAGTGATCCCCGGGGGCGGGCCGTCAGCAGGCTGATCCGGCCCGTCCCCACACCGCCCACCCCGCCGGAGGATGGGCGATGATAAAGCACCGCGGCTTTCCTGGCCGTCTGGCAAGCACCGATTTCCAGTTCGTGATCCGCCGCGCCAATGACAAGGGTGCGACGAAGATCATTCGACGTGAACGGTTTCGCGACCGGGCGCACGGGGATCGCATGGCCGATCAAGGCTTTATGGCTGCACTCTGGGCGGCGTTCGGCGACGCGCCGTTCGAGCGTGGCAACCTCGACGCGGGCCGGCTGTCGTGGCTGTTCGGGCGCGAGGTGGTGGCGGCCGAAGACCCGTTCGATCCCGAAAGCTATGACGCCCTTCTGCGCATCGACCTGCGCCGTGCGAAGGCAAGTTTTCCCGTGGTGTTTGGTGCCGCCGATGCGGCGGCACCCGGCGACGGGGATGATGACGACGACGGGGCCTAGGCATGCATCCGCCGAGCCATGCCATGTTCCGGCAGGAATTGGCGTACCCCGCGCGGGGCCAGCGCACAGGCTTTGCCTCGCTGCGCGCGCTCTGGCATCCTGACCGCGCGGGGTTGGTGTGTACGGATGCACCCCTGCCCTTTCGGCCAACTACCCCTTCCCAATACTGCCGGTCCGTGCCCATGGGGCGCGGACCGGGCTTTGCGCAGGTTTCGGCCAAGCCATTTGCCGGGCAGGAATTTCCGTTCCCAAACCGGAAACTTCGCGTATACTGCAACGACATAACAACAAACCACCCAAGAGGCAGAACATCATGCGTATCAAGACCCTCCTTCTGGCGGCAGCAGCCGTATCTTCCCTTGCAGGCTGTCTGCAGGATCCCGCTTCGCGCGGGCTTGCGGGCGCCGCGGCGGGCGCGGTTCTGGCTGATGCCACCGACAACAACGCGCTTACCGGCGCGCTTATCGGCGGCCTTGCGGGTGCTGCAACCTGCGGCATCAACCTTGGGTTGCCTGCCTGCAACAACTATTGATCTGACAGCCGCGCCCGGCGCGGCCTGTCCTGTACCATCAAGGCTGGCCGGACCGATTGGTCCGCGCCGGCCTTTCGTTTTGCGGCACCGCGCATGCGGTCTTCGGGGGGAAAGCTGAAGATGTTCGACAAGATCCTTATTGCCAACCGGGGTGAGATTGCATGCCGCGTCATCAAGACCGCGCGCCGGATGGGGATTGCCACGGTGGCCGTCTATTCCGACGCCGACCGGGGTGCGCTGCACGTCAGGATGGCGGATGAGGCGGTGCATATCGGCCCCTCACCCGCCGCGCAAAGTTATATCGTGATCGACCGGATCATGGCGGCAGTGCGGGCCACAGGCGCACAGGCGGTGCATCCGGGCTATGGGTTTCTGAGCGAAAACAGGGCCTTCGCGGCAGCGCTGGAGGCTGAGGGCGTGGTGTTCATCGGCCCGCCTTCGGGGGCGATTGAAGCGATGGGTGACAAGATCACCTCGAAAAAGCTGGCGATGGCTGCGGGCGTGTCGACCGTTCCGGGGCATATGGGGCTGATTGCCGATGCCGCCGAGGCTGCGGTGATTGCCGGCCAGATCGGCTATCCGGTGATGATAAAGGCATCGGCGGGCGGCGGCGGCAAGGGCATGCGGATCGCCTGGAACGAGGGCGAGGTGGCCGAGGGGTTCCAGTCGTCGAAGAACGAGGCAGCAGCCAGTTTCGGCGACGACCGGATTTTCATCGAAAAGTTTGTCACCCAACCCCGGCACATCGAGATACAGGTTCTGGCCGATCAACACGGCAACTGTGTCTATCTGCATGAGCGTGAGTGCAGCATCCAGCGGCGCAACCAGAAGGTCATCGAAGAGGCCCCGTCGCCGTTTCTGGACGCGGCCACGCGGCAGGCCATGGGCGAACAGGCCTGCGCGCTGGCCCGGGCGGTGGGCTATACCAGTGCGGGCACGGTGGAATTCATCGTGGACGGCGCGCGGAATTTCTATTTCCTGGAAATGAACACCCGGTTGCAGGTGGAACACCCTGTGACCGAACTGATCACCGGCGTCGATCTGGTGGAACAGATGATCCGGGTGGCGAACGGCGAACCCCTGCCCTTCCGGCAGGACGACCTGAAGATCAACGGCTGGGCGATGGAAAGCAGGCTTTACGCCGAGGACCCCTATCGCAATTTCCTGCCGTCCATCGGCCGCCTTACCCGCTATCGCCCGCCGGCCGAGGGGCCGACGGCGACGGGTGGCATCGTGCGCAACGATACCGGCGTGGTCGAGGGCGGCGAGATTTCGATGTTCTACGACCCGATGATCGCCAAGCTGTGTACCTGGGCACCGACGCGGTTGCAGGCCATCGAGGAAATGCGGCTGGCGCTGGACAACTTCGAAGTTGAGGGGATCGGTCACAACCTGCCGTTTGTGGGGGCGGTGATGGACCATCCGCGCTTTGTCGCGGGCAACATCACCACGGCCTTCATCGCCGAGGAATACCCCGAGGGGTTTCAGGGGGCCGTGCCCGATGCCGATACGCTGGCCCGCGTGGCCGCGGCCCTTGCCGCGATGCACCGGGTGGCGGAAATCCGGCGCACCCGGATTTCGGGCACGATGGACAACCATGAGCGCAAGGTGGGCGATGATTGGGTGGTCAGTTTGGGCGGCGTGACCCATGCCGTGACGGTGCGGGCTGACCGAGAGGGGTCGGACGTGGTGTTCGCGGACCGGCGGTTGCGCGTCACCTCGGACTGGACACCCGGGCAGCCCCTTGCGCGGCTGATGGTGGACGGGGCCGCGCTGGTGATGAAGGTGGCCAAGATCCCCGGCGGGTTCCGGGTGCGGCTGCGCGGTGCCGACCTGCGCGCCCATGTCCGCACCCCGCGTCAGGCCGAACTGGCCGCGCTGATGCTTGAAAAGGTGCCGCCTGACACGTCGAAGTACCTGCTGTGCCCGATGCCCGGCCTGATCGTCAGTATCAGTGTGGCGGTGGGCGACGAGGTTGAGGAAGGCCAGCCACTGGCCACGGTCGAAGCGATGAAGATGGAAAACATCCTCAAGGCCGAACGGCGCGGCGTGGTCGCCCGGATCAATGCGGTGGTGGGGGCATCGCTGAAGGTGGACGAGGTCATCATGGAGTTTGAGTGAAGGTCCTCGCCCCCCAACCTGCTCACGGGCGACAGCGGCGTTGCGCGATGACCGGGTGCGGGGCGTGCTGCGGGCGGTCCATTGGGCAATCGGTGTCCGGGTGAGTGAGCCGCGACGGGGTCGTAGCGAACGGCGTACTTCGGTGCTTGCGCATCCCCGACGGGCCGGGGTTCTTTCCCTTCGTCACCGGCGCAGAACGTGACGATCTTTGGCAGCATCGTGGGCGACATCCGTATCCCGCCTGATGCGGCGATGCGTGCCGTCGTCCTTTGCGATGCGCAGGTCGATGCCATGCGGCGGTGATCGGCCATCAGCGTGCGCTGCAGCGTTACCGCACCGGCCCGATACGCGCGGCAGGCGTCTATGCGGATCTTGCGCGGGCCAAGATCGGGGCTACCGAACCGCATGCTGCTGCGCGCAACGATATTGCCGCGCATCCGGGCCATGATCCCGCGCCAGGGACCAAAGGCAACGCGCAATGGGCGGCGCGCGCCATTACAACACCCAGGACCGGGCGGGGTTCGGAGCGGTTCGCCTTGTCGCTCAGCGACATGGTATCTTCGGTCGATGACATCGACAGCGCCTCCATCACCGCCTTGCGCCGCATGGGCGCGCCGCGCCGAAAACACCGCGCCCCCTAGCGCCCGCTGGGATAGCGTTGCAGCATTTCCTGCCGTGACAGGGGAAACTTCGCGATGGCATGGCTGATCTCGCGCGCGTCCCAGGGCAGAGGCTTGCGGATCTTGGCCTCGCCGTCCTTGTCGAGGATCACCAGGCTGAACCCGCGCGGGCGGAACTTCTGGCGCAGAAAGCTGCGCGCGGCGGGGTTGGCGTCGGTGATCACCACCACGTCATATTCTGCCAACTGGCCCCGGTCCGCCTCGATCAGTTCGATCTGGCGGCGAAAGCTGGGGTCGTTCGGGCTGTCGGCAAAGACCAGAACCGGGCGTTTGATCCACAAAAACTCGGCCAGCGTGACGCCAAGCGCGTCAATCACCAGCCCATTGCCACGCCCCTCTTGCGCGCTGGCCGCGAAGGGCAGAAACAACATCAGAACAAGACTATATATGCGTATCATGTGACCCCCTGCCGGTTCGATATAGGGCAAGGCGGGCGGAAACCAAAGACCTAGAACGGCAGGATGCCGGGGGATTGACGGGGGGGCAGGGTTGATGACCGATGCAACGGACACCTGGCAGGGCCAGGCGCTGCGCGAATTGCGCGGGCGCGATCCCGAAAGCCTGACCTGGGCCACGCTGGAGGGCATCGCTGTGCGCCCGGTGCACACCGCCGCCGATCTTGAGGGGTTGGCGCATATGGGGGGGATGCCGGGTGCGGCGCCGTTCACCCGTGGCGTGCGGGCCACGATGTATGCAGGCCGCCCCTGGACGATCCGGCAATACGCGGGCTTTTCCACCGCCGAGGCATCGAATGCGTTCTACCGCCAAGCGCTGGAGGCCGGGCAGCAGGGCGTGTCGGTGGCTTTCGATCTGGCCACGCACCGGGGCTATGACAGCGACCATCCCCGCGTTGTGGGCGATGTGGGCAAGGCCGGGGTGGCGATTGATTCGGTCGAGGACATGAAGGTGCTGTTCGACGGCATTCCGCTGGACCGGGTATCGGTGTCGATGACGATGAACGGGGCGGTGATCCCGGTTCTGGCGTCGTTCATCGTCGCGGGTGAGGAACAGGGGGTGCCCCGCGCCGCCCTGTCGGGGACCATCCAGAACGACATCCTCAAGGAATTCATGGTGCGGAACACCTATATCTATCCGCCCGAACCCAGCATGAGGATCGTCGCGGACATCATTGAATACACGGCAAAAGAGATGCCGAAGTTCAATTCGATCTCGATCTCGGGCTATCACATGCAGGAGGCCGGCGCGAACCTGGTGCAGGAGCTGGCCTTTACCCTTGCCGACGGGCGCGAGTATGTGCGCACAGCGCTGGCGCGGGGGATGAAGGTGGATGACTTCGCCCCCCGCCTGTCGTTCTTTTTCGGCATCGGCATGAACCTGTTCATGGAGGCCGCGAAACTGCGGGCCGCGCGGTTCCTGTGGCACAAGATCATGACCGGGTTCGGTGCGGTGAAGGATGAAAGCCTGATGCTGCGCACGCATTGCCAGACCTCGGGCGTGTCGTTGCAGGAACAGGACCCGTACAACAACATCGTACGAACCGCCTATGAGGCTTTGGCGGCAGTGCTGGGGGGGACGCAATCGCTGCATACCAATTCCTTCGATGAGGCGATGGCGCTGCCGACCGAGTTTTCATCGCGCATTGCGCGCAATACCCAGTTGATCTTGCAAGAGGAAACCGGCGTCACCCGGGTGGTCGATCCCTTGGCAGGGTCGTACTATGTCGAGAAACTGACCGCTGATCTGGCCGAGGCCGCATGGGTTCTGATCGAGGAAGTCGAGGCGATGGGCGGCATGACCAAGGCCGTGGCCAGCGGTATGCCCAAGCTGCGCATCGAGGAATCCGCCGCCCGCAGGCAAGCGATGATCGACCGGGGCGAAGAGGTGGTCGTGGGGGTGAACAAGTACCGGCTGGCCACCGAGGATGCCATCGACATCCGCGATATCGACAACGTGGCGGTGCGGGATACGCAGATCGCCCGCCTGAACGCCATGCGCGCGTCGCGGGACGAAGGGGCGGCACAGGCGGCGCTGGCCGAGATCACGCGGCGCGCGGCAGAGGGTGGCAACCTGCTGGACGCCGCCGTGACCGCCGCCCGGGCGCGGGCGAGCGTGGGTGAGATTTCGACAGCGATGGAGCAGGTGTTCGGCCGCCACCGGGCCGAGGTGCGCACCTTGGCCGGTGTTTATGGTGCGGCGTGGGAGGGTGACGCGGGCTTTGCCTCCGTGCAGGCGGATGTCGAGGCCTTTGCGCTGGCCGAGGGGCGCAGGCCGCGGATGCTGGTGGTGAAGATGGGGCAGGACGGGCACGACCGGGGGGCCAAGGTCATCGCCACTGCCTTTGCCGACATCGGGTTTGACGTCGATGTGGGGCCGCTGTTCCAGACGCCGGAAGAGGCCGCACAGGATGCCATCGACAATGATGTGCATGTCGTCGGCATCTCGTCACAGGCCGCCGGGCACAAGACGCTGGCGCCCCTGCTGGTCAAGGCGTTGCGGGCGGCGGGGGCGGGCGAGATCCTTGTGATCTGCGGCGGCGTGATCCCGGCGCAGGACCATGCGTTCCTCAAGGCCGCAGGGGTCAAGGCGATCTTCGGGCCGGGCACCAACATCCCCGACGCCGCGCGCGACATCATGGGGTTGATCAGGGCTGCACGAAGTTAACGCGGGGGCTCACCTCTCGCTACCGGGTGACTAACCGTTCGGCCAGCGCGGGCAAGTCCGCAAACCGGTGCAACAGCGCCTCGGGCGCAAGGCGGGCGATGCCCGGACCCTCGGGGCCAAACGTCACCAGCGCCACCGGCACCCCCGCCGCAGCCCCGGTATCCCGGTCGGTCTGCGTGTCGCCGATCAGCATCGAACGCCCCACATCGCCCCCCGCCCGCGTCACCGACAGCCGGTAGGGTGCGGGATCGGGCTTGCGCACCGTCAGCGTATCGGCCCCCACCAGCGACCCGAACAGCCCCCGCACCCCCAACCGTGTCATCAGCGTCTCGGCCAGACCCTCGGGCTTGTTGGTGCAGATGGCGGTCGCAAAGCCAGCCCGCAGCAGCGTCTCGACCGCCTCGACCGCCCCCGGATACAGCCGCGTCTCGACGTCGATCGCCTGGGCATAGGCCGCCAGCAGCACCGGATACTGCGCATCGACCAGCGCCTCATCCCCCCCCACCCGCGAAAACCCCAAGCGCAGCATCGCGCGCCCACCGTGGAACGCGGTCAGCGCATCGGCAACGGGGTGCAGCGGTGACCCCAGTCCAAGCCCCTGAAAACACGCGTTTGCCGCCGCGATCAGGTCGGCGGATGTATCGGCCAGCGTCCCGTCCAGATCGAACACCACACAGCGCATCCCAACCCCCTGCAACATCGCGTGAGGGTGCGCGTGCTTGCGGCCCCTGCCCGCCTGTATAAAAGGGGGCAGCCCCACCCGAAAGGCCCTGTCGCGCATGTCCCTGCCCCCCGTTTCGCTGATCGTTCTTGCCGCAGGGCAAGGCACGCGGATGAACTCCGACCTGCCCAAGGTGCTGCACCCCCTGGCCGGTGTGCCGCTTGTGCATCACGCGCTACAGGCCGGGCGCGGGCTGGAACCGGCGCGCACGGTGGTGGTGATCGGCCCGGATGCGCCGGGGGTGGCGGCAGCGGTGCATGCCTATGACGAGGATGCAGAGGTGGTGGTGCAGGCCGAGCGCCTTGGCACTGCGCACGCTGTGCTGCAGGCGGCACCTGCGCTGGTGGGGGCCAGTGGTGCGGCGCTGGTGCTGTATGGCGATACCCCGTTTGTCCGCACGGAAACGCTGCAGGCGATGCTGGAGGCGCTGTCGAGCCATGCCGTCGTGGTCCTGGGGTTCGAGGCGGCAGACCCCGGGCGGTATGGCCGGTTGGTGGTGATGGGTGACGCGCTGCACCGCATTGTCGAGGCGAAGGACGCCACCGATGCCGAACGCGCCATCACCCTGTGCAATTCGGGCGTGGTCGCATGTGATGCGGCGCTGCTGATCGACCTCTGCGGTCAGGTCGGCAACAGCAATGCGGCGGGTGAGTATTATCTGACCGACATCCCCGCCCTTGCCCGCGCGCGGGGGCTGACGGCCGGCGTGGTGCGCTGTGCCGAGGCCGAGACGCTGGGCATAAACACAAGGGCCGAACTTGCCGCCGCCGAGGCCGCGTTTCAGACACGTGCGCGGGCCGAGGCACTGGAGATCGGCGTCACCCTGACCGCCCCCGACACGGTGTATTTCGCGCTGGATACAGTGATCGGGCGGGATGCGGTGGTGGGGCCTGCGGTGATCTTCGGCCCGGGTGTGACGGTCGAATCAGGGGCCGAGATCCGGGGGTTCTGCCATCTGGAAGGCTGCCATGTGTCGCGCGGCGCAACCGTCGGCCCCTTTGCCCGCCTGCGCCCGGGGGCGGAACTGGCGGAAGATGTGCATGTGGGCAACTTTGTCGAGATCAAGAATTCGGTTCTGGATCAGGGGGTCAAGGTCGGACACCTGACCTATCTCGGCGATGCCACGGTGGGGGAATACACCAACATCGGCGCGGGCACCGTGACCTGCAACTATGATGGCGTGCTGAAACATCGCACGATTATCGGCAAGCATGCCTTCATCGGGTCGGACACCATGCTGGTGGCCCCGGTGACGGTGGGCGACGGGGCGATGACCGCCTCGGGGTCAGTCGTGACCATGGACGTGCCGCCCGACGCGTTGGCCGTGGGGCGGGCGCGGCAGGTGAACAAAGCGGGGTTCGTGGCCCGGTTCATCGACCGGCTGCGGGCCATCAAAAACGCGAAGAAAGGCCAGTAAATGTGCGGAATCGTTGGCGTTCTGGGGACACACGAGGTTGCCCCCCTGCTGGTTGAGGCGCTCAAGCGGCTGGAATACCGGGGCTATGACAGTGCGGGCATCGCCACCGTGAACAACGGCCGGCTGGACCGAAGGCGCGCGGTGGGCAAACTGGTGAACCTGTCGGACCTCTTGGTGCATGAACCCTTGGCGGGCAAATCGGGCATCGGCCAGACCCGCTGGGCCACGCATGGTGGTGTGACGGTGCCGAACGCGCATCCGCACCGCTCGGGGCAGGTCGCGGTCGTCCACAACGGCATCATCGAGAACTTTCGTGAGTTGAAGTCCGAGCTGCAAGCCGATGGAATGGCTTTCGAATCCGAGACTGACACGGAATCGGTGGTGGTCTTGGCGCGCCGCTTTCTTGATGCCGGATCGTCGCCGCTTGAGGCAGTGCAACAGACAGTTGCCCGGTTGCGGGGGGCCTTTGCGCTGTGTTTCCTGTTTGACGGCCACGAAGATCTGATGATCGGTGCCCGGCACGGTGCCCCTTTGGCGGTAGGATATGGCGAGGGGGAAAATTACATCGGGTCTGATGCGCTGGCGCTGGCACCGATGACCGACCAACTGTCGTATCTGGAGGATGGCGACGTGGCGCGCGTGACGCGCGACACCGTCGAGATTTATGACAGCGCGCGACGCCTTGCCAACCGACCCAAGGTGCAGGTGGCATTGGACCAGACACGGATCGACAGGGCCGGGTACAAGCATTTCATGGCGAAAGAGATCGCCGAACAGCCGGTGGTGCTGGCCGATGCGCTGGCCCATGCCGGGGTCGGCGGGGTGAACCCCGCCCTGCACCTGCCGCGAGCGGTTGATTTCGCGGGGGTGGACCGGATCACGCTGGTGGCCTGTGGCACCGCGCATTTTGCCTGTGCCGTGGCGAAATACTGGTTCGAAAGCCTTGCCGGTCTGCCCGTCGACGTCGATATCGCGTCCGAGTTCCGCTATCGCGAGCCGCCCCTGTCGCCGACATCCTGGGCGATCTTCGTCAGTCAGTCGGGCGAAACCGCCGATACATTGGCGGCCCTGCGCCATGTGCAGGGCAAGGTGGCACGCGTGGTCGCGGTGGTCAACGTCCCCACCAGTTCCATCGCGCGCGAGGCTGACCTGATCCTGCCGATCCGCGCCGGGGTCGAGGTGGGGGTCGCGTCAACCAAGGCGTTCACCGCGCAACTGGTGATGCTGGCGCTGATGGCGCTGAAGGCCGGGCAGGACCGGGGGCGGATCGACGCGGAACAGATGGCGGGCCATCTGGCGGCGCTGGCCGCCTTGCCGGGGCTGATGAACCACGCGCTGACCCTTGCCCCGCAGATCGCGCGGATTGCCGAAGATCTGGCGCGGGCGCAGGACATCCTGTTCCTCGGGCGCGGCGCGATGTATCCGCTGGCGCTGGAGGGGGCGCTTAAACTAAAGGAAATCAGCTATATACACGCCGAAGGTTATGCATCGGGTGAACTGAAGCATGGCCCCATCGCGCTGATCGACGCAGCCGTTCCGGTGATCGTGCTGGCCCCGCGCGATGCGCTGTTCGACAAGACCGTATCGAACATGCAAGAGGTGATGGCCCGGATGGGCAAGGTGCTGTTGATATCCGACGCGCGGGGTGTTGCCGAGGCCGGCGCGGGTGCCTGGCGCACCCTGACCCTGCCCGAGGCGCCACCCCTGACAGCGCCGATCCTTTATGCGGTGCCGGCACAGCTTCTGGCCTACCACACCGCCATCGCCAAGGGCACCGATGTGGACCAGCCGCGCAATCTGGCGAAATCCGTGACGGTGGAATGAATGGCCAAGCAGTTTCCCCGCATCGCCGCCGCCCACCGCACATTCATCGAGGCGCAGCACCTGTTCTTTGTCGGAACCGCCGCCACGGATGGCCGGGTGAACGTCTCGCCCAAGGGCACCGACACCCTGCGCGTGCTGGACGCGAACCGCATCCTCTGGCGCAATTCCACTGGCTCGGGGAATGAGACCGACGGCCACCTGCGGCTGAACGCGCGGATGACGCTGATGTGGTGTTCGTTTGACGCGCAGCCGCTGATCCTGCGCTGTTATGGGACGGCACGCAGCATCCATCACGGTGATCCCGGATGGGCCGACGCAAATGCGGGCTTTCCCCCCGATCCCGCCGCGCGCCAGATCTTCGACATGGCGGTGGACCTTGTGCAGACCTCCTGCGGCTTTGGCGTGCCGCGGATGACCTATGACGCCGAGCGCCCCGACGCCGATGCCTGGAGCGCGGAAAAGGGCCCGGACGGCATCCGCGCCTATTGGGACGCCCAGAACCGCCAGACCATCGACGGCTTTGCCACCGGGATCGAGGGCAACCTGTGACACCGGATGTGGCGCTGGACCAGTTGCGCGCCCTCGCCGATCCGGCGCGTGCAGCACAGGCGATGGCCTATCACAAGGTGGCGCGCGTCTATCTGGGCATCCCTGTGCCGCAGGTGACCGACCTCGCCCACGGCTGGCGGGCGGACTGCACGCTGGACGACCGGCTGGCGCTGGCCTCGGCGCTGTGGGCGACCGATATCCACGAGGCTCGGGTGGCGGCGGCGAAACTGCTGACGCAGGCCCGGATCAGACCCGACGATGCCGCCGTCTGGCAGATGATCCAAGCCTGGGTGCCCGATTTCGACGGCTGGGCGATTGCCGACCACGTCTGTGACGCGGGCGAGCGGCGGCTGTTGGCCGACCCTTTGCGCATCGACACGGTGGCGGGCTGGGTCACCTCGCCCCACCTCTGGACCCGCCGCGCGGCCTTGGTGATGACCCTGCCCTGGACCAAGCAGAACCACCCCACGCCCGCCGATCTGGCGATCCGCGACCGGGTGCTGGGCTGGTGCGCCGCCCTCGCCCCCGACCGCGACTGGTTCATCCAGAAGGCCATCGCATGGTGGCTGCGCGATCTGTCGAAACACGATCCGGCCCGGACGCAGGCGTTCCTCGACACCCATGGCTCCACCCTGAAGCCTTTTGCCCAAGTGGAAGCGGCCCGCCACCTCGCGCAGGCCTGAACCCTTCCCCATTCACCTTGCAGAAATATCCCACGGGGGGTCCGGGGGGTGTGAAACCCCCCGGTCCCGCCGCCGCAGTCAACGCGCGAAGATCGTCACCTCGGGCAACGCCGTCAGGGCCAAGTTCAGCGCCCGGAATGCCGCCAGCGACAGTTGTGCCGCCCCCACTCCCGGGATGAGATCGACCGCAATCGACGCCCCCCCCGCCACCTCGACCCGTCCCTTGCCGGGCGCGGTCACAAGGGCCGAGCGCAGCCAGAACCCCGGTTCCGCCGGATTGCCCAGCGCCACCGCCGCCTTGCCCAACGACCGCTCACCCGCCGGGGCGGGGGGCGGGGCAAGGGCCGCGGCCTTGTCCGCCGCCGTCGTCGTGTCAAACCCCGCCGCTGTCTTGGCCCCGGCGGCGGGCAATGGGGCGGCCACGTCGGGCCGGGGCGGCGGCCGGACGGCGACAGTCTCGACCGCAGGCTTGCCGCGCAGGCCGGCAAAGGGCGATCCGGCACAGCCGGACAGGACGATCAGCAACAGGGGAACCATGATACGCATGCCCGCGACCTTAGCCGCCACCCCGCCGTCCTTCAACACCCCGCGTTCGGCCTTGCGCAGATCGCCGCCCGGACCTACCCTTGTCCCCATGACCGCCCCCCTGATCGACCCCTTCGCCCGAGCCATCCGCTATCTGCGGGTTTCGGTCACCGACCGCTGCGATTTCCGCTGTGTCTATTGCATGTCGGAAAACATGACCTTCCTGCCCAAGGCAGAACTTCTGACGCTGGAGGAACTGGACCGCCTCTGTTCCGCCTTCGTGCGCATGGGTGTGGACAAGCTGCGCATCACCGGGGGGGAACCTTTGGTGCGCAAGGGCATCATGGGGTTCTTTCGCGCGATGTCGCGGCATCTGGGAACCGGCGCGCTCAAGGAACTGACGCTGACCACCAACGGCTCTCAACTCCGAAAATTCGCCGCCGATCTGGCTGGTTGCGGGGTGCGGCGGATCAACGTGTCGCTTGACACGCTGGATGATGCCAAATTCGCGCAAGTTACCCGCTGGGGTCGGCTGGCGCAGGTGCTGGACGGGATCGAGGCCGCGCGTGAGGCCGGGATGCGCGTCAAGATCAACGCGGTGGCACTCAAGGGTTTCAACGATTCCGAGGTGTTCTCGCTGGCCGAATGGTGCGCCGCCGAGGGGCATGATCTGACCTGGATCGAGGTCATGCCGATGGGCGACATGGGCCCCGAGAACCGGCTGGATCAGTTCTGGTCACTGAAAGACCTGCGCAGCGTGATGGCCACCCGGTTCACCGTGACCGACCTGGCCGAGCGTTCGGGCGGCCCCGCCCGCTACGTCCGGCTGGAGGAGACGGGCCAGAAGATCGGTTTCATCACCCCCCTGTCCCACAATTTCTGCGAGTCTTGCAACCGCGTCCGGCTGACCTGCACGGGTGAGTTGTACATGTGTCTGGGCCAGGAAGACATGGCCGACCTGCGCGCGCCCCTGCGCGCCTCGCCCGACGATGCGCTGGTCGAGGCCGCAATCCGCGCGGCAATCACGCGCAAGCCCAAGGGGCACGACTTCGACTATTCACGGCAGAACGTGGCAGGCCAGATGACCCGCCACATGAGCCATACGGGGGGATAAGACGTGCGGCCCTTTCGCGAAAGTGGCGCACGCATCCCGGTCGAGGCTACGGAGTTTTCAAAAACTCCGGTCCGATTTCTTTGAAGAAATCGACTGTTGGCGGTGCCGGGTGGCCTCCAATGACAGCCTCGTTTCCGGCAACCCCGATTGCGCTTTGAGGCGGTAAACAGGTGTTCTCCGGGCCCGGTTTCCGCCTGAAAACCGCCCCCTCACACCCCACGCAACGCCCCCGCCAGCGCCTCCAGCAACAAATCCGCCTCCACCACGCCAAACGCCATCGGCGGCTTGATCTTCAGCACGTTGTCAAATGGCCCGTCGGTCGAAATCAGCACCCCCTCCTCGCGCATCGCATTGGCAACACGCCCGGCCTCGGCACCCGCCGGTTCCAGCGTTGCGCGGTCGCGCACCAGTTCCACCCCCAGAAACAGCCCCTGCCCGCGCACATCGCCGATCAGCGGATGATCCTCGGCCAGCCGCTGCAACCCGGCATTCAGATGCGCGCCGGTGACGCGGGCGCGGTCCTGCAACCCCTCGCCTTCGATCACGTCCAGCACGGCCATGCCGACCGCCGCCGATACCGGATTGCCGCCGAAGCTTGAGAAGAACTCCATCCCGTTGGCGAACGCCTTGGCAATCTCGGGCGTGGTCACCACCGCCGCCATCGGGTGACCGTTGCCGATGGGTTTGCCCAGGGTCACGATGTCGGGCACAAACCCTTGCCCCCCGTGCATCCAGAACCGGTCACCGGCGCGGCCAAAGCCGGTTTGCACCTCGTCCACGATCATCAACCCGCCCGCGCTGCGGATATGGGCTGCCGCCTCGGCGAGGTAACCCGGGGGAAAAAACACCTGTCCGCCACAGCCCGACGCCGCCTCGGCGATCATCGCTGCAGGCGGGTGGCCTGCCCGTATCAGGGCCGCGATCTGCACCGCCACATCGTCGGCACCGGGGCCGATGCCGCGATAAGGGTCGGGCAAGGCCGCCACCGCCACATGCGCCACCTGCCCGGGACCGCCCTTGCGGCGGAACTTGTAGGGGCTGACCTCGATCAGCGTTTCGGTATGCCCGTGGTAAGCCCAGTCCAGCGTCACCACCCCGCGCCTGCCCGTGACGGTGCGCGCGATGCGCAGGGCCAGATCATTCGCCTCGGACCCCGAGGTGACCATGTAGACCACCGACAGGGGGCTGGGAAACGTAGCGCCCAGCCGTTCGGCATAGTTGAGCAAGGTGTCATGCAGATAGCGGGTGTTGGTGTTCAGCACCGCCGCCTGCGCCGACAGCGCCGCCGTCACATGCGGATGCGCATGGCCCACATGGGCGATGTTGTTCACCGCATCGACGAAAGCCCGGCCCGTGTGGTCATACAGATACGCCCCCCGCCCCCGCACGATCTTGAGCTTTTTCGCATATGACAGCGACAGCGACGGGCCGATGACGGCCCGCCTGCGCGGCAGCAGCACCTCGGGTGGGGTGGGGTCGATGGCGTAACTCTCGGAGGCCAGCCGCAGGATCAGGTTGGGGTCGGGCACGATGCGCGACCACACCGGCCAGAGGCTGGGCTGCCCCACCCCCGGAAACTCGCCCGTCATATCCAGCCGGTCGGTCATGATCTGGAAATGCAGGTGCGGCGACCAGCCGCCGTTGACGTGGTGGTCGCCGATGTACCCGATCAGATCACCCGCCTGCACCGTTTGCCCCGCCGCGATGGTGGTCAGTGTCGCCCGCGACAGATGACCGTACAGCGTCCAGAACAACGGCCCATCGCCCGCCTGATGCTCCAGAATGACCGTCGGGCCATAGTCATAGGGCGCATCATTGTCGACCATGCTCAACACCCGCCCCGCAAGCGGCGCATAAAGCGGCGTATCGGCGGCGATGAAGATATCCACCCCCAGATGCTGTGACCGCCATTCGGGGGACGCGGGCGTGCGGAACTGGTCGCCCCGGTAAACCTCGCGGTCCTCGCCATAAAGGCCGATGGCATAGCCGGCCCCCTGCCGTGCCATCTCGGCCTCAAGCCAGGCCCAATGCGCCACGGGGTCGCCCGAATGCTCCATCCCCGCAGCACCCGTGGCCAGCGACAGCACGAACCGGCCCGCACGGTTCAGGTCGATGTCGAACAGCGAACGGGGCTGGCAATCGGCACTGCCCAGCCAGGCGGTGATGGCATCATGCGCAGGCACCGGGTCCAGCCCCGCCGCATGGCGGGCAAAGGCCGACAGGAACGCGGGGTTGGTCCGGTCCAGCCGGTCCAGCATCCGCAAGGCGGGCGCCTGCGAGATGGTAAGATAGGCGTTGTCGGGGTTCGTCCGCCCCCGGTGGGACGAGATGCAGACCGACGCCGCCAGCCGTGCCGCGACCAGATCGAACAGTACCCCGGCCTCGTCGCCGGTCAGCGGGAACACGGCGGCATAGGCGGCAATCAGGGGCCGCGCGGTGGCATAGACATCGGTGCAATCGAGCAGCGCATAGGCCAGCGTCACCGCCAGTTCGTTCACCTGCCGGCCATAGGTAATGTCGCCAAAGTCGATCAGGCCAGTCACCTGCCGGGCGTCCGCATCCACCACCAGATTGTTGTCATTCGCATCCTGATGCAGCACCGCCCCCCGCAAGGCCGCAAGCCGGGGCTGGACGCGCGCCGCGTGGCGGTCAAAAATCCGCGCCACCATGGCCCGATGATCCGCCGCCACATCCCCCAGCCACGGGCGCAAATCCTGCACGGCATCAAGGTTCCACAGGAACCCCGCACGGTGCGCGCCCGGATGCCCGAACCCCTGCAACGCCCGCGACAGCCGCCCCATGGTATCACCCAGCGACGCCAGCAACCCCGGCGTCACCGCCACCGCCGACCACAACTGCCCCGGCAACCACGTCATCAGCCGCAGCGCATGGCCACGCTCCATCACCATCGCAGAACCGTCCAACGCTGGCACCAGACGCGGCACCCCCAGCGTCGGGTCCACCGCCGCCACATGCGCAAGGGCTGCGTTCTGCAACGCCAGATGCCCCGCATCCTCGGCCCGGTTGGCGATCTTCAGGACCAGCCGCTGCGTGCCAGCGGCAACCAGCACATTCTGGTCACGCTCGCTGACCAGCGGGGTCAGATCGCCCGTGATCCCCCAGTGATGGTGCGAAAGCGCCGTCACCTCGGCATCGGTCAGGGCGGGTTTCGGGGTGTCAAAGACCGAAGAGGCAGGCATTCCAGAGGCATCCTTGCAACAAGATCACCCCCCCATCCCACACCCGCCACGCGCGGATGTCCACAGGGCGGGTGGCGTCACCCCCCCATCAAGGCATCGAACACCGGGCCGGGATCGTCAACCTCGACCAGCCCCCTGCCCCGGATCACCCAGAACCGCGTCGCCACCCGGCGTACAAAGGCGCGGTCGTGGCTGACCAGCAGGCAGGCCGCCCCCGGTTCCGTCAACTCACCCTCCAGCATGTCCTGCCCCTCGATATCCAGGTGGTTGGTCGGCTCGTCCAGCACATGGAAATTCGGCCGCACGAGGCGCAGCACCAGCATCGCAAGCCGCGCCTTCTGGCCGCCCGACAGACGCGCCACCGGGGCAGTCTGGGCATCAATGGAAATCCCCGCCCCGGCAAGCTGTGACCGCGCCGAAGCGTCATCAATGCCGCCTGATCCCTTGACCGCCTCCCACGGCGACGCAAAGCCGTCCAGTTGCGACAGCGACTGATCGGACACGCCCAACCGCAGGCTGGCGGCGTGGCGTATCGCCGGGTCATCGCCCAAAGCGGCGGCAATCAGCCGCGTCACCAGCCGCGTCTTGCCGGTGCCGTTGGCCCCCAACAGCGCCACCCGGTCGCCGTTCTCGATCCACAGCTTGCCGGTGCGGAACAGCAGCCGCCCATCCGGCGTACCAATCACCGCATTGTCGATGAACACCAGCGCCTTGGCATGGGTGCCGCTGTGGTCCAGCCGGATCGTGCCCGCCGAACGCTCGGCCAGCAGCGGCCTGGCCCGTTCCTCCATCTTGTCGGCCCGGTCCGACAACTGCCGGGTCTTGACCACCAGAAGGTCAGACCCCGAATTGATGCCGATGTTCTTCAGCTTGGCCGCCTGCTGGCGCAGCGCGCGGACCTTGCGCATGTCGTTGTCAAACTGCCTGCCCCGCGCCGCGTCCCGCGCTTGCAGCGCGTCCAATGCCCGCGAATAGGGCAGCGCAAAATCCTCGCTCGCCTCGGCGCGCAGGAACAGGGTGCGGCGGCTGGTGTCGTCCAGAAAGGCCCGGTCATGGCTGGCCGCGATCACGGCACAGTCGCGCGGCAGGGCGGCCAGAAACCGCTGCAGGATGCCGATGCGGCCAAGGTCCAGATGGTTCGTCGGCTCGTCCAGCAACAACACATCCGGCCCGACCACCACCGCCCGCGCCAGAAGCATCGTGCGCTGCCAACCGCCTGACAGATCGCGCACGGCGCGGCCCCTGATGCCCTCGTCCACCGCCAGATCGTCCAACAGCACATCCACGCGCCACGCCTCGGCATCGGCAACATCGGGGGCCAGCGCATCGCGCACGGCCTGGGAAAGGCTCAGATGCAACAGGTGTTCGGGCGGGTCCTGCGGCGCCAGCGCCACCACCAGCCCGCGCGCCAGCGTCATGGCACCCGTGGTGGAATCGTCCTGCCCCGCCATGATGCGCAAAAGCGACGACTTGCCGACGCCGTTGGCCGCGACAAGGCCGATGCGGTCGCCCTTGGCGACCGAGAAATTGAGGTCATGGAACAGCCTACGGCTGCGCGTCAGCGACAGGTCTTTGAGCGATATGAGCGACATGGCAGTCTCATCAGGTCAGGAATGCAGGCACGAATGTGCCGGAAAGGCTGACGACAAGACGGCGATGCAGTCCCGGTCAGCCCCGCGAAATCAGGCGCGGGGCCGCGACAGGGCCACAGGTGCGGTGATGGAAGCGAAGGCTTGTCACCCGCTCCCCCTCCTCTTTCAACGACAGCAGCAAGCCTAGTGAAGGATCGCCCACCTTGGCAATCCCCTTCCCGGGCAGATGCCCCAAGGCGGACACCACTGGCGCACCGGGTCCAGACGGATACTATCGCCACAGAACAAGGGGACATCAGCGATGCAGGACAGGAACCCAAGGGCCACCACCTACAGCGCCCGCGATACGGCGGTGCTGTTCGTCGACATGCAGAAGATCTTCTGCACCCCCGGTGCCGACCCCGGCCACCCCGAGATGGACGCAAGCCACCCCTTTCACCGGCGTCTGCGCGATGTGGTGATCCCGAACCAGACCCGCATCCTGACAGCGGCCCGTGCGGCCGGCGTGCAGGTGCTGCACACCATCATCCAGGCCCTGACCGAGGATTGCCGCGACATCTCGCTCGACCATCGCCTGTCGGGGCTGATGGTTCCCAAAAGCCACCCCTTGGGCGGGGTGATTGATAACCTTGCCCCCATCGCCAATGAAATCGTGCTGCCGAAGTCGTCCAGTGGCGTCTTCAACTCGACCAACATCGACTATGTGCTGCGCAATCTGGGGGTGGCGCGGCTGATCGTGGCGGGGGTGGTGACCGATCAGTGCGTCGACATGGCAGTGCGCGATGCGGCGGACCGGGGGTATCTGGTGACCCTGCCGCAGGACGCCTGCGCCACCCTGACACAGGCGCGGCACGACGCGGCGCTGGCGGCGTTCGGCGGCTATTGCTGGGTGACCGATACGGCCACCGTGCTGGCGGGGCTTGCGCAGGCGGCCTGACGCGTCAGGCTGCCGCCACCAGCCGCCCCGCCCCCATCCAGAACCGCAGCATCAACAGCACCGCCGCCACCGCCAGCCCGATCACCAGCCCGATCCACAACCCGACCCCGCCATAGCCCAGCCGGAACGCCAGCACCCAACTGCAGGGAATCCCGATCATCCAATAGCTGACCACCGCCAGCATCATCGGCACCCGCGTATCCTGCACGCCGCGCAACAGCCCCAGCGCCATCACCTGCATCGCATCGGCCACCTGAAACAGCGCGGCCATCGCGATGAGGATCGCGCCGTAGGCCAGAATTGCCACCGTCTCGGGTTTCGACACATCCAGAAACACCGCGATGATCTGGGTCGGAAAGGTCAGGAACAGCGCCACTGTCGCAAGGCTGAACAGCGCCGATATCGCGATGGCCACCCGCGCGCCGTCACGCAGGGCAACCCTGTCGCCCAAGCCCACCGCCCGCCCCGCCCGCACGGTGGCCGCACTCGACAGGCCCACATGCACCATGAACGTGATCGACGCGCATTGCAGGGCAATCCCGTGCGCCGCC
Source organism: Rhodobacterales bacterium (assembly GCA_038209775.1). Taxonomy (GTDB): domain Bacteria; phylum Pseudomonadota; class Alphaproteobacteria; order Rhodobacterales; family Rhodobacteraceae; genus JBBQXK01. The sequence continues at coordinate 32,773 of JBBQXK010000022.1, read as the reverse complement.
AGTTCCACCGTGCCGATCATCCCCATCATCAGCGCCGACGCCTGAAACAACCCGCCCTCCGCGACCGAGGTCAACCCGATCGGCCACCCCAGCCGGAACACCCCGCGCAGGCCCGGCCCGTCAGGCCGCCAGAACCGCTGGAACAGCCGGAACCGCCGCAGCGCGGGGTGAAAGGCCGCATAGACCGCCAGCCCCGCGAACGTGGCCCCTTGCGTGCAAACCGACGCAATCGCCGCCCCCCGCACCCCCAGTTCCGGCGCGCCCCAGTTGCCAAAGATCAGCGCCCAGGCAAGGCCCGCGTTCACCACCACCGCCGCCAGCGTGACCCACAACAGCACCTGCGTCCGTTCCAGCGCCGCAAGATAGCTTGTCAGCACCCGCACCAGAAGGGCGGGGATCATGCCCACCCCCGCAATCGCCATGAACCCCGCCGCCAGCGCCGCCACGTCCAGCTTTTGCCCCAGCGCCAGCAGGATCGGCTCGGCCCACCAGAACAGCGGATAGCAAAGGATGCCGAACCCCACCGACAGCCACATCCCCATCCGCGCATCCCGCCGCACCTGCGCCTCGTCCCCCCGGCCAAGCGCGGCAGCCACCATCGGCATCACCGCCTGCGAAAACCCCGCGCCGAGGATGAAGATGATGAAGAACGACGAAGACCCCAGCACCACGGCGGCCAGTTCGGTCACCCCGTACCAGCCCATCATGACGGTATCGGTCACATGCAGCGCCATCTGCGCCAGGTTGCTTCCGATCAGCGGCAGGCCCAACGCCAGCGTCGCGCGCATGTGCGCCGCAGTGTTCAGCGGGGTCGGAAATTGTGCAGGGTGTGCCATGGCTGCCGGATTATCGTGCAGGTGGGGTGGGGGCAAGGGTCGGGGTCAGGAACAGGCTGGATGGGCCGGGTGAGGGTTGAAGGTTGGGCAGCTATGCGGACCTTGTCGCCGTTCGCTGAGGTAGGACCAATGTCTGTTATTCAGAGGCCGTGAACAATCAATTGTCAGAGCATAAAAACTGACGCGCGGTCAGGTCGATATTGACTAATATTTCATGCGCTGCGACGGTCAGTGCGAGAAGTTCACTGAAACCATGGGTGAAGCATGCCACTCGATCTGATTGCGACAACTTTTGTAGCTGGGTTGCTTTATGTGTTTATCCCCGGCCCCGCGACCCTCGCCGCGTTGAGCCTTTCGGCAACGTCTGGTCGGGGAGCATGTGCTAAATTTCTGGCGTTTCATTTGATGGGTGATCTGACTTGGACCATACTGGCCATATCTTCCATTATAGGTATTTCGCAAACTGGGCCACTACTGTTTGATGGTCTGGGCATCGCCTGCGGGTGTTATCTCATATGGCTCGGTATCAAGGCCCTGCGCAGTGCAGGAACTACCCAGAAGACGTTGATAGATTCGCCGTGGAAATCTGGACTCATTTTCGGATTGACCAATCCCAAGGCTTATCCTTTCGCCTTGGCCATGTTCACAGCTGTGTTCGCGAGATTCGAGGATGCTATGACGTTTCAGAATGCCCTCCCTTTGGTCATAGCAGCTTTTTGTGGGTTTTCGGTTGCTACTGTCGGCGTGGTGTTCTGGACCAGTTTGCCCGTGACACGACGTATCTTTACGCGGCATGGGAAATTGATCATGCGAGCCATCGGGATCGTCTTTATTGTGTTGGGGGCTAAATCCATTGCCGGGAGTGTCGGCAATATCCGTATGCGCGCATGACTGAGGCGTCTTGGAAATGAAGTTTGCGATACTTGCTGATATCCATGGAAACTCATCCGCTTTGGAAGCCGTCTTGACAGATATGGACAAGATTGGAATTTCTGATGCATTGAACCTTGGTGACCACTTTAGTGGCCCGCTTGATGCATCGACAACCGCTGCACTGCTCATGGATCGAGATTTTGTTTCAATCCGTGGAAACCATGACCGATGGCTCGTTGAAAAGGATCCGGCGGAAATGGGCGCGTCGGACAAGGTGGCGTTCGAGCAGCTGGGCCAGAACCAGTTGGATTGGCTGAAGGACTTACCCGCTACGCGCGTTGTGTTCGATGAGGTCTTTCTTTGCCACGGCACTCCGTCCAGCGATTTGATTTATTGGCTTGAACGGGTCGAGCTGGATGGAACGGTTAGAACCGCAACACTCGACGAGATCGAGACAGAAGCAGTCGGCGTCAGCGCCACGCTTATCCTGTGCGGCCATACACATATTCCACGACTTCTACGCCTTCGGGATGGGCGCATCATACTCAACCCAGGTAGTGTGGGCTGTCCGGGATATGACGACGATGCGCCAGTTTATCACCGAATGCAGACAGGTACCCCAAATGCATCGTATGCAGTTGCCGAGACGTCACACGATGGATGGTTGGTTACGTTTCGCTCGGTGCCCTATGACAGCCGCCCGATGATCAAATTGGCTCGCTCCAATGCAAGAGACGAGTGGGCACAAGCGCTGTCGACAGGCTGGATCGAAGATTAGACAATCGGGGGCTGTTAACTCAACCCCAAGCAAGCGCCACCGAGGAAGCCGACATTCGTGTGCGGCGCAGCATTTGACGGTCTGGGCTCAAAACAGCCCTCTGGTATCCTGACCCTGCCGCCACCAAAAGACTATAGCGCCCCCCACAACAACATCCCCGACACCACTGCAATCGCCACCCCCGCCGCCAGTTCCAGCACCGGCAGCGCCCGCGCCACCAGCCCCCCCGACAGCACCGACAGCATCCCCTCGCGCGCCCAGACCGACAGCCCTGCCACCGCCACGGTGATTGCCGCCGTCCCCAGACCCATCGCATAGGCCCCGGCCACCCCGGCCATGCCGATCCCCATCTGCCAGGTCAGCACCAACAGGAACAGCGCCCCGGTACAGGGCCGCGCCGCAATCCCCGCGATCAGCGCCAAAGCCTCGCGCGGCGAGGTGATGGCGGCCACATCCTCAGGGGTGGGGGCATGGCGGTGGGTGCAGGTTTCGTCGTGGACGTCGTCATGCCCGTGGTGGTCATGGTCATGGTCATGCCCCTGCACCGCCATCCCGCGCACCAGCCCCCGGAACCCCCGGAGCGCCAGCCACAGCCCGATCAGCGCCACCGCCGCATGGCTTGCGGGCAGCATCACATCCTCGGCGGCGCCCACCACCCGCTCGCGCGTCCAGTCGAACACCGCGATCCCGGCATAGACCAGCACCACCGCCACCGTCGCCTGCGCAAGGCTTGACACCAGCGCCAGCGTCATCAGGGGCCACAGCCGCACCCGGCGCGCGACGCCGTAGCCGCCGATCAGCACCTTGCCATGCCCCGGCCCCGCCGCGTGGAACACGCCATAGGCAAACGCCATCCCCAGCAGCGCCAGCAGCGCCCCCGCCTCACCCGCCCGCAGGGCGCGGATGGCGCGGGCCAGCGCGTTCTGCGCATCGTGCTGCCCCGCCGCCGCCCAGCGCGCGATATCGCCCAGACTGCCCGTGGCCCACAAGACCAACAGCGGCAGCGCCACAAGCATCCCCGCCACCAAGGCTGCGCGCGCCACCGCCACGCGCGTCACCGCCCCCCGGGTTGCGGGAACACTCACCCCTTCGCGCATGTCACCCGCGCCTCTTCGGCAAAGTTTGCGCCGACTGCCGGGAAATCCTGCTCGGTACTCTGGTCGGCGGTGTATTCCTGCAGCATCGCCTGCAACTGTTCCTGCGCCGCTGACAGGTCAGGCTCGAACACCTGCACGGCACAGCCCGCCGCCCCGGCCCCGCTCAACAATGGCGTGCCAAGGATGGTGTAGGCCACATAATAGGTCGGGTCATAGACCTGCAGAACCAGCGGCGCATCGGTCACGGCAAACGGCGTCACGATGTCACGGACATGCACCGACACGATGCGCCCCCCCTCGACCCGCGCCGACCAGTTGTGCGGCCGCCCCAGCGCCACCGGTTCGGTGCCCTTGTCCAAAAGGTACAGATCGCCATTGAAATCGGCATCCCACTCCATGTCGAACCCCGACAGTTTCGCCTCTTCCTCACGGGTCAGCTTGCCGTCGCCGTCGGCGTCCAGCCCCCGGTCCTGCAGCATCACCAGCGAATAGAAATCGTCATAGACCCAGACCACCCGCACCGCATCGGCCCGGCCTTCGGCATCAAGGATCACCTCCAGCCCGGTGTCGATGAAGATATGCGGATGCGCTGCGGCCCCGGTGGCCGACAGGGCAAAGGCGGCAAGGGCGGCGCGGATCGCAGTCATGTGGCCGATACTAGAACCCCGGTCCCGCCACGGCTACCCCCGGCGCACGCAAAACCAGATCGACCAGCGCGGAACGGCCTACATGGCGGGTGCCTTCGGCCAGCACATCCTCGTGATCCCGCGCGACCAGCGGCTGCCACCCCGGAAAATGCGCCGCTACCCCCGTCGCCGTGGCCAGCATGTCAGGGTCACGCGGCCCGCCCGACCCAAACGCCAACTGCCCCGGCCCATAGCCGTGGTACATAAACACACCCCCCGCCCGCAGCCCCTGCCCCAGCGCCCCGGCCAGCCCCGCCCATTCCGCGCTTCGGAAATGCACGAACACCGCCACCACCGCATCCCATGGCCCGTCCGATCCATCCCACGCCAGCACATCGGCCTGCCGGAACGTCACCTTCACCCCGCGCGCCCGGGCCAGCCGCGCCGCCTTGGCCAGCCCGACCGCGGACTGGCCGATGCCGGTCACGTCATGCCCCTCGCCCGCCAGCCAGACCGCATTGCGCCCCTCACCCTCGGCCAGCATCAGAACCCGCGCGCCGGGCGGCAGCAGCCCCGCCACCCGCCGCAGATACGCCGCAGGCTCTGTGCCAAACACATAATCCTCACCCGCATAACGCTCGTCCCACATCGCCGCCCCTCTCCCCCGCCACGCCACAGGTCTAGCCCCGCCCACCCCCCCCAGACAAGCCGCGCCAACCCTTGCCCCTTCCCCATTCACCTTGCACAAATATCCCACGGGGGGTCCGGGGGGTGTGAAACCCCCCGGTCCTGCCGCCCGCGATCAGGGTGTTCCCTCCCCCGCCAGACTGCCCTAGTGTCACCCCATCCCAACCCCGGAGCTTGCCCCAAATGATGACCCTCTACGGCGTCCACCGCTCACGTGCCTCGCGCCCGATCTGGCTGGCGCATGAACTTGGCCTCGACTTCACGCATGTGCCGGTGATCCAGTCCTACCGCCTGCCCGATCCGCAGGCCGCGGATGCGCCTTTCAACACCGCCTCGCCCGCATTCCTAAAGGTGAACCCTTCGGGCCAGGTGCCGGCGCTTGATGATGGCGGCCTTGTGCTGACCGAAAGCCTGGCGATCTGCCTGCACATCGTGCGCAGCCATGGCGGCCCGCTCGCACCCTCGGGCAACGGGGAAACCGCACAGGCCGAAAACTGGGCACTGTTCGCGGCCACCTCGCTGGAAACACCCGGCATCGACATCCTCTATACCTATGCCGACGGCCTCGCCGACACCCCCGAAGGTGCCGCCAAGATCAGCGCAGGTGCCACAGCCCTCGCCCGTCCCATGGCCCGGCTTGAGGCGCATCTTGCGGCCCGCGACTGGCTGATGGGCGACCGTTTCACCGTGGCCGACGTGATGGTTGCCGAATGCCTGCGCTACGGCTCATCCCACAAACCCCTGATGGATGCCCACCCCGCCACCGCCGCCTGGCTGGCCCGCTGCCAATCCCGCCCGGCGTTTCAGAAGATGATGACCGCGCGGCTGGCCGAACCCGCCTGACCCTTGCCAGAATGTGCATCATGATGTATATCCTGATGCACATTCTACCGACAGGAGCGCCCGATGACCCGCCTCGCCACCCGCAACATCTGCACCATGACCGAACTCCGCGAGCCGCAAAAGGTGTTCGACCGTGCCAACGGCGAACCGGTGGCGATCCTCAAGAACTCGCAACTGGTGGGGTATCTGGTGCCTGCGGATGCGATGCCTGACCACACCGTCCGCCCCGCCACACGGGACGAAGTGATGGCAAGCCTCGCCCGCCGGCGCGCGATCAACCAACCCGTTCTCGACTACCTGCGCGACAAGTGATGTGCCATGGATTTCGTGACACTGACGCCCGACATCGTCGAGGCGATCCATGATGCGGTGCTGAACCCCGGCGAACTGTCGGGGCGGGCCTTAAACAAATCCCTGGACGGGGCCCTTTCGCGCGTCGACAACCGACTGGCCTATGGCATGATCGAGGACGCCTTCGATCTTGCCGCAGCCTATGCCGTTGCCATTTCCCAAGGCCACTGCTTCAACGACGGCAACAAGCGGACAGCGCATCAGTCGATGGACACCTGCCTTGACCTGAACGGCATCCAGATCACCTGGACCGCCGAAGATGTTGGCCCCGTCATCATCCGCGCCGCCCAGCGTCTGGTCGACGAGGGGGAACTGGCCGGGTGGTTGCGCAAGCGGGCATGAATCAAGATGTTGCGATGCCGCCAGCGGGCGATCATAACATATGCTACTCCCACAGGACCCTCCCATGCCCAACGACCTCCTGACCTCCGACACCTACGACGCCTCCTCGATCGAGGTGCTCGAAGGGCTGGAACCCGTCCGCAAACGCCCCGGCATGTACATCGGCGGCACCGATGAACGCGCGCTGCACCACCTTGTGGCCGAGGTCCTCGACAACGCGATGGACGAGGCCGTCGCAGGCCACGCCACCCGGATCGAGGTTGATTTCCACGCCGACCATTCCATCACCATCCGCGACAACGGTCGCGGCATCCCGGTCGATCCTCACCCCAAATTCCCCGGCAAATCCGCGCTCGAGGTGATCCTCTGCACCCTCCACTCGGGCGGCAAGTTCGGCGGCAAGGCCTATGAGACCAGTGGCGGCCTGCACGGCGTCGGTGCCTCAGTGGTCAATGCCCTGTCCGACCGCCTGCGGGTCGAGGTCGCCCGCAACCGCGAGCTGTACGCGCAGGAGTTTTCGCGCGGCCTTCCCCTTGGCCCCCTGCAAAAGGTCGGCCCCGCCCCGAACCGGCGCGGCACCAGTTTCACCTTCCACCCCGACCCCGACATCTTCGGTTCGCAAACCCTCAAACCCCACCGCCTGCTCAAGATGGCGCGGTCCAAGGCCTATCTCTTTTCCGGCGTCGAAATCCGCTGGAAATCCGCAATCTCTGACGGCGAAACGCCGACCGAGGCGGTCTTTCACTTCCCGGGCGGCCTTGCCGACTACCTCAAGGACCAGTTGGAAAAAGCCACCACCTACGCCGAACGCCCCTTTGCCGGCCGCATCTCGTTTCAGGAAAAGTACAACCTGCCCGGTTCGGTCGAATGGGCCGTCAACTGGACCCCCGCCCGCGACGGATTCCTGCAATCCTACTGCAACACCGTCCCCACGCCCGAAGGCGGCACGCATGAGGCCGGGTTCTGGACTGCCCTTCTCAAGGGCATCAAGGCCCACGGCGAACGCGCGAAAAACCGCAAGGCCGACCTCATCACGCGCGATGATCTGGCCTCGGGGGCCTGTGCCGTCATCTCCGTATTCATCCGCGAACCGCAGTTCGTCGGCCAGACCAAGGACCGCCTCGCCACCGAAGAGGCCGCGCGTCTGGTCGAAGGCGCTGTGCGCGACCACTTCGATTCATGGCTGGGCGGCAACCCCAAATCCGCCGGTGCCATCCTCGATTTCCTCGTCCTGCGCGCCGAGGAACGCCTGCGCCGCCGTCAGGAAAAGGAAACCCAGCGCAAATCCGCCACCAAACGCCTGCGCCTGCCCGGCAAGCTGACCGACTGCACCAACAAGACCCGCGAAGGCACCGAGATCTTCATCGTCGAGGGCGACAGTGCCGGGGGGTCCGCCAAGGGCGCCCGCATCCGCGAAACGCAGGCGCTGTTGCCGCTCAAGGGCAAGGTGCTGAATGTGCTGGGCGCCGCATCCGCCAAACTGCACGACAACGCCGAAATCCGCGATATCTGCGAGGCGCTTGGCGTACAGATGGGCACCAGGTTCAACATCGACGACCTGCGCTATGACAAGGTCATCATCATGACCGACGCCGACGTCGATGGCGCGCACATCGCGTCGCTTCTGATGACGTTCTTCTTCACCCAGATGCGCCCGCTGATCGACAAAGGCCACCTCTACCTCGCCTGCCCCCCCCTCTACCGGCTGACCCAAGGGGCGCGGCGGATGTATGTGGCAGATGATGCCGCGAAAGAGGTGTGGCTGGCCAAGGGTCTGGGCGGCAAGGGCAAAATCGACGTGCAACGGTTCAAGGGTCTGGGCGAGATGGACGCCAAAGACCTCAAGGACACCACGATGAACCCCCTGACGCGCAAACTGATCCGGGTCAGCATTGACGAGGACGAACCGGGCGAAACCAGCGATCTGGTGGAGCGTCTGATGGGTAAGAAGCCGGAACTGCGGTTTCAGTACATCAGTGAGAATGCGCGGTTTGTGGAGGAGTTGGATGTGTGAGGGAAACTGTGCCCCAACCATCCCGCGCTGAATACTTCCGGGGCTGAATGGCGTTCCGCAGGCTGCACATTCATTGCGCACCCTACGCTTTGGTCACACGCCCGGCCAAAACCCCCCGCCGCTTACTGCGCCTGAATAGACCGCAGATACTCGGCCAGTTGCACCAGCCGCACCGGCGTCGGTGACAGGATCCCGTCGCCGCCGTCAAACGGCACCAGATCGCCGTCCACAACTTCGGCAAAGGCGGGCATCGGTGACGTGGCATTCTCGCCGCCGGCATAGCCCCATATCTTCGACATGACGCGCGTCCCGGGGAAGGTGCCGCCGTTGCGGGCCGACAGCCCCGTCAGATCGGCGGGCCGCCTTGCAAGCCCGTCCGCCGACGCACCGTCGCCCTTGCCAGACACGCCATGACAGCCGGCGCAGTGGCTGGTGAAGTCCTGCGCGCCGGTGGGCACCGCTCGCGCGCCGGGCAGAACGCAGGCCGCAAGGCCGCCCATCGCAAGAACGGAAAGCGTCACGAAAAAGGCTGCGCGCATCATGCCCTCGCTTGTTGCAGTTGCCCAAAGTGTCGCACGACGGGCGAAGGGCTGGCAAGGCAGCGGATGCCTCGCATCGCCCTCGCCTCCAGCCAGACGACCCGGTCGGTCAGAGCCAGCAGCCCAGCCTTGGCCAAGGCAATGGCCATGCCGCACAGACAACCGGGGCCCATGTCCCAGACGCTCTGACCCACAGCGCCCCCACCCGCCCCGGCACTCCCCCCACCGGCAACAATCCGCCGTCGCCACGGCCAGATGCCGCCTATCGTCGCCACCCCGGGAACCCTTTGCAGCGCCATGCGTTAACCTTGGCAAATCACCCAATCATATGAGGCTGCCATGAAATCCTACCTCCTTGCCCTTCCCCTGATCGCCCTGACCCTTGCGGGCTGCGAAACCGCCAACCAGAACGCCCTTGCCGGGGCTGCTGGCGGTGCGCTGGTCGGCGCTGCGGTGTCGAACAAATCTGACCGGACCACCGGCGCGCTGGTCGGTGCCGCCGTCGGTGTCGCTGCCTCGACGCTGATCCGTCCGACCGCGACCCCCGGCCAGTGCCTGTACCGGAACCAGCAGGGCCAGACCTTCACCGCCGCCTGCTGACATCAGACGCCAACGCGCGGCCTCCCCATGGGGGCCGCGCGCGCCTAACGCCACAGGTGCGGCACCCCCGCCTGCCCCAGCACCACCTCGGTCAGTTCGCGCAACAGCTTGCGGCGGATCGCGTCGGGAAAATCGACCTGCTTCGGCGCTTCTTCGACAAACGCTCCCCGCCCCCGGATGACCTCGGCCCGGTAATAGGCCGCCAGACCCGCCTCGTGCTGGCCGATGGCCAGACCGTTCACCCGGATGCCGCCCCAGTCGTCGTTGGCATAGATGGTGTCGGGCGACAGACCCACATTGTTCTGCCCGTCGCCCGATACGTCGATCACCGTCTCGGCGCAGGCCGGGGCGTCATCCATCATCCGGCGCGCAAAGGCCAACGCATCACCCAGTGCGGTCGCCTGCCGGACCGGCGGCAGCGTGCGCGCCGCCACCGCCGCCTCGACCAGCGCCAGATCGGCGGGTGAAGCGATCACCGACCAGCCGACGATCACCTCCTGGTGGCCGCGCCCGCTCCACTCGAATATCGCCAGCGCCACGGGATCGGCGGGACCGAACAGCGCGGCCCGGATCGCAGGATCGGCCAGCGCATCCAGAAGGCCGTCGCGCTGGATGCGGTAGTCGCCCGCGTCGATCGACCGCGACACGTCCATCGCCAGCAACAGCGCCAGCCGGCACGCCGCCGCCGGCCCCGCCGTCAGCATCAAGACCGCCGCGCAGATCGCCGCCAGACGCATCCCCGCCCCCCTGTGGCAACAGCCTACACCCGCCCCAGCCCCCTTGCCAGCGCGGCCTTCCCGGGCAATCTGTGCCTGCCCGAACCCGGAGTTCCCCATGGCCACCGAAGCCGCCGCGCACGGCCCCGACATCGCGTCGGTCGTCATCCTTCTGGCCGCCGCCGTCATCGCGGTGCCGCTGTTCAAGCGTCTGGGTCTGGGCGCGGTCTTGGGCTATCTGGCCGCGGGCCTCGCCATCGGGCCCTGGGGGTTCGGGTTCTTCTCCGACGCGCAATCGATCCTGCATGTGGCGGAACTGGGCGTCGTCATGTTCCTGTTCATCATCGGGCTGGAGATGCAGCCATCCCGCCTGTGGTCGATGCGGCGCGACATCTTCGGCCTCGGCCTTGCACAGGTGCTGGTCTGCATGGCGCTGTTGTGGACGGTCGGCCTCGCCCTTGGCTATCCGGTGGCCACGTCGCTGATCGCGGGCACCGGGTTTGTCCTCACCTCGACCGCCATCGTCATGCAATTGCTTGACGAACGCCAGTCGATGACCCAGCCCAAGGGCCAGCGTATGGTCGCCATCCTCTTGTTGGAGGACCTCGCCATCGTCCCCCTTCTGGCACTGGTGGCCTTTCTCGCGCCGGGCGCAGAAGAAATCACGCTGGCCCAAAGGCTTACCGGCGTGGCCATCGGGCTTGGGTCAATCGCCGCCCTTGTGGTGGCGGGCCGCTACCTTCTGAACCCGTTGTTCGGCCTTCTGGCGCAGGCCCGCGCGCGGGAGGTGATGACGGCTGCGGCCCTTCTGGTGGTGCTGGGCGCGGCACTTGGGTTGCAGGCCGGGGGGCTTTCGGCGGCAATGGGGGCGTTTCTGGCCGGTGTCCTTCTGTCCGAATCCCGCTACCGCCATCAGCTTGAGGCGGACGTGGAACCGTTCCGCGGCATCCTTCTGGGCCTTTTCTTCCTCGCCGTCGGCATGGCGCTTGATCTGGCGGTGGTCTGGGACAACTGGCAACTGATCGCCGTCAGCGTCGTCTCGTTCATCATCCTCAAGATGATCGGCATCTACGCCATCGCCCGCCTGTTCCGCGCCCCCCACGCCGAGGCGCTGGAGCGGATGGTGCTGATGGCCCAGGGCGGCGAGTTTGCCTTTGTGCTGTACGGTGCGGCCCTTGCCGTGGGCCTCCTGACCCCCGAAGGCAACGCCCTCCTGACCGCGATCATCATCATCTCGATGGTCCTGACACCCCTGTTCGTGATGCTGCACACCCGCTTTGCCCCGAAACCCGGCACCAGTACCAAAGGCATGGCAGGCCCCGAGGATGAAGGCGCGCATGTCGTGCTGATCGGCTTTGGCCGCGTCGGCCAGATCGTCAGCCAGACCCTGTTCGCGCGCGGCTATTCGATCACCACCATCGACACCGAGCCCGAGATGATCACCGTCGCCGCGACCTTCGGGTTCAAGGTGTTCTACGGCGACGGCACGCGGCTGGACATTCTGCAGGCCGCCGGTGCGCCGACCGCCCGCGCGGTGATCGTGGCCATCGACGATCCGGCAGCGGCCACGCGCATCACAGAACTGATGCACCACGAATGCCCGCTGGTGCCGGTGCTGGTGCGCGCCTTTGATCGCCAGCACGCGATTGCGCTGGTGCAGGCCGGCGCCACCTTCCAGATCCGCGAAACCTTCGAATCCGCACTGGCACTCGGGGCCGAGGCGCTGCACGTGCTGGGCGAATCGCCCGAGGCGACAGCCGAGGCGCTGACCGACGTGCGCCGTCGCGACGGCACGCGACTGGCCCAGCAGATGGCCGGCAACGACAGCCTGTCGGGGCGCGACCTGATGCTGGTCGGCCCGCAGCCCGAAAGCCCGCCTATCCCCGCTGCAACTTGACCGGCTCTGACCGCCCCAGCCGCAGCACATGCGCCATATAGGGCCGCGTCGCGTCTTCTTCGCGCGTCGCCGCATACAGCCGCTTGACCGGACGCCCGACCAGCGGGCGCATCACATAATCCGCGTTCGACTTCACCTCGCGCAAAACCCAGTCGGGCAGCACCGCCACCCCCCGGTTCGACCCGACAAGCATCAGGATCACCGCCGTCAGTTCCACCTGCCGCTGCGCGCGGGGTTCCACCTTGGCCGCCGTCAGCAACTCGGTGAACACATCCAGCCGGTCACGGGCGACGGGATAGGTAATCAGCGTCTGATCCCGGAAATCTTCCGCCTCGATTTCCTCTTTCGCCGACAGGGGGTTGGCCGCCGCCGCCACGAACATCGGGTGATAGTCGAACAACGGATTGAACACGATCCCCGGCAGTTTCACCGGGTCGGACGAGATCACCAGATCAACCTCTTCCCGCGCCAGCGCCGGCAGCGCCTCGAACGCCAACCCCGCGCGGATATCCACATCCACCTCGGGCCAGGCATGGCGGAACTGCTCCAGCACCGGGAACAGCCATTCGAAACAGGCATGACACTCGATGGCGATATGCAGCCGCCCCGTCTTGCCCGACCGCAGGCCCTTGAACTCTTCCTCCAGCGCGTCGATCTCGGGCAGGATCCGTTCCGCCAGCCGCAGCATCCGGTGCCCCGCCGATGACAGCTTGAGTGGCTTTGACCGGCGCACGAACAACTCGATCCCCGCCTGATCCTCCAGCCCCTTCACCTGATGCGACAACGCACTTTGCGTCATGTTCAGCATGTCGGCCGCACGCGCCAACCCGCCCGCCATGTGAATGGCGCGGATCGTCCGCAGATGCCGGAACTCCAGATGCATGATAGCGCCCGCCTCATATCCATCATGAGAATTATGAATTTGTTTCACAGAACCGGATCGGCGACAAGGATGACGATCAAAGGAGCCTGCACAATGTCCCGCACCCCCATCGTATCCTTCGAATTCTTCCCGCCGCAAACGCTGGATGCGTCGTTCCGGCTGTGGGAAACGGTGCAGACTTTGGCCCCCCTCAACCCGTCCTTCGTGTCGGTCACCTACGGCGCCGGCGGCACCACCCGCAAACTGACGCATGACGCGGTCACCACCATCGGCCGCAACTACGGCGTCAAGGTCGCCGCCCACCTCACCTGCGTCGACGCCAGCCGCGAAGAAACCCTCGCAATTGCCGACGCTTACGCAGCGGCAGGCGTGACCGAGATCGTCGCCTTGCGCGGCGATGCCCCCAAGGGCGCCGAGCGGTTCACCGCCCAACCCGACGGCTTCGCCTCCTCCGTCGACCTTGTCGCCGCCCTTGCCGCCACCGGCAAATTCACCCTCCGCGTCGGCGCCTACCCCGAGGCGCATCCTGACAGCACGGATGTCACCGCCGGTGTCCGCTGGCTCAAGGCCAAACTCGACGCCGGCGCCACCAGCGCCATCACCCAGTTCTTTTTTGAGGCCGACACCTTCCTGCGCTTCCGCGATCTCTGCGCCGCCGAAGGCATCACCGCCCCGATCATCCCCGGCATCCTGCCGATCACCTCTTGGGACGGCGCCAAGCGTTTCGCCGCCCGCTGCGGCACCCGCGTGCCACCCCGTCTGGACGAGGCATTCCAGATGGCCGCCCGCGACGGACGCGAGGAACTGCTCGCGCTGACCCATTGCACCACGATGTGCACCCGGCTGGTCGAGGAAGGCGTCGATGCCCTCCACTTCTACACCCTGAACCGCCCCCACCTCACGCGTGAGGTTTGCCGCGCCATGGGTGTGGTGCCGCAAATGGCGCTGGCCAACGTCGCGTGACGCAGCGTCACGGAATGGATTGTGTTGCGAGTGAATCGCGACTTCGATAACGAACGCGTTATCGAAACAATCAATTACGTTTGCAGGACATCATGGCATCCAAGGTCGAATACGGCACTTCCAGCCCGGAAGTGCTTGAAATGCAGAAATACATCAACAGCAAGTTCAAGACGAAAATCCCCGAGGATGGCAGCTACGGCGACGCGATGGCCGCCGCCGTGAACGACCTTGCTGGCAAGATCGAGTACAAGGCCTCGACCAAAGTGATCGATCCCGCCTTCGTCAAGGCGATGGAAAAGGCCCTGGAACCACGCTGCATTGTCGTCATCAACGGCAAGGAAGTCGCGGTCACCAAGGCCCAGCTTGACGCGCTGCGGCTGGTCGCGGGCAAGAAGGCCGCCGAAAGCGTGCGGCCCTACGTCAACATGATGCAAGAGGCCAAGGGCTATTGGGACGCGCATGAAAAGGCGCGCGATGCCAACTGGTTCTGGTCCAACGTGGTCGACGCGGCGACGGGTGCCAAGTTCCCTTCGACCAGCATGATCAACGCTGGCATCGCCGAGGCCAAGCAACTGGAGGCCGACGCCCGCGCCTGCAACCTGACCTACGCCGATCTGGCCAACCGCACCAGCAAGATCCGCGCGGCCTTTGCCGCAATGGACCAGTACCGCGAGGAACTGTTCTTGGGCGGCGACAAGCTGGTCGATAACCTTCAGACCATCCAGACCGGCTGCGTCATCACGCTGCAGGTCACCGCCGCTCTGGCGACGGGCGGCCTGTCATGGGAGGTGCAGGTCGGCGTGTCAGCCGGGGTTGCGGCCTATGACCAGGCGATGAAAGAGGTCGTCAAGGCCTCGAAAGAAGGCACCTACGACATAGCGACCGGCATCGGCAACACCTTCATCGCGGCGGCGGTGGATGGCGCGGCGGGAATGCTGCTGAAGGGTGCCAAGTTCGGCAAGTTCCTCGACGACGTGGCCAAGAAGGCGGTCGAACTGGTGGGCAGCAAGGTTCTGCTGCCGTACGCCATCAAGTCGGTCAACGGCGGCGCGCAGCAGATGATCAAGGACGGCATCAAGGGAATTGCCAAGATCGCCGACCCGACCGAGAAAGTCACGCTTGAGGATATCATCATCGGTGCTGCCAAAAGCTTCGTCATCGGCGCGGGCCTGAAGAACCTTGCCGGCGTATGCGAGAAGTACGGCAAGGGCGCGGGTAAACTGTTCGATGCCAAGGACTTTGAGGTTTTCGGCAAAGGTGCCGATCTCGACAAGGCCGGGACAGAGGCTGTCAAGAAAGCGATCGAAAAGGTGTCGCCGAAGATCGTCGAAAACGTCCTCGCAGAATGGCAGTTCGGCAAGATGGAGAAAGAACTTGAACAGAAGATCCGCGACGGCATCCTGAAGGATCCCGGCGTGATCAAGGCGGCGCAGTCGGCCATCGACGAAGCCAAGGCCGGCAAGAAGGAAAAGAAGAAGAAGTAGCCTCGCACTTGCGGCCCTCTGCCCCGCCGTTATGGTGGCGGGCAGAGGTGCCACCATGCCGCATGTCCTGATCCTGAACGGCCCCAACCTGAACCTCCTCGGCACCCGCCAGCCCGAGGTGTACGGGCATGAGACGCTGGCCGATGTCGAGGCCACTTGCACCGCCCTTGCTTCCACGCTGGGGCTCACGGTCGATTGCCGCCAGTCCAACCACGAGGGCGCGCTGGTCGACCTGATCCAGGCCGCCCGTACCACGGCACAGGGCATCATCATCAACCCCGGCGCCTACAGCCATACCTCCATCGCCATCCTCGATGCGCTGAACGCCTTCGACGGCCCGGTGCTGGAGGTGCACATCTCGAACATCCACAAGCGTGAGGCGTTCCGCCACCACTCCCACGTCTCGGCCCGCGCCGAAGGCGTCATCGCGGGGTTCGGGACCGAGGGCTATGCCTTCGCACTGCGGCGGATGGCAACCCTCTTGAAAGTCAAATGATGGACCTGCCGAAAAACCATTTCAAGGCGCGGCTCAAGGCCGGCGAACAGCAGATCGGCCTGTGGAACTCGATCACCGGCCCGATGGTGTCCGAAGCGCTGGCGGGCACCGGGTTCGACTGGCTGGTGATCGACACCGAACACAGCCTGACGGATGTGCCCGACACACTGGCGATGATGCAGGCGATGGCCCCCTATCCAGTGTCGCCGGTGGTGCGCCCTGCCGCCAACGACGCGGTGCTGATCAAGCGTCTTCTTGACCTTGGCGCGCAGACGCTGGTGGTGCCCTACGTCCAGAACGCCGCCGAGGCACAGGCGGCGGTCACCGCCATGCGCTATCCGCCGCGCGGCATCCGGGGTGTGGCGGGGCTGACCCGCGCGGGCCGGTTCGGTGCCGTCGCAGGCTACACTGCCCGCGCCGAGGAAGAGCTGTGCCTGATCGTCCAGGTCGAAACCGCCGAGGCTCTGGCCGAGATCGAGGCGATTGCGGCGGTGGACGGCGTCGACGGCCTGTTCATCGGCCCGTCCGACCTTGCGGCCTCGATGGGCCATCCCGGGGCCCCCGGCCACCCGGCGGTCGTCGCGGCCATCGAGGATGCCATCACCCGCATCGTGGCCGCCGGCAAACCCGCAGGCATCCTGACGCTGGACGAAGCTTTCGCCCGGCGCTGCATGGGACTGGGCACAACCTTCACCGCTCTTGGCATGGACATCCACATTCTGGTGCAGGGTGCCCGCAAACTGGCCGCCACCTTCCGCCCCTGACCCCACACCCCGCCAAAGACGCTCTGCACAGGCGCGACCGGGCCGCCTGTTCGCAGGCGCATGTCGCGGCCTTGGCCGGGCCGGAAATTGCAAAGTGTATGTACGGATGTAATACAGATGCTGTACGGACCGAATACCGGCTGAATACGCCGAAATCACAACGATCCCCGTGACTTGGCCGCCCGCCGGTCATCGCCTGCGGATCACCGTGGGAATACGGGTGCGCGCCTCTGGATACACCGTTTCGGGATGCGGCGGCACGCCCTTGGTCCGCGACCAGAACCGCGTGCCGCCCCGCGCCAGCCACAAGGGCAGCGTCAGCGCAATCCCCCCCAGAAACCCGCCCGCATGCGCCCAATAGGCAACCCCGCCCTGATCCGACGGCGTGTTGAACCCGCCAAGCACCTGCAAACCAAACCATATTCCCAGAACGATCCAGGCCGGGATCGGGAATATCCGAAAGAACACCACAAAGATGACCAGCACATCCACCCGCGCCTTCGGGTACAGCAACAGATACCCCCCCAGCACCGCCGCAATCGCCCCCGACGCGCCCACCATCGGCACCGGGCTTGACGGCTCGGCCATCACCTGGCCCGCAGCGGCCAGCGCCCCCCCGGCAAGATAGAACCCCAGATACGGCAGATGCCCCATCTCGTCTTCGATGTTGTCGCCAAAGACCCACAGAAACAACATGTTGCCCGCCAGATGCATCCAGCCGCCATGCAGGAACATCGAGGTCAGGATACCGTGAAGGTCCTGTCCCTGCATCACCTGACGCGGCACCACACCCCAGTTGACATAGAACCACCCCAGCGCATTGTCGTCCGGCAGGGTCAGCCAATAGCTCAGGAATATCAGCACGTTCGCCGCGACCAGCGCATAGGTCACGAAAGGGGTGCGGCCAGATGGATTGTGATCGCGGATCGGGAACATGGCGCGCAGACTTCCCGATCCGCCCGATCCCGTCAAGCACCCCTATCCACCCCGGCCTTTCCTTCCGCCCGCCATCGCGCTAAAGCCCGCCCCGTACCCCGACCCGGAGCCCATGGCCATGCAAGGCAGCGCGAACCTCAACCTGATGATAAAGGCCGCGCGCCGCGCCGGCCGCGCGCTGGTCAAGGACTTCCGCGAGGTCGAGAACCTGCAGGTCTCGGTCAAGGGCCCCGGTGACTTTGTCACCAAGGCCGACCGCGAGGCCGAGCGGATGATCAAGGAAGACCTGATGAACGGTCGCCCCACCTATGGCTGGCTGGGCGAGGAGACGGGCGAGACGCCAGGCGAAGACCCGACCCGCCGCTGGATCGTCGATCCCCTTGACGGCACAACGAATTTCCTGCACGGCCTGCCGCACTGGGCGATCTCGATTGCGCTGGAACACAAGGGCGACATCGTCGCGGGCGTCATCTTTGATGCGGCGAAAGACGAGATGTACTTTGCCGAAAAGGGCCAGGGCGCCTGGATGAACGACAACCGGCGCTTGCGCGTGTCGGGCCGCAAACGCATGAACGAGGCGGTCTTTGCCACCGGCGTGCCGTTCGGCGCCAAACGCACCCTGCCCCTGATGCTGCAGGACCTCGCCCGCCTGATGCCCGCCACCGCCGGCGTGCGGCGCTGGGGTTCGGCCTCGCTCGACATGGCCTACGTGGCGGCGGGGCGGTTCGACGGGTACTGGGAGCGTGAGATTCACCCCTGGGACATCGCTGCCGGCATGATCCTTGTGCGTGAAGCGGGCGGCATGGTGTCAGGCGTCGGCGACGGCGCACCCTTTGCCACAGGTACGGTGATTGCCGCGAATTCAGCGCTCTTTGCCGATTTCCGGGGCGTCATTCAGGGCGAATAGGCCCTCTGCCCGCCTTGCTGCACCCGCAAAACCCGCTTGTGCGCCCATGCCAGTTGCGGCAAAGCTTGGGATAACAACAGGGGAGCATGCCACAATGGCCACCACCGTCCTATCCGACCACCTCTGGCAAGCGACCGGCACGGCCCGCATGGTCAAGCGTATTGCCCTTGTCATCCTGGGCATCGCGATCCTTGCCGTCGCTGCCAAGATCAGCATCTTCGTGCCGCCCTCGCCTGTGCCGGTAACGCTGGGCACCTTTGCCGTCCTGTCGCTGGGTGCCGCCTACGGCCCGCGTCTGGGGCTGGTCACGATCCTTGGCTACATGATCGTCGGAATGCTGGGCTTTGACGTCTTTGCGGGTTCCAGCGCCGAAAAGTTCGGGCTGGCCTACATGATGGGCACCACCGGCGGCTATCTTGCCGGCTATGTGCTGGCCACGCTGGCACTGGGCTGGGCCGCAACGCGGGGCTGGGACCGTAACCCGATCCGCATGGCGGGGGCGATGCTGATTGGCAACGCGCTGATCTATGTGCTTGGTCTGGCGTGGCTTTATGTCCTCGTCTCGGGGGGCATGTTCAACGCGGACAAGTACGCCTCGGCCATCGGCCAGACGCTGGCTTGGGGTCTGACGCCCTACCTCATCGGCGACGCGATGAAGCTGGCACTGGCCGCCGTGCTGTTCCCGCTTTTGTGGAAACTGGTGGGCTCGGCCCGCGCCTGATCGCGCCAAAGTTCAAAAAAGGGGCGCCCCAACCCGGAGCGCCCCTTTTGCATTCACCCCGCCGACACATCCGCCAAGAGTTGCGCATTGCCACCCGACGCCGTGGTGTCGATGCACACATGCCGTTCAAGCACCGCGTGGGCCGCATCCGGCATATCCCCGATCAGCGGCAGAATCGGCCCGGGGCGCGAGGCCAGCGCCTGCGCATGCGCCCGCCCGCCCGGCCCCCACCACAAGGCCCCCGCAAATCCCGTCAGCCGCTGCAACGCATCCGCCGCCAGCCCCGGTGCCTCGATCGCCAGCCCCCCAAGCCGCCGCACCGCCTCGGCCTGTGCCAGCGCCGCCTCGGGTGACGGGCCAAGGCACAACAGTGGCGCGCGCGGCCAATCCGACAGGCGGTTCGATTCGCCGGTGGGGCCGGGCAGGTCATGGGTGGCCACCGGCGTGGTCGCGATGGGCGCAAAGGACAGGGCAGCGCGCACCGTCGCCTCGGCAGTGGCCCCGGTGGTATCGGGCATCGGGGGCGGCCCCACCTTGGTGTAACGGGCCAGATAGGCAGGTCCCCCCGCCTTGGGCCCTGTCCCGGAAAGCCCCTCTCCGCCAAAGGGTTGGCTGCCCACCACCGCGCCAATCTGGTTGCGGTTCACATAGGTGTTGCCCGCCCTGATCCGGCTGACCACCGATTGCACCCGGTCGTCGATGCGGGTGTGAAGGCCGAACGTAAGCCCGTACCCCGTGGCATTGATCGCATCCACCACCACGTCCAGATCCTGCGCCCTGAACCGTGCGATGTGCAGGACGGGGCCGAAAATCTCACGCGGCATCTCGGCAATGCCGCCGACGCGCAGCACCGTCGGCGCAATGAAATGGCCGCCGTCCGGGGCCTTCATCTCGCGCAGCACCCGCCCCGCACGGCGAGCATCATCGACATAGGCCGCAATCCCCGCCGCCGCCTGCGCGTCGATCACCGGCCCCACGTCGGTTGCCAGATCCCACGGATCGCCCAACTGCAACTCATCCATCGCGCCGAACAGCATATGCTCGACCGCATCGGCGATATCCTCTTGCAGATACAGGCAGCGCAGCGCCGAACAGCGCTGCCCCGCCGACTGGAACGACGACGCCAGCACATCGCGCACGGCCTGTTCCGGCAGCGCCGTGGAATCCACGATCATCGCGTTCAGACCGCCGGTTTCGGCGATCAGGGGCGCGGTCGGGTCCATGTGGTCGGCCATCGCACGGCGGATCTTCATCGCCGTCGCAGTCGATCCGGTAAAGGCCACCCCGTTCACCCGCGCGTCAGAGGTCAGCATCGCGCCCACGTCGCCCTCTCCGGGCAAGAGCTGCAGTGCAGTCACGGGCACACCTGCGCGGTGCATCAGGTCAACGGCCAGCGTCGCGATCAGGGGCGTCTGCGGGGCAGGCTTGGCCAGCACGCCGTTGCCCGCCGCCAGTGCCGCCGCGATCTGGCCGCTGAAGATGGCCAATGGAAAGTTCCACGGGCTGATGCAGGTGAAGATACCCCGCGCCGGCGCGCTCAGCGCCTCGGCCCCTGTCGCATAATAGCGCAGGAAATCAACGGCCTCACGCAACTCGCCCACGGCATCGGGCAGCGTCTTGCCGGCCTCGCGCGCAAGGATGGCAAGGATCGCGCCCTCCTCAGCCTCATAAAGGTCCGCCACCCGGCGCAGCACTTCGGCCCGTTCCGGGGCGGCGGCATCCCACACCCGCGCCGACGTCAGCGCGGTTTCCACTTCGGCGGCGGTTGCAGGGGTGACATGGCCAACCACCGCGTCGGTCGCCGGGTTGCGCACTTCGGTCGCCATGCCGCCCGCAACTGCCCCAGCCAGCCGTGGACCGGCATCGAACAGGGCTTCCCGATGGCGCGCACGGGCCGCCTCGACCACACCAAGATCGGCCGCATCCGTCAGGTCACGCCCCCGCGCGTTCACCCGCCCCGGGAATAGCATGGGCGCTGTCGGTATGGCGCGGTTGGGGATGCTCTCGATCCCCTCGATGATGGTCAACGGACAGGCGGCGACCCGTTCCGGCGGCACATCCTCATCGACGATCTGGTTGACAAAGCTGGAGTTTGCGCCGTTTTCCAACAGCCTGCGCACCAGATAAGCCAGCAAATCCCGGTGCGCCCCAACCGGCGCATAGATGCGGCAGCGGGTGGCGTGGTCCTGCATCACAAGGTCATGCAGCCGCTCACCCATCCCGTGCAGGCGCTGGAACTCGTAGGCCATCGGATCGCACCCCAACTCACGCGCGATATGCAGGATGGCCGCGGCGGTATGGGCGTTGTGGGTGGCAAACTGCGGATATATGCGGTCGGTCATCCCCAGCAGTTTCGCAGCATTGGCGATGTAGCTTACATCCGTCGCCTGCTTGCGCGTGAACACCGGGAACGACGCCAGGCCCATCACCTGTGCGCGTTTCACCTCGGCATCCCAATAGGCGCCCTTGACCAGCCGCACCATGAACCGCCGGTCCAGCCGCACCGCCAGATCATGCAGCCAGTCGATCACCGCCCCCGCGCGCCGCCCATAAGCCTGCACCACCACACCAAACCCGTCCCACCCGGCCAGCGAGGGGTCCTCCAGCACCGCCTCGATCACGTCCAGCGACAGCGCCAGCCGGTCGGCTTCCTCTGCGTCGATGTTGAACCCAAGGCCCGCCGCCCGCGCCAGACCGGCCAAGGCGCGCACCCGGGGGACCAGTTCCATCATCACCCGGTCGCGCTTGGCCACTTCATAGCGAGGATGCAGCGCGCTCAGCTTCACCGAGATGCCCGGATTGGCCCGGATGTCATTGCCCCTCGCCGCCCCCGCAATCGCCGTGATCGCCCGCGAATACGACAGGTGATAGCGCCGCGCATCGCCTTCCGTCCGCGCCGCCTCACCCAGCATGTCATAGCTGTAGGTATAGCCCTTGCCCTCCAACTCGCGCGCCCGCTTCATGGCGGCGTCGATGCTCTCGCCCAGCACGAACTGCCGCCCCATCTCTTTCATCGCGCGCTGCACCGCGGTGCGGATGACGGGTTCCCCAAGCCGCCGCACCGCCGCACGCAGATGGCCCGCAACGCCGGGTTCGCGGTCGTCCAGAACCTTGCCGGTCAGCATCAGGGCCCAGGTTGACGCGTTCACCAGACTGGACGCCGACCGCCCCAGATGCCGCCCCCAGTCCGAGGGTGCGATCTTGTCCTCGATCAGGCGGTCCATCGTTTCGGCGTCCGGCACCCGCAACAGCGCCTCGGCCAGACACATGAGTGCGATGCCCTCATCGGTCGACAGGCCGTACTCTGCCAGAAACACCTCCATCAGGCCCGGTCGGGCGCTGTCACGGATGCGGCGGACATAATCCGCGCCTGCGGCGGTGATCGCCGCCCGCGCACCGGGATCAAGGGCTGCCTCCGCGATCAGGCGGCGGACCAGCGTGGTCTCATCGGCAAGGGCGTCGTGGTCGATCTGCTGGCGGGGCGTGGCGGGCATGGCAGTATCCTTCTGTTTGCGGCAGTATATGGCGAAGTCTGCCGCCGTTTGTCCTGATCTTGGCCCATTGGCGGGCGGATCGCCTTAAATCCGGAGCATGCCCGTGCCAATCGACCTTGACCGCACCGATCACGCCATCCTGCGGGTGCTGGCGACCGAGGGGCGGATCAGTGCCGCCGAGCTTGCCCGCCGGGTCGGGCTGTCGAAATCCCCCGTGCAGGCGCGGATGAAGCGGCTGGAGGATAGCGGCGTCATCACCGGCTACCGGGCCGCACTGGATTGGGTGCGGATCGGACAGGCGCATGTGGCCTTTGTCGAGGTGCGCCTGTCCGACACCCGCGAGGCGGCATTGCAGGCGTTCAACCGGGCGGTGGCGCAAGTGCCCGAGATCGAGGAATGCCACATGATCGCCAGCCGGTTCGACTACCTTCTGAAGGTGCGGACGGCGGATATCCTGGCCTATCGGCGGGTCCTTGGCGAACACATCAGCGCCCTGCCACACGTCGCCTCAACCTCAACCTATGTGGCGATAGAGGCGGTGAAGGAGGGCGGCTAGCCCGGGCCGGAACCCTTCCCTAACCGCCCTTCCGCCGCTAGCCTTCGCGCAGTACCTGCGCGAGGGAGAGCTACCGATGGCCGATCTGGACCTGTGCTACCTGCCCGCGCACGAGGCGCTGGATCGGTTCCGCGCGAAAACCCTGTCGCCGGTCGAGTTGATGGAGGCGGTGATCGCCCGCGCCGCCGACATGAAGGCCCCGGTCAACGCGCTGACCTATACACATTTCGACGAGGCGATGGACCGCGCCCGCAAGGCCGAGGCGAAGTACATGAACGGCGGGCGGACCGGCGCGCTTGAGGGGTTGCCGGTTGGCATCAAGGACGAGAATGACATCAAGGGCAAGCCGACCTCCTCAGGCTCGCTTATCCTCAAGGACTATGTGGCCGACCGCACTTCGGTCAACAACCAGCGCATCCTGCGGGCGGGCGGCATCGTCCACGCCCGCACCGCCACGCCAGAGTTTTCCGCCGCAGGCATCTGCTGGTCGCGGCTTTGGGGGGTCACGCGCAACCCCTGGAACCCGGCATTCTCGCCCGGCGGATCATCGGGCGGTGCGGCGGCGTCGCTGGCCACCGGCACCTCGGCACTGGCCATGGGGTCCGACATCGGCGGCTCGATCCGCATTCCCGCCTCGGCCTGCGGCGTGGTGGGGTTCAAGCCGCCCTATGGCCGCAACCCCGACGACCCGCCCTTCAATCTCGATTTCTTCTGCCACACCGGGCCCTTGGCGCGTTCTGTCCGGGATGCGGCCCTGCTGCAGAACGTGGTCTGCGGCCCTCACCCCGACGACATCGCCAGTCTGCGCCCAAAGTATCGTCTTCCCATGGCCTACAAACCGATCAAGGGCTGGAAAATAGCCTATTCGATGGACATGGGCATATTCGAGGTCGATCCCGAAGTAGTCCGCAACACCCATGCAGCACTTGACGTCTTTCGCAGCCTTGGCGCCGAGGTGACCGAGGTCAGAACCGGCTGGGGCAAGGAGGTGTCAGCCGCGGCACAGGCCTATCTCGTCCACATCTTCGGCGCCTATATCGGCGCCTTGCTGCGCGAGCATGGCGATCTGATGACGCCCTATGTGCGCCAGTTTGCCGAACTGGGGGCCAAGTCCAAGGCCGCCGACTATGTCCAGGCGCTGGAGGTCATCGCCGCAAGCTATCCCCCCATGGGGGCCATTCTGGAGCGGCACGATGTCTTCGTCTGCCCGACCCTTGGCATCCCCGCCCCACCCGCCGCGTTTGATTCGTCAAAAGACGAGATGCGGATCAACGGGCGCTTGGTGTCGCCCTTCCTTGGCTGGGCTTTGACGGTGCCCTTCAACATGATGTCGCGCCTGCCGGTTCTGGCGGTGCCCTCGGGCCACGCCGCAAACGGTGTGCCCACCGGCATCCAGATCGTCGGGCGCAGCTATGCGGATGCCGATGTGTTCCGGACGGGCATCGCCTATGAGACGGCCCTTGGGGGATGGTTCACAGCGGCCGCGAAGCGCCCTTCGATCTGAAAATCGTGGGTTCACCGGGTTATCTGAAACCTTTCCGCGCATGTCTTCGTTTCCCTTTGGCGAAGCAGCGAAGGCGGGGTCTACCTCTCGGCTGTTGCTCTGGCGGCGGGGAAGGCCGGGGGTTTCACACCCCCCGGACCCCCCGTGAGATATTTGGGGACAGAAAAAGGGGAAAAGGGTGGATCTGACGGGGCGTATCCTGCTGGCGGCGCTGTTTGTCGCGGGGGCCGTGCAGAAGGGGGTTGATCCGCAGGCGGTCATCGGGCTTCTGGCGGGGTTCGGGCTGCCCGGGTGGCTGGTCTGGCCTGCAGCGGCGTTCAATGCGGCGGGGGCTCTGGCGCTTTTGGCGGGGTGGCGGCGGTATGAGACGGGGCTGTTGCTGGCGGCCTACTGCGGGGTGACAAGCGTGTTTCACTGGATCCCCGATGATCCCTGGCAGATGTCGATCTTTGTCAAGAACTGGGCGATTGCCGGGGGATTGCTGGTCTATGCGGGGTCGCGGCGGGGCTAGGGGTTGCGGCGGAGCCAAAGCCTCGGCCATGCTGGCGCGACCATTGCCGGAGGTGCCATGACCCTCGACCCCCGTGATATCTCGGCCGCCATGGCCCCCTTGCCCGTGGCCCGGTCGATGCCGGCCGGGTTCTATACCGATCCTGCGATCTTTGCCGCCGAACGGACGCGCATTTTCCTGCGCGACTGGTTCTTTCTGTGGCGCGAGGACCAGTTGCCCGAACCGGGCGACTATCGCAGCTTTGACACCCCCGGCGGGCCGGTGGTGGCGCTGCGAGGAGCGGACGGCGTGCTGCGGGTGTTCGCGAACTATTGCCGCCATCGCGGGTCGATCCTTCTGGAGGGCACCGGCAATTGCGGGGGCCGGGTGACCTGTCCCTATCACGGGTGGAGCTATCTGAACGACGGAACACTGTACGGCTGCCCCGACATGAAGGACGCCGAAGGGTTCGACCGGCGCGAAAACGGGATGGTGGCGCTGGAGAGCGACACTTGGGCAGGGTTTCTGTTCGCCCGGTTCGCGCAAGGCGGGCCAACCTTGGCGCAGCATCTGGGCGACCTGCCGGACCGGATGGCCAGCCACCGACCAGAGGACATGCGCTGTACCTGGACGATCACGCTGGAACCGCGCTGCAACTGGAAACTGATCCTTGAGAACGCGATGGAGACCTATCACACCGGCGTCGTCCACAAGGCGACGGTCGGCGCGCAGCAGTCGCGCACGCTCGTCACAAGGGGTGACTGGCTGTGCATCCAGGTCATCTCGGGCCGGTCCATCGCCACCCTGACCGATGACGTGCCGCCTTTCCCCGCCATCGAAGGCCTTGATGACGACGCCCGCCTGGGCACCTATTTCACCGTGGCTCTGCCCACGGTGCAGTTCGCCTTGGCGCAGGATTGCCTGTGGTGGCTGAACGTGACGCCGATATCAGCCGACCGCTCACGGCTGGAGATCGGCGGCTGTTTCCCGAAAGACCGCCTGACCCGCCCCGATTTTCCCACCCTTGCCGCCCCTTACTACGACCGCTGGGAACGCGTGGGGCGCGAGGATGTGGGCATCCTTGAAAAACAGCAGCAGGCCCTCGGGTCGGCCCTCTACCGCCCCGGTCCCCTGTCCGGGCGCGATGACATGGTGCAGGCCCTTGGCGTCTGGGTGCTGGGGCGGCTGGGGCTTTAGCGCCGCGATGCGCGGTTGAACTGGCCACCGCCCGTATTATAGTATGACGACAGATCAGGAGGTGTCATGTCCGCATCCCCCCGCGCCCATCCCTGGATGGCCCTGTCGGCCCCCGGCCAGATCGACGCCATGCTGGCCCAGATCGGCGCCGCGTCGGTGGCCGAGGTGTTTGAACAGATCCCCGCCGACCACTTCCGCAAGACCCCGCTGGTCCTGCCCCCCGCCCTCGACAGCGAAATTGCCCTGAAACGCCACCTGACGCAGACCCTGCGCCGCAATCAGGACTGCGAGCGGAACCTGAGCTTCTTGGGCGCCGGCTGCTGGCAGCACCACGTGCCTGCGGTGGTCGATGAGATCGTCGGCAGAACCGAGTTTGCCACCAACGTCTGGGGGTCCTACCAGTCGGACCACGGGCGCAATCAGGCGTGGTTCGAGTATCAAAGCGGCCTTGGTGCCCTGCTGAACTTCGATACCGTGCAATTGCCGGTCTATTCCTGGGGCTGTGCCACGGGTCACGCGATCCGCATGGCAGCAAGGATGACCGGGCGGCGGGTGGTGCTGGTGCCGGCCTTCAGCGACCCCGAACGCCTGTCGGTGATCCGCACTTATTGCCAGCCGCCCGAGATGGACCGGCACATCGCCGTGGTGACGGTTGCCGCCGACCGGCGCACGGGCGGCCTCGACATGGCCGACCTTGCCGCGAAGCTGGGGCCGGACGTCGCGGCGGTGTATTTCGAGACGCCCGGATATCTTGGCCACATCGAAACCCACGGCGCCGATATCGCCCGTCTGGCCCGGGCCGCCGGGGCCGAAACCATCGTGGGGGTTGACCCTTTGTCGCTTGGCATCCTTGCCGCCCCCGGCGACTGGGGCGCCGATATTGTCACCGGGCCGACGCAGCCCCTTGGTGTCCACATGAACTGCGGCGGCGGGGTGGGCGGCTTTATCGCGTCGCGCGATGACGAACGTTATGTCCGCGAATACAACGGCTTTCTCGTGTCCATCGGCCAGACCAACCGGCCCGGCGAACACGGCTTCGGCCTCGCCTCGTCGCACCAGAATTCCTACGGCATGCGCGAAGAGGGCAAGGACTGGACTGGCAACTCGACCTATCTATGGGCCATCGCGGGGGCGGTGTACATGTCGCTGCTGGGGCCGGAAGGGTTTCGCGAGCTTGGCCACCTGATCGTCAGCCGCGCCCGCCATGCCGCGCGCCTGATCGGGGCAGTGCCCGGGCTGTCGGTGCCCTGGGGCGATACGGTCTTCAAGGAATTCGTGGTGAACTTCGACCGTTCGGGCAAGACCGTGGCACAGGTGAACGACGCCCTGCGCGCACGCGGCATCTTTGGCGGCAAGGACATCTCGGACGAAGGCCTGGGTCTGGGCCAGGCCGCCCTCTATTGCGTCACCGAAATCCACGAGGCCGCCGATATCCGCCGTCTGGTGGATGCGCTGACGGAGATTGTCGCATGACCCTGCCGCAGTACCACGCCGCCCGCTGGGACGAACCCGTGATCTTCGCCATGGGCCGCCCGGGCGCGCGCGGCCAGTTGTTCCCCGACTTGGAACCCGGCATCGAACCCGCCGTGATCCCCCCGGCCCTTGCCCGCCACGACCGCCCCGCCCTGCCCGAAGTCACCGAATTCGAGGTGCAGCGCCATTTCCTGCATCTGTCCCAGATGACCCTTGGCATGATGGGGGTCAGCCTGTTCGGCACCTGCACGATGAAATACAACTCGAAAACCGCCGAATACGCCACCCTTCGCCCCGAACTGGCCGAGGTGCATCCCTGTCAGCACCCCGACACCCTGCAGGGCGTGTTGCAGATCATCCACGACTTCGACCACATCCTGCGGGCGCTGTCCGGCATGGACCAGTTCATCTTTCAGGCGGGCGGGGGTGCCGATGCGGCCTATACGATGACCGCCGTCGCCCGGGCCTATTGGGCCGACCGGGGGGAGTTGGGCACGCGGACCGAGATGGTCACTTCCGTCCAGTCCCACCCCTGCAACCCCGCCACGGCGGCGGCGGCGGGGTTCGATGTGGTGAACCTGCCGTTGGAGGCGAACGGTTATCCATCGCTTGATGCCCTTCGCGCCGCCGTGGGACCGAAGACCGCGCTTGTCATGCTGAACAACCCCGACGACATGGGCATCTACAACCCCGAAATCCGGGAATGGGTGGCGGTGGCCAAGGCGGCGGGTGCACTGGCCTTCTATGACCACGCGAATTTCAACGGGGTGATGGGCAAGATATGCGCCCGCGAACTCGGCTTTGATGCCTGCATGTTCATGCTGCACAAGACCTTTGGCGCGCCGAAGGCGGGTGGCGGCCCCGCCGTCGGCGCCTATGGCTGCACCGACGCCCTTGCCCCCTACCTGCCCGCCCCACTGGTGGTGCATGACGGCCAGAAGTACACTCTCGACCACAACCGCCCCAAATCCTGCGGCAAGGTACGCGAATTCTGGGGGAACGTGCCGCAGATGGTCAAGGCCTATGCCTGGGCCCGCGCGATGGGGGCCGAGGGGATCAACATGGCCTCCGACATCTCGGTCGTGGCCAACAATTACATGGACATGCGCCTTGGCCAGATCGACGGCCTTGCCATCTCGAACCCCTCCGTCACCGCCCGCCGCATGGAAATGACCCGCTGGTCGTTGGAGCCCTTGTTCGCTGAGACCGGCATCGGCAGCAACGATTTCGCCAACCGCATGGCCGACTACGGCATCGACCCCTGGTGGATGAGCCACCACCCCTGGATCGTGCCTGAACCCTTCACCCCCGAAGCAGGCGAGTTATGGTCGAAAGAGGATATCGACCTCTGGATCGACGTCGTGGCCCGGATCGTCCGCGAGGCCCGCGAAACCCCAGACCTCGTCCGCACCGCCCCACATAATCAGGCCGTGGCCCAGGTCCATGCGGCAGACTTTGAAGACCCCGTGCTGTGGGCAATGACCTGGCGCGCCTACCTGCGCAAGCACCGCCCCGACGCGGCAAGGAGAACCGCATGACCCTGTCCGTCGCCGCCAGCACCTTTCCTTTCCTTTATTCCCACGACGGCCTTGGTGCGCTGAAACACCTGGCCGACATGGGCTATGACGCCTTTGAGATGATGATCTTCCCGCCCCACTGCTGGCCCCGCGAACTGACCCCGGCACAGCGGCGAACCTGCAAGGCGTGGCTGGAGGGCGAGGGGTACAGGCTCACCTCCTTCTGCTACCCCCTCCTCGACAACAACCCCAACGGCGTCGATGCCCTGATGCGGGCCTATACGCTGGACCGCTACCGCGAGGCGATCGACCTCGCCGCCGAATGGGGCTGTCCTTATGTGGTCACCATCCCCGGCCCGGTGAACAGCCTCATCAACCCGCCCCGCCAGTGGATGCTGGACTGGTTTGTGACGGGGATGCAGGCCCTTGTCGCCCACGCAAAGGGCACCGGCGTGACGCTGCTGCTGGAAAACGTGCCCTTCACGTTTCTGCCCTCCGCACAGGACATGAAAGACACCTGCGCCCTGATCGGCCCCGAAGTGGGGGTGAACTTCGACATCTGCAACTCGGCCTTCATCCATGAGGACCCGGCGGCGGCGATCCGCCTGCTGGGGCCGCTGGTGCAGAACGTGCATGTGTCGGATACAGGCTACGACGATTTCAAGCATGCCCGCCTCGGCACCGGCATCGTCCAGACCGCCCCCGCAGCGGCAGCCCTGCGCGACATCGGCTATACCGGGGCCACGGTCCTCGAAATCATCACCGACGCGCTGGCACCGGGGTCAGACCCCGACGGCGACATCCGCGCCAGTCATGCGGTGCTTGCCGCGAACGGGTGGGCGGCACTTGGGGCATGACGCGGTCCTGATCCTGGGTGCCGGCCCCATCGGCGTGGCCTTTGCGGCGGCGTTCGCGGCGTCAGGCGTCACGCTCTGCGACCCCGACCCCACCCGCCGCAGCGACGCCCCGGCACGTCTGGCCGAGGCGCATGCCGCCATGGCCATCGCCGGGCGCACCGCCAATGGTCCTTCGCCCACCATCCTGCCCGAACCGCCCCCCCACACCATCGCCCAGGCCACCCTGATCCTCGAATGCGGCCCGGAACAGGTTGAGGCGAAACGCGCCATCCTCCTCCCCCTCCTGCCCCTCGCCGCCACCGATGCCGTCATCGCCACCGCCTCCTCTGCCATCCCCATGTCCCGCATCCTGCCCGACCCTGCCCACCAGTCCCGCGCCCTTGTGGCCCACCCGGTCAACCCGCCCTCGGTCTTGCGCCTGATCGAACTTGTCCCCGCCCCCGCCACCCATGCAGCCACCATGGACCGCGCCCACGCCCTGTTCACCGCCGCCGGCTTCCGCCCGGTCCGTCTGGCACACGAGGTCGAGGGGTTCGTCCTGAACCGCCTCCAAGGCGCCGTCCTGCGCGAA
Source organism: Rhodobacterales bacterium (assembly GCA_038209775.1). Lineage (GTDB taxonomy): Bacteria > Pseudomonadota > Alphaproteobacteria > Rhodobacterales > Rhodobacteraceae > JBBQXK01. The sequence goes on along the minus strand of JBBQXK010000022.1, from coordinate 1,761 downwards.
GCCTACCGTCTGGTCGATGCAGGCGTGATCGGGCCGGACGACCTTGACACCGTGATGACCGAAGGGCTCGGCCCCCGATGGGCGCTGTCCGGCCCGTTCGAAACCGCCGACCTCAACACCCCCGGCGGCATCACCGCGCACGCGGCCCGCATGGGGCCGGCCTATGCAAGGATGGGCGCCGAACGGGGCGAAACCGGACTGCCATGGCCCCCCGCCCTTGTCGCCCGCGTCGCCGCCACCCGCCGCGCCGTCCTGCCGCTTGACGACCTGCCCGCCCGCGCCGCATGGCGCGCCCGCGCGGTGGCCCAGATCATCGCCCTGCGCGACCGCCTTTGGGCGGATGCGCCTGACCAACGGAACCCCGCCCCATGAACATCCTGAACGACGACCTCGACGCCTGGGACCGCGCGCACCTGATGCACCCCACCACCCACACCGCCCAGCATCACCGGGGCGAATTGTCGGGCCGGATCATGACCGGGGGCAAAGGCTGCACCATCACCGACCGTGACGGGCGCGACTATCTCGATGCCTTCGCCGCGCTCTACTGCGTCAATGCAGGCTACGGGCGAACCGAGATTGCCGATGCCATGGCCGAACAGGCCCACAAGCTGGCGTTCTTCCATTCCTTCGCGGGCCACGGCAACGAACCCGCGATCCGGCTGGCCAAGATGGTGATGGACCGCGCCCCCGCCCACATGGCGCGGGTCTATTTCGGGCTGTCGGGGTCGGACGCGAACGAGACCAACGTCAAGCTTGCCTGGCATTACAACATCCTGCGCGGCCAGCCGCAGCGCCGCAAGATCATCGGCCGCTGGCGTGGCTATCACGGGTCGGGCATCGTCTCGGGCTCGATGACCGGGCTTGCGGGCTATCACGCCCGGTTCCACCTGCCACTGCCCGGCTTTCTGCACACCGAACCCGCCCACTACCTCCGCCGCCCCGACCCCGCGATGACCGAGGCCGAATACACCGACCACCTGATCGCCCGCCTGTCCGACCTGATCGAGGCCGACGGCCCCGACACCATCGCGGCCTTTGTGGGTGAGCCTGTGATGGGCACCGGCGGCATCCTGCCCCCGCCCGACGGCTATTGGTCCCGGGTGCAGGCGCTTCTGGACCAGCACGACATCCTGTTGATCGCGGACGAGGTGGTGACAGGGTTTGGCCGCACGGGGTCGATGTTCGGCTCCACCCACTATGGCCTGCGCCCCGATTTCATGACGATTGCCAAGGGCTTGACCAGCGCCTATGCACCCCTGTCAGGGTCGATCATCTCACAGCGTGTATTCGACGTGCTGTTGGCCGGTTCGGACGAATTCGGCCCCTTGGCCCACGGCTGGACCTACTCCGCGCACCCCGTCAGCTGCGCCGCAGGGATCGCCACGCTGGGACTGGTCGACAGTCTGGGGCTGGTGGACAACGCACGCACCCTGGGCCCGGTGCTGTTGTCGGCGCTGCAGACTGCGGTCGGCGGTCACGCCAACGTGGCCGAGGTGCGCGGTGTCGGCCTGATGGCGGCGGTCGAGTTCATGGACGACGTCCCCACCCGTCGCTGGTTCACCCCGCCGATGAAGATGGCGCTGCAGGTGGCCGCCGCCATGCAGCGGCGCGGCGTCATCGCCCGCGCCATGCCCGAAGGCGACATCATCGGCTTTGCCCCGCCCCTGTGCATCACCGCCGCCGAGATTGCCACGGTGGCCGAGGCACTGCGGGGGGCGGTGGCCGAGGTGTTCGGGAGCTGAGCCCGACGGGACCGAG
>JBBQXK010000021.1:0-62606 GCA_038209775.1 Rhodobacterales bacterium | reverse complement strand
CGGCTTGTCGAGGTGGGTCAGATCGTCCGCAAAGGGGACGTACTGATGACCCTCGATCCCGCCGATCTCGATGCAGGGTTGCGGGCCGCAGAGGCGAACCTTGCGGCCGCGCTGGCGCAGGCTGTTCAGGCAACAGCCGAGGAGGCACGGCAAGCAAAGCTTCTGACCGATGGCTGGATCGCGCAGGCGCGCTATGACATCGCCAAAGCCTTTGCAGACACTGCAGCCGAGGCGGTGCGCGCCGCCGACGAGGCGGCACGGCTTGCGCGCAACGCCCGGGACTATGCCACCCTGCGCGCGCCGTCGGATGGTCTGGTTACCGCGATCTCGGCCGAAGCCGGACAGGTGATGCCGCAAGGTCAGCCGGTGGTGACACTGGTGCGACCCGGCCCGCGCGAGGCGCTTGTCGCCATCCCCGAAGGCGGCATTGCAGACCTTGCCGAATGGCAGGCACAGGCCTCGATCTGGTCGGACGGGATTGAGCCGACGATTGCCACACTGCGCGAACTGGGCCCACAGGCCAATGCGGCCAGCCGGACGCATGACGCCCGCTTTACCCTGACAGGCCCGGCTGCCGCCGCGGGGCTGGGCGCGACGGTGATCATCGACCTTTCCCGCAGTGCAGGCGAACCTGTCGCCATACTGCCCTCAACTGCCGTGATCTTTTCCGATGGCGCGCCGGTTGTCTGGCGCGTTACACCGCCCGGCGACCGCGTCGAGGCTGTCCCGGTCGAGGTTGTGCGCCTCGGTCCCGACCAAGCCTATCTGCGCGGGTTGACCGCTGGCGACCGGATCGTGACCCTTGGCGTGCATCGGCTGGACGGCGACCTTCCCGTCCGCATTGTCGAGGATGTGACGGGAGGTGCCGGATGACCTTCAACCTGTCCGCCTGGGCTGTCCGCAACCGCGCCATCGTGCTGTACCTGATGATTCTGTCCATGGCGGCAGGCACCTTGTCCTACGCCAGCCTCGGCCGCGCCGAAGACCCGAGCTTTACACTCAAAGGCATGGTGGTGTCCGCCGCCTGGCCGGGGGCCACGGCGGAAGACGTCCAGAACCTGGTGATCGAGCCCATCGAGACCGCCATCCGCACCCTGCCGAACCTTGACTGGGTGCAAAGCTATGCGCGCGCCGATGTGGCCGTGATCCAGATCAACCTGCGCGATGACACGCCCGCCACCGAGGTCGCCGATCTGTTCTATCAGGTCCGCAAAAAGGTGGGTGATATCCGCGCCGATCTGCCGTCAGACATTCGCGGGCCGTTCTTTGACGATGAATATTCCGACGTTTACGCCGCCATCCTGATGCTGACCGCCCCCGAATTGCCGCACGCCGACCTGCTGCCCTACGCGATGCGCCTGCGCCAGCGGCTGTTGCTTTTGTCAGACATCGACAAGATCGATCTGGTGGGCGAACAGCCGCGCCGCATCTTCGTGGACATCTCTTACCCAAGGCTCGCCACGCTGGGCATCCCGCCCTCGGCCATCTTCGAGGCACTTCGCCTGCAAAACGACGTGGTACCCGCAGGCAGTGTCGAGACGCCGACCGAGCGCATCGACATCGAAGTCGCTGGTGGCTTTACCGGGGTCGATGCCGTCGCCAACGCGCCGATCATCGCCGGTGGCCGCACCTTCCGGCTGGGCGACATTGCGACCGTGGCGCGCGGCACCGAAGACCCCCCCGCGTTTCTGGCGAGGTTCGATGGCGAGCAAGCCCTTGGCCTTGCACTGCGGATGCGCCCCGGCGCAAACGGGCTGGCCCTCGGCGATGCGATCACCGAGGCGGTGGCCGAGGTGCAGGCCACGCTTCCCCTTGGCGTCGATATCCATCAGGCCACCGATCAGGCCGGGGTCATCGCGGAATCGGTCGACGAATTCGTGATCAAGTTTGTCGTGGCCGTGGCAGTTGTGCTTCTCATCAGTTTTCTGGCCTTGGGGTTTTCCGCCGGGGTCATCGTTGCGCTGTCAGTGCCGCTGACCCTTGCCATCGTCTTTGTCATCATGGACGTGGCAGGCATGCAGCTGCAGCGGATCACGCTGGGCTCGCTCATCCTGGCACTCGGGCTTTTGGTCGATGACGCCATCATTGCCATCGAGATGATGCTGGTGAAGATCGAAGAAGGCTTTTCCCGCGTCGAAGCCGCCACCTTTGCCTGGACCTCAACCGCATTCCCCATGCTGACCGGCACGCTGGTCACGATTGCGGGCTTCCTGCCGGTGGGCTTTGCGCGTTCCACCGCAGGCGAATATGCGGGCGGTATTTTCTGGGTGCTGCTGATCGCCCTCCTTGTGTCGTGGGTCGTGGCGGTGGTCTTCACCCCCTACCTTGGCGTCACGCTTCTGCCCAAGGGACTTGAGGCGAAGATCGCGGCGCGCGGCCACCACGACCCCTATGCCACACCGTTCTTCGACCGGTTTCGCCGCATCGTCGGTGGTTTGCTGAACTGGCGTTGGTCGGTCATCGGGCTGACGCTGGCGGCATTCGCGCTGGCGGGGCTTGCTTTTACCCAGGTGCCGCAACAGTTCTTCCCACAATCCGAGCGGCCCGAACTGCTGGTCGAGATGACGGGCGGGCAGGGGGCATCGGTCGCGCAATCTCTGCGTGAGGTGCGCGGCGTCGAGGACTGGTTGAAGGACCGGCCCGAGGTCGCGTCATTCTCCACCTACGTCGGCGCGGGTGCGCCGCGTTTCTACCTCGCGCTGAACCCGGTTTTGCCCAACAGCAACTTTGCCCAAGTCGTGATCCTGACCAAAGGCAACGCTGAACGTGAAGCCCTGCGCAGCGCCCTGATCGCGCGTCTGTCTGCTGACGAGGGTGCCGCGCGCGCCCGTGTCCTGCGGCTGGATTTCGGACCACCCACGGGCCATGTCGTGCAGTTTCGCGTCACCGGCCCGGATGCAGACACCGTGCGCGGCATCGCCAATCAGGTGCGCGATGTGATGCGCGCCGAACCCGCCACGCGCGATGTGGAACTGCAATGGGGCGATCAGGCCAAGGCGGTGCGCTTTGATATCAACCAGGACCGCGCCCGTGCCCTTGGGGTGTCGTCCAGCGAAGTGGCGCTGACGCTGCAAACGCTGTTGTCAGGCGCACCGGTGACGGCGTTGCGCGACGGCAATCGGCTGGCCGAGGTGGTGGTGCGAGCGGCCCCCGATGAACGCGCCGCCGTGGACCGGCTGGGTGACATCACCGTGGCCACCCGAAATGGCGCTTCGGTGCCACTGTCCCAGATTGCCCGCGAGACGGTGATCGCGCGCGAGCCGATTCTGTGGCGGCGCAACGGCGAGGTGGTGCTGTCGGTGCGGTCCGACGTGGTGGACGGCGCGCAGGGCCCCGACGTGACGGCGGCCATTCTGCCGCGCCTTGCGCCCCTGATCGACGCGTTGCCCGCAGGCTACCGGATTACCGCAGGCGGCGCGGTCGAGGAAAGTGCCAAGGCCAACGCGGCGCTGATGCAGGTGCTGCCGGTCATGTTTCTGATCATGCTGACGCTTATCATGCTGCAGATGCGCAGCTTTTCCCGCACGATCCTTGTGTTTGTCACCTTCCCGCTGGGGTTCATCGGTGCCAGCTTCGCGCTTTATCTGACAGGCCGTCCGTTCGGCTTTGTGGCCCTGCTGGGGATCCTGGCGCTTGGCGGCATCATCGTGCGCAACACGCTGATCCTGGCCGACCAGATCGACACCGACATGGCGCAAGGCATGTCGATGCGCAAAGCCATCATCGAGACGACAGTGCGCCGCGCCCGCCCCGTGGTGCTGACCGCTTTGGCGGCGGTATTCGCGTTTCTTCCCCTCACGCTCACCTCGTTCTGGGGACCGATGGCGATCGTGCTGATCGGCGGCACGCTGGTTGGCACGGCGCTGACGCTGTTCTTTTTGCCGGCGCTTTACGCAGCTTGGTTCCGTGTGGGAAAGGAAGAAGAAACATCGGAGCCGGCCGCAGTCACATCGACTGCCGGTGACCGGAGCCCTGTTTCCTTTCCTGCTGATCGGAGGGTCCGTGCGTCGGTTGCGCTTATCCAGCCGCGCCAAAGCTGATCTGCACCTTCATTGCGCGGCTGCGGTCGGTTGCGGTTTCAAAGGCCGTCACTGCCTGATCCAGCGGAAAGGTCTGGGTTATGAAGGGGGTCACGTCGATCAGCCCCTTGCGCATCAGGCTGATAGCGGTGTGGAACTCTTCATGAAACCGGAACGACCCCTGCAGTGACAACTCCTTGGCCGTCATCGCCTGCACCGGCAGGGTCATGTCGCCGCCAAGGCCAAGTTGCATGATCGTCGCACCCGGTCGCAGCGCCGGAATTGCACCGACCAGCGCCGGGGCCGCCCCCGAACATTCGAACAGCACGTCAAAGTGGCCCTTGTCAGCGGTAAAGCGGTCGATCTGACCCGGATCGGTCGCCATGTTGATCGTCTCATCCGCCCCCGCAGTGCGCGCCATGCCCAGCGTGAACGCACCCAGATCGGTCGCCGCGATGAAATCCGCCCCGGCCCGGCGCGCGGCAAGGATGCACAGGATGCCGATGGGGCCACAGCCCGTGACCAGAACCGACTTGCCCAACAGCGGCCCCGCCCGCCGCACCGCATGCAGGCACACGGCCAGCGGTTCGGCCATCGCTGCCACCCCCGGCGACAGCCCGTCGGCCACGGCGCATTGGCTGGCATCGGCCACCAGCACCTCGCGGAACGCGCCCTGAACATGCGGGAACGGCATCGCCGAGCCGTAAAAGCGCATGTTCAGGCATTGGTTGAACATCGCCTCGGCGCAATACCTGCAGGCGCGGCAGGGGCGTGAGGGCGACACGGCCACAAGTTGGCCAACCGCCAGCCCCGACACGCCAGTCCCCAGCCCGCTGATCCGCCCGGCAACCTCATGGCCCAGCACCATCGGCTGTTTCAGCCGGATCGCGCCAAACCCACCGTGGTTGAAGTAATGCAGGTCCGACCCGCAGATACCGCCCGCCAGCATGTCGATGCAGACTTGTCCGGGGCCGGGTGTGTCAATCGGCTGATCTTCGATACGAAGGTCCTTGGCGGCGTGAATGACGATGGCTTTCATCGGCTATGCCACCGGCGTCAAAACCGGCCAACCGGCGCGTTGCGCCATCAAGGTGCCGCACGTCGTGGTGCAGCGCACCGACGGGATGGCCGATGCCTGATCCCGTTCAGGACAGAGCCCGACCCAAAGGATTTCGAACCCGGACATCCGGCGTCTCCTGCATTTGCGATGAACCATTGACAGGCAATGTCAACGATAACAGGAACATCATGAACCAACCTTGTCGAGACCAAAAGGAAGATCATGAGCCTTGCCCTGTTTGACCTCAGCGGGAAACGCGCCCTTGTCACCGGCTCGACCCAGGGCATCGGGCTGGCGCTGGCGCGCGGGCTGGCGGGCGCGGGGGCCGGGGTGGTTCTGAATGGCCGCGACGGGGGCAGGCTGGACCGTACCGCAGCCGCGCTGCGCGAGGACGGTGTGACGGTCCACACGCTGGCGTTCGATGTCACCGACCACAGGGCCGTTCGCGCGGCGGTCGATGGGTTCGAGGCCGACGTTGGCCCGATCGACATTCTGGTCAACAACGCCGGCATGCAGCATCGCGGACCGTTGGAGGATTTCCCTGCCGATGCATTTGAACGCCTTTTGCAGACCAACGTGGCCTCGGTGTTCCATGTGGGCCAAGCAGTCGCGCGGCACATGATCGCGCGCGGGGCGGGCAAGATCATCAACATCGCCTCGGTCCAGACCGCACTGGCCCGCCCCGGCATAGCACCCTATACCGCGACCAAAGGGGCGGTCGCGAACCTGACCAAGGGCATGGCGACCGACTGGGCAAAGTACGGGCTGCAATGCAATGCGCTGGCACCCGGGTACTTCGAGACGCCGCTGAACCAGGCGCTGGTCGATGACCCGGAGTTCAGCGCATGGCTGGCCAAACGCACCCCGGCGGGCCGCTGGGGCAAGGTCGAGGAACTGGTCGGCACCTGCATATTCCTCGCCTCGGCGGCGTCATCCTTTGTCAATGGCACCACGATCTTTGTGGATGGCGGGATCACCGCATCGCTATGACGGGGCGCATCGTTGTCATGGGCGTGTCGGGCTGCGGCAAAAGCCGGATCGGCGGCGATCTTGCCCGCCGGATCGGGGCCCGATTTATCGACGGTGACGACCTGCACCCGGTGGCAAATGTCGAAAAGATGCGCCGGGGCGACCCTCTGGACGATGCCGACCGCGCGCCATGGCTGGACGCCGTGGGCCGGGCCGTGGCCACGCCCGGCACGGTCATCGCCTGTTCCGCGCTTAAACGCATCTACCGCGACCGGATACGGGCGCTGGCCGCCGCCCCCGTGGTCTTTGTTTACCTGCGCGGGCGGCGCGATACCCTGCTGGGCCGGATGTCAGATCGGCCCGGCCATTTCATGCCGCCGTCGCTGCTGGACAGCCAACTGGCCACGCTGGAGCCGCCGGGCGCCGATGAGCCTCACCTTGTGGCCGACATCGAGGCTGCACCGGATGACATCGTCGCGGCGATTGCCGCCGCCCTGCAGGGGGCGGATTGCATGACCGCGGACATCGCCGTGACTGGCGCGGGCGCGATGGGGGGGCAATCGGCGCCCTGACGCCCGATCCGACGGTCAGTCGCGCTGCGGCCCCCGCCCGAAAGGTCCCGGCCCGATGCAGGTCAACCCCGTCACCATGAGGGACATCGCCCGCGCCGCTGGCACGTCCGTCACGACGGTCAGCGAGCCGACGCAGACCCGGATCATCGGCTTGGCCGATACGGCGCATGGCCTGCCGTGCGAGCGGCTGGTCAGCGCGAGCCCGGCCCCTGAGCAGATGCGGGCCGGTGCAGGTGCCATGACCCGGCTTCTGGACAGCCATTCTGACACCGGGGCGGTCGTCGGCGCGGCTGACATGACGCGTTTGGTGCCCTGACCGAACGTCAGAGGCGCGGCATCGCGATACCGACCCGCATGACCATCGCAGGCTTTGGCGGCTATGAAATTGCTGCCGTGTCATACCCCCGTCTGACCACCATTGACCCGCAGCCACGCGAAACTGGCGCTCGGACGGCCGATTTGATCCTTGAGGTGCTATGGCCCGGAACATCCGGTCTGAACGGCCCAAGACGCATTGCCATCGGATGGCACCTTGTCCGGGGCGAGACGATCTGACCCTTGCCGCTGAACGGCATGCCCGTGGTGCATTGCCCGCCGTGTGGCCTCGACCGTGCCGACCCCGGAAACCAATGATCGCACCCCGACTAACCTATTGACCAAAATACACTTGTCCCTGCGCTGCACTGGTGGACAGACCCCGCCCCACGGGTGCATACTGCGCCCCATGCCCGCCCTTTGCCGCGATTGCCTTACCGCGTATGATGCCGGTCCCCGATGCCCGGCCTGCCGGTCGCCCCGGCTGATCAGGCATGCCGAGCTCAACACACTGTCCATCGCGCACATGGACTGCGACGCCTTTTATGCATCCGTCGAAAAGCGCGACAACCCGGCGCTGCTGAGCCAGCCCCTGATCGTGGGCGGCGGCACGCGGGGGGTGGTTTCGACCTGCTGCTATCTGGCCCGGATCAAGGGTGTACGCTCGGCCATGCCGATGTTCCAGGCGCTGAAACTCTGCCCCGAGGCGGTGGTGGTCAAGCCCCGGATGCAGGCCTATGTCGAGGCCAGCCGCGCCATCCGCACGCTGATGGAGGCATTGACCCCCGCTATCGAGCCTTTGTCGCTGGATGAGGCATTCCTTGACCTGACCGGCACCGAACGCCTGCACGGCACCCCGCCGGCCGCCACCCTTGCGGGACTTCAGTTGCGGATCGAGCGCGAGCTTGGGCTGACCGCGTCGGTCGGGCTGTCGCACAACAAGTTCCTGGCCAAGATCGCCTCGGACCTGGACAAGCCGCGCGGGTTTTCGGTGATCGGGCGGGACGAGACCGGGGCGTTTCTGGCGCGCCAGCCGGTGCGGATCATCTGGGGCGTCGGAACCGCCACGCAAGGCGCGCTGGAGGCTGCGGGAATCAGAGGGGTGGCTGATCTCTTGCACTGGGACCGCGCCGATCTGGTGGCGCGTTTCGGGTCGATGGGGGAGCGGCTTTACCATCTGGCGCGGGGGCAGGACAGCCGCGCGGTTGCCCGCGATGAGGTGCCAAAGTCGATCTCGAAGGAGACCACGTTCAACGAGGATACCTCCGACCGTGATCTTTTGCAGGGGCATCTGTGGCGGCTGGCCGAGGGGGTGGCGGACCGGGCCAAGGCCAAGGGGCTGGCCGGGCGTGTGGTGGTGCTGAAGCTGAAGCGGGCGGATTTCGGGCTGGTCACGCGGCGGGTGAGTTTGCCCGGACCGACGCAGACCGCCGACAGGATCTGGCGTGCGGCGGAAGCGATGCTGTCAGTCTTGCCGAAGGGGGTCGCCTACCGGCTGATCGGGGTCGGGCTGTCGGAAATCGGGCCGGAAGCGGGGGCGGATCAGAGCGACGATCTGCTGGACCCCGACGCAGGCCGCCGGGCGGCGGCAGAGCGGGCGACGGATGCGATCCGGGCGCGGTTCGGCAAGGACGCGATCATCAGGGGGCGGTCCTTGCGGTGAGGGCAGGAGCGGGGGGTTTCCCACCCCCCGCACCCCCCGTGGGATATTTGTGGACAGAAAAAGGGGAAGGGGTAGGTGACAGGCCCCTTTGTCAGGCAGAGGGTGCGGCCCATGCCGGGGTAAAGCCGTAGCCCTGATAGTCGCGGGCATAGGCGTCGCGTGCGGCCTCTTCGATCTCGGGTGTGATGAGGGCGGCAAGGGCGCGACCCTCGGTTCCGGGGTCATCGGGCAGGGGCGGGGCAGGCTGGCCAAGCTCGGCGGCAAGAAAGGACAGGCCCTGTGCCAGCCGGTCCTCGCGTAACGTCAGGTCGGGCAACTGGAACTGGGCAAAGCCGTGGATCAGCGCGGTCTGGGTGGCGACGGGGGCGGGCACGCGGACGGCGGTCTGGCCCGCGAGGTTAAGTTTGGCAAAGCGCAGGAAGGCGAGGAGAATCGCCTGACGGTCGGCGTGCGACAGCCTGTCCACCTTGTGCGGGGGCGGCAGGTCAAGTTGCAGGGTGCGCGACATGGCGGTTCGAAACTCGGGCAGGACGGCGGTCAGGACCTGATCGAAGCAGGTGGCATGGGCGCGAAGGAGGGGGTGGCGCACCACGGCAAAGCTGCGCTGCGCGGGCTGCGCGGCCTTCCACTGACGCAGGGTTTTCTGGGTGAAATCGCGGGTGACGGGGCCAAGGTCGGCAAGCCAGCCCTCGATCCGCGCCTCGGTGCCGTTGCGGACCGGCATGAACAGGGCCCCCCCTGCCGCCACAAACGAAGGGATGGCGGCGGCACGGCGCGGCTCAAAATTCGGGGTGCGCGACAGGTTGAAACGGTCAAGCCGGGCGAGGGCCTGCGCCATATCTTCGGGGTTTTCGACCTTGTCGGTGATCTCTTCGGGGTTCTGTTTCTTGAGCGTGGGATCAAGCCCCTCCAGCCGCGAAGCCACACCCAGAAAGGCCGCAAGGCCGTTCAGCACGGCGATGTCCTGCACATCTTCGTAGTCGATCCAGAACGCGGTTTGCCCCGACACCTGCAGGGCATTGACCAGCCTGATCTGAAATGCCTGCAGCCGGTCCAGATGCGCCTCGAACTCCGGCCCGTCAAAATGCGCCTTGGCACTGCGCAGTTTCTTGGGGTTGGTCAGTTTCCATTGGCCGGTAGACTGGGCGATCTTCCAACTGACATAGCTTTCAACCGGGTTCCGCGTCAGCACGATCTTGGCGCAATGCGGATCGGCCATCACGGCGTCAAAGATGCGCGGGTCGTGGTTGTTGAAATAGCGGAAACCCGCAATGCCGGGGGTCTCGGTCCGCAGGCGGTCGAGAAAGCCCAGGGGATCGGCGTCGCGGTCGGCCAGGGTCCGGCCAAAGAGGTTGTCCTGATTCTGTTTGCCGATGAAGTGGGGGTTGAACGCCTCACCATGGCAGGTGACACCGGGCAGGGCGTTGAGGTTCGCCTCAAGGAAATTCGACCCGGTCCGCATTTCGGCGAACATCACGAAACTGCGGTAGGCTTTCATCAGATCACTTCACCAGATAGGGCCGCCCGCGACGGGGGGAATTGGATTGCGGGTCGGCACCAGCCGGGAAATCGCCCATCAGCGTGGGCTGCATGCCCTGATTGCGCAGCGCCTGCAGGAACTGGCCGTAACCCTTGAGATCGGCCAGACGCGGCGCCTCGGTCAGGCGGCGCAGGTTGCGGGGGCTGATCTCATCCACCACGGCCTGCAGGGGTTCCATCGGGTTTTCCACGAAATCGGCAAGGTTCCAGATGCGCACGCGGGCCTTGGTCCAGTGGCTGCGCAGGATGGTGACGTGTTCCGTCTCGATCCGCTGCAGGCGCGCCGCCTCGGCCCGGATGTCACCGAAATCCATGTTGGACCGAAAGAGCGGCACCGACCATGCCCCGGTGATGACGCTGATCGTGGCGTTGGCGTCGGTGGCCATGAACCACGACAGATCCTGCTTGTCGTCCGGGCCGAACTGAAAGCACTGCCGTTCGCCGCGGGTGTTCCAGATGAGGTTGGTCAGGAAACTGCGCGGGTTGTAATCGCGGGTGGTGGCGCTGTCTGAAAGGGCGCCGTTATAGACCGTCTCGCCCCCCGCGAAATGCACCCGGTCGGGAGCAAAGAGGTGGCCGTGAACGCGGGTGCCGGTGACCCGGCCAAGCCATGCCTCGAAATCCTCAAACACATCCGCGAACCCTTCGAACACCGAATAGGGGGCTGCGGTCTTGCCGTTTTCCCAATTGTCGTTGGGGAACCGGCTTTGCATGTAAAGCCCAGCGCGGCCCTTGATGCGCCGTTCCACCGCCTTGGAGAACAGGCGATCGATCTTGCCGGGGTTGGGTTCGGCGGCGGGTTGACTTTGGCCCTCTTCGGTCAGGAAGAACTGATAGAGCTTGTCGGCATGGGGCCAGGCCTTGCGCGCGACGAAACAGTCGGACCGGCGCAGAAGTTGCAGGTGGTCATCGTAGAAGATGTGCGGCTTGCCCTGAAAATCGAACTTGGACAGGGTCAGCGAGCGGCTTTCGATGGCCTGCGACACCTGCCGCACGAGCGTCTGGAAGTAGGATTCGTCGGGTATCCAGACGCGGCGAAAGAAACGGTCATGGCCGGTGCGGTCGGGGTCTTGCAGGATGGCCGACAGGGTGCGGCGGGTCAGGCACCACCATTGGCTGCCCAGATGCGGCACAAGGCCCGCAGGGATGCGGCGGCGGATGCGCAGGCGGCGCTGCAGCCTGGTGAAGGCGTCGAACAGGCCCCGGTGTTTGCGCCATGAGAACGGGAAGTGCATGGTGAACCGTTCGGCGTTCAGCCCGCCCACGGTCCAGCCGACATCGGCGGTGGTGACGCTTTCGATGAAATCGGTCGTGGGGCGCTCGTCCAGATAGGCGCGCAGTTCCGCGACGGGTCGCAGCGGCAGGCAAGAGCCCGAGGCGAGGAACACATGGCGCACCTGCGGGAAGTCGCGCAGCATGATCGTGGACGCTTCCTGCGTGGCGGCAACGATGCCCCATGTGCCCCATTCGCAGGCGTGGCGGCCGGAAAAGCGGATGTCGGGCACCCCATCCAACGCGCGCTTCAGCCCGTCGAAATCGGCGGGTTTCACGCGGCGGTCAACATGGATCACCACCGGACAGCCGCGCGTGGCCCAGTGGCGCGCGATCTGCGCGGCCCGGTCAAGCGCTGTGTGGCACAGCATCACAAAGCCCACGGTCATGCCCAGTTCCCCTTGGACATCAGCCCCAGAATCTCCAGTTGCCGCCAGTTGATGTACTTCTCGCTCCACTTGCACCACAGGTCGGGTTGTTCGGTTATCGCCGCTTGATAGGCAATGTACTCCTGACTGTTGGCATAATGTTGTCCGCGCTGCATTTCTTCTGCGGCCTTCGTGGCGAAGGTATCAAGGAATTTGGCGTGCAGCAGCACCCCCGACGCCTTTTCCCCGCCCCAGGCATCGAACACCTGGTTCAGGCCGCGTGGCAGCAGGGTGTGGGTCGAGCTGACATAGGCATAGCGGCGATCCCAGCGGACGAGGGGGATCTTGTTCAGCGCAGGGGCGGCCAAGGGGGTATCAGGAAAGAAGGCGCGTGCGCGCGGGCCGCCCTGGATCCAGAGGTTGCCGTAAGCCCAGTTGCGGCTGATCGTGTAGTTGGCCGGATCGAACCACTGGGCAATCTCGAACGGGTTCTGGCCTTCGCGGTAGGGCTGGGCGTCGATGCGGCCCTTGGGGTACATGTCCAGCAGCATCGCCGAGAAGGACCGGATGTGTGACGCATCCAGCCAGTCGGTCAGTGCGCGCAAGGGGCGGGTTTCGCAGAACGGGTAGACGAAGAATTCGTCGGGGTCCACGGTCAGGCACCAGTGGTCATGGCAATGGCGCATCTGCAGGTATGTCAGCCAATCGACGCCAAAGCGTGACTTCTTGTAACTGGCACCGGTGGTCCACAGCGACACATCCGGCTGTGTCGCCAGGTATTCGCGTGACCCGTCGTCTGACGCATTGTCCACGATCAGGAAATGATCGACGCCCTGATCACGGTAGTACGACAGGAAATACGGCAGGCGCACACGTTCGTTGCGCAGCGTGGTCAGGGCAAGGATCGCTTTGCCGCCAATTGCGCCGGTCCGATCGGCCACGGCCCGAAGGGAGCGACGGCCAAGCCAAGCGCGTGCGAGGAACCGCTTGCGCCGCCACCGTAGCCGAAGGGAACCAAGTACGCCCAAACCCACACCCTGCGCCGCAGACGATCACGCACGCAGGCTATCCCGGTTGGCTTGACGAATCCTTGCCAGCCGCGCCCCGGTGCCATTTGCCCCGTCCTTTTCCCGGCAAACAGGCCGGTTTTATTCTGATACCAAATGTAGAGTTACCGGCACGTCAAGTAAACAGCCCCGCTTCACACCCATCCGCCCCGTGACATCAGGCCCAACGCCTCCAGTTGACGCCAGCCGGTCAGGCGGGTCGAGGCCGGGCTCCACAGGTCGGGGCTGGCTGTGACGCTGTCGTAATAGGCGGCAAACTCGGCGGGATTGCCGAAATGCTGGCCGCGCGTTCTCTCCTCGGCCGATTTTTCCACGACCACATTCAAGAACTTGGTGTGCAACAGAAGGCCCGTGGTCACCTCGCCCCCATCCTCGGCATAAACCTGGTTCAGCTTGCGCGGCAACAGCGCGTGGGTTGAGTTCACATAGGCATAGCTGCGGTGCCAGCGCACCAGCGGCGTCTTGTTCAGCGTGGGCGACTGGCGCGGTGTGTCGGCAAAGAATGCCCGCCCCCGGACGCCACCCTGAATCCACAGGTTGCGCATCAGGGGCTGGACCTGCACCGAATGATTGCCCCGGTCGAACCATTGCAAGACCTCGGTCGGGTTCTGGCCGGGGGCATAGGCGGCCTGACCAAGCGCACCTTTCGGGTACAGGTCCAGCATCATCGCTCCCATCGAGGCGGCACCCGTACGGTCCAGCCACTGGGTCAGCGCGCCAAGGGGCCGGGTTTCCCAGTTGGGATAGATCAGGATTTCGTCGGCATCCAGCGTCAGGCACCAGTGGCCATGCGCGTGCCGCATCTGCAGCCACGTCAGCCAGTCCACGCCAAAGCGGGATGCCTTGTAGCTGGCCCGGGTGGACCAGAGCGACACATCGGGCTGAGCCGCCAGCAAATCACGCGACCCGTCGGTGCTGTCATTGTCCACGATCAGGAAATGATCGACGCCCAGCTTGCGGCAGTGGTCCAGAAAGAACGGCAGGCGCAACGCTTCGTTCCGCACGGTGACAGCGCAGAGGATGGCACCGGGGCGGATGTTGCGCGTAAGGTCGTGAACCGGGTTCAGGTCGTGCCGGTGGCGGAACGCCCGCCACAACAGCCGCCGACGCCTCCACCGCAACCGCCAGTCAAGCCGCGCCCGCATCACCGACCGCGCAAGCGGGGCAAGGTCGCCCGGCGGCACGGCATGGGGCAGGGTGGTCGGCCCAAGGGCCCGCCGGATCAGGGTTTTCGCGCGGACGGCAAGGCCGGTCACGGCGTCAGCGCGCCCGCGCCATCACTGCGCGGCTTTCTGCGAGGCCACCATCTCGTGCAAGTAGACCGAAAATTCGTCGCGCAGGTCGGGCCGCGCCAGACCAAAGGCGACCGTGGCCTGCAGGAACCCGGCCTTTGACCCGCAATCATAGCGTTGCCCCCGGAACCGGAACCCGTAGACACCCGCACCTTTGCCCGCCTCTTCTGCGATGGCGTCGGTCAACTGGATCTCGCCGCCGGCCCCCTGCTTCATCCGGTTCAGGTTCGCCAGAACACGCGGGGTCAGGATGTAGCGGCCGATCACAGCGAGGTTCGACGGGGCATCCTCGATACGTGGCTTTTCCACCATGCCCTTGACCCGGACGATCGACCCCATGTCCTCGGCGATATCCAGCACGCCGTAGGACTTGGTCCGCTCGGGCGCCACTTCCATCGCGGCGACCATGTTGCCGCCGGTTTCGGCATAGGCCTCGATCATCTGTTGCAGGCAGGGCTTCTGCGATGCGATCACGTCATCGGGCAACAGCACGGCAAAGGGTTCCGCCCCGATCAGGCGCCGGGCACACCAGACAGCGTGGCCAAGACCAAGCGCGCGATTCTGGCGGACATAGGCGATGGCGCCCGAATCCATGTTGGTTTCCTTGAGCACCTCCAGAAGGTCGTCCTTGCCGGCCTTGCGCAGGGTACTCTCAAGCTCGGGCGAGTGGTCAAAGTAGTCTTCCAACGCCGACTTGCCGCGCGAGGTGACAAAGATGAACTCCTTGATGCCCGCCGCCCGCGCCTCATCAATCGCGTACTGGATCAGCGGGCGGTCGACCAACGTCATGATTTCCTTGGGGATCGACTTGGTCGCGGGCAAAAACCGCGTCCCCATCCCTGCAACGGGAAAAACGGCCTTGGTCACTTTCTTGATTTTCATTCTGTCGCCTCGCCTCTGTAAACCTGCGGTCGGGCCGTTGGTGAGGGTACATCACCTTCAGCCCGTGTTGGAGAGGACTCCATAACAACACTTGGACCAATTCGTGACATTCGATCCGGTTCCGGCGAAATTTGGCCGGTTTGTCATTCTGAAAGCGCGTTTTCTGCCGATCACAACAAACATGGAGGATCGTTGGCCCTCCGGTCAAGATTTAAGCGCGACGCCCGGCGCATGGGCGATGAAAAAGGGATTGTCCCAGCCCGGCTTGCCATAGGTCAGGGGTGCCAGGGTATCCATCCGCACCACCACGCCGCCAGCCCCGCGCAGCACTGCGTCGCCCGCGGCGGTGTCCCATTCCATGGTTCGGCCCAGACGGGGATAAAGATCGGCCTCACCCGTCGCCACCAGACAGAACTTGAGACTGGACCCCGCACTGGTCATGTCGCGCACGGCATAGCGGGCGATGTAGTCATCGGTCGCGGCATCGCGGTGCGATTTGGACGCCACGACCATCAGTGCGGCGTTGTCAGCCGTCGCCACTGCCAAGGCGTGCAGCGGGCCGGGGGTGGATTTGTCGAACGGGCCCTGTTCCTCGACCGACGCACCTTCGGCGGTGGTATAGAAAAGGCGGCCCTTGGCAGGCGCATAGACCACGCCCAGACGCGGGACGCCATCGACCACATAGGCGATGTTCACGGTGAAATCGCCCAGCCGTTTCACGAACTCCTTGGTGCCGTCCAGGGGATCGACGATAAAGAACGTCCGGGCGGTCAGGGCGTGGCTGTCGGCCTGTTCCTCGGTGATCAGGGTCACGTCCGGGTAGGCCGCGCGCAGACCTGCCGAGATCAGCGCATCCGCCGCCTCGTCCGCCTCGGTCACCGGGCTTGCGTCGCCCTTGGCGCGCACCTCAAATTCTGGATCGGCGTAGACCTGCATGATCTTGTCGCCCGCCTCCAGCGAAAGCCTGCGCATCAGCGCGACCATTGGTGCAAAATCCATGCCCGTCTCCTGTTCATACGACCGTGAGGGCCGCCCTCATTGCCAAAAATTCGCCTTTCTCTTATGGTTGACCATCAAGGGAACGGCAAGATTTCGCGGCGCAGGATGGCGCGGCACGACTGGCAGGAAAAGGTGTTCGGCCCGATGTTTCAGCCCCGCATTCGCAAGACCACGCTGCAATCGGCTGTGGCGACGGCGGAACTGGTATTCCATGCCGCTGTCCGCAACGTGCGCAAGTCGCACGGGAATGCGGTCGTGGGGCTGATCATGAACATCTTTCAGACCGTCCTGATGGTTGCCGTGTTCTACATGATGTTCGCCCTTCTGGGGATGCGCGGCGCCGCAATCCGGGGTGATTACCTTTTGTATATCATGTCGGGCATTTTCGTCTTCATGACGCATATCAAGACGGTCGGGGCCGTAGTCGGGTGTGAGGGGCACGCCTCGCCGATGATGAAACACTCGCCGATGAACACTTTTGTGGCCGTCGCGGCGGCGGCGCTGGGGGCGCTTTACCAGCAGTTTCTGTCGGCGGTGGTGGTCCTTTACATCTACCATGCTGCCTTCGTGCCGATCAGTTTCGAGGATCCGGCGGGGATGATGGGGATGTTCCTTCTTGCCTGGATGTCGGGCGTTGCCCTTGGCATGGTGCTGCAGGCCGCCAAGCCATGGTGGCCCGAGGGCATCGGGATGATCTCGCAGGTCTATATGCGGGCGAACATGATCTTTTCGGGAAAGATGTTTGTCGCCAACATGATGCCGGGGCATATCCTGGTGTTTTTCGACTGGAACCCGTTGTTCCACATCATTGACCAGGGGCGGGGGTACATCTTTCTGGACTATTCGCCGCGTTATTCGTCGGTCACCTATCCGGTGCTGTGTACGGTCGCCGTCCTGATGATCGGCCTGATGGGTGAGTTCTATACCCGCAAGTACGCCTCGGCCAGTTGGGGCGCGGGTAAGTGAGGATCGGCATTGCTGTGTTGGTTCTGGGATTGGCCCAGCCTGTCGCCGCAGAGGTTCTGCCCGCCCTTTACAGCGTGACCGGGGTTGCCGCGAACGACGTCCTGAACGTGCGGCAGGCCCCCGACGCCGGTGCTGCGATCATGGCCACCCTTGCCCCTGCGGCAACGGCTGTCGAGGTGGTGGCCCTGTCGGCGGATGGCAGGTGGGCGCAGGTGAACGCGGGCGAGGGTTCGGGGTGGGTCGCGCTGCGGTTCCTGGTGCCGCAACCCGGGCCGGACTGGACGGCGCTGCAGACCCCCTTGCGCTGTCATGGAGCCGAGCCGTTCTGGAGCCTTCGGCTGAACCCTGCGGGCAACGGCGCTTACTTCGCGCTTGCGGGCGAAGACGAGCGTGTCTTCGATCTGGTCTGGTCCGAGGCCGCCCCGAACGGCACGGCCGTCGCGGGGTTCCGGCTGGATCACGCAGAGCTCGACGGGTTCGCCACCGTCACCGCCGGCGTTTGCAGCGACGGGATGAGCGACCGCATGATGGGTTTGTCGGCAGGTCTGTTCCTGACCACGCCGACGGGCGAGGTCGGCTATTCCGGCTGTTGCACGCTGGAATCCTGACCTGTCGCAATCGCGTTGCATTTCGCCCGTCCGGCATGCTTGCAGCGCCCAATGCCCCCCCCTATATAGCCCCCGTAGCCGATCAGAGTGCAGCAGTGCCCTGCCGGTCAACGAAGGGATCGGGGCACAGGGGCCGCAATCGGGCCTGAGCCCCCGGACATCGCCAGAGAAAGAGGATATGGAACATGCCTAAAGTCATCGGGATCGACCTCGGGACGACCAACTCCTGCGTGGCCATCATGGACGGCTCGCAGCCCCGCGTGATCGAGAATGCGGAAGGCGCGCGCACCACGCCTTCCATTGTGGGCTTTACCGAAAATGAACGGCTGGTCGGCCAGTCGGCCAAGCGCCAGGCCGTGACCAACGCCGCCAACACCGTCTTTGCCGTCAAGCGCCTGATCGGCCGCCGGGTGGACGATGCACATATCGCCAAGGACAAGAAGAACCTGCCGTACAACGTCGTGAACGGCGGCAACGGTGATGCATGGGTCGAGGTCCGGGGTGAGAAGTACAGCCCCAGCCAGGTCAGCGCGTTCATCCTGCAGAAGATGAAGGAAACCGCCGAGTCGTATCTGGGTGAGACCGTCACGCAGGCCGTCATCACCGTGCCCGCCTATTTCAACGACGCCCAGCGTCAGGCAACAAAGGACGCGGGCAAGATTGCCGGTCTTGAGGTGCTGCGCATCATCAACGAACCGACGGCGGCGGCGCTGGCCTATGGCCTTGACAAGAAAGAGGCGCGGACGATTGCCGTCTATGACCTGGGTGGCGGCACGTTCGACATCACCATTCTGGAGATTGACGACGGCCTGTTCGAGGTGAAATCGACCAACGGGGATACGTTCCTTGGCGGCGAAGACTTTGACATGCGGATCGTCAACTTTCTGGCCGACGAGTTCAAGAAAGAGCATGGCGTTGACCTGACCTTGGACAAGATGGCCCTGCAGCGCCTGAAAGAGGCGGCGGAAAAGGCCAAGATCGAGTTGTCTTCGGCAGCCCAGACCGAGATCAACCAGCCCTTCATCAGCATGGACCGCAACACCGGGCAGCCCCTGCACCTTGTCGTCAAGATGACGCGTGCCAAGCTCGAATCGCTGGTCAACGACCTGATCAAGGCGTCGATCAAGCCATGTCAGGCAGCGTTGAAGGACGCAGGGTTGGCCATCGGTGACATCGACGAGGTGGTTCTGGTCGGCGGCATGACGCGGATGCCCAAGGTCATCGAAGAGGTGACCAAGTTCTTTGGCAAGGAACCCCACAAGGGCGTGAACCCGGATGAGGTTGTGGCCCTTGGTGCCGCCATTCAGGCCGGCGTGCTGCAGGGCGACGTCAAGGACGTGGTGCTGTTGGACGTCACACCCCTGTCGCTGGGGATCGAGACGCTGGGCGGCGTGTTCACCCGCCTGATCGACCGCAATACGACCATCCCGACCAAGAAAAGCCAGGTGTTCTCGACGGCGGAAGACAACCAGAACGCCGTGACCATCCGCTGTTTCCAGGGTGAGCGCGAAATGGCCGCCGACAACAAGATCCTTGGCCAGTTCAATCTGGAACACATCCCCCCGGCCCCCCGTGGGATGCCCCAGATCGAGGTGACCTTCGACATCGACGCCAACGGCATCGTCAGCGTCAAGGCCAAGGACAAGGGCACCGGCAAGGAACAGGCGATCACCATTCAGGCGTCTGGCGGCCTGTCGGATGACGAGATCGACAAGATGGTCAAGGACGCCGAGGCCAATGCCGAAGGCGACAAGAAGCGCCGCGAACTGGTGGAACTGAAGAATCAGGGCGAAAGCCTGCTGCATTCGACCAAGAAGTCGCTGGACGAGCATGGCGACAAGGTGGACCCGTCGACGGTTGAAGCTATCGAACTGGCCATGCAGCCCTTGGAAGAGGCGTTGAATGGTGAGGATACTGGCAAGATCCGTGGCGGCATCCAGAACCTGACCGAAGCCGCGATGAAGCTGGGTGAGGCCATCTACAAGGCCAGTGCGTCCGAGGCCGGAGACAACGGTGAGGGCAATCCGCGCGATGTCGATGACGACATCGTCGATGCCGACTTCGAAGATCTCGGGAACAACAAGCGCAAGTAAGACCGCGCGGGAACAGGGGGGGCGGTCCGGCAAGGGACCGCCCCTTCGGGTTCCCGGGGGCAAGGAGCGGCTGGCATGGCGAAACGCGACTTTTACGAAGTGCTGGGTGTGGCACGCGGAGCTTCTGCGGAAGAACTCAAGAAGGCCTATCGCGGCAAGGCCAAGGAACTGCACCCCGACCGCAACACCAGCGACCCGAACGCCGAGGCCCAGTTCAAGGAAGTGAACGAGGCATATGACATCCTGAAAGACGAAAACAAGAAAGCCGCCTACGACCGTTACGGTCACGCGGCGTTCGAGGGTGGATCGGGCGGGCCGCGCGGTGGTGCGGGGCAGGGCGATTTCGCCAGCGCCTTTTCTGACGTGTTCGAGGATCTGTTCGGCGATTTCATGGGGGGCCGTGGTGGTGGCGGCAGATCGCGCGCGCAACGCGGATCGGACCTGCGCTATAACCTGCGGGTCAGTCTGGAAGAGGCGTTCAAGGGCGCCCAGAAGACCATCAACGTGCCGACCTCGGTCGCTTGCGAGGTATGCAAGGGCAGCGGCGCCGAGGGCGGCGCCGAACCCGTGACCTGCCCCACCTGTTCCGGCGTGGGCAAGGTGCGCGCGCAGCAGGGGTTCTTTACGGTCGAGCGCACTTGCCCCACCTGTTCGGGCGCGGGCCAGATCGTCAAGAACCCTTGCCGCACCTGCGGTGGAGCGGGGCGGACGGAAAAGGAACGCGCGCTGTCGGTGAACATCCCGGCAGGCGTCGAGACCGGCACCCGCATCCGTCTGGCCGGTGAGGGCGAGGCGGGCATGCGGGGGGGGCCGACGGGCGATCTCTATATCTTTATCGAGGTCAAGGAACATGCGTTGTTCCAGCGCGACGGTGTGCATCTGTTTTGCCGCGTGCCGGTAGCCATGTCGACGGCAGCACTGGGTGGCGAGGTCGAGGTGCCGTCGATCGACGGCGGCAAGGCGCGGGTCAAGGTGCCCGCAGGCAGCCAGACCGGCAAGCAGATGCGCCTGCGCGCCAAAGGCATGCCCGCGCTGCGCGGTGGTGGCACGGGTGACATGCTGATCGAGTTGGCGGTCGAGACCCCGGTGAACCTGACCGCCCGCCAGCGTGATTTGCTTCGCGAGTTCGAAAAGCTGAGTGAAGAGAACAACCCCGAGGGGACGACGTTTTTCTCCAAGGTCAAGGGGTTCTGGGATGGCATGGGGCGCGGCTGACGGGTCGCCGATTTCGGGCGCTGCCCCCCGTCACCCCCGGCCCCTCTCCCCGAAGTGGGGGAGAGGGGTGCAAAACCGCGCCGAGGCTACTCCCCTCGCCTCTTGGGGGAGAGGGGTTGGGGGTGAGGGCGCGCTGCGTCAGCGCGCGCATGGCCCTTGCCAGCCCACCCCTCACGGTGCAAACCTGAATCCTTGCTGAGGCGGGCGGAGGCATCCTGACATGACGATCCAGACGCCCCGCGCCGCTGGCGACACCGCCGATGCCACGCGCCTTGGCGACCGGAACCTGCCGCAGGTCACCCATCCGCGCAATCCTGGCCTGCCGCTGGATCTGGACTGGGTGGCGGGGGTGGCCGTCAACACCTCGGCCATCGAGCGTCGTTGTGCCACCCTGCCGGGGCGGCGGTCGGTCAAGAAGGACTGGCAGGCGGCCTGGTTGTGCAAGGCTGTCAGCCTGATCGACCTGACCACCCTGTCGGGCGACGACACCGCGGGCCGGGTGCAGCGGTTGTGCGCCAAGGCGCGCCAGCCCGTGCGCGCGGGGATCCTCGATGCGCTCGGGATGCAGGGCCTGACAGTAGGCGCCGTCTGCGTCTATCACGACATGGTGGCCGTGGCGGTGCGGGCCCTTGAAGGTTCGGGTATCCCTGTCGCTGCCGTGTCCACCGGGTTTCCGGCAGGGCTGTCGCCCCTGCACCTGCGCATTGCCGAGATCGGCGAGAGTGTCGCGGCAGGGGCCGCTGAAATCGACATCGTGATTTCCCGGCGTCATGTTCTGACCGGCAACTGGCATGCGCTGTATGATGAGATGGCCGCGATGCGGGCCGCTTGCGGTGATGCGCATGTGAAGGCGATCCTTGCAACCGGCGAGTTGGGCACCCTGCGCAACGTGATGAAGGCGTCGCTGGTCTGCATGATGGCGGGTGCCGATTTCATCAAGACCTCGACCGGAAAAGAGGGGGTGAATGCCACCCTGCCGGTGACCCTGACGATGGTGCGCGCGATCCGGGCCTATGAAGGGCGGACTGGGGTCCGCGTGGGCTACAAGCCGGCTGGCGGAATTGCCAAGGCCAAGGATGCGCTGGTCTATCTGGCGCTGATGAAGGACGAATTGGGGTTGCCGTGGTTGCAGCCTGATCTTTTCCGGTTCGGGGCGTCGTCGCTGCTGGGCGATATCGAGCGGCAGTTGGAACATCATCTGACAGGGGCCTATTCCGCGGCGAACCGGCATGCGATGGGCTAGCGGGCAAGTCCCGGGGCGCTGCCCGTCGCCCATCGGCCTTGAACCGATGGCGGACTCGATGGGCGACCCCGGGATACTTGGGCAAAGATGAAAGCGGGAGAGAAAAGGGTCATGAGCGTCGCCGAGATCTTCAGGTCCATGGACTATGGCCCCGCGCCCGAAAGCAGTGCCGAGGCTCTGGCCTGGATCGCGGCGCATAGCGGGCGGTTCGGGCATTGGATCGACGGGGCCTTTACCGCGCCGGGGGCGACGTTTGCGACGCGGAACCCCGCCACGGGCAAGGTACTGGCCGAGGTGACGCAGGGGTCAGAGGCCAACGTGGCCGTCGCCGTGGCCGCCGCCCGCCGCGCGCAACCGAAATGGGCGCGGCTGCCCGGGCATGCGCGGGCGCGGGTGCTTTATGCGCTGGGGCGGCTGGTGCAAAAAAATGCCCGTCTTCTGGCGGTGATGGAGACATTGGACAACGGCAAGCCGATCCGGGAAAGCCGCGACATCGACGTGCCGCTGGTGGCGCGGCATTTCGGCTATCATGCGGGGCTGGCGCAGTTGCTGGACAGCGAACTGCCCAGGCATGTGGCGCAGGGTGTCTGCGGGGCGGTCATTCCGTGGAACTTTCCCTTGCTGATGCTGGCGTGGAAGGTGGCACCGGCGCTGGCGGCAGGCAATACGGTGGTGCTGAAGCCTGCGGAATGGACACCGCTGACCGCCCTTCTGTTCGCCGAGATCAGCCGTGAGGCAGGGCTGCCGAAGGGTGTGCTGAACATCGTCACGGGGGATGGTTCGACGGGTGCCGCACTGGTGGCAAGCCCGGTGGACAAGGTGGCCTTCACCGGATCAACCGATGTGGGCCGTGCGATCCGCCGCGCAACGGCAGGCACGGGCAAGGCGCTGACGCTGGAGCTGGGGGGCAAGTCGCCCTACGTCGTGTTCGACGACGCCGATCTGGACAGCGCCGTCGAGGGGCTGGTCGATGCGATCTGGTTCAACGGCGGGCAAGTGTGCTGTGCCGGGTCGCGCCTGTTGGTGCAGGAGGGGGTGGCGGAGGCGTTCCATGCACGCCTGCGCGCCCGGATGGACGGGCTGCGGATCGGCGATCCCCTGGACAAGTGCATTGACGTGGGCGCGGTGGTCGATCCCGAACAACTGGCGCGCATCACCGCGATGGTGGATGGCAATGCCGAGGGGCAGATGTACCGTGCGGCCTGCCCCCTGCCCGAGGGGTGTTTCTATCCCCCCACACTGATCACCGGCCTGTCGGCGGCAAGCCACCTGATGCAGGAGGAAATCTTTGGCCCCGTCCTGGTGTCGATGACCTTCCGCACACCTGAAGAGGCGGTGGCACTGGCCAACAACACCCGCTATGGCCTGGCAGCGACGGTCTGGACCGAGAATGTCAATCTGGCGCTGGATGTGGCCCCGAAACTGCGGGCGGGTGTGGTCTGGGTGAACGGCACCAACATGTTCGATGCCGCCGCCGGGTTCGGAGGGGTGCGCGAATCGGGGTTCGGGCGGGAAGGCGGATGGGAGGGGCTTTTGGCCTATCTGCGCCCTGCGGCGGTGGCCAAGGCTCTGGAACCCGTGTCCGCGATGCCTGCGCCGGCAAGTCCCGAAGTACCAGCCATGGACCGCACTGCGAAACTCTATGTCGGCGGCAAGCAGGCCCGCCCTGACGGGGGGTATTCCCGCGCTGTCTGGGGGCAAAAGGGTGCGCTTCTGGGCCATGTGGGCCTTGGCAACCGCAAGGATATCCGCAACGCGGTCGAGGCGGCGCATGCCGCGAAGGGCTGGGCAAAGGCCACCGCATGGAACCGCGCGCAGGTGCTGTATTATCTGGCCGAAAACCTGTCGGCCCGCGGGCCTGAGTTCGCCGCCCGCCTGCAGGCGATGACCGGCAAGCCGGGGCTAGCCGAGGTCGAGGCATCCATCGCGCGCCTGTTCACCTATGCCGCCTGGGCGGACAAGTACGACGGTGCTGCCAAGGCGGTGCCGATCCGGGGCATCGCGCTTGCAATGAACGAGCCGCAGGGCGTGATCGGAATTGTCTGCCCCGATGAGGCGCCGCTTCTAGGGCTGGTGTCGCTGGTGGCCCCGGCGATTGCCATGGGCAATACCGTGGTGGTGGTGCCGTCCGAGCCATTCCCGCTGGCCGCCACCGATTTCTATCAGGTGCTGGATACCTCGGATGTACCCGACGGCGTGGTCAACATCGTCACGGGTGCCCATGCCGAGCTGGCCAAACCACTGGCCAGCCATATGGACGTCGACGCCGTCTGGTGTTTCTCGTCAACCGACCTGTCGGCGATGGTGGAACGCGAGGGGGCAACCAATCTCAAGCGCACCTTGGTCAACCATGGCCGTGCCACCGATTGGGCCACCATGGAAGGCCGCGCCGTGCTGCGGCAGGCGACCGAGGTCAAGACGGTGTGGGTGCCCTACGGCGAATAGGGCACCCGAGGTTCGCGGTTCAGGCTGTATGGTACGTTTCGGGCATGCCGTAGACCGGCGTCGCGATCCCCTCCATCCGCGCCTTGAGTTGCAGCGACAGGAACTGCGAAT
Organism: Rhodobacterales bacterium; assembly: GCA_038209775.1. Classification (GTDB taxonomy): domain Bacteria; phylum Pseudomonadota; class Alphaproteobacteria; order Rhodobacterales; family Rhodobacteraceae; genus JBBQXK01. The sequence continues at coordinate 37,908 of JBBQXK010000021.1, read as the reverse complement.
AGTGGCGCGACTGGTGCAGGTTGCCGCCGTGGAACCACAGCCCCGGCTGTTGCGTGGGTTTCCACATGTTGCGCTGTTCGCCCACCCACGGCCCCGGGTCCTTGGGCGTGTCAGACCCCAGCCCCCAGCACTTGCCCACGCGGTCAGCCACATCGCGGCCGATCAGGTCTGCGGCAAAGCCGTTCATCGACCCATACCCCGTGGCATAGACGATCACGTCGCAGGGCAGGTGCGTGCCGTCTTCCAGGACCACGCCATCAGGCTCGATCCTGGCCACATTGCCATGTGCAAGCTTGATCTTGCCGTCGATGATCAGCTGGCTGGCCCCCACGTCGATATAGTAACCCGACCCCCGCCGCAGGTACTTCATGAACAGGCCCGACCCGTCCGCACCCCAGTCAAGCCAGAAACCCGCCTTTTCCAGCCCCGCATAGAATTCGGCGTCCACTTCCTTGATCTTGTCATAGATGGGGATCTGGAATTCGTGCAGGATCTTGTAGGGCAGCGAGGCAAAGATCAGGTCCGCCTTTTCGGTCGTCATCCCCGACCGTACCGCCTGTTCCGAATAAAGCCCGGCAAGGCCGTACTCCATCAGGGGTTCCGACCGCACGATATGGGTCGATGACCGCTGCACCATGGTCACGTCAACATCGTTTTCCCACATCGCAGCGCAGATATCATGGGCCGAGTTGTTCGACCCGATGACGACAGCCCGCTTGCCGCGCCAGGCATCCGGGCCGGGGTGGGCCGAGGAATGGTGCTGGTCACCCTTGAAGCTGTCCATTCCGGGATAGGACGGCAGGTTGGGCTTGGCCGACATGCCGGTGGCCAGCACCAGTTGCTTCGGGCGCAGCGTCACCTCTTGCCCGTCGCGGTCGACCACCACCGTCCATTCGCCCGAAGCCTCGTCAAAGGACGCCTTCTTGCAGGTGGTGCGGGCCCAGTAGTTCAGCTCCATCACCTTGGAGTACATTTCCAGCCAGTCGCCGATCTTGTCCTTGGGGGCAAAGACCGGCCAGTTCGCGGGGAATTTCATGTAGGGCAGATGGTCGTACCAGACCGGGTCGTGCAGACACAGCGACTTGTACCGCTTGCGCCAGCTGTCGCCGGGGCGGTCGTTCTTTTCGACGATGATGGTCGGCACGCGCAGTTGCCGCAACCGCGCGGCAAGGGCGATGCCGCCCTGCCCGCCGCCCACGATCAGCACATAAGGCTGTGTGGTGTACCCAAGATCGGCGGCCTCGAACTCACGCTCTTCCTTCCAGGTCGGGCGGTTCTTTGCCGCACCGTGATGCGCGCCCGGCGGGCGGGAGAACCCGGTGGTTTCCTCATGCCCCTTCAGCTCGACCATGGTGGTCAGCAGCGTCCAGATCTTGCCCTCGCGCAGGCGGATCAGGCCATAGCCGCGCGAAAGGGCGGTCTCGAATTCAATCCAGGCGGTGGTGACGCCGCCGTCTTCTGCGGCCGTCTCGCCTTCCGCGACCTTCCAGCCGCCAGGCTTCGTATCGGACAGCCGCGCAGTCAGCATCGCGGCAATCTCGGCGCGGCCCTCGCAGGTGGTGATGTTCCAGGTGAACGACACAAGGTCACGCCAATAGCAGTCTTCCTGGAACATCGCCGTCACGGCAGCAATGTCGCCGGATGCAAGTGCTTTGCCGAAATCCGCCAGAAACTGGTCCGTGGCACCTTGTACAGTGGTGTCGAGCATCGTTGTCCTCCCTAAGGTTCACCCGCCGCGGCCAAGACGTGCCGCAGGCAATCTGCGATTGTGTAGAACTGCACCGATACGGCGTTCTGGCAAGATGGATTTTCGCCAGATCAGCCCTTGATTGCACACAGCCCGACTGCGGATCAGCGCGGCACCGGCCAACCGTCCATCATCGCAATCGCCTCTTCTGCCGTCTCGACAATGGCGAAAAGGTCCAGATCGGCGGCTGAGATCACGCCCGCATCGGCCAGCGCCTGCCAGTCGATGATGCGTTCCCACCAGGCGCGCCCGAACAACAGAAAGGGCACCCGCTTCATCCGGCCGGTCTGGATCAGGGTCAGGCTTTCGAACAACTCATCCAGCGTGCCAAAGCCGCCGGGAAACACGCAGATCGCGCGGGCCCGCATCAGGAAATGCATCTTGCGGATGGCGAAGTAGTGGAAGTTGAACGACAGGTCGGGCGTGACATAGGCGTTCGGGGCCTGTTCGTGCGGCAAGACGATGTTCAGGCCGATGCTTTGCCCCCCGGCGTCATCTGCACCACGATTGCCCGCCTCCATCACCCCCGGGCCGCCGCCGGTGACGATGACATTCTCGCGCCCATCGGTTTCCAGTGACCGCTCGGTCATAATGCGGGCAAAGCGGCGCGCCTCGTCATAGTAGTGCGACAGGTCGGCGAGGGTCTTGGTCTTGGCGGTGTCGCGATCCTCGGGTGCGGGGATGCGGGCACCGCCGAACATGACGATGGTCGATCCGATCCCGCGTTCGTCCATGATGAGCTGCGGCTTTAGCAGTTCCAGCTGCAGCCGCACCGGGCGCAACTCCTCACGCGTCATGAAATCGCGGTCGGCGAAGGCAAGGCGGTAGGCCGGGGCGCGGGTTTGCGGCGTGTCGGGGATGCGCTTGGTGGCGGCGATATCCTCGACTGAATCGCGGAACGGGTGGCTGCGGGGTTCGTCTTTCATGGGTCGCCTTGGCTTGTCGGTGTAAGCGCAGGCTTATCCTGTTCGTCTGGCGCTGGCCAGTTCCGGTAAAACGCGGGTTTGGCCGGAATTATCACGCGGGCGTGACTTGCCGGACCGTCAACGCAGGAGGAAACCGCCTTCAATACCTGTGGAGGGTGACATGCGGCAGTTGTTGTTGGCAATGGCGTTGGTGGGCGGTGCGGTGGGGCTGTTCTTCGGTGGCAGGATGGTTCTGATGTCGGCGGCTGCGTCCGGCTTGGGTGATCTGCAGGCGATGCAGGTGATCACAACCGATGTGCAGGGGATCGTCGCCGGTGGCGATCTGGCGGCGGCAAAGTCCCGGATCGCTGACCTTGAGACGGCCTGGGACGATGCGGAACCCGACATGCGGCCAAAAGACCCCGAGGGTTGGGGCCGGGTCGATGACGCGATTGATGCCTCGCTGTCGGCGTTGCGCAAGGCAAGCCCCGACGCCGGTGATGCGGCAACGGCGCTGGACGCGTTGCAACTGGCAATGGCCGATCCATCGGCGGGTGCTGCCGCAGGCAGCGGGCCGGTGCTGGTGGACGGGATCGCGGTGACCGATGCCAGCGGCCACCCCCTGCCCTGCGAGGCGATGCTGACCGCCGTCAAGGACAAGCGGGCGGCGGGTGCCGTGGCAGCCGATCCGGCCGGGCTGGACGATCTGGTCGCCAAGGCGACCGAGCGGTGCAATGCCGACGACGACCGAAATTCCAATGCCTTCAGCGCGGCGGCTTTGAACCTGCTTGGGCAAAGCTGAACCCGCCCTTATCCTGAAAGGACCACCTTCATGACAGTGGATGTTGCAACGGCCACGCCAAACCGGGTGCCAAAGGTGACGGTCGATTTCTGGCTGATCAAACTGATGGCGGTCACCATGGGCGAAACGGCGGCGGATTATCTGGCGGTGAACCTTGGGCTGGGGTTGGCGATGACGTCGGCCCTGATGGCGGGGGTGCTTGCTGTGGCTCTGATCCTGCAATTCGCCCAGCGCCGCTATGTGCCATGGACCTATTGGCTGGCGGTGGTGCTGATCTCGGTCGTGGGCACGCTGGTGACCGACAATCTGGTGGACAATCTGGGGGTGTCACTGGTCACCACGACCTGGGTGTTCACGCTGGCGCTGGGGCTGACGTTTTTGGCGTGGTATCTCAGCGAAAGGACGCTGTCGATCCACACGGTCGTGACCTTTCGGCGTGAGGCGTTCTATTGGCTCGCGATCCTGTTCACCTTCGCCTTGGGAACCGCGGCGGGCGATCTGGTGGCCGAACAGGTGGGGCTTGGCTACATGGCGACAGGCATCCTGTTCGGGATGATCATCGCGGCGCTGGCGCTGGGGTATGTCCTCCTGGGGCTGGACCCGATCCTTGGGTTCTGGCTGGCCTATATCTTTACCCGGCCCCTCGGGGCATCGTTCGGGGATTACCTGTCACAGCCGGGCGACTATGGCGGTCTGGGTCTTGGCACTATCATCACCAGCGGGCTGTTCCTGGCGGCGATAGCGGCCATCGTCCTTTACATGTCGTTCAGCCATGACAGGGAGGAGCGGGCGGCCTAAGCGCAGGCCGACCCGACCGAGTTGCGCAGCGTCATGTCGGTGGGTATGGAGGGGGCCATATCCTTGCCGGAGACCACCATGACCCATGCCGCACTTGAAGCCGCCATCGAGACCGCTTGGGAGGCGCGCGACAGCATCACCCCCGCCACCAAGGGTGAGGCGCGCGATGCCATCGAGGCGACGCTGACGGCGCTGGACAGTGGCGCGCTGCGGGTGGCGGAAAAGCGCGGGGCCGACTGGCATGTGAACCAGTGGGCCAAGAAGGCGGTGCTCTTGTCGTTCCGGCTGTCCGACATGGCCGAGATTTCCGGGTCGAATGGCGGGTCGAACTGGTGGGACAAGGTGCCGTCCAAGTGGCAGGGCTGGAGCGCGGACGACTGGCGCAAGGCGGGGTTCCGGGCGGTTCCCGGCAGCATCGTGCGGCGGTCGGCGTTCATCGGGCGCAACGTGGTGCTGATGCCGTCATTCGTGAACATCGGCGCCTATGTCGATGAAGGCTCGATGGTCGATGGCTGGGCCACGGTCGGATCTTGCGCGCAAATCGGCAAGCGGGTGCATCTGTCGGGCGGTGTCGGCATCGGCGGCGTGCTGGAGCCGATGCAGGCCGGGCCGACGATCATCGAGGATGACTGCTTTATCGGTGCGCGTTCCGAAGTGGTCGAGGGCTGCATCATCCGCGAAGGATCGGTCCTTGGGATGGGCGTGTTCATCGGAAAATCGACCAAGATCGTCGACCGGGAAACCGGCGCGGTGATGTACGGAGAGGTGCCGGCTGGGTCCGTCGTGGTGGCAGGCTCGATGCCGTCGAAGGGCGGGATCAACCTTTATTGCGCCGTGATCGTGAAGAAGGTGGATGCGCAGACGCGGTCCAAGACGTCGATCAACGACCTGTTGCGGGACTGACGGCTGATGCCTGACCCCATCCCCGAAAAACGCCCCCAGCAGGTGTTCACCCTTGTGGTCGAGGTGGGCCGCAAGACGGGCGACGGTTTGCCAGCGAAATCAACGGGTGCGGGGCTGGTGGTCTATGCCACCGGCGTCGATGAGGCCGAGGCGGTGCGCGAGACAGTGGCAATCCTCAAGACCGCCGATCTGGCCGTGCTGGAGGTCGAGGGGCACGGGTCGCTGGCCGAGCGTGAGGCGGCAGGAGACGAGATTGACCCCGAGGAACGCGCGCTTATGACCCGGGCGCTGGACGAGAATGCGGTGATCGTGGCGCAGATGACGCCGTTCGAGGACTGACTACCCCCGCCACAACCGCAGCGCCAGGGGTGCAAAGGCCACCACCAGAACGATCCGCACGACATGGTGCAGCGCCACAAAGGCCACCTCGGCCTTCATCGCCAGCGCCACAAGGCTCATCTCGTTCAGGCCGCCCGGGGCGAAGGCCAACAGCACAAGCGAACGGTCAAGGCCCAGCATGGCATGCAGCGCCAAGGCAAAGCCAAGCGCCAGCACCAGCATCGCTGAGGTAGCGACCGCGCTCAGCACCAACGCGCGGCCCACGTCGCGGGCCGCAACGCCCACGAACCGGCAGCCCATCACCGTGCCAAGCGCCACCTGTGCCGCAATCACCAGCCCCGGCGGTGGTGCGCCGGCGGTCAGGCCGGTGGCATGGGCGATCCCGCTGAGGATCATCGGGCCCAGAAGGGTGGGTGCGGGCAGGCGAAGGCGAACGCCCAGAAACCCGCCAACCACACCACAGGCCACAAGAATTGCTACATCCTGCGGGTTCATCGACAAGAGCGATGGTCCCCCCGGATTGCCTGACACCTGATACCCCATGACCAGCCGGAACCAGAACGCGATGGCGGCCACGGTGATGACGATGCGTGCCGCGTGTGCGAGGACGATCTTGCGGTCGTCGCCACCCATGGCGCGGCCGATCATCATCATCTCGGCCAGTCCGCCGGGCATACCGGCGAAATAGGCAGTGACCCGATCAAACCCACCAACCCGGCGATAGAACGGCACCACGATGATCGCCGACAGGGCTGCATAGACCGCCAGCATCGCCAGCGACGGCAGCCATCCGGGCACCTGGCCCAAAAGCTGTGGTGAAAATCCCGACCCCAGCAGCACGCCCACTACCGCGATCACCGGCGGGCGCAGCGCCTCGGGGGTGCGGATCGGCAGACCCATGACGGACCCGGTCAGCGTCACGCAAAGCGCCCCCAGCATCCACGGCAGTGGCAGGTTCAGCGCAAAGAACGCCCCACCGCCCCCCAGCCCTAGTATCAGCGCAAGCGCGCCCTGCCACAGCTTGGTCACACGAGGCGAGGGGGGTGACGTGTCGGCCAGGGCAGCCTCCTGTGATCGGCCCGTTGAGGCGAGAGCTACGCCCCCCTTGGCAGATGTGCAAGGTCGGGGGACGGGGTGATTGGGGGGCGGTGACAGGCCGGGGCAATCATGCCAAGACTTGGCAAAAGCGGTGGAGGAAAACGTGGCACTGAGTTTCCGGCAGACCGAGATCCTGGACATCGCCCGCACCGATGGCCGCGTGGTGGTCGAGGACCTGGCGCAGCGGTTCGACGTGACGCTGCAGACGATCCGGCGCGACCTGACCGAACTGGCCGAGGCGGGGCATCTGGACCGGGTGCATGGCGGGGCGGTGGCCCGGACCGGGGCGGCCAACATCGGCTATGACGCGCGACGGCGGATGAACGATGCGGCCAAGATCGCGATTGCCCGGGCCTGTGCGGCGCAGATCCCGGACAATGCATCGGTTATCCTGAACCTTGGCACCACGACCGAGGCGGTGGCGCGTGAGTTGATCCATCACCGCAACATCACCGTGGTCACAAACAACATCAACGTGGCCAACATACTGGTAGCAAACGAAAGCTGCGAGGTGATGGTGGCGGGGGGTGCCCTGCGCCGGTCAGACGGCGGGCTGGTGGGAGAGCTTACGACGCAGTTTTTCGAGCAGTTCAAGGTTGATATCGCGGTCATCGGCACCTCGGCGCTGGACCCCGACGGCGATCTTCTGGACTATGACCTGCGCGAGGTGCGGGTCAGCCGGGCGATCCTGCGGCAGGCAAGGGCGGCGTTTCTGGTGGCGGATCATTCCAAGCTGGCGCGGTCTGCCCCGGCCCGCATCTGTTCGCTGGGCGATCTGGATGCGGTCTTTACCGACCGGCCCCTTCCCGACGCCCTGACCCGTGCCTGCGAGGGGTGGGGGACGCGGATCGAAGTGGCGGAGTAGGGCGCGGCGGTGGTAAACGAAGGGTTAATCCGGCAAGTGCGGCGGGTGTCATTTTGGGTGGGCAACTGACCGAAAACGTTGTGTTTTCTGCGTATTCGATCCGTATTCAAGCCGTACAGCATCCGTATTACATCTGTACATACGTTTTGGCATTTCCGGCGAGGGATGGGCGGCCTGCGGGGGATGTTCGACGCCGTGCCAGGCGGTGACCTTGCTTTCGGAGTTTTCGAAAACTCCGGTTCGATTTCTTTGAAGAAATCGGTTTTGGGTGGGACGGGGGGTGCCGTCGGTCAGCGACGCCGGACAACCCGCCGTGCCTTGCCCCCGCGTGCGGCCTCGCGGGCGGGTTTGCGGGCGGTGGGGCCGCTGCGGCGGCCTTTGGGTGCGCCGCCGGGCAGGGCGCGGTCGTCGATTTCGAGGAGTTCCAGCAAAAGGCCCCCCGTCACCGGCACAGCCTCGGCCAAACGCACCGTCACCCGCGCGCCGATGCCGATGGTCAGGCCGGTATCGGCACCCATCAGCGTCTGCGCCACCGGGTCGTGGTGGAAGAATTCGCGGCCGATGTCGCGGATCGGGATCAGGCCGTCGGCCCCGGTTTCGTCCAGTTTCACGAAAAGGCCGAACCGCTGCACCCCCGACACGCGGCCCGCAAAGGTCTGGCCGACGCGGTCCGACAGGTAGGCGGCCAGATAGCGGTCGGTGGTGTCGCGTTCAGCGGCCATCGACCGGCGTTCGGCGTCGGAGATCAGGGTGGCGGTTTCCTCAAGCATTTCCTTGTCCGCTTCGGACAGCCCGTCACGCCCCCAGCCGTGGCCTGCGATCAGGGCGCGGTGGACGATCAGGTCGGAATAGCGGCGGATGGGCGAGGTGAAATGCGCGTAGTTGCGCAGGGCAAGGCCGAAGTGGCCAAAGTTCTGCGGGTGGTAGTAGGCCTGCTGCATCGACCGCAGGGTGGTGATGTTCATCAGTTCGGCATGGTCGGTGCCCAATGCCTGCGCCAGAAGGCGGTTGAGGTGCGCGGTCTTCAGGACCTGCCCCTTGGCAAGGATGAACCCCGAGGCCTGTGCCACCTCGCGCAGCGCCTCCAGTTTCTCGGGGCTGGGTTCCTCGTGGACGCGGTAGAGGAGCGGGGTTTTCAGGGCGATCAGGGTTTCGGCGGCGGCGACGTTGGCCAGCACCATGCATTCTTCGATCAGGCGGTGCGCATCAAGGCGTTCGCGGAACGCCACGGACAGGACATCGCCCGCGTCGGACAGGATGATTTTCCGTTCGGGCAGGTCAAGTTCCAGCGGCTGACGCCGTTCGCGGGCGGATTTGAGGGCGGCATAGGCGGCGTAGAGGGGTTTGAGGACGGGTTCGACGAGGGGGGCCGTGATGTCGTCGGGGTAGCCGTCGATCGCCGCCTGCGCCTGAGCATAGTGCAGGGATGCGGCCGACCGCATCAGGCCGCGCACGAAGCGGTGGCTGATCTTGTTGCCATCGGCATCGAGCCGCATCCGCACCGCAAGGCAGGCGCGGTCAACGCCGCCATGCAGCGAACAGAGGTCACCCGACAGGCGGTCGGGCAGCATCGGCACCACGCGGTCGGGGAAGTAGGTCGAGTTGCCCCGCTTGCGCGCTTCGCGGTCGAGTTCGGACTGGGGGCGGACGAAGTGGGCGACATCGGCGATGGCCACCCACAGGACGTGGCCGCCGGGATTGTCGGGTTCGGTGTCGGGGTGGGCGTACACCGCATCGTCGCGGTCGCGGGCATCGGCGGGGTCGATGGTGACGAGGGGCAGTTGACGCAGATCCTCGCGGTGGTCGGGGCCGGGTTCGGTGGCGGCTTCGGCCTCGTTGAGGGCCGCGTCGGGGAAGGTGTCGGGGATGCCGTGCTGGTGGATGGCGATGAGGCTGACGGCCTTGGGCGCACCCGGATCGCCGATGCGGGTCACGATGCGCGCCTGCGGCAGGCCAAGGCGTTTGGGGCCGGCCTGTTCCGCCTCGACCAGTTCGCCATCGCGGGCGCCCATGGTCATGTCGCGGCCGACGCGCCATTCGCGGTCCTGGCCCTTGTCGATGGGCACGATGCGGCCGCCTTCGGTTTCCAGCCGGAAGATGCCCAACATCCGCAGGGATTGCGCGCCGATGCGGCGGATCAGGCGGCCCTCGTGGCTGTGGGGCTCGCCTTTGGTTTCGGTCACGCGGGCAAGGATGCGGTCGCCGGCACCCATGGCGGGGTCGGATGGGCGGGTGACGATCAGGATGCGGGGTTCGGCGCCGTCGCCAGCCCATTCCAGCGCCCGGGCGTAGAGGTCGCCCTGTGCGTCGGGGCCGGTCACCTCAAGGATCGACACCGGCGGCAGGGCGCCAGCATCGCGCCATGTGCGGTGTTCCTTGGCAAGGATGCCCTCAGCCTCCAACTCGCGCAGCATGCGCTTGAGCTCGATGCGGGCGGCGGACCCCTTGATGCCAAAGGCGCGGGTGATGTCGCGCTTGGCGGTCAGGGTGGGGTTTTCGCTGATCCAGCGCAGAAGGGCGGGCTTGTCGGGCAATTGGTCCATGGCGGGGAGGTAGCACGACAGGGGGGCGGCGTCACGGGGTCAGGCGTGGGGCCAGGTGTCGCCGATGCGGTATCCGCCGGGCCAGGGATCGGCGGGGTCCAGCATCAACTGCCGGGTGTCGGTGATCCAGGCGCGGCCCGAGAGTGAGGGGATGATGGCGGGGGTTCCGGCAAGTTCGGTCAGCGCCTCGATCCGGCAGTCAAAGCGGCTGCCGATGATGGAGGTGCCGGTGAAGGGTTCGCCCGGTTGGAGTTCGCCGCGTGCGTGCAGGACAGCCATGCGGGCGGAACAGCCGGTGCCGCAGGGCGAGCGGTCGAGTTTGCCGGGTTCGATGGCGACGGTGTTGAGGCCGGTTTTCACGCCGTTGGTCAGCGTCACGGGGGCGGTGAACTGGCAGAAAGAGATGTGCCGCCAGTCGGGGTTGGTGGGGTGGTGAAAGCCAAGCTGTTCGGTGGCGGCCTGTCTGATGCGCATGCCGGTCTGGGTGAGGTCTGCGGCCTCATCCGGGGTGATTGCGAAACCGAGCGTGGCGGCATCGACCAGCACGAAGCTGTCGCCGCCATAGGCGGTGTCTACGGTGATTGTGCCGATGCCGGCGACTTCGATGGTGGCGCCAAGGCGGGCGGCAAAGCTGGGGTGGTTGGTGATGCGGATGGATTGGGCCTTGCCGTCGTGGCAGGTGGCGATGACGTCGACGAGGCCGCCGGGGGCCTCAAGCGTGAAGCGGGTTTCGGGTTCCTGCATCGGGATGATGCCGGTGTCGAGAAGGACCGTCGCCACGCAGATGGAGTTTGAGCCGGACATGGGGGGCGTGTGGATGGGTTCCATCACGATCCAGCCCATCACGGCGCGGGGGTTCTTGGGCGGCACCAGAAGGTTGACGTGCCGGAACACGCCGCCGCGGGGTTCGTTGAGGACGAAGTTGCGCAGGGTCTGGTCTTGCGCGATCCAGCGGGCCTGATCCCAGATGGTATCGCCGGGGGGCGGGGCCACGCCGCCGACGATCACGTCGCCCACCTCGCCCTCGGCGTGGCAGCCGACGATGTGAATGGTTTTGGTGGTGCGCATCGTCAGACCTCCAGCACCGGATCACCCAAGGCTTCCATGATCGGGGTGATGCCCAGACCGGGGGCATCAGAGGCGCGCATGGTGCCGTTGATGCGTTTGGGGGCACCTGTGGCGATATCCTTGGTGCAGTAGGAGTTGAAGTCGGTGGCGGAGAAGGCGAATTCCGCAGGCGTGGACTGGGCCAGATGGGCGATGGTGGCGGTGACGATGTCGCCGCCCCAGGTATCTTCGATGGTCATCGGGATGCCCGCGTGGATGCACAGATCGCGCATCAGTTTGGCTTTGGTCAGGCCGCCGACCTTGGAGATCTTGAGGTTGATGACGTCCATCGCGCCATCGGCGATCCCGCGTGTCAGGTCACCGACGTTGCCGATCACCTCATCCAGCACGAACGGCAGCGAGGTGCGGCGGCGGGTGACAAGGCATTCCTCGTACGTCGGGCAGGGCTGTTCGATGTACACGTCCACATCGCGGACGGCGTTCACCACGCGGGCAGCCTCGTGCATCGTCCAGCCGGTGTTGGCATCGGCCACCAGAATGTCGCCGGGCTGCATTACCTGCGCACACAGGCGGATGCGGGCGATGTCGCTGTCGGCATCTGACCCCACCTTTAGCTGGAACTTGGTGTAGCCTTCCGCGCGGTAGCCCGCGACGTTGGCGGCCATCGCCTGCGGCTCGATCTGGGAAATCGCGCGGTAGAGTTTGATGTCCTCCTGAGCCTTGCCGCCCAGCAGGGTGTAGCAGGGCAGGCCGGTGGCCTTGCCCAGAATGTCCCAGCAGGCCACGTCGATGGCGGCCTTGATATAGGGATGCCCGCGCAGCACGGCGTCCATGTGGCGGTTGAGCGTGGCCAGATCGCGGGGGTCCATGCCGATGACCTTGGGGCCGATCTCGGCAAGGCCGGAGCGGACGCCAAGCGCATAGGACGGCAGATAGGCCGACCCGAGCGGACAGCATTCGCCCCAGCCGGTGATGCCTGCGTCGGTCACCACCTCGACCACGGTCGCGTCGAACACATCGACGTAGTTGCCGTTCGACCAGCTGTAGCGGCCCTCTTTCAAGGGCAGGTCCACCTGATAGGCGCGGATGGCGGTGATCTTCATAAGGGGTCTCTTTCAGGCGGCGATGCGGGCAAGGTCGGGCAGGGCGGGGCGGGTGGCAAGGGCATAGCGGACGATCGCCTCAACCTCACCCCGGCGCGCGCCGGTCAGGGGCTGACGCGGGCCGCGGACGCGGTCGTTTGATCCGATGGCCAGAACCTCGGCCAGCTTGATGTTCTGCACGAGGTAGGTCGACACATCGAGATCGAGAAGCGGGCGGAACCAGCGGTAGATCGCCAGCGCCTCGGCCAGACGGCCGGCCTGCATCAGGCGGTAGACAGCCACGGTTTCGGCAGGAAACGCCACCACAAGGCCCGCGACCCAGCCGACCGCGCCGACCGCCAGCGCCTCATACGCGAGGTTGTCGACGCCGGTGAACACGGCGTAACGGTTGCCCAGACGGTTGAAGATTTCGGTGGTGCGGCGGATGTCGTCGGAGCTTTCCTTGATGGCCACGAAACGGGCGTCGTCGGCGAGGTTTTCCATGATGTCGGTGGTCACATCGACGCGGTAGGCGACGCGGTTGGAATAGATCATCACCGGCAGATCGCCGGCGGCGGCAATCGCGCGCAGGTTCGCCTCGGTTTCGGCCGGGTTGGTGTGGTAGATCGGGCTTGGTACCACCATCAGGCCGGATGCGCCGGCCTTAGCGGCTTTGCGTGCCATGTCGCAGGCGGCCCATGTTGATGCCTCGGCCACCGTCATCAGGACGGGGCGTTTGCCTGCGGCGTTCTGCGCGGTTTTCAGGACCTCGATGCGCTCGTCCTGCGACAGCATCGGGCCTTCGCCAAGCGAGCCTGCGACGATCAGGCCATCACAGCCCGCAGCAATCTGCAGGTCGAAACAGCGCTCCATTTCGGCATGGTCCAGCGCGCCGCCTTCGGTGAACTTGGTCGTGACGGCGGGGATGACGCCTTTCCACATGGGAATTCTCCTGGAGTTTCAACGGGCCGTGTTCAGGAACGCGGCGGTTTCGGGATGGATGGGGGCGTCGAAAATCTGTGCGGGGCTGCCGATTTCGTGGATCAGGCCGTCCTTGAAGAACGCAACGCGGTTCGACACGTCGCGGGCAAAGCGCATTTCGTGGGTGACGCAGATCATCGTCATGCCTTCGGACGCGAGCATGTGCAGGGTATCCAGCACCTCGCCCACCAGTTGCGGGTCAAGGGCCGAGGTTACCTCGTCGAACAGCATGTACTTGGGTGACATGGCCAGCGCCCGGGCAATCGCCATGCGCTGCTGCTGGCCCCCCGACAGGCGTGAGGGGAAAACGCGCAGCTTGTCGGCCAGCCCGACATGCGTCAGTTGCCGCACGGCGATATCCTCAGCCTCGGCGCGCGCCATGCCCAGTACTTTGCGCGGGGCGAGGGTCACGTTTTCAAGGACGGTCAGGTGGGGGAAGGCGTTCCACTGCTGAAACACGATGCCGATCTTGCGGCGCAGAAGGTTGAGGTCGGTGGATTTGGCGTGCACCTCGGTGCCGTCGACGCGGATCAGGCCGGCGTCGATCGGTTCCAGCCCGTTGATGCAGGTCAGAAGGGTGGACTTGCCCGACCCCGATCCACCGATGACCGATACCACCTCACCCGGGCTGACGGTCAGGTCAACGCCGCGCAAGACCTTGAGCGGGCCGAATGATTTGTGGACGCCCGTGACCTCAATCATTCTCGCGCCACCGTTTTTCAAGCTGGCCGCCAAGGCGGGCAATTGGAAAGCTGAGGAGGAAGTAGATGGCACCGACGACGATCAGGATGAACAGGGGTTCCTGCAGGCGGGTGACGAGGATTTGCGACGAGCGGAGGAGTTCGATGAGGCCGATCCAGAGGACGAGGGCCGAGTCCTTCATCACCCCCAGCGTCAGGCCGATCCAGCTTGGCAGCGACACGCGCAGGGCCATGGGAAAGACGATTTGGGTCATGTCCTGCGTCCATGTCATGCCCAGCGACCGGGCGGCACGGCGGGTGACGGCAGGGACCGCCTCGATCCCGCCCCGGACGATTTCGGAACAGTAGGAGGCGGTGTAAAGCGACAGGACCACGCAGGCGACGGTGAAGGGTTGCCAGCCGAAGCCCGCGATGGACTGGAAGGCGTTGGCGAGGACGAGCTGGATCAGGAGGGGGACCGAACGCAGCACGTCGAGGACGAAGGTCATCGGAGCGGCGGTCCAGGCGTTCAGAAGGGTGCGCAAGGTGCCGAAGATGACGCCCAGCAGGGTGCCGAACAGTACCGACACGGCGGTGACGGCGAGGGTGACGCCGGCGCCTTTGGCGAGGAACGCGAGGTCGGAAAGGGTGAGGGCGGTGCTGACCATTTCAGTACCGGAACAGGCGCCAGGCGATCAGCCTTGCCCCCAGCGACACGGTCTTGGCCAGCGCATAGTAGATGATGGCGGCCATGGCGAAGAATTCGAATGTGCGGAAGGTGCGCACGTTCAGGTCTTGGGTCACGCCCGCAAGGTCGGTGTTCATGCCGACGACGATGCCGAGCGAGGTCATCAGGATGGCCCAGACCATCTGGTTGGTGGCGGGCAGGAACGCGATGCGGAACATCTGCGGCAGCACGATCAGGCGGAACGCCTTGACCGGCCCCATGCCAAGTGAGCGGGCGGCGCGGGTCTGGGTGGGGGGGATGGCGCGCAGGGCACCGCGAAAGGTTTCCGCGAGGTATCCGGCGTTGTTGAAGGTTATCCCGGCCAACAGCGACACATAGGGGCTGAGGTGGATGCCGAACGCGCCAAGGCCGAAATGGGCCATGTAGATCTGGAACAGGGCCGGGGTATTGCGCGCGACCTCGACCCAGGTGATGGCCGCGCTGCGGAGCACGGCATATTCCGAATTGCGCCCCACGGCGATCAGCACGGCAAAGGCGATGCCCAGCACCATCGACAACAACGCCAGTTCCAGCGTGACCAGTGCCCCCCACAGCATGTCGGGCAGGGCACGGAACGCCTGATACCAGTGGAAGGTGTAGTTGAACATGTGCGGTCCGGTTCGCAGAGGGGGGCGCGGCCGTGTGTCAGGCCGCGCCCGAAGGCGTCAGCGGTATACGCCGTCGATGGTCAGCCCGGGCAACGACCCCGTACCGATCCACTTGGTATAAAGCTCTTGCGAGCGCCCGGTTCGGACCTGCTGGTTCACGAACAGATCGAGATAGTTCAGGAATCCGTACTCTTCACGCAACCCGATCAGCGACACATAGTCGATGTCATAGGGCGCATCGCCCTTCATCGTCAGGCCCGGAAACTGGCCGCCGGTGACGATGGACGAGGCGACGGTCGAGGTGACGACGGTGGCGTCGATCTGGCCCTGTGACAGGGCCAGGAACACGTCGGCCTGATTCTGGTACGGGCGAAACTCGCCGCCGCCCCATTCCTTGACGTTCGCCTCAAGCGCTATTGCCTCATAGGTGCCCGCGACCGATCCCACGGTCTTGCCGGCCATCCCGTTGAAATCCGCGATGCCGGCGTCTTCGCGGGTCAGCACGACCATCTGGAAGGCGAAGTAGGGAATGGAAAAGCCGATGGTCTTGGCGCGTTCCAGCGTGTCCGAGGTGGACGCGACGCCCACATCGGCGCGGCCCGATACCAGTGCGGGGATACGGTCGGGGAACGGGGTTTCGACGATCTCGGCGGTCACGCCCAGTGCCTTGGCGAGGTCGTTGCAGTAATCCACGTCGAACCCGATGGGATTGTTGTCGGCATCGCGCGACCCCATCGGCGGAAAGTCCAGCACCACGGCACAGCGCAGCACACCCGAGGCGATGACATCGTCCAGCTTGTCCGCCATGGCGGACGTTGCACCCAGTGCCGCGATCAGGCCCGCGGCGGCCATACACACCTTGGTCATTGTTGTGATCTCCCCATGCTGCACTTCGCTCCGACAACCGGAATCGTGCCTTGTCGGACATTGCGGATATCGGATACAATCTGCAATAGCCAATTTTGGGGCCAGGGTGCGCTGACTTGACAAGCGGGCACACTTGGCCAGAACCACGGCAGCTGCATCGGGATCTGTGCGAAAAAAGGACGGTCACATGGCGCTTAACCTGCGGGCCACCAACCTTGGGGCCTTGTCCTCGGCCTCGGACGTGATCTTTGGGTCGCTGCGAGAGGCGATTGTCGAGGGGGCGCTGCAGGACGGCGACCTTTTGCGGCAGGACCAGATCGCCACGATGTTCAACGTCAGCCGCATCCCGGTGCGCGAGGCGCTGGCGCGGCTGGAGGAACAGGGTCTGGTCACCAACCAGCGCTACAAGGGGGCGGTGGTGTCAGCGCTGTCGCTGGACGAGATCACCGAGATGTTCGAGTTCCGCGCGCTGCTGGAAGGCGAGATGATCCGCCAGTCGGTCGGTAACATCCGCCCCGAGACCCTGGACGAGGCGCGCCGCCATGCCGAGGGGTTTGCGGGCGAGCCGGACAGCGCGCGCTGGGGGTCACTCAACCGGCTGTTTCACTATACGCTCTACCGTGATTGCAACCGGCCCTATCACCTGCAGGTCGTGTCGAACGCGCTGGACAAGATCGGGCGGTATCTGCGGGCGCAACTGGTGCTGACCGACGGCTTTGCCCGCGCGAAACGGGAACATGCGGGGATCCTTGAGGCCGCGATTGCGCGGGACGGCGAGAGGGCGGCAGAGTTGACGCGGGCGCATATCCTGGGGGCCAGCCGGTCGCTGGTCACGTACCTCGCCGCGCAAAAGAACGGCGGCGTGACCGCCCCGGTTCAGGCGAAATAGTCGCGCAGGATGCGTCCGTAGATCGCCTTGAGCGCCACGATCTGCGCCACCTCGACCCGTTCATCCACCTGATGCATGGTGCGTCCCACCAGCCCGAATTCGACCACCGGGCAGTGATCCTTGACGAAGCGCGCATCCGACGTGCCGCCCGAGGTGGACAGGGCAGGCGTCACCCCCGTTTCCGCCTCCACCGCCCGCGCCACGAGGGCCGACAGATCGCCGGGCGGGGTGAGGAAACATTCGCCCGATACCCCGATGTCGAGGTCGAACGTGACCCCCATGGCGGCATGCACCGATGCCGCATGGCGGTGCAGCCAATCCGAAAGGCTCGCGCCGCTATGGCGGTCGTTGAAGCGGATGTTCACCGTGGCCCGCGCCGTGGCCGGGATGACGTTGGACGCAGGGTTGCCCACGTCGATGGTGGTGATGGCAACCGTCGAGGCATCGAAATGGTCGGTGCCTGCGTCCAGCGGTTCTGCCACCAGCGCCGACATGAGGCGCGCCACCGCTTCGGCGGCGTTGCGGGCGCGGTGCGGATAGGCGGAATGGCCCTGCACCCCGCGCGCGGTGATGCGGGCGGTCATCGACCCGCGCCGCCCGATCTTGATCGCCTCGCCCAGAACATCGGGGCAGGTGGGTTCGCCCACCAGACAGACCGCCATCGTCTCGCCCTCCGCCGCCATCCAGTCGAGGAGGGCCACGGTGCCGTCTTCCGCCACGTCCTCCTCATCGCCGGTCATGGTCAGGATCACGGCGCCATCGGGGGGGGTGGCTTGCACGAAATCAATGGCGGCGGCGGCAAAGGCCGCGACGCCGGATTTCATGTCTGTGGTTCCCCGCCCGTACATCCAGCCGTCGATCACCGCCGCCCCGAACGGATCCTGTGTCCAGGCCCCGGCGTCGCCCACCGGCACCACGTCGGTATGGCCGTTGAAGCCGAAACTGCGGTTGGCCCCGCGCCGGCCCCAGCGCGCGAAGAGGTTGGCAATCCCGCCCCGGTCTACCCGCACACAATGAAACCCGGCACCCGACAGCACCCGTTCCAGTACCCCCAGCGCCCCACCTTCGGCAGGCGTGACCGAAGCGCAGCGCACCAGTTCGGCAGTCAGGGCAACGGGATCGACGGGGGTGTGGGTCATCGGAGGCTCATCTGCAAATGGGGTCTTGTCCGCCATAGTCGCAGTGCCTGAACCCTGCAAGGCCGCCCGGAGCAGGATTGTCCTTGGTGCAAGCGCATCGCCTCATCCCATCGTGGTAACGGAGTTTTCGAAAACTCCGGTCCGATTTCTTTGAAGAAATCGGTTTTGGTGGTGCAAGGCGGTCGTCGGCTTTTGGCATGCGTCATGGAAGCCCTGTCTCGCTAATCCTCGGACAGCGGCTTGGTATCCACGCTTTGCGTGCTGCGCTGTGCGCCGGACAGGCGCAGGATGCCCTGCACCGGGCAGACATCGTCATAGTCGCGCCCGTAGGCCACGATCACGTGGCCGGTGCCCGCCGGGATGGCGTTGGTCGGGTCATACTCCAGCCACCCCGTTTCGCGCCCACACCAGGCGCGCACCCAGGCGTGCATCGCGTCGGCCCCTTCCAGCCGCGGCTGGCCCTTGGGCGGCGAGGTGCGCAGATAGCCGCTGACATAGCCCGCAGGCACCCCCAGCGACCGCAGGCCCGCGATCATCACATGCGCCAGATCCTGGCACACGCCACGGCGCAGGCGGAACGCCTCGGCCGGGGTGGTGTCGACGGTGGTCGCGTTGGCGTCAAAGGTCATCGCACCGTGCAAGGCCTTGCCCAGCGCCTTGACCACGCGGCGGGCCGTGGCGGCACGGGCGGTGGCGGTGCGGGCAAAGGCCGCGATTTCATCCGAAGGGGCGATACGGGGCGAGGGGCCGAGGAAGTGCTGCGGCGCCTCGGACGACAGGCTGTGCAAATCACCGATCTCGTGGGCAAGGGTGGCGAGGGGTGGCGACAGGTCCAGCCGCGCGCCGGGTTCTGCCAACCGCTCGACCCGGGCGCGCAGGGTGAAGGCGGTGGTGGCGGCGGGTTTGCGAAAGCTGATCTCGGCCACGCGGTTGCCAAAGAAATCCAGCCGCTCGCCGCGTTCCGCAGGATCGGGGCTGGCGGCTATCTGGCCGAGGATCAGGCGCTGGCGTCCCGGCAGGTCGGCGGGCATCAGCCGCAGGATGTTGTGGCCGGCCGTCGCGGGCGGGTCGTAGTCATAGCGGATGCGCGCGGTGATGTCGTAGACGGTCATGCGAGGTACCGACGCAGGACAAGGTCGGACATGTCCGACAGGGTGCCGCGCAATTCGTGCAGGGCGGTGCCGTCCACCTCGGCGGGGGTGGCCACGGCAAGGCGGGTGTGCGCCATCAGGACCGCGCGGGGCAACTCCTCCATCGGGCCGCCTTCGCGGGCATTGTCGGGCAGGCGGGCGATCTGGTCGCGCAACTCACCCAGTTGCCACAGGATTGATCGCGGGTTCTCGTCGTCCATCGCCAGAAGGTCGATCACCGAATCGCGCCCGATCCCCACCGGGAAACGGCGGCGGTGGGTCATCGTGCTGTCACCAAGCTCGATCGCCAGGTCGAGGCTGCCGTCGGGCGCATCGGGGGCGGCAAAGCGGTGCAGGACGGCGGCCATCGCATCGGCCCGTTCCAGCGCACGCCCGATGGTCAGGAACCGCCAGCCGACCGAGCGGTACATGTTTTCATGCACCAGCCCCGCCAACCCCGCCACCCGGCGCAGCAACGCACCCGAGGCGCGGGCGGCATCGTCACCGTGGCCCGACCCTGCCATGCCGTGCGCCATACGGGACAGGTCGTTGAGGGCCTGCCAGCCGTCACCCGAAAACCGGTCGCGCAGGCGGCTGGCGCAGGCCAGCGCGCGGTCGATGCGGTCGGCCAGTTCGGATGCGAAATCGCCCTGCGGATCGACGCCCAGAATCTCCAGATGCTCGGACAGCGCGGCCAGAAGTGGCGTGTCCGCCGTGCCGCCTTCGGCAAAGCGCAGGTGCCAGGCGCGCAGGTGGCGGGCGGCGGTTTCGGTGCGTTCGACATAGCGGCCCAGCCAGAACAGGTTGTCCGCCGCGCGCGCGGGCAGGGCCGAGCGGAACGGGCGGGCGGCCATCGCGCGGGCATCGACCATGCTGTCCTGCGGCACCGGGGCTTCGCCCCGCACCCAGACATCGGCCACCGATCCGCCGACCTGCATCGCCACCGCCGTCGGATCGTCACTGCGCCCGATCCGGGCATAGCCGCCCTTCATCACTGCCCAACCCTGCGGCGTGCGGGCCAGAAACACCCGCAGGCTCATCGGGCGGGGCACAAGGCCGGTGTCACCCCAGACCGGTGTGGTCGATAGCCGCACACGTTCCTGCCCGACGACACCTTCGGCATCGCGGGCCAGCCATTCGGCGATGGGCAGGTCGGCATCGCCCGGCACCGAAGGATAGTCCGCCTTGAACGGCAGTCGGCCACCAAAGGCGGGGGCCACGGTCAGGGTCGCGATATTCGCCTCGACATGCGCGCGTTCCTTGGCCTGACCGCACCACCATGTGGCGATATTGGGCATCATCAGGGGCCGGCCCTGCAAGTGTTCGCTGATGCGCGGCAGAAAGGCGAGGAAGGCGCGGGTTTCCAGAAGGCCCGAGCCCAGCGCGTTGACCATCGTGAGGTTGCCCGCCCTGAGCGCCGCGATCAGCCCCGGCGTGCCGATCCGCGATTTGCCTTCCAGTTCCAGCGGGTCGGCAAAGGCACTGTCCAACCTGCGCCACAGCACATCGACGGTGCGCAGCCCTTCGACCGTGCGGACCATGGCCTGACCGTCCTGCACCGTAAGGTCTTCGCCCTCCAAGAGGCTGAAGCCGAGGTAACGCGCGATATAGGCGTGTTCGAAATAGGTGTCGTTCAGCGGGCCGGGGGTCAGGATGCCGATGCGATTGCCCGAAACGCGGCGCAGGCCCTGCAAGGCATCGCGGAACTGGCGGAAGAACCCGGCCAGCCGGTGGACCTGTGCGCGCTGGAACAATTCGGGGAACACCCGGCTGGTGGCCACGCGGTTTTCCAGCGCAAAGCCCGCACCCGAGGGGGCCTGCGTGCGGTCGCCCAGCACGAACCACGACCCATCCAGATTGCGCGCGATGTCGAACGCGATGAAGTGCAGGAAATGACCGCCGCGCGGGGTGACGCCGACCAAGGGGCGCAGCCATTCGCCGTTGCGCGCCACCAGCGCCGCAGGCAACAGGCCGTCCGTGACCAGCCGACCCGGGCCATAAAGATCGGCCATCACACTTTCCAGAAGGTCGGCGCGCTGGGTCAGTGCGGTCTCGATCCCGGTCCATTCGACATCTGACAGGATCACCGGCACGGGTGACAGGGGCCAGTCCCGCTCGGACGAGGTTTCCTCGCCGTACTGGCGGAAGAAGACGCCCGCATCGCGCAGGTACTGCGCGCCGCGCGCGAAACGCAGGGTGCGGTCATCCTCGGTCATCGTGGCAAAGGCTGCGGCAAGCGGTTGCCAGACCGGGCGCATCGTGCCGTTCGCGTCGACCAGTTCGTCGATGGTGCCGGGCAAGGGGTGGTAGCCGGCCAGAAGCCGTGCCGTCGCATCCTCGATCCGTGCGGCTGCCCTGTCCATGGTGCTATCGCACGCTGTCGCAAGGCTGCGCTGCAAGGCCACCCGCAACAGTAGCACCCCTCACCCCCAACCCCTTTCCCCAAGGGGAGAGGGGAGCGAGGTTGGTGCAACGTGGCTCCCCTCTCCCCCTGGGAGAGGGGTTGGGGGTGAGGGGGCGGCGGTGCAGTAGGGGCGGCTGCGGCAGAATGACAAGGCCAGCCATGCCCTAAAGCCCCGCCGGGCGGCGCAGGTCCAGCGTCATCGGAAACTCGGGGTGTGGGGTTTCGCGCACCGGCACATAACCGCCGGGCGTGTGGCCGTGCGCTGTAAACCGTGACAGGCGGCGGGCCTCGGCCTCGTTTCCGTTCACCGGGAAGGTGTCATAGCTGCGCCCGCCCGGGTGTGCGACATGGTAGACACAACCACCGAGCGCCCGGCCCGACCAGGTGTCGTAGATGTCAAACGTCAGGGGCGCCTGCACCGGGATCACCGGGTGCATGGCGGATGAGGGCGCCCAGGCCTTGAACCGCACCCCAGCCACCGCGCCCTCCCCCGCCGCCCGCAGCGGCACCGTGCGGCGGTTGCAGGTGACGGTGTAGCGCGCCGGATCGGCGGCGGTCAGGCGCACCTGCATCCGTTCGGTACTGCTGTCGGTATAGCGCACGGTGCCGCCGATGGCGCCGGTTTCGCCCAGCACATGCCAGGGTTCAAGCGCCTGCTTCAGTTCCAGATGCACGCCATCCGCCTGCACCTCGCCGCAGAAGGGAAAGCGGAACTCGGCCAGTGCCTTGAACCAGTCGGGCGACAGGTCAAACCCATGCTCGCGCAGGTCGGTCAGCACATCGAGGAAATCCAGCCACAGGTAATGCGGCAGCATGAAGCGGTCATGCAGCGCCGTGCCCCAGCGGGTCAGCGTACCTTGGGCCGGCGCATTCCAGAACCGCGCCACCATGGCGCGGATCAGCAGTTGCTGGGCCAGTGACATCCGCGCGTTGGGCGGCATCTCGAAACCCCGGAACTCGACCAGCCCCAGCCGACCGGTAGGGCCGTCGGGGGAATAGAGCTTGTCGATGCAGATCTCGGCGCGGTGGGTGTTGCCGGTGACATCGGTCAGAAGGTTGCGCAGCAGGCGGTCGGTCAGCCAGGGCATGGGTGCTGGCCCCTGCCCCGGCAGGGGGATCTGGGACAGGGCGATTTCCAGCTCATAAAGACCGTCGTGGCGGGCCTCGTCCATGCGGGGGGCTTGAGAGGTTGGGCCGATGAACAGGCCTGCGAACAGGTAGGACAGGCTGGGGTGCCGGTTCCAGTAGAGGATGAGGGATTTCAACAGGTCAGGGCGGCGCAGGAACGGGCTGTCGTTGGGGGTGGCCCCGCCGACCACCACATGATTGCCGCCGCCGGTGCCGGTGTGGCGGCCGTCGATCATGAACTTGTCGGCCCCAAGACGGCATTCGCGCGCCTCGTCATAGATCGCCTCGGTCGTCGCCACACAGTCATCCCAGTTGGATGCGGGGTGGATGTTCACCTCGATCACACCCGGATCGGGGGCCACGCGGATGACGTTCAGGCGCGGGTCGTGGGGGGGGGCGTAGCCTTCGATGTGGACGGGCAGGCCAAGGCGTTTGGCGGCGGCCTCGGCGGCTTGTAAAAGGTCAAGATAGTCCTCAACCGACACTACCGGCGGCATGAACACGCACAGCCGCCCGTCGCGGGGTTCGACCGACAGGGCGGTGCGCACGGCGCCGCCGACCTCGCCCAAGGGTGACCCTTGCGCCACCTGTTCGCCCTGCGGGCTGGCCGCGACGAAGCTCGCCGTGGGGTTTTCACGGGGAGCACCGGCCGGTGGCAGGGGTGGACGTTCGACGGTGGGGTCAGTGGGGTTGATGTAGGGGTACTGGCTGGCGGGAATGTGCGGCAGGCTTTCCAGCGGCAAGCGATACCCGACCGGGCTGTCACCCGGCACCAGAAACATGTGGCCCCGGCGTAAGGCCCATTTCTCGGACTTCCAGCGCTTGCCACCCGCCTGCGACTGCCACGCCTGCACCGGCAGGACATAGCCCGAGGGTGTGGTCAGGCCCCGGTTGAACACGGTGGCCAAGCGGTGCCGCGCCTCGGGGTCTTCCAGTTCGGAATTGGCAGGCGTGACGTTGGCGGGCAGGTTCGCCTCTTTCACCAGCCAGGTGGCGGGATCCTCATAGGCGGGCAGGATGCAACCGGCGTCGACCTGCAGTTCGGTCGCGATTTCTTGCAGCAGGGTCTGCGCCTGCACCGGGGTGACGCCGGTCTGTGCCCCCTCTTCCGCGATCAGGGCGGCGTCGGCCCAGACGGGTTGGCCATCGGTGCGCCAGTACAGCGAGAACGTCCAGCGCGGCAGGGTTTCGCCGGGGTACCACTTGCCCTGACCATAATGCAGGAAGCCGCCCGGCGCGAAGCGGTCGCGCAGGCGGCGGATCAACTGGTCGGCCAGCACGCGTTTGGTCGGGCCGACGGCGGCGGTGTTCCATTCTGCCGCTTCGAAATCGTCGATCGAGACGAACGTAGGCTCGCCCCCCATCGTCAGGCGCACGTCACCGGCGGCAAGCGCCGCGTCCACCTTGGCACCGACGGCGTTCAGGTCATGCCATGCGTCGTCTGAAAACGGCTTGGTGATGCGCGGGTGTTCGGCCACCCGGGTGACCTTCATCTCGAACCCGAAATCGACCTCGGCAAAACTGGCCACACCGGAAATCGGGGCGGCGTTGCGAAAGTGGGGTGTGGCGGCAAGGGGGATGTGCGATTCGCCGGTCAACAGGCCCGAGGTCGGGTCCATCCCGATCCAGCCGGCACCCGGCAGATAGACCTCGACCCATGCATGCAGGTCGCAGAAATCCACCTCGGTGCCACTGGGGCCGTCCAGCGCCTTGAGGTCGGGCTTCAACTGGATGAGGTAGCCCGACACGAACCGTGCGGCGAAACCCAGATGTCGCAGCACCTGCACCGACAGCCACGACGAATCGCGGCAGGACCCCTTGCCGTTGGCCAGACACTCGTCAGGCGTGAACACGCCGGGTTCCATGCGGATGATGTAGCCGATGGACTGCGACACATGGCGGTTCAGCCCGACCAGGAAATCGACGGTGCCGGTTTCCCCGCGCGGAATGTCGGCAATGAAACGCTGCAACATCGGCCCCGCAGGTTCGGGCGTGCGGTAGATCGACAGGTCGGGGGCGAGGTCTTCGGGATAGTCGAAGGGCCATTCCTTGGCGGTATCCTCGACGAAGAAATCAAAGGGATTGTAGACCGACATGTCGGCCACAAGATCAACCTCGATCTTCAGTTCGCGCACCGGTTCGGGAAAGACGAACCGGGCCAGCCAGTTGCCGTAGGGGTCTTGCTGGTGGTTCACGAAATGGCCGCCGGGCGACACCCTGAGCGCGTGGGAAATCACCGGCGTGCGGCCCTGCGGGGCAGGGCGCAGACGGATCACCTGCGGGCCGAGGATGACCGGGCGGTCATAGCGGTAATGGGTCAGGTGATAGAGCGCGGCCTTGATCGACATATGAGGGGCAGGTTCCTTTGGCAGTGCGCACGGGTGGTGCGGCTGCAGGCTTCCACACTTCCGGCCCTGCTGCCAGTGCGGCAAGCGGCATCGCGCAAGGTTTCGCCCGGAATTGCGGCAATCGGTGCGGGCCTGCCCTCAAATCTTGCAGGCACGGCGGATATTTTCAGGCCACGGGGCGCGTTTCGACCCGTTCGATGGCGGCCTCGATCTGGTCCATCGTGCCGGTCGCGGCTTCGGCATCGCCGTCGCGCAACGCACGGGCGGCCAGACCAAGCGCCTGCAGCAGACGGTCCGACGCAGTGCCGCCCAGCGCCTGTGCCCGGTCGCGCAGCGCGTTCAGCCGCCGCGCCAGTGGCAGCCGTTCTGCGGCCGAGGCCCGCTGCGGGGCGGGCGCGGCATCGTCTTCATCGTCCTCGTCGTCATCCTCATCGTCATCGGGCGGCGGCAGGTCGGGCATCCGCACGCCTGCCGGCCGTGCCGCCGACCCCATCAGCCGCCGCACGTCACGCTCGACCAGGGCCACCAGCTTTTGCGCCTTGTCGCGGCTGCCGGCCTCGGTCGCGCGGATCGCTGACGCCATCAGGTCGCGCAGGCGGTCGCCGTCGACCCCCCGTGCCGCAAGGGCCACATCGGCCACCCGTTGCAACCGGCGCAGCAGATGGTCGCCGCCTTCGTCGTCGTCATCGCCCAGATCGGCAAAGGGGTCATCCTCGCCGGTCAGATCCTCGATATCGCTTTCGATCTCGCGGCCCGACGCGTCCAGTACCCGGATGTTCAGTGGCAACCGTTCCGCCCGCATGTGCTTTTTCAGCTTTTTCGCGATGGACGGCAGTTCGCGTTCGCAGGACAGCACCATCACCCGGTCAACGATCACAAAGGTACCAAAGGCCACCTTCAACTGCCCGCTGTCGGCGCGGGTGGACTTGGCGATCTTCTTGGCGGGCTTCTTGCGGTGGGTGGCGAACAGGCTTTCGTCCTCGCCCGAGGAGGGGCAAAAGGCAAAGGGCATGGGTCGCTTGCGGCCCAGACGGACCAGCTTTTTCAGCTCGTCCCCGGTGACGACGTATTTCTTGTCGTCATCATCGTCGTCGTCGTCATCCTCGTCGGCAGGCCGCCGCGCCATCCGATCAGACTTCCCCTCCGCCGCGACCGATGATCTTGAACTCGATCTTGATGCGCTTTTCGCGGAACATCTTGGCCAGCTTCTTCTGCATCCCCGAGACTTCCTTTTCGCAGGTCAGCACAAGGCCGTCTTCCTGCATCGCGATGGTTCCGAAACTGAGCTTGTTGCCCGGCTCTTCGTTTTCCTTCTTTTCCTTCTTGACGGCCTTGCCAAGGGCGGCGGGCTTTTTGCGGGGGTGGATGGTGAACACAGGCTCACCCTCGCTGCCGGCGGGTGGTGCATAGGCAAAGAACATCGTCCGGGTCTTGAGCTTTTTCAGGATTTTCTTGAGCCCGGCCGTATCAAGATCAAGACCCTGTTCTTCGTCGCCGTCTTCTTCTTCGGGCATGTAGACCCCCTGTGGCGTTTGAAATGAATGAAACAACGCGGTCAGGATGCGTCCAACCGGCCCCCCCGGTCAAGTGTGGTCTGCAGGCTATTTCGTGCGTGCCATCTTGCGGCGCAGGGCATGGTGGCTTATCTTATGTCGTGGTTACAGATGTTTGCGACAGAAGATTGCGTTAAACGGTTCAGAAATCGCTGGATTGCGGATTGGCTTGTGCTAACGTCACGGCGATGTGTTGGTTAGATTGAAGTCGTTGAGAAGATTGCGAGACGGGCATGGATATTGCCGATCTGCTGAAAAGCCACGGTGAAGACGAACCCAGCGGTGAAAACCTGGAGTATGATCCGGCGTTCATTTCGCTGGAGCTTGCGGCGCAGCCTGGTGAAGAACGGCAGATTGGCGATTCGATCATCGCGGCCGAAGAGGCCGACCATGACGAAGTGATCGCGCAGGCGCTGGATGTTCTGGGGCGAAGCCACGATCTGCGCGCCGCCGTGTTCCTTGGCCATTCAATGCTGCGGACCAAGGGCTTTCCGGGCCTGGCAGAGGTGACGACCTACATCCGCGGTGTGCTGGAGGAGTATTGGGACACCTGCCATCCGCAACTGGACGCGGATGATGACGATGATCCGACCATGCGGTGCAACGCGATCGTGTCGCTGTGCGGCCCGCCCGACCCGCAATCGCCCCCCAGCCCGATCCTGCGCGACATCCGCATCACGCCGATTACCGACAGCCGGACCTTCGGGCGGATGTCGCTGCGCGATTTCATGATCGCCGAGGGAGAGATTGCCCCGCCGGAGGGGATGGAAGATCCGCCGGTCCTGTCGCAGATCACCGCTGCCTTTCAGGACACCAGCGAGGAAAAGATCACGGCAGCGCGGACTGCGGTGGCCAAGGCGCTTGAGGATGTCATTGCGATCGAAGGCATCTTTGACGACAAGGTGCCGACCCACGCCCCCGACCTTGGCCGCCTTCGCGATACGCTGAAGCAGGTTCTGCGGAAGTTCGGCACGGTCGGCTATGGCGGCGACGACGGGGCATCGCAGGACGGCTCGGACGCGGAGGAGGACGGCCAAAGCCCTGGCGGACCGGCAGGTGGCGGCGCACGCGGCGGCATGTCTGCTGCGGGTGGATCGGGCGCCATCAACAGCCAGCAGGACGTCAAGAACGGGCTCGACCGCATGATCGCGTATTATGCAAGGTCCGAGCCATCCAGCCCAGTGACGATTCTGCTGGAGCGGGCCAAGCGGCTGGTTGGTGCCGATTTCCTGACGATCATCAAGGAAATGGCACCGGACGGGCTGTCGAATGTCCATCTGATCGGGGGCATCACCGAGGAAGAGGAAGACGATTGATGACGATTGACCTGACCCCCCCTAAAGCGGCATGGTCTGTCGCAAAACCAGATGCACCTCCAGGGAGCAAGTAATGGCCGGTAGTTCACAGAAGTTCATCGCGCGCAACCGCGCCCCCCGTGTGCAGATCGAATATGATGTCGAGTTGTATGGCGCGGAAAAGAAGGTGCAGTTGCCGTTCGTGATGGGCGTCATGTCCGATCTTGCGGGCAAATCCGAGGCACCCCAGCCCGCGATCCAGGACCGCAAGTTCCTTGAGATCGACGTCGATAACTTCGACGACCGGATGAAATCGATGAAGCCCCGGGTGGCCTTCACCGTGCCGAACACCCTGACCGGCGAAGGCAACATGGCCGTCGACATGACATTCGAGAGCATGGACGACTTCAGCCCCGCCGCCATTGCCCGCAAGGTCGAGCCGCTGAAAAAGCTGTTGGATGCGCGGACGCAGCTGTCAAACCTGATGACCTACATGGACGGCAAGACGGGCGCCGAAAACCTGATCGGTCAGATCATCCAGGACCCGGCGCTGTTGTCGGCGCTTGCCGCGACGCCCGCTCCGAAACCCGAAGCAGACAAGGGGTAATCCATGGCCGAAACCCAAGCCCAGACCGGCGCCGCGACAGAAACCATCTTTGGTTCGTCTGAATTCGCGTCGTTGTTGCAAAAGGAATTCCGGCCCAAGTCGGACCAGGCACGCAGCGCCGTCGAACAGGCCGTAAAAACGCTGGCGATGCAGGCGCTGGAGAACACCACGCTGGTGTCGAACGACGCCCTGCGCACGATCGAGGGCATCATCGCCGAGATCGACAAGAAGCTGACGGAACAGGTGAACCTGATCCTGCACCATCCCGATTTCCAGGCGCTGGAATCGGCCTGGCGCGGGCTGCACTATCTGGTGAACAACACCGAAACCGACGAGATGCTCAAGATCCGCGTGATGAACATCTCGAAAAAGGACGCGCACAAGACGTTGCGCAAGTTCAAGGGCACGGCGTGGGATCAGTCGCCGCTGTTCAAGAAGATTTACGAAGAGGAGTTCGGCCAGTTCGGCGGAGAGCCTTATGGCACGCTGGTGGCCGATTACCACTTTGATCACAGCCCCCCGGATATCGAGCTTCTGGGTGAATTGTCCAAGATTGCCGCCGCCGCCCATGCGCCGCTGATCACCGGAGCGAAGCCGACACTGTTCCAGATGGACAGCTGGTCGGAACTGGCGAACCCGCGCGACCTGACCAAGATATTCCAGACGCCGGAGTATGCTGCATGGAGGTCACTGCGTGAAAGCGAAGACGCCCGCTATGTGGGTCTCGCGATGCCGCGGTTCCTGGGGCGTCTGCCCTACGGGTCCAAGACCGATCCGGTCGAGGACTTCGATTTCGAAGAGGACACCGAGGGTGCGGCCTCCGAAAAGTACGGCTGGGTGAACGCGGCCTATGCGATGGCCGTGAACATCAACCGCAGCTTCAAGGAATACGGCTGGTGTTCGCGCATCCGTGGGGTCGAATCGGGCGGTGCGGTGGAAAACCTGCCGTCGCATACCTTCCCCAGCGATGACGGCGGCGTGGACATGAAGTGCCCGACGGAGATCGCGATTTCCGACCGGCGCGAGTCGGAGTTGTCGAAGAACGGAATGATGCCGCTGATCCACCGCAAGAACAGCGACATCGCGGCCTTCATCGGTGCGCAGTCGTTGCACAAGCCTGCGGAATATACCGACCCGGATGCCACGGCCAACGCCAACCTGGCCGCGCGCCTGCCCTATCTGTTCGCGACTTGCCGGTTTGCGCACTATCTGAAATGCATCGTCCGCGACAAGATCGGCTCGTACAAAAGCCGCGAGAACATGCAGGACTGGCTGCAGAACTGGATCGACCAGTATGTCGACTTCGCCCATGCAACCAGCCCCGAGTCGGAAAAGGCCAAGCGCCCGCTCGCGTCGGCGCAGGTCGTCGTGGAAGAGGTCGAGGGGAACCCGGGGTACTACACCTCCAAGTTCTTCCTGCGCCCGCACTACCAGCTTGAGGGGTTGTCGATCTCGCTGCGGCTGGTCTCGAAATTGCCCTCCGAGAAGGGGTGATGCCTGCCATCCGGGGGCTGACCCCCGGGTGTTATTGAACTGTGGCCGGGGCTCCGCGCAGGTACCCCGGCACGATTGAAAGCGGTGCCCCGAAAGGGCGCTCATTGCAAAGCGGCTTTTCCCCAAGGGAAAGCCGCGCCGGGGGCGGAGGTCCGCATCTCGGTTCAAACAACGAAGGAGAGACAACATGGCTTTTGACGCATTCTGCTATTCACCTTCCATGAAAAGCGACATGCTCGGGGAAACCCAGGACTCGGATTATTCCGGCAAGGGTGCTTTCGAGATCCTGTCGTTCGAACTCGGGGCCGAGAACGTCATCAACATCGGCTCGGTGACGGGCGGCGGTGGTGCCGGCAAGGCAACGTTCAAGGAATTCACCGTCACCAAGAAGACCGACAGCTCGTCCACCCTGCTGTTTTCGGCGCTTTGCACGGGCCTGCACTACAAGGACGTGGTCGTTGACCTGCGTCGTTCGGGTGTGGCGACCAAGACGATGAAATCCGGCGGCGTGTTCATGAAGTTCGACATGCGTCTGGTGATGGTGCAGGACATTTCGTGGTCGGGGTCCGACGGGGACGATGTCTGCGAAGAAACCGTCATCTTCCAGTTCGGGGCAATCGCGATCACCTACACGCCCCAGGACAAGGAAGGCAAGGAAAAGACCAAGCTTCAGACGATGTGGAGCCGCGTCAAGAACCAGAACACAACCGACGTGTGATCTGCCAACTTACATGGCGCTGCAAGGAATTGCAGCGCCATGCAACGCCGGGTTGCCGGCGGTGTCCCTGTCGGCTGGCAGGGCTTTCTGAACTTTCCGGGACTGGCGATCATGGGCGCACAAGAGCTGCTGAAATCGGGCGATCTTGAAGCGACCCTTGCGGCGTTGCAGGCCGAAGTGCGCGCCAAGCCCGCCGACGGCAAGCTGCGCGTGTTCCTGTTTCAGTTGCTGTGCGTGATCGGTGACTGGAAACGGGCCATCACCCAGTTGAAGGTTTCAGCCGAACTGGACGCGCAATCAACGCAGATGGCGCAGGCCTACCGCGAATGCATCATCTGCGAGGTCTACCGCGAGCGTGTGTTTGCGGGCGACAAGGACCCCTTGGTATTCGGCAAGCCGCAGGAGTGGGTGGCATTGCTGGTCGAGGCGATGAAGCACCTGGCGGCGGGTCGCCCGGCCGATGCCGCACAACAGCGCGAGCGTGCGTTCGACGCGGCACCCGCCCTGACCGGCACGCTGAACGGGCAGCCATTCGAATGGATCGCCGATGCCGACATGCGTCTTGGTCCGATGCTGGAGGCGGTGGTGAACGGGCGGTATTTCTGGATGCCGTTCAACGCGATTGCCAGGATCACCTCGGAGCCGCCGCGCGATCTGCGCGATGCGGTGTGGACGCCGGTCAACGTCATTCTGCGCAACGGCGGCGATATCGTGGCGATGCTGCCGACCCGCTATGCGGGGACGGCAGAGCATGGGACGGCGGCGGAAAAGCTGTCGCGCGCCACCAACTGGATCGACGCCGGCGGCGAGACGTTTGTCGGGCGCGGGCAGCGGCTGTTGGCCACGGATGCGGGCGAGGTTGCGCTGATGGACCTGCGCGAACTGGTGATCCATCATGCCGACGAGGAACCTGCCGCAGGCATTCCCGATGACGGTGACGGCGACGACATTGGCGACGGGGCAGGCTGATGTCCGACCATACGCTGACCGAGCGGCTTCAGCCTTCGCTTCTGGATCGGCTGACGGATGATGACCCGGGCAACGTAAAGGAAACCCGCGACAGCCGGGTGATTGACCTGCGGCGGCTGCGCGACATCATCCAGCGCGATCTTTCCTGGCTTTTGAATACGTTCGACAATTCGTCGCTGGTTGATCCCGACCGTTATCCCAACGTCACCAATTCGGTCCTGACCTATGGCGTCCGTGAGGTGGCGGGCGAATATGCGACGCAGGCGCGCACGCTTTTGATCCGCGAGTCGATCCATCGCGCCATCGAGAGATTCGAGCCGCGCATCATTCGCGGCACGCTGGCCGTGCTGTTGCGTGAAAATGCGGGGCTGGGGCAACAGGTTGTCACCTTCGACATCGCTGCCGAGATGTGGGCACAGCCCCTTCCGCTGGAACTGTACCTGCGCAGCCAGGTCGACATCACCACGGGCGAGTTGAGGCTGGAACGCGCCAGCACCGCCTCGGCGATGACCAGTCAGGCGACTGTCTCGGCCATCGTCAAGAACACCCGGAAGACGCCCTGATGGATACCCGCATCCTGCGCCACTACGAAAGCGAGTTGTCCTTTCTGCGCGAGATGGGGGGCGAGTTCGCCGAAGCCTATCCCAAGATTGCCGCGCGGCTGGGGATGGATGGGTCAGAAGTGGTCGATCCCTATGTCGAGCGCATTCTGGAAGGTGTCGCTTTCCTGTCCGCCCGGGTTCAGCTTGAGCTGGAGTTGCAGTTCCCGTCGTTCACGCGCCACCTTCTGGAAATCGTCTATCCGCATTATCTGTCCCCGACGCCGTCCATGATGATCGCGGCGTTCCGGCCTGACACGTCGGCGGCGACGCTGAAGGACGGCTTCCGCTTGCCACGCGGTACAAGGCTGCGGTCGGCCCTGGGTGAAGGCGACCAGACCGCCTGCATCTTTCACACGTCACAGGATGTGACCCTGTGGCCCGTGGTCATATCCGAGGCTGAGTACATCGACGGGCGCGGGCAACTGGTGGCGGCGGGGTTGGCCAAGGATATCGACGCGCGGGCAGGTATCCGGTTGCGGCTGAAGCGCGAGGGCGGGGAAAAGATTTCGGACCTGTCGCTGGACGGGCTGACGTTGTTCCTCAACGGGCTGGGCGGGCGCAACTGGGATCTGCATGAACTTTTGTGCACCCAGGTCACGGGGGTGGCCGGCCGGTCCACCGACCGGCGCGACGACTGGATCGAGCCGCTCAAGGCCGGGCGGGTGCAGCCACGGGGCTATGACCAGTCCGAGGCCCTGCTGCCCACGCCAAAGCGGTCCTATGACGGCTACCGGCTGTTGCAGGAATACTTCGGCATGCCCGAGCGGTTCCATTTCGTCGATCTGTCCGGGATCGGCCCCGCGATAAAGAAGGCGGCGGGCAGCGAGGTGGACATCTATATCTTCCTGCGCGACGGCAAGGCCGACATCGCCCCCGGTGTGGCCCCCGAGGCGTTCAGCCTGTACGCGACGCCGGCGATCAACCTGTTCACCAAACGCTGCGACCGCGTGCTGCTGACCAAGAAGGACGCCGAGCATCACGTCGTACCCGACCGTACCGCGCCCCTGGATTTCGAAGTGCATACCCTGCAAGAGGTGATCGGCATTTCCGACAAGGGCGAAGACGACACCCGGTTCCGCGCCTTTTATTCGTCTGACGATTTCACGGCGGCGGGGGATTCCTATCCGTCCTATTACACCCAGTTCCGCCGGATGCGGCAGCGCACCGAACGCGAACGGCTGCGCGGCGTGCGCACGTCCTATCTGGGGTCCGAGATCTATGTAACGCTGGTGGACCCGGTGCAGGCCCCCTATCGCGGCGATATCGGGCAGTTGTCGGTGCAGGCGCTGTGTACCAACCGCGACCTGCCGCTGTTGTTGTCGACGGGGGCTGTGGATGTGTTCCACCTGCCTGACGGCGGCCCGGTTACGCAGATTTCGACGCCGGTGTCACCGACCCGGCCAAGGCCGTCGCTGGGGCAGGGCGATACCGCCTGGCGGCTGATCTCGCATCTGTCGCTGAACTATCTGTCGATTGCCGACACGTCCAACGGTGGTGGCGTGCAGGCGCTGCGCGAGGTGGTGGGGATTTACGCACCGCAGGGCGACCGGACGATCGAGAAACAGATCGAGGGGATGCTGTCGATCGACAGCCGCCCCATCGTCCGGCGGATGAGCGATGGCATCCTGTCCACCGCCGTGCGCGGGCTGCAGATCAGCATCGCGTTTGACGACAGCTTTTTCGAGGGGACCAGCGCCTATCTGTTGGGGTCGGTGCTGGAGCGGTTCTTCCGGCGGTACGTCACGATCAACAGCTTTACCGAAACCGTCCTGACCACAACGCAACGCGGAGAGATCGCCCGATGGAAACCGGACACGGGTCTGGGCCGGATCATCTGACGCATTACGCGCAGCTTCTGGCCGACCCGCAAAAGCATCACATCTTTCAGGCGCTTCGGGTGATCGAGGCGCAGTTTGCCGATCATCCCCGGCTGGGCGAAAGCAAGCGCCCGCGCGAAGACCCGATCCGCCTGACGCAAGAGGCGGAACTTTCGTTCCCGATATCGACCATCGCGGCGCTGGAAGACATGCAGGGCGGGCGTCCGGGCAAGCTGGTGAACCGGTTCTTCGGCCTTTGGGGGCCGATGGGGCCGATGCCACTGCACCTGACCGAATTTGCCCGCGACCGCCTGCGCAACCACAAGGACAATACGCTGATCGCCTTTGCCGACATGCTGACGCATCGGCTTATGGGGCTGTTCTACCGGGCATGGGCCGCGGCCCACCCGGCACCGTCGTTCGACCGGTCGCTGAAAGGCACCCGCAGTCGCGGCGATGCCGATCCTTTTGAACGCAAGGTGGCGGCGCTGTCGGGGCATTACGAACATGCCCTGCGTAACCGCGATGCGATGCCCGAACTGGCCAAGCGGCATTTCGTGGGCCATTTGGCCCCGTCACCGCGCCATGCCGATGGGCTGGTGTCCATCGTGTCGGTCTTTGTGCGCACCCCGGTGTCGCTGAAACAGTTCGTCGGCGAATGGCTGCATCTTGAACCTGACGACACGTGGGAGCTTGGCGCCCGTGTCGGCCTTGGCATGGGCACCAGCATCGGCGCCCGCGTCTGGTCGCATGCCGCCAAGTTCCGCCTGCGCATCGGCCCGATGAGCCTGTCCGACTACAGCCGTCTGATGCCCGGATCGGCGACGCTGACCCGGCTTGAGGATATCGTGCGCAACTATGTGGGCGATACGCTGGACTGGGACATCAACCTGATTCTGGCCGCCGCCGAGGTGCCGCAGGCGCAGCTTGGTGGCGCGACAGCACTGGGACATTCATCGTGGATTGGTGAGCCGGGACGCGCCCGCGACGCCGATGACCTGTATCTTGTGCCGAAAAGCCTTGCGCGACGGCGTGCGGCAGCGGCGTGATGACATAACGGGGCCAAAGTGCCCGACAGAGGGAAGGGTGACGGACATGAGCGAAATCAGCCGCGTGGCACTGTTCGGGAAACTGAACCG
Source organism: Rhodobacterales bacterium (assembly GCA_038209775.1). Lineage (GTDB taxonomy): Bacteria > Pseudomonadota > Alphaproteobacteria > Rhodobacterales > Rhodobacteraceae > JBBQXK01. The sequence continues at coordinate 2,663 of JBBQXK010000021.1, read as the reverse complement.
GGTGGGGTATCAGGCCATCGAAAGTGCAGCCGTGTTTTGCAAGCTGCGCGGCAATCCCTATGTCGAGGTGATCCACTGGGTTCACCAGATCCTGCAGGGCGCCGACAGCGACATTCATCACATCGCCAAACACTACAAGATGGACCCCGCCCGCATGGCCGCCGACATGCAGCGCGCGCTGGATCAGTTGCCGCGCGGGGCCTCGACCATATCCGACCTGTCCTCGCATCTTGAAAATGCGGTGGAACGGGCCTGGGTCTATGGCTCGCTCAAGTACAGCGCCAATCAGGTGCGGACCGGGCATATCATCCTTGGCATGCTCAAGACCAAGGAATTGCAGGGGATTCTGTACGGCATCACCGAACAGTTCCGGGTGGTGAAGGCCGACGATCTGGCCGACAACTTCGCCGATGTGGTGGCCGGCAGCCCCGAGGATGCCTTGGGTCCGCAGGACGGCAGCAGCACCGGCGGCGGGGTCGGCCCGGGCGAACATTCGGGTGCCATCGCCCCCGCCCAGATGGGCAAGGAAGAGGCGCTCAAGAAATACTGCACCGATCTCACGCAACAGGCCCGCGACGGCAAGATTGACGCGATTGTCGGGCGCGATGAGGAAATCCGGCAGGTGGTCGACGTGCTGATGCGCCGCCGCCAGAACAACCCGATCCTTGTGGGCGAGGCCGGTGTCGGCAAGACCGCCGTGGTCGAAGGGTTCGCCCACCGCATCGCGCGCGGTGACGTGCCGCCCGCCCTGAAAGACGCGCGGATATTGGCGCTGGACGTCGGCCTGTTGCAGGCGGGTGCGTCGATGAAAGGCGAGTTCGAGAACCGGCTGAAGGCGGTCATCGACGAGGTACAGGCAAGCACCACCCCGGTCATCATGTTCATCGACGAGACGCATACGCTGGTCGGTGCAGGCGGGGCTGCCGGGACGGGCGACGCCGCCAACCTGCTGAAACCGGCACTGGCGCGTGGCACGTTGCGCACCGTCGGTGCCACCACTTGGGCCGAATACAAGAAACACATCGAGAAAGACCCCGCCCTGACCCGCCGTTTCCAGACCGTTGTGGTGGATGAACCCAGCCCGACCAAAGCCATCATGATGATGCGCGGCATTGCGTCGATGCTAGAGAAACACCACAAGGTACAGATACTGGACGAAGGCATCGAGGCGGCGGTGAACCTGTCGGCTCGCTACATCCCCGCCCGCCAGTTGCCCGACAAATCCGTCAGCGTGCTGGACACCGCCTGTGCCCGCGTGGCGATCAGCCAACACGCCGTGCCGCCCGAGGTGGACGACAGCCGCAAGCGGATCAGCGCCTTGGTGACCGAACTGGAAATCATCGACCGGGATGAGACGGCGGGCTACGACGTCGGCGAACGCCGCACCGCCATCACCGCCATCAAGGCGGATGAGGAAAAGCGGTTGGAAGGGCTGACCGTCCGGTGGGACGCCGAAAAGGCTGTGGTCGATGACATCATCGCGCTGCGCGCCAAACTGCGCGAAGGCGGCACCAAGGTCGAAGCCGCCCCCGGCACCGAAGAAGCCGCCGCCAGCCCGCTGTCCCCCGAGGAACGTGCCAGCCTGATGGCGCAACTCAAAACCCGCAACGCCGACCTGACCGCGATGCAGGGCGAGACGCCGCTGATCCTGCCCATCGTCGATGCGCAGGCGGTGGCGACCGTCGTGGGTGACTGGACCGGCATCCCCGTTGGCCGGATGCTGAAGGACGAGATCGAGACGGTGCTGAACCTCGACGTGCATCTGGCCAAGCGCGTCATCGGCCAGGACCACGCGATGAAGATGATCGCGAAACGCATCCAGACCAGCCGCGCGGGGTTGGACAACCCCTCAAAACCCATCGGGGTGTTCATGCTGGCCGGGACCAGCGGTGTGGGTAAAACCGAAACCGCCCTGGCACTGGCCGAAGTGCTCTATGGCGGCGAACAGAACGTCATCACCATCAACATGTCGGAATACCAAGAGGCGCATACCGTCAGCTCGCTGAAAGGCGCGCCCCCCGGCTATGTCGGCTACGGCGAGGGTGGTGTCCTGACCGAAGCCGTCCGGCGCAAGCCGTACAGCGTGGTCCTTCTGGACGAGGTGGAAAAGGCCCACCCTGACGTGCACGAGATCTTCTTTCAGGTCTTTGACAAGGGCCAGATGGAGGATGGCGAAGGCCGCATGATCGACTTCCGCAACTGTCTGATCCTGCTGACGACCAATGCGGGCACCGAGATGATCATGGACATGTGCGCCGACCCCGACCTCATGCCCGACCCCGACGGTCTGGCCAAGGCACTGCGCGAACCCCTGCTCAAGATCTTCCCGCCCGCCCTGCTGGGCCGTCTGGTGACGATCCCCTACTATCCGCTGTCGCCCCACATGATTGCCGAGATCACCAAACTGCAACTGAACCGCATCAAGAAGCGGGTACAGGCGGCGCATGGCGTGCCGTTTGAGTATACTCAGGAGGTGGTGGATACCATCGTGTCGCGCTGTTCCGAATTGGAATCCGGCGGCCGGATGATCGACGCCATCGTCACCAACACCATGCTGCCGGATATTTCCGCAGAATTCCTTCGCCGGATGATGGCAGGCGGGGAAGTCAATCGCGTGGCCATCGACGTGAAGGACAACGACTTTACCTATAGCTTTGATTGAA
>JBBQXK010000020.1:0-64433 GCA_038209775.1 Rhodobacterales bacterium | reverse complement strand
GGCGCGGGCGATCTTTTTCGCCGCACGTTCGGCCATGGCCTTGCCGGGAACGCCGGCCTTGGCGTTGACACGGGCGGTTTTCGGACGCGCGCCGGCGGCTTCCAGCATCCGGGCGATGCGGTCGGTGGGCTGGGCACCCTGACCAAGCCAGTAGGTGATCCGCTCAAGGTTCATCACGACGCGCTTTTCGTCATCCTTGGCCAAAAGCGGGTTGTAGGTGCCCAGCTTTTCAATGAATCGGCCGTCGCGCGGCATGCGGCTGTCGGTGGCAACGATGGAATAGAACGGGCGCTTTTTGCTGCCGCCACGGGCCAGACGGATTTTCATTGACATGATCGTAGTCTCCTTGGTTTGTTTGGAACCGGATAAGCCCCGGTTCTTTCTGTAGTTTCTCGTGATGCCTGATGACTTCGCTGATGATGAAGGTCAGGAATTTCTTGGCGAGGTCGGGGTCAAGGTCGGCCTCTTGCGACAGTGCCTCAAGCCGGGCCATCTGGCCTGCCTCACGCGCGGGGTCCGAGGGTGGCAGGTCGTGCGCGGCCTTGAGCCGACCGACGGCCTGGGTCTGCTTGAAGCGTTCGGCAAGCGTGTAGACCAGGATCGCGTCGAGCCGGTCAATGGCGTCGCGGTGGTCGCGCAGCAGCGTCTGGGCGCGGGCGGTGGTGTCGTTCATGTCCCCTCCGGCAGGCCGAAATGGCGATAGATGACAAGGTCGGGGTCGGCCATCGCGGCCTCGGCCCGGGCATCGCGGCGGGCACCAAGGCGGGTGGCCACGGCGATCGAGGCGGGGTTACCCGCGTCGATGTAGCTGACGAACCCGCCCCGCCCGTAGAGGTGCAGCGCGTGCGGCATGGCGGCGCGGGCGGCTTCGGTCGCATAGCCGTGGCCTTCGGCGGCTTCGGTCAGGATCCAGCCCATTTCGGGTTCGGGATCGCCCATTTCCTGCCAGACAAAGATCCAGCCGATGGCATCGTCGCTGTCGGTCAGCGTCACCGTCCACATGCCGGTGCCACGCAGCATCCAGCCCGCGATGCCCTGACAGAAATCGGCAAACGCGTCATCCGCGTCGAACGGCCCGCCCATGTAGCGGGCGCGGTCAGAGGTGAACACGCCCTCATAGGCCGGGTAGTCCTGCAGCCCGGGCGCGCGCAGGCGCAGGCGGGGGGTGGTAAAGACCGGCACGGTGGCGGCGACGGTCTGCGCCAGCGTGGCCGAGGGGCCTTGGGGGGGGTGAAGCCATGCCGGGGTCATGCGGGTTCCCCGGGGTGGCGGTAGACGGCAAAGGGGATGTCGAAGGGTTTGCCCTCACCCGGGTCGAGGCGTTCGAACACGGCACCCAGACGTTTCGCCAGCGCGATGGAGCGGTGGTTTTCGGGCACGACCATGCTCATCAGCGGTTCAGGGCTGATGCGGGCGTGGTAGTCGGCGCGGGCGGCGCGGGCGGCCTCAAGGGCATAGCCCCGGCCTTCGGCGCCGTCATAGAGGTGCCAGCCGAGTTCAGCCTCGGGCCAGCCGTCGTGATGGATGACGCCGATGCGACCGATCATGACACCGGCATGGGTGTCGACCGAATAGAACCCGAACCCGCGCAGGGCCCAGTGGCCGATATTGGCGAGGAGGCTGCGCCAGACCCATGGCCGATCACGCCCGCCACCGACAAAGGCGCTGCGCGGGCTGTCGTTGAAGGCAAGCATGGCGGGGAAATCGGCCTCGGCCGGGGGGCGCAGGGTGAGGCGTTCGGTGGTGAGGGTGGGGATGGCGAATGGCAGGGTCATGCGCGCCCCCGCAGGTCGTGGCGGATCACCACATCGGTGGGGTCCGTGCCCGGTGCGTCGGTGGCGATACCGCCAAGGCGCAACGCCAGCGACAGGGACCGGGCATTGCCGGGGTCGATGTAGTTGACGAGATGGTCCCAGCCGAAGGTTGCGCGCGCCCAGGCCATCACCGCCCGTGCGCCCTCGGCAGCGATGCCGTGGCCTTCGGCGGCGGGCGTGACGAACCAGCCAAGTTCGGGTTCCGGGTAGCCGAGGGGTTGGTAGATGCCGACCTCACCCACATAAGCGCCGTCCATGTCCACCGAGAACGGGCCGTAGCCCATCAGCGGCCATTGCCCGACCTCGGAGGCAAAGATGCGCCAGGCCTCGGGTGGGGTGAAGGGGCCGCCTTCCCAGACGGCGCGGTCGCTGGTGTAGAAGGCCAGTCGTGGTGCGAAGTCGGCCCGTGTGGGCATCCGCAGGGTCAGGCGGGGGGTGGTGAGGGTGGGGGCGATCATCGCCAGTCCTCCGCCCGGTGGCGCCAGACGGTATCGGGGCCGTAGGGATCTGTCGGCGGATAGACCACCTGCGTCGCGTTCGGGTCAAGCCGCGCCCCGAGCCGTGCCGCCATGCGCAGGGAGGCGGCATTGTCGGGCAGGATGTAGCTGACGGCGGTTTCCCACTTCAGTGTCCCAAAGACATGCGCCAGAACGGCACGCGCCCCCTCTGTGGCAAGGCCGATGCCTGCGGCGGCATCGGTAAAGATGCTCCAGCCGATTTCGCGCTCGGGGTAGCCTTCGGGCTGCCAGCACAGGATAAGCCCCAGAGCCGGGCCACCGTCGCGCGGGTGCATGAACAGGCTGCCGTAGCCCCGCAGCGCCCAGTGCCCGACGTGGTGGCCGAAGAACCGCCAGGCCATGTCACGCGCCATCGGGCCGCCGACAAGGGTGGATCGGGGGCCTGCCATGAAGGCCGCATAGGCGTCGAAATCGCAAAGCTCGGGCGCGCGCAGGATCAGGCGGGGGGTGTTGAGGACCGGGGTGTTCACGAGGGCGGGGATCATGCGGCACCCGCGTGGTGGCGGTAGGTGAGGGTGGGTTCATCGCCGTAGGGGTGGGCTGCGTCGGGGTCGATCACAGCGCCCATCCGTTCGCACAGGCGGTGCGAGCGGTGGTTCAGGGGGTCGGTGTAGCTGACGGCGGTGCGGTGGCGGGTGGTGGCAAAGAACCAGTCGCGGGTGGCAATGGCGGCCTCAAGGGCGATGCCCCGGTGTTCGTGGGCGGCGTCCCAGAGGCTCCACCCCAGTTCGGGTTCGGGGTGGGTGTCGGGGAAGAAGGGGCCGATGCCGCCGATGCCGTCGTCGGACCCGGCAAGGGTGACGGTGAACAGGCTGAAGCCGTGCGTGTGCCATTGGGCGAGAAGGCCGTCGAATTCAGCGCGGGTTTGCGCAGGCGACCAAGGCCCGCCCATCAGGTGCGACCGTTCCGAGGCCCAGAACAGGGTACAGGCGGGCAGGTCACGGGCCTGCGGCGGGCGCAGGGTCAGGCGGGCGGTGGTCAGGGTGGGGGGGGTCATGCGGCGACCCCATCCGGTGCAAACCGGTACACGACGCCGTCGTCAAACCATTCCGGGCGGCGGCCCTTGATCGGCTGACCGCCAAGGCGGCGGGCGATGGCGTGCGAAGCGGCGTTGTCGCGGTGCACGGCAGCAATGGCACTGGTCAGGCCAAGGGAACCGAACGCCCATGCCTGCATGGCGCGGGCGGCCTCGGTCGCAAGCCCCTGACCTTCGGCGGTGGCGGTCCACAGCGACCATGTCATCTCGATGTCGCCACCGTCATGCCATTGCATCGGGCCGAAATGGCCGATGGCGGCACCGGTTGCGCGAACCGTGGCGATCAGGCGGCCAAAGCCGCGCATCAACCAATGGCCGAAGAACGCGGCAAACTGTTCCGCCGCCTGATGCGCCGGTTTCGGGCCGCCGGTGTAGACGGTGCGCGCGGACAGCCGGTAGTCGCGGAAAGCCGGCCAGTCGCCGGGTTCGGGCGCGCGCAAGGTCAGTCGCGCCGTTTCCAGAACGGGCAGGCCGGTCAGTGCGGGGCGCGGGCCAAGCGTCATTTCTTGCGGCCAAGCCCCGACAGGCCCGCGGGCAGGGTGAAGCCCTTGGGCATGCCCATCTGCGGCATGCTGCCCATGCCCTCTTTCATGCCGCGTGCGGCTTCGGCCAGCTGGTCGGGCGACATCTTGGACGGGTCGGGCATGCCGCCCTTGCCCATCAGCGATTTCATCGCTTGTTTCATCATGCCGCCCTTGCCCATCTTCTTCATCATATCCGCCATCTGGCGGTGCTGTTTGAGCAGACGGTTGAGGTCGGACACATCCTGCCCCGCACCCGTGGCGATACGTTTCTTGCGGCTGGCCTGCAGCAGGTCGGGGTTGGCGCGTTCCTTTTTGGTCATCGAGTTGATGAGGGCGATCTGGCGGTGGATCATGCGGTCGTCATAACCGGCCTCTTTCGCCGCCGCCTGCATCTTGCCCATGCCGGGCATCATGCCCATCAGCCCCTGCATGCCGCCCATCTTGAGCATCTGTTCCATCTGCAACCGCAGGTCGTTCATGTTGAAGAAGCCCTTGGCGAAGCGTTTCGCCATCCGCTCGGCGGCCTCGGCCTCGAACGTTTCCTGCGCCTTTTCGACCAAGGCCACGATGTCGCCCATGCCGAGGATGCGGCCGGCGACACGTTCAGCCTCAAACGTCTCAAGCGCGTCCATCTTTTCGCCCATGCCGACGAAACGGATGGGTTTGCCGGTGACGGCGCGCATCGACAGGGCCGCGCCGCCGCGACCGTCGCCGTCCATGCGGGTAAGGACGACACCCGAGATGCCCAGCTTGCCGTCGAATTCGGTCGCCACGCGGACGGCGTCCTGACCGGTCAGGCCATCGACCACCAAGAGCGTTTCGCGCGGCTGGACGATGTCGCGCACCGCCTGCACCTCATCCATCAGCACGTCGTCGATATGCAGGCGGCCGGCGGTGTCGTAGAACACCACGTCATAGCCGCCCATGGCGCCTTGGGTTTTGGCGCGACGGGCGATCTGGACGGCGGTTTCGCCCTTGACGATGGGAAGCGAGTCCACGCCCACCTGACCGGCAAGGATCTGCAACTGTTCCATCGCGGCGGGGCGGTTGGTGTCAAGGCTGGCCAGAAGGACGCGCTTGCCCATCCGGTCCTTGAGCCGTTTCGCCAGTTTCGCGGTGGTCGTGGTCTTGCCCGAGCCTTGCAGACCGACCATCAGTACGGCGGCAGGCGGGTTGTCGATTTTCAGGGCATCGGCGGGGCCGTCGCCGGACAGGACGCGGATCAGTTCGTCATGGACGATCTTGACCACCATCTGACCGGGGGTGATGGATTTGGTGACGGCAACGCCGGTGGCCTTGTCCTGCACCCGCTTGATGAAGTCGCGGGCGACGGGCAGGGACACGTCAGCCTCAAGCAATGCCACGCGCACCTCGCGCAGGGCGGCCACCACGTCAGCCTCGGTCAGGGCACCGGCGCGGGTCAGCCGGTCGAACACGCCGCCAAGGCGTTCGGAGAGGGATTCGAACATCGGTCACTCCAACAGGGTCAGCCCCCGATATGGGGACAGGCGGCGGCGGTCCAATGGGCAAAGGCACCTGCGGGCGCAACGCGCTGGCAGATGTCGATCCCGGCTTGGGCCAAGGGACCGAAGGCATGGGCCTTCGGGGATTGAGGGGGCGGATATGCGCCTTGGGCGGGCAAGTCAACCCCGGGGGGGAGGGATCAGCGCAGTATGGGGGCTGATGGACGTGCAGCGGGCGTCGCGCACGACCTTGCGCGGTGCAAGCCGATTTCTTCAAAGAAATCGGGGCGGAGTTTTTGAAAACTCCGCAGCGGCGTTGCCGCTGGGTGCCGCGTTGCCGGGAAAGGGGCAACTTGCTCAGGCCAGTTCAGGACGATTGACGCGGGGGCGTTTCGCACGAACACTCAACCCACGGGCTATCGTGCCCGAACCGCGCGGGGAGGCGCGGCCATTCACCGGAGGATCACCATGCCGCATCGCACGCGTTTCGGAATTTTTCTGGCCCCGTTTCACAAGCCCGGGGTGAACCCGACGCTGGCCCTGCAGAACGATCTGGAACTGGTGCAGCATCTGGACCGGCTGGGCTATGACGAGGCCTGGATCGGCGAGCATCATTCGGCGGGGTCCGAGATCATCGCCAGCCCCGAGATCTTCATCGCCGCCGCCGCCGAGCGGACGCGGCACATCAAGCTGGGCACCGGGGTGACCAGCCTGTCGTATCACAACCCGCTGTGGGTGGCCGAGCGGATGGTATTGCTGGACCATCTGACCCGGGGCCGCGTGATGATGGGAGTGGGGCCGGGGGCGCTGCCGACGGACGCGCGGATGATCGGGATCGATCCCAGCCAGACGCGGGGCCTTCTGGAGGACAGTCTGGGCGTCATCATGCAGCTTTTGACAAGTGACGAACCGGTCACCTTCAAGAATGACCGCTGGGATCTGCGCGAGGCGCGGCTGCACCTGCGGCCCTATTCGGAACCGCTGTTCGACATCGTGACGGCGGCGGTCGCGTCACCTGCCGGGCCGCGTCTGGCGGGGCGGCATGGGGTGGGGTTGATTTCCATCGGGGCGACCACTGCCGCGGGGTTCGACGCGCTGGCACTGCACTGGAACGTGGCCGAGACCGAGGCGCAGTTGCATGGCAAGACCGTGGACCGGTCCCAGTGGCGGCTGGTGGGGATGGTGCATATCGCCGACACGATGGATCAGGCGTACCGCGATGTGGAGTACGGGATGGAGCAGTGGTTCCATTACTTTCAGGCGGTTGCCGCCTTTCCGCAGATGGCGGTGCCCGGCAACAACGTGAAAGAGATGATCCAGTTCGTGAACGAAAGCGGCTTTGGTGCCATCGGCACCCCCGACATGGCGGTGGCCCAGATCCAGCGGTTGCAGGCGCAATCGAACGGCGGGTTCGGGGCGTACCTGATGCTGGCGCACAACTGGGCTGATCCGGCGGCCACGCATAAATCCTATGAGATGATCGCGCGGCATGTGATGCCGCAGGTGCAGGGGCATTATGCGCCGACGATGGACGCGGCGGCGCGCGCCGAAAAGCTGCGCCCCGATCTTGCGGCCAAACACGCGCAGGCGGTCGAGGACATGACGGCGCGCTATGCCGCCGAGGTGGCCGCACGGGTGCACTGACCGGCGGGCGTCAGCGGGGGGCCATCAGCGGGGCCGGATGCGCGGGTCAAGCGTGAAGAAATCGGCGAAGCGGGTGAAATGGCGGTGGGGTCTGGCGTCGTCAGGCTCACCCCCCCCCTGCCCCGCCAGATGGCTGCCACCGGCAAAGCGCCAGACCTCCATCCCGGCGCAAAGGGCGGCGCGGATGCCGTTCAGGCTGTCCTCGACCACGAGGCAGGCCGCAGGATCGACGCCGCAGGCGGCGGCGGCGTGCAGGAACAGGTCGGGGGCCGGCTTGCCGCGTGCGACGGTGCCTGCGGTGAATAGGCGCGGTCCGGCCAGATGCCCAAGACCCACCAGCGCCAGCGACCGTTCGGCCCGGCCCTGACTGGACGAGGTGGCCACGCAGAACGGCAGCGCCACCGAGGCCAGCACCTCGGCCACGCCGGGCATGATGCGCAGTTCCGCCTCGAACGCGGCCATCAGGCGTTCGCGGTAGGCCACCTCGAATGCCGGTGGCAGGTCCAGCCCGAAATCATGGCGGATCTGCTGCATCACCACGGGATAGCTGCGCCCCAGAAAGTGCCGGGTGACGTAAGGCAGGTCGATGGTGACCCCAAGGCGCGCCAGTTCGCCGATCAGCATGCGGGCGCTGATGATCTCGCTGTCGATCAGGACGCCGTCGCAATCGAAGATGATGAGTTGGAAGGGGGTCATCCGCTGTTCGTCTGTTCCGGAGGCTGGCCGCGGGCAGCATGGCCCGCCCTTCGCACCCAAGCTGTACCCAGTGGGATGCGATGGGCACCATTTCACCGAACGGAGCGACCGGCAAGCCGCCAGCCGACGCGGGGGTTGCCGGGGCAGTCGGGCGCATGGCGCGAAAGCATGGCCATTCCGGGGTTAACCCCTGCGGGCCCGGGTCTGGCGGCAGACCGGGCCGAGGCGGGCGGACGGGTGACCGTCCGCCACTTTGCCGGCCCCATGTCAGCCAATGCGTGGGGGGCCTGCTGCGGGGGGGCCGGTCTACTTGCGCAGTTTGGCGTTGACGAGGGTGGTGATCTGTTCGGGGGTATCGGCAACTTCCATCGTCAGGAATGTGCCGTTCGAGACCACCGAGAACGCGATGACCGACCCCTTGCCGGTCGCCGACTTGGTGTAATGGGCGATGCTGCCGCCGTTGATCTGGTATTGTTTGCCATCGTGATCGTGAACCGCGATCAGAAACATGCGAAGCCCTCCAATGTGTGACGTGAACGGGACAGGCTAGACCGGAGCGGTGGCGGGGGGCAATGGGCACAGCGACCCGCCCGCGCAACCTGCAGCGTTGAGGGGGAGCCGCGCGTTCAGCGCAGCGCCGCAAGTTCACGCTCAAGGGCGCGGTATTCGGATTCGCGGGCGCGGTAGGTGTCTGCGGCAGACCGCGCCGACCGCACCGCACCTTCGAGCAGGCTCTGCGCCGCCTCGATATCGTCGACGCCCGTACGCAACGCCCGGATCAGACGCGGCATTTCGGCCATCAGCGATTCGATGGTACGCATTGCGGTCCGCAGGTTGCGGTGGCCATCGGCGATCTCGCCATTGTCCTGCACGAAACTGATGAGGGCGGTGGCCGCCCCGCCAAAAGCGCGCCAGGGCGCGGGAATGCGCCTGGGCACCGACACGATGCCGCCCACGGCATTGTTTGCCACACCGCTGACGCCGGCACGGTTGGGGCCAAGGGCGTTGTCAACAAGGATCTGCACGGTGAATGTGCTTGCGGCAATCACCACGGCGGCGCCGATCGTGACTTCGGGCAACAGCAGGCTGACACCCGCGATCATCACGTTCAGGACGCGTTGCGCCTCGGCTTCGGGGATCTCGCGGCGCAGGCGCGGAAGGTCGCGCTGCAACTGGCGCAACTGGGCCTCGACATCACGAAAACGGCGGCGCAGGCGCACGGTTATGGTGATCGAGGCGTCGATGAAGCGGGTTGCCAGTTCGATCACGTTGGCGCGCACATAGGCCTCGAACCGCACGTTCTGCGCCTCGAGCAGGATCAGTGCACCGACATAGTCGCGGTAGGCCGCGAGTGCGGCCCGCCCGTCGCGGGCCCGCCCAAGCGTGACCTGGTTGAAGGCCGCGTTGAAATCGCCGCCGGCGCGGTCGAGATTGTCGGAGGTGCGCCGATACTCGGCCAGCACGCTGCCGGGAAAGAGCCGCATCGAGGATTGGGTGGACCGGGCGGTATCCATTGCCGCATCGGCGCCGCTGTCGATCTGTTCGAGGTAGCGCTGCACTGCCGGACTGGCGGCCCATGCGCGGGCCTCTTCAATATCCATCGTCAAAAATCCTTTCGCCGGTGCAATGCGCAGTCATCGGAAAAGACGATGATCCGCGTCATCCGGCGAAAGGAAGGCTAGAGCGGCGGCAGTATCTGTGTCAATCGGCGCATCGGCCCCACAGATCATACTCCCCCGCCTCGTCCACCACGACCTGCACGATGTCACCGGGCGAGAGGTGGGCGAACCCCTCGTCAATAAAGAGGTTACCGTCGATTTCGGGGGCGTCGGCCATGGTGCGGCAGGTGGCGCCTTCGTCGTCCACCAGATCGACGATCACCGGCAGGATGCGGCCGACCTTGGCCGCTAGTTTCGCCTCGGATATCCCTTGGGCCTTTTCCATGAACCGGTCAAACCTGTCCTGCTTCACCTCGGGTGGCACATGGTCGGGCAGCGCGTTCGACCGGGCACCCTTGACGTTTTCGTATTGAAAGCAGCCGACGCGGTCCAGTTGCGCCTCATCCAGCCAGTCGAGGAGGGTCTGGAATTCGGCCTCGGTCTCGCCCGGGTAGCCGACGATGAAGGTCGAGCGCAGGGTAAGGTCGGGGCAGACGGCGCGCCAGGCGGCGATTTCGTCAAGCGTTTTCGCCGCCGCCGCAGGGCGGGCCATACGGCGCAGGGTGTCGGGGTGGGCGTGCTGGAAGGGGATGTCGAGGTAGGGCAGGACAAGGCCCCCCGTTTCGGAATGGGCGGCCATCAGCGGGATCAGGTCGCGGACATGCGGATAGGGATAGACGTAATGCAGCCGCACCCAGGCGCCAAGCGACCCCAGATCGCGGGCAAGGTCGGTGATGTGGGCGCGGTGGCCCTTGGCGGTTTCGTGTTTGAGGTCAACGCCGTAGGCCGAGGTGTCCTGGCTGATGACAAGGAGTTCGCGCACCCCTGCCGCGACCAGCCTTTCGGCCTCGCGGATCACTGCATGGGCGGGGCGGCTGACGAGGCGGCCGCGCATGTCGGGGATGATGCAGAATTTGCACTTGTGGTTGCAGCCCTCTGAAATCTTCAGATAGCTGTAGTGGCGGGGGGTGAGCGTCACCGCCGAGGCCGGCAGAAGGTCAATGAACGGATCGGGGGATGGCGGGACGGCGGCGTGGACGGCATCCAGCACCGCCTCATACTGGTGCGGGCCGGTCACCGCCAGCACGCGGGGATGTGCTCCGGTGATATAGTCGGGTTCGGCACCAAGGCAGCCGGTGACGATCACGCGGCCATTTGCCGTCAGCGCCTCGCCGATCGCATCCAGGCTTTCGGCCTTGGCGCTGTCGAGAAAACCGCAGGTGTTCACGATCACCGCATCGGCACCCTGATAATCGGGGCTGATCGCATAGCCCTCGGCGCGCAGGCGGGTCAGGATGCGTTCGCTGTCGACCAGCGCCTTGGGGCAGCCAAGGCTGACCATGCCGATGGTGGGCTGCCCCGTGCGGCGCGGATCGGTGCGCCGGGTGTCGGGGATCAGGCTGCGGGCAAGATCGGGGCGGAGGGGGCTTGGGTTTTGTGACATGGGCGGCGTGATAGCAAAACGCCGCGTCAGGGGACAGGGGGGTGTGCGGAACCCTGCGTCACGGGACCGATGGCGGGCCATCGGTCAGCCGGAAAAGTACCGCCCGTTGTCGTGTGGCGGGGAAGGCTGCGACATCGGTATGGGGGCGGCAGCCGGAAATACCTGCGGTGTCTGGACTGCGAAAGGCCGGGCACCTTGCGGTGCCGCCGGCGCGCCACGGCGCAGGGGCCGCGGCCCGGCCCTTTGTCGCCGCCGCGTCGGTCACCTTGGGGGCTGTTTCGGGGCCGGCGGCGTCCGGTTTGGGCGGAATTGGGGCTTTCGGGGCCCTGCACACCGAATGTCGTTGACAGCGCCGCCGCAGATTTGTCCAGTTGGTCAATGGACCGGCATAAGACCGGGTCTGACATAACAAATCACCTGGGAGATGGAAAATGCAGTTGACGCATGGATTTGCCCGTGCGGCCGCTTTGGCCGTGCTGATGTCCGGCACGTCGCCGATGGCCCTTTTGGCCGAGACGCCTGCCGATACGCTGGTGGTGGCCGATGCCATTGACGACATCGTGTCGATCGACCCGCATGAGGCGTTCGAGTTTTCGGGCGTTGACCTGAACAACAACGTCTATGACACGATGATCGAGCTGGACCCCGTCCGCCCGGATGAGCTGGTACCCGGTCTGGCCGAAAGCTGGTCGCTGGCCGATGACGGCGTGACCTATACGTTCAAGATCAAGTCGGGCATCACCTTCAGCAGCGGCAATCCGATGACGGCGGAAGATGCCGCGCTGTCGCTGCGCCGTGTGGTGCTGTTGAACAAGACCCCGGCGTTCATCCTGACCCAGTTCGGCCTGACGCCGGAAAACGTCGATCAGATGATTACCTTTGACGGCGATACCGTCACCCTCAAGACCGACAAGGCCTATGCGCCGTCGTTCGTCTACAACTGTCTGACCGCCGGTGTGGCCAACATCGTCGACATGAAAACCGTCATGTCGCACGAGGTTGACGGCGACATGGGCAATGCCTGGCTCAAGGCCAACAGTGCGGGGACCGGGGCCTATGTCCTGAAATCCTTCAAACCGAACGAAGGCTATGTGCTTGAGGCGCGGCCAGGCCACTGGCGCGGTGATGCCAAGATCAAGAACGTGTTCATGCAGCACATCCCCGAAGGCGCGACCGAGCGGCTGCTGCTGGAAAAGGGCGATATCGACATCGCGCGTGAGATGACGCCGACCGATATCGACGGGCTGGCGGGCAATGCCGACGTCAAGATCCAGAGCGATGTGGGCGGGCAGCTGTATTATCTGGCGCTGAACCAGAAGAAGGCCGAACTGACCAACCCCAAGGTGCAAGAGGCGATGCGCTGGGCGGTGGACTACAAGGGCATGACCGACAGCATCCTCAAGGGTCAGTGGGTGGTGCATCAGGCATTCCTGCCGCAGGGTTTCCTTGGTGCGCTGAGCGAGACGCCCTATTCGCTGGATATCGAAAAGGCCAAGGCGCTGATGGTGGAATCGGGTGTGCCGCTGCCGCTGGAGGTCAAGTTCACCGTCCGCAACAACCAGGAACGGCTGGATATCGCCACCTCGCTGCAGAACACGTTCGCGCAGGCCGGGATCAATCTGGTGCTGGATGTGGGCGACGGCGCGACCGGGCTTGCCATCTATCGCGGGCGTACGCACGAGATGACGCTGCAAACCTGGGGCCCGGACTATCCCGATCCGCACACCAACGCGTCGACCTTTGCGCAGAACCCCGACAACAGCGACGCGGCAGGGGCCACCGGATACCTCGCGTGGCGCACGGCGTGGGAACCGGGTGAGCTGAACGCGATGACCGATGCCGCCGTGGTCGAGAAGGACACCGAAAAGCGCAAGGCGATGTACGAAGAGATCCAGCGCAGGCATCGCGACAATTCGGCCTTTGTCATGATGTTCCAGCAGGCCCGTCAGGACGCGATGCGCGCCAACGTGCAAGGTTTCTACGCCGGTGGGGCGACGGATTCGACGACCTACTGGACCATCACCAAGTAAGCGACGGGGCCGCCGCCCATCCGGGTGGCGGCCCCTTCCCGCATGACCGGTATCCCCGCGCCCCCCCGAGACAACCGCCTGTTGCGACTTCTGGGCCAGATCGGGCTTGGCCTTGTCACGCTTTCCATCACCCTTCTGGGCCTGTTGCTGGTCACCTTCCTGATCGGGCGGGTGGTGCCGATTGACCCGGTGCTGTCGATCGTCGGCGAACGCGCGACCGAGGCGCAGATGACGGCGATCCGCATCAAGCTGGGGCTGGACCTGCCGTTGTGGCGGCAGTTTTTCATCTATGTCACCGATGCGATGCAGGGCGACCTTGGCAATTCAATCCGCACCGGCGAAAGTATCACCACCGAGATCGCCCGCTATTTCCCCGCCACGCTGGAGTTGTCCACGCTTGGCACGATCTTTGGCACGCTGGTGGGCGTTCCGGCGGGCGTTTTGGCCGCGACCAAACCCGGCAGCATCGCCGACCAGATCGTGCGGGTGGTGGGGCTGATGGGTTATTCGATGCCGGTGTTCTGGCTGGGGCTGATCGGCCTGTTGGTGTTCTATGGGCAACTGGACTGGGTGGCTGGGCCGGGGCGGCTGGACCCGGTTTATGACATGCAGATGCAGTTCACGCTGACCACCTATACGGGGATGATCCTGATTGATTCCGCGCTGAACGGCGCGTGGGACGTGTTCGGCAACGCAATCAGCCACATCATCCTGCCTGCGGGCCTGTTGGGCTATGTGTCGATGGCCTACATCAGCCGGATGACCCGCAGCTTCATGATGAACGAGCTGGGGCAGGAGTATATCACCACCGCGCGGGTCAAGGGCATGCCGGAATGGCGGGTGATCTGGGTGCATGCGATGAAAAACGTGCTGGTGCCGCTGATTACGGTGATCGCCCTGTCCTATGCGTTTTTGCTGGAGGGGTCGGTGCTGACCGAGACGATCTTTGCCTGGCCGGGACTTGGCAGCTATATCACCGACGCGCTGTTTGCCGCCGACATGCCGGCCGTTCTGGGCGGCACCGTGGTGGTGGGGGTGGTGTTCGTCACGTTGAACATGGCGTCCGACATCCTCTATCGGTTGGTCGACCCGAGGGCGCGGGAATGACCGCGCTGCGCGTCTGGCTGGCCGATCAGAACCCGTCGTCACGGCGTCAGGCGCGGCTGGGGCAGTTGTGGCTGGCCTGGCTGCGCATAAGGCGCAACCGGCTGGCGATGGCGGGGCTGGTCATCGTCGGGGCGCTGTTGCTGGTGGCGGCGTTCGCGCCGTGGATTTCGCCGCATGATCCATTGGTGCAGGACCTGTCGCGCCGGTTGTTGCCGCCGGGGACGGCGGGCAACTGGCTGGGTACCGACGATTTCGGGCGCGATATCCTGAGCCGCATCATCCATGGCGCGCGGATCACGCTGTACATCATTGCGCTGGTCGCTGTCACCGCCCCGGTCATCGGCCTTCTGATCGGCACGGTCGCGGGCTATTTCGGTGGCTGGATCGACGCCGCCCTGATGCGGCTGACCGACATTTTTCTGGCGTTCCCCCGGCTGATCCTGGCGCTGGCGCTGGTGGCCGTGCTGGGCCCCGGCATTGAAAACGCGGTCTTTGCCATCGCGCTGACCGCCTGGCCCCCCTATGCCCGTGTGGCCCGGGCCGAGACGCTGACGGTGCGCAATTCTGACTACATCGCCGCGATACGCCTGCAGGGCGCATCGGCTGGTCGCATCATCGCGGGGCATGTGGTGCCGATGTGCCTGCCGTCGGTCATCATCCGGGTGACGCTGGACATGGCGGGGGTGATCCTGATTGCCGCCGGTCTGGGGTTCCTTGGCCTTGGCGTACAGCCGCCGTTGCCGGAATGGGGGCTGATGATTTCGTCGGGCCGCAAGTTCCTGTTTGAACAATGGTGGGTCGCCACCATGCCCGGCCTTGCCATCTTTGTCGTGTCGCTGGGGTTCAACCTGTTGGGCGACGGGCTGCGCGATGTCTTGGACCCGCGGAGCGCGTCACGATGAGCCTTCTGGACGTTCGCAACCTGCGCGTCACCTTCGCCACTGAAACCGGCCCGGTGCAGGCGGTGCGCGGGGTGTCGTTTTCGCTGGGCCGCGAACGGCTGGGGATCGTCGGGGAATCAGGTTCGGGCAAGACCATCACGGGGCGCGCCGTTTTGCGCCTGATCCGCCCACCGGGGCGGATCGAGGCGGACGCGATGACGTTTGACGGGCAGGATCTGTTGGCCGCCAGCGAGCGCGACATGCGCGCGCTGCGCGGCAAGCGGATCGGCATGGTGATGCAGGACCCGAAGTATTCGCTGAACCCGGTAATGACCGTGGGCCGCCAACTGACCGAAGGGCTGCGCCTGCGAGATGGCCTTGGCCGCGCCGATGCCACCGCCAAGGCGATGGCCGCGCTGGATGCCGTGCAGATCCGTGACCCCGACCGCGTGATGGGGGCCTATCCGCATGAATTGTCGGGCGGCATGGGGCAGCGGGTGATGATCGCGATGATGCTGATCCCCGAGCCTGACCTTCTGATCGCGGATGAGCCGACGAGTGCGCTGGATGTCACCGTGCAGGCCGAGGTGCTGTCGATCCTTGACGCGCTGGTGCGCGACCGGGGGATGGCGCTGATCTTCATCAGCCACGATCTGCGGCTGGTGGCGCGGTTCTGTGACCGGGTGCTGGTGATGTACAAGGGCCGCGTGGTTGAGGAGTTGGCCGCCGCCAACCTGCTGGCCGCGCAGCACCCCTACACGCGGGGCCTGCTGAACTGCCTGCCACGCATCGGCGGGCCGCGTGGCCCCCTGCCCGGGCTGGACCGTACCGGAGATTGGGCCACATGAGCCTGATCGAGATCGACAACCTCAGCGTCACCTTCCGCACCAAGGGGCGCGAGGTGCAGGCGGTGCAGAATGTCAGCCTGTCGGTGGGGGCGCGCGAAAGCTATGGGCTGGTCGGCGAAAGCGGGTCGGGCAAGTCGACCATCCTGCGGGCGATCTGCGGCATGGCGCCGGTAACAGGCGGCACCATCAGGATCGGCGGCAAGACCCTGCCGACCCCGCGCGGTCGGGCGTTTTCGGCGCAGGTGCAGATGGTGTTCCAGGACCCCTATGCCAGCCTGCACCCCCGCCACACCATCGACCGCACCCTGTCGGAACCGCTGGCGATCCACGGGCTGCCCGGGTCGGACGCCCGCGTGGTGCAGGCGCTGACCGATGTGGGCCTGCCGCCCTCGTTCCGGTTCCGCTATCCGCACCAGCTGTCGGGCGGCCAGCGGCAGCGCGTGGCCATCGCGCGTGCGCTGATGCTGGAACCGACGATATTGCTGCTGGACGAACCCACCAGTGCCTTGGACGCGAGCGTTCAGGCCGAGGTGCTGAACCTGTTGAACCGCCTGCGGGCCGACCGGGGGCTGACGTTCCTGATGGTCAGCCATGACCTTGCCGTCATCGACCACATGACCGACCGCATTCTGGTGATGCAGCACGGCCGTGCCGTCGAAGAGATGTCGCGCGACGATCTGGCCGGGGTGCGGATGACCACGCCCTATGCGCGCAGCCTGTTCGACGCCTCGGCCGACCGACTGTTGCTGTGACCCTGTAAAGGGGTCGGCGTGGCGGGCGTCGTCGGGACGCTTTCCTTGCACCTGTGCGAAAGGGTGACCCACCCCGCAGCGACGATCCCGCCCGGTTGCGCGGGGCAAGGTGGACGGGCGGCGCGATCTTGGGAAATGTACACCATGTTTGGCCGTCGGAGACGGGGGGTTTCACACCCCCCGCACCCCCCGTGGAGTATTTGTGCAAGGTGAAGCTGGAAGGGATAACAGAAGGTCAGATGCGGTCGAGGACGGCGCCCATGATGGCCGCCGTGTCGGACCAGCGTGGCAGGGTGTGGCCTGCGGTTGTGGCGGTTTGTGCCATGGTGGTGCGGGCGGCGGTGTCGGTCAGGAGGTGGTGCAGGGCACCGGCAAAGGCCGCGTCGTCATCCACATCGACCAACAGGCCCGCACCGTGGGGGACGGTTTCGGGGACCGCGCCGGCGTTGCAGGTGACGATGGGGAGGCCGTGCAGAAGCGCCTCGCCAAAGACCATGCCGTAGCCTTCGTACCTTGTGGCAAGGGCGAAAAGGGTGGCCTGGCGGTAGAGGGTGGCGAGGTCGCCCCGGTCCATCCCGCCCTGCAGGGTGATGCGCCGGTCAAGGCCTGCGGCGGAGATCTGAGCCTTGAGGGCGGTGGCGATCCGGGGATCATGCGCGCTGCCGACGATCCGGGCCTGCCAGGACAGGTCAGCGATGCGCGCAAGCGCGCGGATCAGGACGTCATGCCCCTTGCGCACCGCGATCAGGCCGACGGCGAGGATCAGGGGCGGGGTTGCGGGCGTGCGGACCGGGTCGGGGGGGGCGAAACCGGGCTGCGCGATGGTGATGCGGGACGGGTCAACGCCGAAGTCGGAGGACAGGATGCGGGCGGTGTGGGGCGAGGGGACGACGACATGGGCGGCAAGGACGAGGTTCGCGGCCTCACGCTGCAACAGGTCGCGGGCGCGGGCGGGGGGGAGGCCGGTCTCAAGACCAAGGGGGTGGTGGATCATCGCGACGAGGGGGGCTTCGACGGTGGCAAGGCCGGTTGTGTCGATGGAGCCGTAGACGAGGCCGTCGAGGATCACCGGCTGATCCGGTGGCAGGGCGGCCAGTTGGGCCACGGCGCGGGCCATGTCGGCGGCGGGGGCGTCGGGAAAGCTGCCCGGAAGTTCCACATGCGCCACCTGCCGGCCGGCGTCGCGCAGGGCGTGGAGGAGGGATTTCTCATAGATGTAGCCGCCGGTGATCTGGTCAATGTCGCCGGGGATGGCAAAGCTTGCGGGGGTCATGGGGCGTTACCTTGCCAGTTGTTCGGGGCCATAGATGCGCAGCACCGCGCGCTCAACCGCCTCAACCGCGACATAGCCCATGGCGGCGGTCACCGATAGAAGGGCAACAGCACTCCACAGCATCGCATAGGCCGAGGTCGAGGCGGTCAGTGCCATCAGGTTGCCCATGCCGATGCCGGTGGCCAGCCATTCGGTGGTGGTGGCGGCCAGGATGGCGGCGGGCACGGCCATCCGGGCCGAGGCAAAGAAGGCGGGCAGCATGGCGGGGATCTGGGCGTGGACCAGCCGCTGCCAGCGGGTGGCGGCGTAGCTGGCAAACACATCGCGCACCTGCGCAGGGGTCCGGGCCAGACCGTTCAGGCAAGCGACAAGCGTGGGAAAGAAGATCATCACCGCCACGATGGTGATGGTGCCGATGGCGCCGCGCCCCAGTGCCAGCACGATCAGGGGCGCCGTGGTGACGATGGGGACCGAGCGGAGTGCAATGGCCAGAGGCATCAGCGTCACCGCAGCGCCGGGCCAGAGGACCACCGCCGCCGCCGCACCCGCGCCAAGGATAAGGCCCGCGATGTAGCCCGGCAGGGCGAGGACCATGGTCTGGCCGAAGGCCGCGACCAGCGTGGCACGGTTGGTCGCGGCGTCAGGGGCGGCCATCAGGAACTGCCAGACATCGCCGGGGCGCTTGGCGAAGAAGGTGTTGAGGGCGAAGGCGTCCATTGCGACCTGCCAGAGGAGGAGGATGACCACGCCGGTGGCCAGCCAGCGCAGGAGGGAGGGGAGAGTTGAGGAGCGCCCCTCGGGCAACGGGGCGAGGAGGGTTGGGACGGGGGCGACCGACAGCCGTCGCCCGAGTGCGCCGAGGCTGGCATAGGCCGCGATCGACACCGCTGCCGCGACGGTGGCAAGGGCGGTGGTGGCGGGCAGATCGAGGCCGCGCATGGCCCGCAGGGTGAGGACGCCAAGGCCACGGTCGGCACCCGTGAACTCACCCACCAGCGCGCCAAGGATGGCGGCCGGGGCAGCGATCTGCAGACCCGAGATGAGGTAGGGCAGTGCGGCATGGACGCGGATGCGCCAAAGCTCGGACAGGCGGCCGCGGCCATAGCTGCGCACGAGGTCAAACCAGCTTGCCGGGGCGGCGCGCAGGCCGACCATCAGCGACAGGTACGTGGTGAAGGACACGGCAAGGGCGGCAATGGTGATCTGCGGCCCCTCGCCCGGGCCATACAGCACCCGCAGGATCGGCCCGGTGGCGACCAGCGGCAGGCAGAACACCAGAAGGGCAAGGGTGGAGATGAACCGCTCAATCCGCGGCAGGGCCAGGGACAGGAGGGCCAGTGCGATGGCGGCGAGGTTGCCCCAGAGAAAGCCCAAGGCGGCGGCCTTGACCGTGACGGCGGTGGCGCGGGCCGCAAGGCCAGCGTTGGCGGTCAGCCAGATGGCGACGTCGGTGGGTCCGGCAATAAGGTAGGTCGCCCCGGGCAGGTGCGAGATGGCTTCCCACAGGATCAGTGCGGCCACTGCGGGCAGTGCTGCCCCCCACCCCCGGCCTTTCGCCATTGCGTGAATGGCCAAAGAGGTGCCGCCCCTCCCCCGTCGGGGGAGGGGTTGGGGGTGGGGGCGCGCGGGGGTGGTCATTCGGCTGCCAGCGGGCGGTCCCCGGCCATTCCGGCCCAGAGTGCGGCCGATACGCGGTCAACCAGCGCGTGGAACGCAGGACTGCGCGTTACGTCACGCAGGCGGGGTTGGGGCAGTGTCACGGGAATGTCGGCCACCACCGTGGCCGGGCGGGGCGAGAACACGATCACCCGGTCGGACAACAGCACCGCCTCGGCCACCGAATGCGTGACCAGAAGGGCGGTTGCCCCGCGTTTCTGCCAGAGGCGGGGCAGATCCTCGTTCAGGCGGATGCGGGTCAGCTCGTCAACCGCGCCGAAGGGTTCGTCGAGCAACAGCAATGCCGGCTCGGTCGCCATGCAGCGCGCGATGGCGGCGCGCTGGCGCATGCCGCCGGACAATTCCGCCGGGCGGTGATCGGCAAAGCCGTCGAGGCCCACCAGTGATATCAGGCGGTCCACCTCGGCCGGATCGGCGGGGCGGCGGGCGAGGGTCAGGGCAAGGGCGATGTTGCCGCGCACGGTGCGCCATGGCAGCAGCGCTGCATCCTGGAACGCCATCGCCAGCCCGGCGTCGCGGGTCACCTCGGCAGGCGTGCGCCCGCCGATCCGCACCTCGCCCGCCGTGGGGGTGTCGAGCCCCGCGACCAGCCGCAAAAGCGTGGACTTGCCACAGCCCGAGGGGCCGACGAGGGCCGTCGTCTGTCCGGCGGCAAAGGTCAGGTCGGTGGCGGCCAGCGCCGCAACCCGGGCAGGCCCGGTGCCGAAGGTGCGGCTGAGGCCGCGTAGTGTGACCTCGGGTGGCGGGGGGCGGTCAGGCGCCATGAACCTCATCCAGGATCGAGCGGTCCCAGAGGTCGGGCGTCACGGTGCGGCCCAGCAGCGCCAGCGTGGCGATGTTGGCGGCCACGGTTTCATCCGTCCAGACGCCGAACCCCTTGGCCGCTGTCAGGTCCGAGAACATCAGCGGCACCTGCCGTTCGGCCTGTAGTTCCTGCGTGGGCAGGTCCAGCCCTGCGTCGGGGAACATGCCCACGGTCAGCATCGCCGCCGCCTTGGTGTCGGCGAGGTAGTCGTTCCAGCCCATCACCTCGCCGCGCAGCATCGCCACCAGATCGGCGCGGCGGTTCTTCAGGCTGTCTTCGGTGGCGATGTAGGTCTGGGAATGCAGCGCATAGCCGTGGTCGGCCATCAGCATGGTGACGTTGTCGATGCCCTTCATCGTCATCGCGACCGGTAGGTCGGTCTGCCAGCACAGAAGGCAATCGACCTGGCCCGTCACCAAGGGGGCCGCGTCGTATTGCGTGGGCACCACTTCGATCGCGTTGATGTCGACGCCGTTCAGGGTGCAGAGGGCCTGCAGCACGGGGGTATTTGCGATGGCCATGCCGATCTTCTTGCCCGCCAGATCGGCGGGGGTGTTGACCGGGTTGGCGGGCAGGGACGCGATGACGAAGGGGTTTTTCTGCATCGCTACGCCGATGATGCGGAACGGGGCGCCGTTGGCGACGGCGGCGGCGGTGTAGTCGGCGGCGGAAATGCCGATCAGGGCCTGACCGGACACTACGGGCGGTTCGACAGGCGCGTTCGGGCCGCCGGCGTCGAGCCGCACGTCAAGGCCCTGCGCAGACCAGTACCCCTTGGACTGCGCGATGTAGCTGCCGCCGAACTGCACCGAATGCAGCCACGACAGTTGCAACGCCGCCGGGGTGGCCGCAGCGGCATGTCGGGCGAAGGGCATGAGGCCAAGGGCGGCGGCACCAGTGCCCAAAAGGCGGCGGCGGGACAAAAGCGGCAGGGGCATGGGTATCTCCGACAGGGGTTAGGGGGTTGTAGTCCGATGGCGGGGGGATGCAAACCGTCTTGGGGTCATGCGCTGTTATCCCCTGCCCCGGCTGAGCCAGAACACGCCGGGCAGCGATGCGACAAGGATCACCGCGCCAAACGCCGCCGCTGCGGCCAGCCCGGCCCCGGCTGTGGCCCCGGCAAGCGGGAACAGGAGCGCCGCCGCCCCTTCGCGCCAGCCCCAGCCGCCGATGGACAGGGGTACAAGCATGGCAGTCAGGATCAGGGGGACGAGGGTGGCTGTCGCCTCGGGTGACAGGTAGGTGCCGGTGGCGCGCGCGGCCAAGGCAAAACCTGCGAGGTTGAGGGTGACGATGGTTATGCCGAGCAGCACCTGAGCGGGCCAGACCGAGGGATGCCAGAGGGCCGCCATGGGGGCGGCCCAGCCGGGCCTTGGCAGGAGCGGCACGATTGCGGCCAGCACGGTCACGCCGGCCAGAACCCAGCCGGTGATGGGCGGCCATGGGATGCCGCCTGCAGCCAACGACAGGGTCAAGGCCGGGATAAGGACGGCGAACAGCGCCATCTGCCCCGCCACACGCTCGGCCACCACTGCCCCGGCGGCGGCGCGCAGGCCGCCTTGCCCGCGTGCGCGCACCGCCCGGGCCGCATCGCCGGGGATGCCGCCGGGCAGGGTCTGGTTCACCACCTGCGCCACGAAATACTCGGTCACCGCGCGCGGCAAGGCCATGTCCATCCCCAGCGCCCGCGCCACCAGACGCCAGCGCAGCGCGCTGAGGATGGTCTGTGCCAGCACCGCCAGCAGCGACAGGGCCAGCCAGACGGCATCGGCACCGCGCAGACGGCGCAGCGCCTCGGGGCCGTCTGCCACTTGCCACAGCAGCGCCAACACCGCGACCGGCACCGCCAGACGCCACAGGCGCGCCATCACCACCCGGTCACCCTGCACCGTCAAAGGCGGCAAGGAAGCGGTCGCGGAACGCCTCCATCGGCCAGACCGGCGCATCTGGCGCGGGGATCAGGCCGGGGGTCCAGCCCCAGCCCCGAACCGCCGCCAGCACGCCGGGTGGGCCGATCAGGTGCATCGGCACGTCACGCGCCCCCGCACGCCCCGCCATCCGGTTGACGAAGGCCGCCGGAGGATGGTCGCCAAGGATCACGATCAGCGGCCCGTCCGGCCCCTGCCGTGCCGCCCAGTCCAAGAGCACCGTCAGGCTGTAAGCGATGGATTTCGCATATTGGTCGCGGATGCGGTCCTGATCCTGCCAGACCACCTCGGGCGGATCGCTGCCTTGGGTCATCGGGTTGAACACCTGGCCTTCGCCCACCGCATCCCACGCGACGGGCACCGGCACCGGCACCCATGGGGCGTGTGACGAGATGAGGGTGATCTGCGCAAACAGCGGTCGCTGGTCGGGCGGCAGGCGGTCGCGGAACCGGGCCAGCGTGAACTGGTCGGGCATGGTGATCCAGTTGAACGGCAGCCCGCGATAGCGCATCGCGTCGCGGTCGATCAGCGTGTCGAACCCCAGCCGCGCACCTTCGGGCCAATCCATGGTGATGGCGGGGCTGACGGCGACGGTGTGCCAGCCCGCCGCCTGTGCGATCTGGTACAGGGTGCGGCGGGGGCTGGCCAAGAGGGCATCATGGCGGGTCTGGTCGGGGATGCGCAGGCCCGAGGACAGCGTGGCATGGGCAAGCCAGCTTTGCCCGCCCTCGATCGGTGACGTCAGCCAGCCTGACACCATGCCGATGCCCGCCGCCGCCATCGTGGCCTGCGCCTGTTCCAGGATCGGGCGGTGCAGGGCGGCATAGGCGGGGGTGGCAAGGCTGGTGCGGGCATAGCTTTCGACGAACACCACCAGCACATCGCGGCCCCGGAGCGCAAACAGCGGGTCGGCCATGTCATTCGCCGGATCGGTGGCAGCGGCGGTGCGGAAGTCGGCAAGGTCAGTCAGGGTCTGGCGGAACACCTGGCCCCGTTCCAGCATCAGCCGGGCAGTAAAGGCGACACCGGGCGGGTTGAAGGGCACCTGCCAGCGGCCCATCGTGCGGCCAACATCCGCCACGACGCCGACTGCACAGACGACCGAGGCCACGGTTGCAACGGTCCGCCCCCAACCGGGCAGCGCAAGACCGGCCCAGACCCCCGTGGCCCACCACAGGGCCGCACCCAGGACCGCGACCGCCAGCACTGCCCCGGCCAGCGACAGGGCCATCAGCGCAGGCCCGACCGACCCCGCCCCAAGCCGCCAGCCTGAATCCAGCAGGTGCCAGTCCACCACCGCATTGAACCCGCGCCCCAGCGCGACATAGGTCGCAAGGTCGGCCAGTTTCAGCACCGCACCTGCCACCAGCACCAATACCAGCAGCGCGCGCACAGCCCTGAACCGCCCCGGCGGGGCCATCAGAAGGGTCAGGATCACCGGCAGTTCCAGCGGAAACAGGCGCAAGGCGCCCCAGGTCATGGCTGCGGGATGGTTGGGCTGGATCAGCACCAGATGCAGGATCAGGGCGGCCAGCAACAGGCGCAGGGCGGTCATCGCCGCCGCCACAGCCACAGGATATCGGCGGCAAACGACCAGACCAGCAGGACCGTGGCGATGCCTGCCAGCCACAGCGACAGGGGCGGCACCACGGGCGGGGCGATCAGGGCGGTCAGGGTGGCAATCTGGATGACGCAGACCGTCTTGCGCCCCACACGGGGCGGCAGGTCGGCGCGCAGCCATGGCAGGGCAAGACCCGCCAGCACATAGGCATAACGCAGGCCCCCCAGCACCAGAACCCATGCCCCGGCCTTGCCCAACGCCAAAGCCGACAGCGCCAGCACCAGCGCCAGAAGCGCATCCACCTCCATGTCAAAGCGCGCGCCGAACGCCGACACCAGCCCCTCGCGCCGGGCCAGCCAGCCATCCACACCGTCCAGCGCCAGCGCCACCACGGCCACCGCCACAACGCTCCAAGCCGGGATGCCGGGCGATGCCAGAACCGCCACCAGCCATGCCGTCAGGGCGGCGCGGACCAGCGTGACCGTGTTGCACAGGCCAAGCCGACGGTGCGGATAGCCCGCAAACATCCCCCGCAATGCCAGGCCCGCCACCACGGCCAGCACGACCGGCCCCGCCACCATGCCCGGGCCAGACAGAAACACCCCTGCCGCAAGGGCCAGCAGCAGGCCCAGCCCGATGGCCAGAACGGCCAGCGTCAGCGCCGGGCCCGATGCGTCGGGCCGGTGGGTTGCGACCTGTGCCAGTGTCTTGTCCATCCGCCGATCAATCCGACCTGTCGCGAAACTGTCAAGAACACGCGGAACACCTTGTCGCGCGCGGCGCTATGCAAATCGCCGCAGGCGTTCTAGGCTGGCCCCCGGACGCAAGCCCCCGGCCAAGGAGCCCCCGATGATCGACACCCCCCGCAGCTACAGACCGACCGCAAGGGTTCTGCACTGGCTGGCCGCGATCCTGATCATCGCGATGTTTCCGGTGGGCGTGGCGATGGTGGACGGCGGGTTCGCGCGGCCGGTGCAGGACACGCTGTATGTGCTGCACAAGAATGGCGGGGTGATCATCCTGCTTCTGGTGCTGGCGCGGCTGATCTACCGCGCGATGAACCCCGCCCCGCCCCTGCCCGACAGCATGCCCGGGTGGCAACAGAAGATCGCACATCTGACGCATTGGCTGCTGTACGGGCTGGTGATCGTGATGGCGGTGTCGGGATATGTGCGGGTCAAGGCGGCGGGGTTTCCGCTGGAAGGCCTTGATGCGATGGGGATCCCGTCACTGGTGCCCAGTTCCAAGCCGCTGGCCGAGACGGCCAAGATGATCCACGGCACCGCGCGCTTTGCCCTGTTCGCGCTGATCCTGACGCATGTTGGGGCGGCGCTGTATCATGCGGTGGTCAAGCGTGACGGGGTGTTTCAGCGGATGTGGCCGCGCTGAGGCGTGAGGCCGGCGCGATCAGTGCCGCCACCTCGGCCGCATGGGTGACGGGCAGCATGTGCCCCGCCCCTGCCACCACCGCCCGTGTCGCCTGCGGCAACCGTGCTGCCAGTGCGCTGTGTATGGCGTCAATCACCGCCGGACTGTCACCGCCCGCGATCAGCAGAACCGGCAATGCCAGCGCCTCCAGCCGGCCGGGTGCCAACAGACCCGCGCGGTCATGATCCAGCAACGGCGCGCCGGCGGCGATCAGGTGGATGCGGTCGGTCATCTGGCGCTGCTGTGCTGCAGGCATGGCATCGAACCCCTGCCCGTCACCCCAGATGCCCAGAAAGGCGCGTGCCGCCGCCACGCGGTCACCCGCCGCCATCGCCGCCGCATAGGGGGCAAAGGCGGCCACGTTCGCAGCCCCGGCAGCGGTGCCCGTGGCGGCGGCAAAGAACACAGGTTCGATCAACACCAGACGGCCTACGGCACCCGGACGCTCCAGCGCCAGCCGCAGGGCAACCACGGCACCGAAGGAATGGCCGACCAACACATCGGTGCCGTCGCCCAGCACCTGCGCGGCGGCATCGGTTGCCGCATCGCCGTAATCGGTGATGCCGTCCCAACCGGGTGCTGCACCATGCCCCGGCAGTTCGGCCTGTGCCGCCATCCAGCCCGGCAGGTGCGCCAGCATCCCCCGCCATTGCCGCGCCGAGGACAGCGACGAATGGATCAGGACGGCACGGGTCACAGGGTGCCCAGATGGATGTCCAGATCGTCCAGCCGGTCCTGACCCCAGAACAGCTCGGCCCCCACGGCATAGAAGGGCGCGCCGAACACGCCGCGTTCAACCGCCTCTTCCAGATTGCGGCCATAGGTGTCGGCGGCATTCATCATGCCCCGGTCGGCGATGGCGGGATCAAACCCCTGCGCGGTCAGGATATCGCGCACCACGCCGTCATCGGCGATGTTGCGATCCTCGGCCCAGACGGCGCGGCCAAAGGCGTGCGCCAGCGGCGCGACGTCGGCCCCGGTCGCCTGAACCGCGATGATCGCATAGGATGACGGCGCAGGGTTGGTCGGCCAGAACGCGGGCCTGAGGTTCAGCGGCATCGCGGCACGGGCCGACTGTCGGCGCAGTTCCTGCAACCGGTAGGCCAGCCGGGACGGATGCCGGTCGGCAGGCCGCACCCCGCCGGTGCGGTCGAAAAGCGCCATGATGTCCAAGGGTTTGTAGCCGACCGTCGCCCCGTGCCGCGCGGCAATTGCGGGCAGGCGCAGCCCGGCCAGATAGGTGAACGGCGACAGCGTCGAAAAGAATACGTCGATATGTGCCACGGTCACCCCCATGCGGTTTGGCAAGACCCTAGCCGGGTGGTAAGCGGTGTCAACGTCACTCAACCGTCACATGAAGGAACCCCGGACATGGCCGCAATCACCGAGCCGAAGCTGATCTCCGGCAATGCCAACATGCCCCTTGCGCGCGCCATCGCGCGGCGGATGTCGATGCACCGGGGGATGCAGGTGGCGCTGGTCGACGCCCGGATCGAGCGGTTCAACGATCAGGAGATTTTCGTCGAGGTGTTCGAGAATGTGCGCGGCGAGGACATGTATGTGATCCAGCCCACATCGAACCCGGCGAACGACAACCTGATGGAATTGCTTATCATGACCGACGCCCTGCGGCGGTCGTCGGCGGCGCGGATCACCGCCGTGATCCCCTATTTCGGCTATGCCCGGCAGGACCGCCGCGCCAAGGCGCGCACGCCGATCAGCGCGAAACTGGTGGCCAACCTGATCACCCGGGCGGGCGTCGACCGGGTGCTGACGCTGGACCTGCATGCGGCACAGATTCAGGGGTTTTTCGATCTGCCGGTGGACAACCTTTATGCAGCGCCGATCTTTGCGCTGGATATCGAGTATCACTTCAAGGACCGGATGGGCGATCTGATGGTGGTGTCACCCGATGTGGGCGGCGTGGCCCGCGCGCGGGAACTGGCGACGCGGATCAAGGCCCCGCTGGCCATCGTCGACAAGCGGCGCGAAAAGGCGGGCGAAGTGGCCGAGATGACGGTGATCGGCGATGTGCGCGGCAAGGTCTGCATCATCGTCGACGACATTGCCGACACGGCGGGGACGCTGTGCAAGGCCGCACAGGAGCTGATGGCGGGGGGGGCGGTCGAGGTGCATGCCTATATCACCCACGGTGTGCTGTCGGGCGGCGCGGTTGAGCGGGTGGGGTCGTCGGTGATGAAATCGCTGGTCATCACCGATTCGATTGAGCCTTCGGACGAGGTCCGCGCGTCCAAGAACATCCGCGTGATCCCCACCGCCCCGGTGTTTGCGCAAGCCATCCTGAACATCTGGAACGGCACCAGCGTATCCAGCCTGTTCGAGACCGAAACGCTGGTGCCGATCTATGAGGGGATGTACGCGCGGACCTGAGGTGGCGCCTGTCGGCTGGCGTGACCCAAAGGCGATTTCTTCAAAGAAATCGGGACGGAGTTTTTGAAAACTCCGGGGCAGCGGAGCGGCTGGGTGCGGCGACAGGGAGAGAAGGCGTGTCAGGGCGCGCAACCCCGGCGGTTGCGCGCCCTGACGTCAGGCTCAGCCGATGATCGTGGCAAAGGTGGCCGACGGGCGCATCACCGCCGCGGTCTTGGCCGCGTCGGTGTGGTAGTAGCCGCCCAGATCGGCAGGCTTGCCCTGAACGGCGGCCAGTTCGGCAAGGATGGTTGCTTCGTTTTTGGCCAGCGTGTCGGCCACCGGGCCAAAGTGCGCGGCAAGGGTCGCATCTTCGGTCTGCGCCGCCAGGGCCTGTGCCCAGTAGAGCGCAAAGAAGAAATGGCTGTCACGGTTGTCGGTCTGGCCCACGCGCCCGCCGGGGGATTTGTTGTGGTCCAGCACCCCTTGGGTGGCCGCATCGACGGCATTGCCCAGAACCCGGGCCTTGGCGTTGCCCTTGGCTTCGGCAAGGAACTTCAGGCTTTCCCCCAGCGCGCAGAATTCCCCAAGTGAATCCCAGCGCAGATGGTTTTCCTCAACCAGTTGCTGGACGTGCTTGGGCGCAGACCCCCCTGCCCCGGTTTCAAACATGCCGCCGCCGTTCATCAGTTTGACGATGGACAGCATCTTGGCCGAGGTGCCCAGTTCCAGAATGGGGAAAAGGTCAGTCAGGTAATCGCGCAGGACGTTGCCCGAGATGGCGATGGAGTTTTCACCCCTGCGGATGGTTTCCAGCGCCAGACGCGTCGCCTCACGCGGGGCGAGGATCTGGAATTTGTCGGCCACCCCGGCGGCCGCGAGGATCGGGTTCACATAGCGGATCAGTTCGGCGTCGTGGGGGCGGGTTGCGTCCAGCCAGAACACCGCCTGACACCCTTCGGCCTTTTGCCGCGAGATCGCCAGTTTCACCCAATCCTCGATGGCCGCCTGACGGGTAGAGGCCGCGCGCCAGATGTCGCCGGTGTGAACCGCATGTTCGTGCAGGACTTCGCCGTTGGCGAGGATCAGGCGCACGGTGCCGTCATGCGGGATCTCGAATGTGGTGGGGTGTGAGCCGTATTCCTCGGCCTTCTGCGCCATCAGCCCCACGTTCTGTACCGTGCCTGCCGTGGCGGGGTTCAGCGCACCTGTCGCTTTGAAATAGGTCACAGCCTCATCATAGATCGCGGCATAGGAGCTGTCGGGGATGACGCAGTTGGTATCCGCCGCCTTGCCATCCGGGCCATAGCCCTTGCCGCCGGCCCGCAGCAGGGCCGGGATCGAGGCATCGACGATCACGTCCGAAGGGACATGCAGGTTGCTGATGCCCTTGTCGGAGTTGACCATGTACATCGGCGCGCGGTCGGCGATGACCGCGTTGATCTCGGCGGCAATCGCAGCACCACCCGGCATGTCGGCCACCCGTTCCATCAGCGTGCCAAGGCCCGAGTTCGGATCAATGCCCGCGGCGTCCAGCGCCGCGCCGTGCCTGTCGAACACGGGTTTCAGGAACTGCTTTACCGCATGGCCAAAGATGATCGGGTCGGAGACCTTCATCATCGTGGCCTTGAGGTGGATCGAGAAGAGGACACCCTTGCGCTTGGAAGCGTCGATCTCCTCGGCCAGAAACGCGTCCAGTGCCGCCGCCGACATGAACGTGGTGTCCACCACGGTGCCAGCGGGGTACTTCAGGCCGTCCTTCAGAACTGTCACCGAACCATCCGCCGCCACCAGTTCGATCCGGGCGGCCCCTGCCTGTGCGGCATTAAGCGTCGCGGATTTCTCGTTCGACCGGAAATCGCCGGCCGACATGGTGGATACATAGGTCTTGCTGTCGGGTGACCAGACGCCCATCGAATGGGGGTTCGCCTGCGCATACCGCTTGACCGCAATCGCCGCGCGGCGGTCAGAGTTGCCTTCGCGCAGGACCGGGTTCACGGCCGATCCCATGACCGCACCAAACCGGGCGCGGATGGCCTTTTCTTCCGCCCTCGTGGGGTCTTCGGGGTAGTCGGGCAGGTTGTAGCCCTGCGATTGCAGTTCCTTGATCGCGCCCAGCAGTTGCGGCACCGAGGCGCTGATGTTCGGCAGCTTGATGACGTTCGCGACCGGCGTTTTGACCAACTCACCCAGTTCGGCCAGATCGTCGGGCTGGCGCTGTGCGGGGGTCAGGCCTTCGGGGAAGGCCGCGATGATGCGCCCGGCCAATGAGATATCGCGCGTGCCGATGGTGACGCCTGCGGCGGCGGCAAAGGCGCGGATGATCGGCAAGAGCGAGGCCGAGGCAAGCTGTGGTGCTTCGTCGACCTTGGTAAAGATGATGTCGGGTGCGGGAAGATCAGCCATTTTGTGAAACCTGCCTTGTTGCCTGAATGCGTTCTAGCCGAAGCACGCCCGCCTTACCACAAGGCGACGCGTCCCGCGACCGCCTTAGCCCAGCAATCGGTTCGCCACCGACCGCAGATGTGCGCGCATCGCGGCCTGTGCGGCGTCGGGGCTGCGGATCGCGATGTCCTCGACGATGCGGGCATGTTCGGCAAAGCTGGAATGATCGGCGGGGGGATGCGCGCCGGTCCGCACCACCCGGCCCCAGGACACCATCCGCCGCAGGGTATTCAACTGGTCAAACAGCGCCAGAAGGGTGGTCGAGCCGCTGCTTTCGGCGATCTGGCGGTGAAACTCGTTGTCCAGCGCCTCATACTCGCGCC
This sequence comes from Rhodobacterales bacterium, assembly GCA_038209775.1. Taxonomy (GTDB): domain Bacteria; phylum Pseudomonadota; class Alphaproteobacteria; order Rhodobacterales; family Rhodobacteraceae; genus JBBQXK01. The sequence goes on along the minus strand of JBBQXK010000020.1, from coordinate 34,208 downwards.
AGGTGGCGGCCTGCATCGCGCGGTCAAGGTTCAGGCGCAGCTTGGCGATGGACGAGGCCGAGGCATACAGCGCCGCCTCACGCGCAATCGCGGGTTCAAGGGCGGCGCGGGCGCGCATCACATCGGCGGGGCTGACCTGATTGGCCAACTGGTCGAACGGGCCGGGGGCCGATGCCGGATCGTGGTCGGTCAGGAAGGTGCCCTTGCCAACGTGCCGCCACAGCCGGTTTTCGCGTTCCAGCGCATCAAGCGCACGGCGCAGGTCGGTGCGTTTCAGGCCAAGATCAACGCACAGCACCCGTTCGGGCGGAAGCCTGTCACCGGGGCCAAAGGCGCGGTCGGCGATGTAGGCGCGCAGTTGTGCAAGGGCCGCATTGCCTGACACACCGCCGTCGGGCAGGTGGGATGGCTCAGGGGGCAGGTCATCAGGCATGCGTGGTCCACATTGATCGAACCAATCTAGATTGATCGGGATTGATTTGCGAGAGGGAATCTGTGATGCAAGGCGGGCCTTGTGTCAGGAGAGCCCGTTTCATGCCGAATTACGCGATCACCCCGCCGCCCGTCGTGACCCTGCCCATCCATGGGTCTGACGCGCTGTTTCCCGTTCGGCGCGTCTATTGCATCGGGCGCAACTATGCCGCCCATGCCATCGAGATGGGCCACGACCCCGACCGCGAGCCGCCGTTCTTTTTCCAGAAGAACCCCAACAACCTGACCGTTGGCGATACCTTCCCCTACCCCGCACAGACCAGCGACGTGCATCACGAGATCGAAATGGTCGTCGCGCTGAAATCGGGCGGCGTGAACATTCCGCTGGATCAGGCGCTGAACCATGTCTGGGGCTATGGTGTCGGTCTGGACATGACGCGGCGCGATCTGCAGGGCAAGGCCAAGGAAATGGGTCGTCCGTGGGAGATCGGCAAGGCGTTCGAGGATTCGGGGCCGGTGTCGGCGCTGCGTCCGGTGTGGGAGGTGGGGCATCCGGCTGCGGGGCTGGTGCAACTGAAGGTGAACGGCAAGGCGAAACAGACTGGCGACCTGAACCAGATGATCTGGAAAGTGCCCGAGATGATTTCCTATCTGTCTGATTTCTTTGAGCTTGCCGCAGGTGACGTCATCATGACCGGCACGCCGTCGGGTGTGGGGGCGGTGGTCAGGGGCGACGTGATGGAGTGTCATGTGGCCGGTGTGGGTGACCTGACGGTGACGGTCGTCTGACCCTAGCCCGACAGCGCCGGCAGCACCCGCTCGCGCACCGAATTCAGATGCTCGCGCATTCGCTGTGCGGCCATCGACGCGTCGCGCGCGGCAATCGCGGCGCAGATCGCGTCATGTTCGGCAAAACTGACATGGTCGCGCGGGGGCAGTTTCGTTGACCGCAATTGCCCCCAGACGGTGGAGCGGCGCACAACATTCAGCGTGTCAAAGAGGTAGACCAGCAACTTGTTGTGGGTGGCCTTGGCGATGGCGTGGTGCAGGTTGTTGTCCCAAGCCTCATAACTGCGCCAGTCGGTGGCGGCGCGGCAGCGCTGGCAACAGGACTGAATCTCGTCGAAATCCGACCGCGCACCATAGATGGCGGCCAGCCGCGCCAGTTCCGGCTCGATCGCCAGGCGCGCGGCGATCACCTGCGCGGGGCTGGCCAACTCGCCCAGATAGGCCACATCGGCGAGGTTCAGCACAGGCCGCGCCCCGATGAAGGTGCCGCGCCCGACGTGGCGCCAGATCAGGCCATCGTTTTCCAACTCGGCCAGGGCCTTGCGCAACTCGCCGCGCGTGACGCGAAACTCAAGGCACAAGGCACGCTCGGCCGGCAGGCGGTCGTTGTGGTTGAAGCCGCGCAAGGCCACGTATTGCTTGATCTGTTCGGCCAGCGGCACGGCAACCAAGGCGTCCATTCTTGACCAATCTCCGTATTGGTTATGTTGAAATTCTATGCACAGGGTCGAAACCTGTTTAGCATTGTCAGACAACGAGCCCGAATCCCAGCCCTGACGACCGCCCTGCATCTGTAATCAATCCCGGAATGGTTGACCAGATGATCGCACGCCAACCCCAAGGAACTCCGACCGATGCGCTTTGCCACGATTGCCACCCCCACCGGCCCGACCGCCGCCGTGCAACTGGCCGACGGGCGGTTCCTTCCGGTGGCCGCTGCGGCCCGCGCGGCGGGGTTGACCGATGCGGCGCTGTTGCAGGGCGGGTTGCAGGCGATCATCGAGGGCGGGGATGCGGCATTGGCGGCGGTGGCCACGCTGATGGCGGGCGACGTGACCCTTGCCATCACCGATGCCACCCTGATGGCCCCCCTGCCCCGCCCGGAAAAGAACGTGTTCTGCGTCGGCCGCAACTATGCCGACCATATCGCCGAGGGGGCCCGCGCGCAGAAAACCGCCGTCGCGATTACCGAGGTGCCGGTATATTTCACCAAGCCCCCCACCGCCGTGATCGGGCCGGGGGCCGAGGTGCCGATCTTTGCCCATGTGTCGACCGAGATCGACTATGAGGTGGAACTGGCCATCGTCATCGGCACCCCGGGCCGCGATATCGCCAAGGCGGACGCGTTCGCCCATATCTGGGGCTATACCATCGTCAACGACATCACCGCCCGCGACGTGCAGCGGCGGCACGGCGGGCAGTATTTCAAGGGCAAGGGGCTGGACGGGTCCTGCCCCATGGGCCCGGTCATCGTCACCCGCGACGAGATGCCCGATCCGCAGAACATCGCCCTGCGCAGTCTGGTCAACGGCGAGGTCCGCCAGAACGGCAATACCGCGCAGATGATATTCGATATCCCCACCCTGATCGCCTCGCTCTCTGCCGGCCTTACGCTGGAGCCCGGCGATATTCTGGCCACCGGCACGCCGTCGGGTGTGGGCTATGCGATGGTGCCGCCGTGTTTCCTGAAGGACGGCGATGAGGTGACCTGCGAAATCGACGGCATCGGCCGGCTGACCAACCCCGTCCGCGCCGTCTGACACGAACCGACACCAACCGGCCAGCAGAGCCGGAGGGTCAACCCTGAAACGCAACATCCTTGGGAGGATATGACATGCTGAACAGACGTCTTTTCAACACCGTGATGGCCAGTGCAATTGCACTGGGCCTTGCCGCACCTTTGGCCGCACAGGAGATGACCAAGGTCACCTTCGTGCAGCCCAGCCCGTCAGCCATCAACTCGTTCAACGTGTTCGTGGCCATCGGTGAGGGGTACTTTGCCGAAGAGGGGCTTGAGGTTTCGGTTGAGGCGATCAACGGCTCGGGTGCTGTGCTGCAGGCGCTGTCCGCAGGGCAAGCCCAGTTCGGCCGCCCCGGCCCCGGCCCGGTTCTGGCCGCGCGCGGGCGCGGTGTGGATGCGGTGTTCATCTACAACTTTGCCGCCAAGTCGAACTTTGGCGTTGTGGTTCCGGCGGACAGCACGGTGCAGACGCCTGCCGACCTCAAGGGCAAGATTATCGGCACCGGTACGGCGGACGGCGCCGAAGTGGGCTTTGCCCGCAACGTGATGTCGGGCTCGGGGTTGAAGGACGGCACCGACTATACCTTCCTCACCGTCGGTGACGGCGGGCCTGCAACGGCGGCGTTCACGTCAGGCGAAATCCAGGCCTATTCGGCGTCGACCGCCGATGCGGCGATCCTGGCGCAGCGCGGCTATGCCCTGAAGGAAATCACCCCGCCGGAATACCAGCGGTTCTTCGGCAACGGTTTTGTCACGATGGGCGACACCATCCGCAACAACCCCGAACTGGTCGAGAAATTCGTGCGCGCCATCAACAAGGGCCACGCCTTTGCGCTGGACGATGCCAACCGCGAAAAGGTGATGGCGCATCTGGCCACGGGCAACCCGCAGGAAAGCGAAGACCCGGCCTTTGCCAGTGCCCTGTTCGACGCGGTGCGCGCCAAGACCATTCCCGTCGACATGACCAACGGCCTTGGTTACCAGCCGCCGGAAATCTGGGAAGAGTGGCAGGCGACGCAGATCGCCGGGGGTGAATTGACCGGCCCGCTGCCCGACCTGACCGCCGCCTACACCAACGACTTCACGCTCAAGGTCAACGGGAGCAAGAACTGATGAAGGCTGCCGCAGCCCTGACCCAGACAGGTGCCCCGGTGGGCGAGCCTGTCTATCAGTTGACGAATGTGGGCAAGACCTATGCCCGCAATGCGATCAAGGCGCTGGAGGGGGTCAGCCTGACCCTGACGCGCGGCAGCTTTTCGGCTGTCATCGGGTCCAGCGGCTGCGGCAAGTCTACCTTGTTGAAAATCATGTCGGGACTGATCCCGCCCTCAACCGGGCGGGTGGTTCTGCAAGGCAAGCCGGTGACGGGCACGCGGCGCGACATCGGCATGATGTTCCAGCAGGCCACCCTGTTTCCCTGGCGCACGACGCTGGAAAACATCGTCCTGCCAATCGAGATCCGTGACGGCAAGGCGGCCGCCAAGGCCGCACAGGTGCAGGCAAGGGCGCTTTTGGATCTGGTCGGTCTGAAGGGGTTCGAAGATACCTATCCCGGCGAATTGTCGGGCGGGATGGCGCAGCGCGCGTCGATCTGCCGGATGCTGATTACCGAACCCGCCGTCCTGCTGCTGGACGAGCCATTCAGCGCGCTTGACGAATTGACCCGTGATTTCATGAACATGGAGTTGCAGCGCATCTGCACATCGCGCAACGCGACCGCGTTCCTGGTGACCCATTCCATCCCCGAGGCGGTGATCCTGTCGGACGTCGTCTATGTGATGAAGCCGCGCCCGGGGCGGTTGGCCGAGGTGGTGAACATCGACCTGCCGCGCCCCCGCACACTGGACATGATGACGACGCCGAAATTCGGCGCCATCGTCGAACACATCCGGGGTTCGCTGGACAAGGAGGCGTTCAAATGAGCAACATCGAGCGGATCGCCGACACGAACCCGATGGACGAGGGCGATACCGTCTGGACCGAACAGACCGGCTGGCTGGACCGGGTGCCGCGTGCGGTGCAGATGATCTTTGTCTTTGTCGTGTTCGTCCTGTTCTGGGACCTGATCACGCGGCTGGGCCTTGTCAGCCCGATCATCCTGCCGACACCCTATGAGACGCTGGTCGACCTGATCTTTGTGGGCAAGAACCTTTTGACCGGCGGCTATATGCTCAAGGCGCTTTGGATCACGCTGCAGGAGGTGTTCTATGGCTTTCTCCTTGCCATGGCGATCGGGTTCACCCTTGGGGTGATCGTGGGCGAGACGGCCTTTGGCGAGCGCGCCATCATGCCCTATCTTGTGGCCATCGACACCATGCCCAAGGTCGCCTTTGCGCCGCTGTTCGTGGCCTGGCTGGGGTTTGATATCGACAGCAAGGTGGCGCTTGCGGCCTTTATCGCGACCTTTCCCATCATCGTCGGCACCGCCGCAGGCCTTCATGCCGCCGACACCAACAGCCGCAACCTGTTCAAGACGATGGGTGCCACCCGCTGGCAGACGCTGGTCAAGATGAAGATGCCGATGGCGCTGCCGCAGGTGTTCACGGGGCTGAAGATCGCGTCGGTGGGCGTCATGGCCGGGGCGATCACCGGCGAGTTTCTGGGTGGTGGCAAGGGCTTTGGTGAGTTGATCCGCACCGCCGCCAGCCAGTTGAACACGCCGCGCGTGTTCTCGCTGATCCTGTATCTGTCGGTGGTGGGGATGCTTTTGTTCACGTTGGTTTCCTGGGCGCAGCACCGCATCGTGTTCTGGCAAAAGGCCCGGGTGGCGAACGGGGCCGAATAGGCGATGTCGGGCGCGCTTGCCGCACAGGCCCTGACCGCCTTTGTCACCCGCGCATTTCTCCGCCTTGGGGTGCCCGACCGTGACGCCGGGGCGGTGGCCGCGCTGATGGTCGAGGCTGACTTGCTGGGCTATGACACCCACGGTCTGTTCCGCCTGCGCCAGTATGTGAACCGCCTGCGCGACAAGGGCTGCAATCCCGTGGCCACGCCGCGCATCTTGCGCGAAACCCCTGCTACGGCGTTGATCGACGGCGACAATGGCCTTGGCCATCTGGCGATGGCGATGGCCTGTGATCTGGCGATCACCAAGGCCCGCCACGCCGGTATCGGCTGGGTCGGCGTGCGCGGGTCGAACCACGCCGGTCCCGCCGCCCTGTACGTCCGCCCGCAGGCGGCATCCGGCATGATCGGCATCTGCGCCGCCGTTGGCAGCGCCAACCATGTGGCGCCCTTTGGCGGCACTGACCTCCTCCTCGGCACCAACCCCATTGCGATTGCCACGCCGGGCGGGGCTGATCCGTTCGTGCTGGACATGGCCACCACCGTCGCCGCCGTGGGCAAGATCAAGACGCTTGCGCAACGCGGGCAGATGATGCCCGAAGGCTGGATGATCGGCCGTGACGGCCAGCCGCTTACCGACCCCAACCGCCGGGACGAGGGGTTTCTGTTGCCCATCGGCGGGGCCAAGGGCTACGGCCTTGCCATGGCCATCGGCCTGATGGCGGGCGTCCTCAACGGTGCCTCCTTCGGGGCCGATGTGGTCGACTTCACCGCCGACACCACCAGCCCCACCAACACCGGCCAGTTCGTCGCCGCCATCGACATCGCGGCCTTCGGCGACCCGGATGCCTTTATCGCCACCGCCACCCGCGTCTTTGCCGAAATGCGCGCCTCGCCCCCCCTGCCCGGCCACGACCCCGTGCGCGTGCCGGGTGACGGGCGCAAGGCCGCGCGGGCGCAACGTCTGGCCAATGGCATCTCCCTCCACCCATCGCTCAGGGCAGAGCTTGACCGCATCGCAATTGACCTTGCCATTGCTCCCCTCTAGGCCCGACAGTCCGCCATCCCGCGAAAGAACCCCCATGACCGACACCATCGCCACCCTTCTGGCCACGGCCACCCCCGACGCCCCCGCCATCGGCGCGCCCGACCGGCCCTGGCTGACCTATGCGGGCCTCGCCGCACAAACCCACGCCACCCACGCCGCGCTGCACGCCGCAGGCATCGGTCGCGGTGACCGCGTGGCCATCGTGCTGCCGAACGGCCCGGAAATGGCGTCGGCCTTCATCACCATCGCCCAAGGGGCCGTCACCGCCCCCCTCAACCCCGCTTACAAGCTGGACGAGTTCGACTTCTACCTGTCCGACCTCAAGGCCCGCGCCATCGTCCTGCCTATGGGCTATGACGGCCCGGCGCTGGAGGCGGCAACCAAACACAACCTGACCATCCTGCGCCTGTCCTTCGCGGCCACCGACCCGGCGGGCAGCTTCACCCTGACCGCCGAAGGCTCCACCGACACAGCCCCCGACACCGCCCCCGCCACGCCCGACGATATCGCCCTGATCCTGCACACCTCGGGCACCACCTCGCGCCCGAAAATCGTGCCGCTTTTGCAGTCCAACGTCGCGGCCTCGGCCCGCCATATCCGCACCTCGCTGGACCTGACACCTCAGGACCGCTGCCTCAACATGATGCCGCTCTTTCACATCCACGGCCTGATCGCCGCCGTGTCGTCCAGCCTTGCCGCAGGCGCCGGCGTCTGGTGTGCCCCGGGCTTTGACGCCGTGCGGTTCTTCGGCTGGATGGATGCGGCGCGGCCGACCTGGTACACCGCCGTCCCCACCATGCACCAGACCATCCTGCAACGCGCCCCCCGCAACGCCGACATCATCGCACGCGCGCCCCTGCGGTTCCTGCGGTCGTCCTCTGCCAGCCTGCCCGCGCAGGTCATGCTGGAACTGGCCGCCACCTTCAACGCCCCGGTGATCGAGGCCTACGGCATGACCGAGGCCGCGCATCAGATGGCCTCGAACCCCCTGCCCCCCCGCGTCCAGAAACCGGGCGCTGTGGGCATCGCCGCGGGCCCCCTGATGCGGATCGCGCATGAGGTCGAAAACCACATCCTCGACGGCGGCATCGGCGAGGTGGTCATCTCTGGCCCCAACGTCACCCCGGGTTACGAGGGCAACCCCGAGGCCAATGCCAAGAACTTCTTCCTGTCGGACGGCCTGCGCTGGTTCCGCACCGGCGATCAGGGGGCGCTGGATGATGACGGGTATCTGTCGCTGACGGGCCGCCTCAAGGAAATCATCAACCGCGGCGGCGAAAAGATCAGCCCGCTGGAGGTGGACGGCATCCTGATGGATCACCCGGCGGTGCAGCAGGTGGTGACCTTCGCCGTCCCCCATGACAAGCTTGGCGAAGATGTCGCGGCGGCGGTCGTGCTCCGCGAAGGCATGACCACCGACGAGGCCGCGATCCGCGCCTTCGCCGCCACAAAACTCGCCGCCTTCAAGGTCCCCCGCCGCATCGTGATCCTGCCCGAGATCCCCAAAGGCGCCACCGGCAAGCTGCAACGCATCGGATTGGCGCAAAAACTCGGCCTCGCCCCCTGACTTTTTCTGTCCTCAAGTATCCCCGCCGGAGGCTCCTGCCTTCGCCACCCGGCGCTGCGGTCCCGAACCAGCCCAAGGACGTCACATGAAAATCTGCATCTTCGGCGCCGGGGCCATCGGCGGCTACATGGGCGCAAAACTGGCGGCGGTCGGTGCCGATGTGTCGCTGGTGGCACGCGGGCCGCATCTGGCCGCCCTGCAATCCAAGGGCTTGACCCTGATCGAGGATGGCCACGCGACAACCCACAAGGTCCGCGCCACCGATGACGCCCGCACCCTTGGCCCGCAGGATTACGTGATCCTGACGCTGAAAGCGCATTCCGTGCCGGCCGTCGTGGACCGGATCACCCCCCTTCTGGGCGAAGGCAGCACCCTTGTCAGCGGCGTCAACGGTGTGCCCTGGTGGTACTTCCACCGCCTCGGCGGCCCGCATGAGGGCACCCGCCTTGCCTCGGTCGATCCCGGGAACCTGCAATGGAACGGCTTCGGCCCCGACCGGGTTCTGGGCTGCGTGGTCTATCCGGCGGCGGAGGTCTCTGAACCCGGCACCGTCACCCATGTCGAAGGCAACCGCTTTTCCCTTGGCGAACCCTCGGGCGAAAAGTCAGCCCGCGCCATGGCGCTGTCGCAGGCGCTGACCGCCGCCGGCCTCAAGGCCCCGGTCCGCCCCCGCCTGCGCGATGAAATATGGGTCAAACTCTGGGGGAACCTGTCGTTCAATCCGATCTCGGCCCTCACCCACGCCACGCTGGATGTGCTCTGCACCGACCCCGGCACCCGCGCCGTCGCCCGCGCCATGATGGTCGAGGCGCAGGTGATCGCCGAGCGGCTGGGCGTGACCTTCCCCATCGACGTCGACCGCCGCATTGACGGCGGTGCGGCCGTCGGCGCACACCGCACCTCGATGCTGCAAGACCTGCTGGCCGGCCGCCCGCTGGAGATTGACGCGCTGGTGGCGTCGGTGGCCGAACTGGGGCAGTTGACGGCCACACCCACCCCAAGCATCGACACCGTGCTGGCCCTCATCCGCCTCCGGGCAAGGGTGGCGGGCGTCATCACCTGACCCCCCGAAAACATACAGCTGTACATACAGATGCAATACGGATCGCATACGCTTCGAATACGGGAAAAATACGGGCTTTTTCAGCCCAGATCAATCGCTTGACCCACCCCGCGTCACTCGACCTCCCACTGATCCTCGTCCGACACCGCCCCCATCGCGGTCCACTCCACCCTGACCCGCGCCACGCGGGTATCGCCCCAGGTGCGGAACACGATGTCAAAACCGATGGCGGTGACATGTTCGGCCAGAATCTCGGTGCGGGTGTTGGTGTTGTGGTCCAGGTCCATCAGCGCGATGCCAACGATCACGGCGGGGGGGTGGCAGAACGCCTGGTCAAAGACCACTTCGCTGCGGCTTTCGCGGTGGCCCTGGGCGGTCCACATCGGGCCACCGTCGGCAAAATCGGAAAACAGCAGCCGCGCACCCTGTTCAATGCCAAGTGATGCGGTGGAAATGCGTTTCATGCTGCTGTCCTGCCGTGTGGTTGCAGGGTTGCAAGGAAACCGGGCAGAACCAAGGAAAATCGGGTGGGAATGTAGGAAAATGAAAGGGCCCCGCAGGGGATGCGGGGCCGGTCCAAAATATCAGGGGCAGATTACTGCCCGACCGACGCCTTCAGTGCCAACATGTCGGCCACGAGTTTGTCTGCCACATCGCGGGTGTCGGGGGTGGCCTTGGCGGCAGCCTCGCGCGCCTCGGACACCAGCCCGTCGACCATCGCCGACGAAGCCTCGGCCACCGGCACGGCGCGTTCGGCCAGCACCGAGACGGTTCCGGCAGTGATCTCGGCAAATCCGCCGGTCACGACAAACGCCGTCGTACCTTCTGCCCCGACAGCGCGCAGAATGCCGGGCCGCAGGGTGGTGATGGTGGGGGTGTGCCCCTCCATCGCGGTCAGGTCGCCGTCGGCACCGGGGATTTGCACCTCGGTCGCCTTGACCGACGCCAGCCTGCGTTCGGGCGAGACCAGATCGAATTGGACCGGCATGCTTGCCCCCTTACGCCGCTGCTGCGGCCATCTTGGCCGCCTTGGCCTTCACGTCGTCGATGTCGCCGACCATGTAGAAGGCACCTTCGGGCAGGTGATCGTACTCGCCTGCAACCACCGCCTTGAACGACGAGATAGTCTTTTCCAGCGGCACCTGAACACCCGGCGAGCCGGTAAAGATCTGCGCCACGTCAAAGGGTTGCGACAGGAACCGCTGGATCTTGCGGGCCCGCGACACGGTCAGTTTGTCGTCTTCGCTCAGTTCGTCCATGCCAAGAATGGCAATGATGTCCTGCAGCGACTTGTAGCGTTGCAGAATGCCCTGCACCGACCGCGCTACGTCATAGTGTTCCTGCCCCAGAACCTGCGGGTCCATCAGACGGCTGGTGCTGTCCAGCGGGTCGACCGCCGGATAAATGCCCAGTTCCGAGATGGCGCGCGACAGGGTGGTGGTCGCGTCAAGGTGCGCGAACGATGTGGCGGGTGCGGGGTCGGTCAGGTCGTCGGCGGGCACATAGATGGCCTGCACCGAGGTGATCGAACCGGCCTTGGTCGAAGTGATGCGTTCCTGCAGCGCCCCCATGTCGGTCGCCAGCGTCGGCTGATAGCCCACGGCAGAGGGGATGCGGCCCAGAAGGGCCGACACTTCCGAACCCGCTTGCGTGAAGCGGAAGATGTTGTCGACAAAGAACAAAACGTCCGTCCCCGACTGGTCGCGGAACTGTTCGGCAAGGGTCAGACCCGACAACGCGACCCGCAGACGTGCGCCCGGGGGTTCGTTCATCTGGCCGTAGACCAGCGCCACCTTCGACTTGGTCAGGTCGTCGATGTTGATGACGCCCGATTCGATGAATTCGTGATAGAGGTCGTTCCCCTCACGCGTCCGCTCACCCACGCCCGCGAACACCGAATAGCCTGAGTGCACCTTGGCGATGTTGTTGATAAGCTCTTGAATAAGAACGGTCTTGCCCACGCCCGCACCGCCAAAGAGGCCGATCTTGCCGCCCTTGGAATAGGGGGCCAGCAGGTCGATCACCTTGATGCCGGTGACAAGGATCGAGGACGAGGTCGATTGCTCCGAGAAACCGGGGGCCGGGCGGTGGATGGCGCGGCGTTCGGTGTGAACGACCGGGCCCTTTTCGTCGATAGGCTCACCGATGACGTTGATGATGCGGCCAAGGGTGCCGTCACCCACGGGTACCGAGATGGGGGCACCGAGGTCGGACACCGGTTCGCCCCGCACGAGGCCTTCGGTTGAGTCCATGGCGATGGTGCGCACGGTGCCCTCGCCCAAATGCTGGGCAACCTCAAGCACCAGACGCTTGCCGTTATTCAGGGTCTCCAGCGCGTTCAGGATCGCGGGCAGCGCGCCTTCGAACTGCACGTCCACCACGGCGCCGATCACCTGCGTGACTTTGCCAGTTGCCTTTGCCATCGTGTTCTCTCCGTTCGGGTTCGGGTCAGAGCGCCTCGGCGCCCGAAATGCTAGATTTATTTGCGAGCGTCTCAGCTAGAATCCTCCCTCTCGCAGTCACGCGAAAGGACCTATGTCCATCAATAGCCTCGATCAACTTGGTATCAACCAACATGGACGAAAGTATTGAGACATCGGCGTACTTGCCCGACTCCACTTTGTAGGTTCTCATTATTGCGGAGGGCAGTTTCTCAACATCCATTAGCTGACCGAGAGAAAACTCTGCGCCAAACCTCTCGAAGTAAGCGCGCAGGTAAGCAGCCATTCGGGGGGTTACCTCAGGCGGAACGGGTTTCCGCAATTCAAGAGCGGATGCGCGAAGCTTTTCCGCATAGTCTTCGATTTCAGACTTAGTCGGCATCACAACGCCTCCGCGCCTGAAATGATTTCAATGAGTTCCTTGGTGATCGACGCCTGACGTGACCGGTTGTAGACGATGGTCAGCTTGTTGATCATGTCGCCTGCGTTGCGGGTCGCGTTGTCCATGGCGCTCATCCGGGCGCCCTGTTCGGAGGCGCCGTTTTCCAGAAGTGCGGTGAACACCTGTGTCGACACGCCGCGCGGCAGAAGGTCGGCAAGGATTTCCTCTTCGCCGGGTTCGTAGTCGTAGAGGGTCGATGTCCCCGTCGCCTCGAAATGGACCGGGATCACCTGCAAGGCTGTGGGCGTCTGGCTGATGACCGACTGGAAGCGGCTGAAGAACAGGGTGGCCACGTCAAACTCGGCCGCGTTGAAACGGGACAGGATGTCACGGCCCACCTTCAGCGCCTCGGCATAGCCGATGCGTTTCACGTCGGACAGGTCGATGTGGCCGACGAACAGGTGCGCGAGGTCGCGCTTCAGTTGCTCGCGGCCCTTCTTGCCGACAGTCAGGATCTTGACCGTCTTGCCCTTAGCCAACAGCGCATTGGCATGCGCGCGGGCCAGACGTGCGATAGACGAGTTGAACCCGCCGCATAGCCCGCGTTCCGCCGTCATCACCACCAGAAGGTGAACCTTGTCGGCACCCGTCCCCGCCAGCAGGCGGGGGGCGGACGCCGAACCCGACACCGACGACGACAGCGCGGCAATCACCGCCCCCATGCGTTCGGCATAGGGACGCGCGGCCTCGGCAGATTCCTGCGCGCGGCGCAGTTTGGCAGCGGCGACCATCTGCATGGCCTTGGTGATCTTCCGCGTGTTCTTGACGCTTTGGATCCGGTTCTTGAGGTCCTTAAGGCTGGGCATATGCCTTCTCCTTCAGGATGTTCAGGCGAAATCTTTGGCGAAGGCATCCAGCACAGCGCGGATTTTCTTCTCCAGATCGCCCGCCACCTTGCGGTCGTTCTTGGTGATATCCTCAAGCAAGTCCGCCGCATTGCTGCGCAGGTGCTTGAGCAGGCCTGCCTCGAACGCGCTGACCCTTTTCACCGGCACCTTGTCGAGATAGCCGTTGGTGCCCGCAAAGATCACCACGACGATCTCGGCGTTGGTCATCGGCGCGTACTGCGCCTGCTTCATCAGTTCGGTCAGACGCGCGCCACGGTTCAGAAGCGCCTGCGTCGAGGCGTCAAGGTCGGACCCGAACTGCGCAAAGGCCGCCATTTCGCGATACTGCGCCAGTTCCAGCTTCACCTTGCCGGCAACCGACTTCATCGCTGACGTCTGGGCCGAGGAACCAACCCGCGACACCGACAGGCCGGTGTTCACGGCAGGACGGACGCCCTGATAGAACAGTTCCGTTTCAAGAAATATCTGCCCGTCGGTGATCGAGATCACGTTCGTCGGGATATAGGCCGACACGTCACCCGCCTGGGTTTCGATGATCGGCAGGGCGGTCAACGAGCCGGACCCGAAATCCTCGTTCAGTTTGGCGGAACGTTCCAGCAGGCGAGAGTGCAGATAGAACACGTCGCCCGGATAGGCCTCACGCCCCGGCGGGCGGCGCAGCAGCAGCGACATCTGGCGATAGGCCACAGCCTGTTTCGACAGGTCATCATAGATGATGAGCGCGTGGCGGCCGTTATCTCGGAAAAACTCGGCCATCGCGGTGGCGGAATAGGGTGCCAGGAACTGCATCGGTGCCGGGTCGGACGCGGTGGCAGCGACCACGATGGTGTAGTCGATGGCGCCGGTTTCTTCCAGCTTCTTCACCAGCTGGGCCACGGTCGAGCGTTTCTGCCCGATGGCCACATAGATGCAGTAGAGCTTCTTCGATTCGTCGTCACCGGCGGCCAGATTGTAGGCGCGCTGGTTCAGGATGGTGTCGAGGGCCACGGCGGTCTTGCCGGTCTGGCGGTCGCCGATGATGAGTTCGCGCTGGCCACGGCCAACCGGGATCATGGCGTCGATGGCCTTCAACCCCGTCGCCATCGGTTCATGCACCGACTTGCGGGGGATGATGCCGGGGGCCTTGACGTCGGCCACGCGGCGCTCGGACCCCACAACAGGGCCTTTGCCGTCGATCGGGTTGCCAAGGGCATCGACCACGCGGCCCAGAAGGCCATTGCCGGCCGGCACGTCCACGATGGACTTGGTGCGCTTGACGACGTCGCCTTCCTTGATGTCCTGGTCGGAGCCGAAGATCACGATGCCGACGTTGTCGACCTCAAGGTTCAGCGCCATGCCCCGGATACCGCCCGGAAATTCGACCATCTCGCCGGCCTGCACATTGTCCAGCCCATGCACACGGGCAATCCCGTCGCCGACCGACAGCACGCGGCCCACTTCGGCCACCTCTGCGTCCTGACCGAAGTTCTTGATCTGGTCCTTGAGGATCGCAGAGATTTCAGCGGCTTGGATACCCATTTACCCGACCTCTTTCATGGCATTCTGGAGGGAGGCAAGCTTGGCACGGATCGAGGTGTCGATCATCGTGGAGCCGACCTTGACGACAAGACCACCGATGAGGCTTTCATCGACGGACGCTTTCAGTTTCACATCTTTTCCGACGCGGGCCTTGATGGTGGCGGCCAGTTCCTTGGCCTGCGCAGCGGTCAGGGCGGTGGCCGAGGTGACCTCGGCGGTGACCTCGCCCTTCTCATCCGCGATCAGGGCGCGCAGTTGTGCAATCAGTTGCGGCAGAACGAACAGGCGACGCTTCTGCGCCATCAGGGCCAGCGTGTTGACCATCAGCGACGACACGCCCAGCTTGCCCGCCACAGCACCCATCGCCGCACCTTGATCTGCGCGCGACAACAACGGCGAGTGGATCACGCCACGCAGGTCGGCGCTGACATCAAGGGCGGATTCGATGGCATTGGTGTCGGCCTCCAGTGCTTTCAGGCCCTTGCCCTCACGCGACAATTCGAAAACGGCGGTCGCATAGCGTTGGGCGATACCGGAAGAGATCGAGGCAGATTCTGTCACGTCAAACCTTCCGTTGTCGGGGCCCGCTGGCAGAAGAAAGCGGCAGGCTGCAGCAGTTAGTGGCGCGCCCGGGCATCTCCGAAGGCATCCTGATCTGGGGTGCATGTAGCAGAGCCTCCCGCACCCCGCAACCGGGTTCAGGACGCAATTTCGACGTGTCGCGCGATGGCGCGGGACGCGACGCAAGGGGCGATTTCGTCCCGTGCCGGGGGCCTGTTCATACAGCTTTCGTATCCGACGCGGGTGTCGGGATTGTTTCAGGTACGGAAACGGTTTTTCGTGGATTCATTCTGGCCAGGTCAGGGTAGCGTGTTACGCTCGCGCAAATTCGCGGGGGTGATTTCATGGAACTTCTGCTGCTGTCATTGCTTGGGCTGGGGGCACTTTCCTTTGCGTTCGGTGGAGATGATGACGACGAACCGGACCAGACCGAAGAACCCGATCTGGGTGCCACCGTCACAGAAACGGAAGATGGCCTGAGCATCGACCTTGGCGCGGATGAAACCGGCAGCCTTGTCGCCGTGAAGTTTGAAGACATCAGCGACGGCAGCACAGGCAGTGACAGCTCGCAGACACAAGACTTTAGCCTGGGCATCTATCTGGTGCCCGAGGGGGCAGAGATACCCGCCGATGCCACGGGCGCCGCGTTCGACGGCATGACTGTCGAGGAATACTTTGACAGCATCGGGGCGACGCTGGTTACCGAGATCGACCTTGGCACGCTGGAAAACACATATTTCGACGATGATGAGGATTCTGAAACGCTGGTCGACGACAGCCGCGTCGAGCCGCCCGGAATCACGACGGATGATCCGCTGGAGATTATCCGGATGCAGTTGCGCGATGGCATGATCGCGCGTTCGGAAACCGACGAGACGCTGTCACCGTTCGAGGATGCGGGAACTTTCTATGGCCCGGCCGAATTGCAGCAGGTCACGGGTGATTTCACCGGGACCGACGGCGTCGACTTTGTCAGGGCCGGGCCGGGTGGCGGGCCGGTCACGCTGAGCGGTCTGGGCGGCGGCGACAACCTGTCTGCATTTGGTGGTCTGTCAACGCTGCTGGGCGGCGGCGGCGATGATGTGCTGTTTAGTGAGGGCGGCCTGATCCGCGGCGGGGCGGGGGATGACAGGGTGGGCATTGGCGGCCCGGGCGAGGCGTTCGGCAACGACGGCGACGACGCGCTGAGCGCGCAGGGCGATGTCGGCATCGTTCTTCTGCATGGTGGCAATGGAGATGATACCGTTGTCGGCGATGGCGCAGGGGTGACGCTTTTGGGCGATGCGGGCGATGACATATTGGCCGTGAACCGGGGCGCGCGCGGATTTGGCGGCACCGGCAACGATCTGATCCAGGTGGACACCGGGAGCATTGGCGGCGGCGGCGACGGTGACGATACACTGCGCGTAACCGGCTTCTTCGATGATGCCGACCCGCTGACCGAACTGCGCGGGGGTGACGGGTCGGACACATTCGAGATTTATCCCCGCAACGTGTTGGGCGGCGAGACCGCGCAAATTGCGCGTATCACCGACTTCAACCCGGAAGAGGACGTGCTGGAGGTTGGCGGTTTCCAGACTGGCGGTGTGCGGGTGGCCGGGATACGCATCGAGGTGGCGCCAGATGAAAGCTATACCGATGTACTGGTCGATTATCGTGGCGGGCCGTTCCCGGGTCAGGTGACGACCGCCGTCATCCGGCTGGATGGCGCGGTGGTGATCACCGCCGATCAGGTACGCATTGCGGCCTGAGCGCCTTTTGCCGGTCCGGGCTGCAACATGCGCTGCAGCGCGGCCATGGCCGGAGGCAGCCGCGATGAATGGCAACTCACGGCAGATTTAAGCAAGACGCTGGCGCTTGTCCTCGGGGTCGCGCACCTGTCAGAGGTTTGGCACCGGCACAACCGCACGGATGGGATCGCTGAACGACACCACACCGCCCGGAACAGGCACGGGCTTGGCCATTCCCTCCAGCACCCGGAGCGGCTTGCGCACCGCCGCGGCAAGTCCGCCGCGCGTCGGGGCATAAACCTGTTTCGACGCCTCGACCATCAGCACCCCGCCCCGCAGCCAGGGAAGGCGGCGGCCCGTGCGTTCCCAGAAATCGGCCGTGCGCATCCAGAAGCGGCCGGTCGAGGGCGGCGCGAACAGCGCTGACAGGCTGCGTTCGGGGGTAAAGGCATGACGGCGCAGTTGTGCATCCATCTGCGCCGCCGTGTAGGGGCGGCCAAAGCCGAAGGGCGTGCCGTCGCGCCGCGACCACAGGCCGGCGCGGGCCGGCACGATGAACAGCACCCGGCCCCCCGGGGCCAGCACGCGGGCGCATTCGTCCAGCACCTGGCTGGGCCGCTCCGAGGTTTCAAGACCGTGCATCAGCACCAGTTTCTCGACCGACGCGGTGGCAAGGGGCCATTGCGTTTCCTCACACAGGGCCGCCACGTTTTCCATGCCCGCAGGCCAGGGCATCACCCCCTGCGGTGCCGGCATCAGCGCCACGACGCGCCGCGCGTCAGCCAGATAGGGCCGCAACAGCGGCACCGCAAAGCCGAAGCCCACCACGCTTTCCCCGGTTGCCGTGGGCCAGAGCGTGGTCACCTTGTCACGGATCGCACGCTGCGCCACGCGGCCCAACTGCGTGCGATAGTAGAAGTTGCGCAGGTCGAGGACATCAAGATGCATTGCGGCCCGGTCCGGTTGAGAAGAAGCTGGCGGCAATGTAGTGACGATGGGGGATCAAGACCATGGCGATGCGGTTGGAAACCATTCCCTGCCTGACCGACAACTTTGCCTTCCTGATCCATGACGACGACAGCGGCGATACCGCCTGCATCGACGTGCCCGATGCCGCCCCGGTTCTGGCAGCGCTGGACCGGACGGGTTGGCGGCTGACCGACATCTTGCTCACGCACCATCACGCCGATCATGTGCAAGGCGTCGGCGCCCTGCGCGCGGCCACCGGGGCGCTGGTTGCGGGGGCGGCGGCGGATGCGCACCGCCTGCCGCCCCTTGATCTGGCGCTGACCACCGACATGACCTGTTCGGTCGGTTCCGAGTTCGCCCGCATCATCGACGTGTCGGGCCATACCATCGGGCATATTGCCATCTACTTCCCCGAAAGCGGGATGGTGTTTACCGGTGACAGCCTGATGGCCGCAGGTTGCGGGCGGCTGTTCGAGGGTACGCCCGCGCAGATGTGGGATAGCCTGCAACGCCTGATGGTCTTGCCGCCCGAAACGCTGGTCTGTTCGGGGCACGATTATCTGCGCGGCAACCTTGCGTTTGCAGCCCACCTTGAACCCGGCAATCCCGATCTTATCTCCCGTATTGACCGGCTGGCAGAGATGCGGCGCGAGGGCCGGTTGCCGATGCCGTCGCTTCTGTCCGAAGAACTTACGACGAACCCGTTCCTGCGCGCCGCCTTACCTGAGCTGCAGGCCCGCATGGGCCTTCAGGGTGCCCCTGACGCCGCCGTCTTTGCCGCAATCCGTGCGGCAAAGGACAAATTCTGAACCCTTCCGCAACACCCCGCGCCGAAAATCGAGCCTTCCCCCCCGAATTCGTGATCGGACGGAAAAAAGACTTGAAGCCGGGGGAAGAACACCGAAGTTTAATTCCTACGAGACCATGATTTGCCGAGGCCCTGGTGCCTGGGGATCAGCAGGATAGGAGCACCACCAAGTGCCATCTTTCTCAACCACACTCGAGCAGGCCATCCACGGCGCATTGGCGCTTGCCAATGCCCGCCGCCACGAACTTGCAACGCTGGAGCATCTGCTTCTGGCGCTGATCGACGAACCCGATGCGGTGCGGGTGATGAAGGCATGCTCGGTCAACCTGACCGACCTGCGCAAGACGCTGGTCGACTTCATCGACGACGATCTGTCCACGCTGGTGACCGACGTCGAGGGGTCAGAGGCCGTGCCCACGGCGGCCTTCCAGCGCGTGATCCAGCGCGCCGCGATCCATGTGCAGTCGTCGGGCCGGACGGAAGTGACCGGTGCGAATGTCCTGGTCGCGATCTTTGCCGAACGCGAATCGAACGCGGCGTATTTCCTGCAAGAGCAGGACATGACGCGCTATGACGCGGTGAACTTCATCGCCCACGGCGTGGCCAAGGACCCCTCGTTCGGCGAGGCGCGCCCGGTGACGGGTGCCGATGAGCCGACCGAAACGCCCAAGGCCGAGGCGGGTGAGGCCAAGGAATCCGCGCTGTCCAAGTATTGCGTCGATCTGAACGTCAAGGCCCGCAAGGGCGAGGTTGACCCCCTGATCGGGCGCGACGCCGAGGTGGAACGCTGCATCCAGGTGTTGTGCCGTCGCCGCAAGAACAACCCCCTCTTGGTGGGTGACCCGGGCGTGGGCAAGACCGCGATTGCCGAGGGCCTCGCGTGGAAGATCGTCAAGGGCGAGACGCCCGAGATTCTGGCCGGAGCCACGATTTTCTCGCTGGATATGGGGGCACTGCTGGCCGGCACCCGTTATCGCGGGGATTTCGAAGAGCGGCTGAAGGCCGTGGTGAAAGAGATGGAGGATCACCCCGATGCGATCCTGTTCATCGACGAGATCCACACGGTGATCGGCGCCGGGGCCACGTCAGGCGGTGCGATGGATGCGTCGAACCTGCTGAAACCTGCCTTGCAGGGTGGAAAACTGCGCTGCATGGGATCGACCACCTACAAGGAGTTCCGCCAGCACTTCGAAAAGGACCGCGCCCTGTCGCGCCGGTTCCAGAAGATCGACGTGAACGAGCCTTCGATCGAGGATTCGATCAAGATCCTGATGGGGTTGAAGCCTTATTTTGAGGAACACCACGACCTGCGCTATACCGCCGACGCGATCAAGTCGGCGGTGGAGTTGGCCGCGCGGTACATCCACGACCGCAAGCTGCCCGACAAGGCCATCGACGTTATCGACGAGGCCGGTGCGGCGCAGCATCTGGTTTCCGAGAGCAAACGCCGCAAGACCATCGGGACGAAAGAGATCGAGGCTGTCGTGGCCAAGATCGCACGCATCCCGCCAAAAACCGTGTCGAAGGATGACGCTGAAACCCTGCGTGATTTGGAGAAAACGCTGAAACGCGTGGTGTTCGGTCAGGACAAGGCGGTGGAATCGCTGTGCAGCGCCATCAAGCTGGCCCGCGCAGGCCTGCGCGAACCCGAAAAGCCCATCGGCAACTATCTTTTTGCAGGGCCGACTGGCGTCGGCAAGACCGAGGTGGCCAAGCAACTGGCGTCATCGCTGGGGGTGGAACTGATCCGCTTCGACATGTCGGAATACATGGAGAAACACGCGGTTTCGCGACTGATCGGGGCACCGCCCGGCTATGTGGGCTTCGATCAGGGTGGCATGCTGACCGACGGCGTCGACCAGCATCCGCATTGCGTGCTGCTGTTGGACGAGATGGAAAAGGCGCACCCGGATGTCTACAACATCCTGCTGCAGGTGATGGACCACGGCAAGCTGACCGACCACAACGGCCGGCAGATCGATTTCCGCAACGTGATCCTGATCATGACGTCCAACGCCGGTGCCCGCGAGCAATCGCAGTCCGCCATCGGCTTTGGCCGCGAACGGCGCACGGGTGAGGATACGGCGGCGATCGAGCGTATCTTTACGCCCGAGTTCCGCAACCGTCTGGATGCCGTGATTTCCTTTGCCCCGCTTGGCAAAGAGGTCATCATGCAGGTGGTCGAAAAGTTCGTGCTGCAGCTTGAGGCGCAGTTGCTTGACCGCGGTGTTCATATCGAACTGTCCGCCGAGGCGGCACTTTGGCTGGGCAACAAGGGCTATGACGACAAGATGGGCGCACGCCCGCTTGGCCGTGTGATCCAGGAATACATCAAGAAGCCGCTTGCCGAGGAGTTGTTGTTTGGCAAACTGCAAAAGGGTGGCGTTGTGCGGGTGATCCTCAACGATGACGCCATTGCGCTGGACATCGAAGAGCCGAAGAAACCGGCGCTGACCAAGGCCAAGCCGCCGCTCCTGACGGCAGGGTGAAGGCCGCCCTGCTGTTGATGCTGACATTGGCCCCCGCCTCGGCGGGGGCCTTTGACATTCTGTTCCCGGTTGAATGCCAGCTTGGCAGCGACTGTTTCATCCAGCAGTATGTTGACCGTGACGACGGACCCGGCGCGCGTGATTTCACCTGTGGTTCGCTTTCCTATGATGGCCACGACGGCACCGACATTGCCGTACCCACGATGCGCGACATGCTTTCGGGGGTCGAGGTTCTGGCCGTCGCGGCGGGGTCGGTGGTGAATGTCCGTACCGGTCTGGCCGACCAGACTGCCGCAGGAACCCCCACGCAATTTCCCGAAGGTCAGGATTGCGGCAACGGCGTGTTGCTGGACCATGACGGCGGCTGGCAGACCCAGTATTGCCACATGCGCCAGGGCCGCACCGTGCTGCGCCCCGGTGACAGGGTGTTGGCGGGGCAGGTCATCGGTGAGGTGGGGATGACCGGCCGCACCGAGTTTCCGCACCTGCATTTCACCCTGCGCAAGGATGGCGTGACCGTCGATCCCTTTGCCCCCGCGCTGCCCGAGGGGGCCTGCGCCCCGCCCGGTGGCACGGATGGGCTTTGGTCGACCGGCATTGCCTATCAGCCGGGTGGTCTGGTGGGTATCGGTGTGGCCGACCGGGTGCCGACGTTCGACCAGATCAAGCAGGGGTTGCCATCCGTCACGCACCTGCCCGCCAGCGCACCGGGCATGGTCATGTGGGCCACGGTGTTCGGAACCCGTGCCGGGGACGAATTGCAGATGTCGATCACCGGGCCGGACGGCCCCTTTAGCGCCGCGACAGAACGCCTGGACCGCACCCAGGCCCGCGCCTTTCGCGCCATCGGGCGACGCCTGGCCGACCGCCCGCGCTGGCCCGCGGGCCAGTATCGCGCCGAAGCGGCCCTGATCCGCGGGGGTGTCGAAATCGGGCGGCTGTCGACGGTGATCGACGTCCCGTGAGGCTGCACGACGTGCAGGGTTCCCACCTGTCTTGGGATCCACTCCGATGCCGCCACCCTACCGCGACTGCGCTCAATGGGCGTCTGCGCTGATCGACCTTCAGAAGGTATCTGACATGATCGGCACTACCTTGCCGGGTACCCATGCGCACCCCGATCCCGGCGCGAACCACGACCGCAACAAAGGCTGCGCCCGGCCCTGCATGCCCTCGGCCTTGTGAAGGGCCGGGGCGCAGAGGTGGACCTCGTGAACCGCCAGAATTCGTGATCCCGGGCCTTGGGCAATCCGTGGTAACATCTGCGCGAGAATTGTCTGGAGGCGAGGACAATGGACGCTATCGACCGGCGCACATTTCACAAGGGCCTTGCCGCTGCCACCCTGGCCGCCACCCTGCCCCGCGCGGCACTGGCGGAATACCGGGGCCCGAACGTCATCCTTGTGCGGTTCGGCGGCGGTGTGCGGCGGGCTGAAACCATTCAGGCGGCCACCACCCATGCGCCGTTTCTCGTGCATGACCTCATCCCGCGCGGGGCATTTGTTCCTGACATGACCATCGCGCAACTGGACGGGGTCGAGACGAGCCACGCCGAGGGCACGCTGAACCTGTTGACGGGGCGCTATCTGGCCTACCGCGATGCGGGGTCGGGGGTCCTGTCGGACCGTCTGGAACCGGTCGAGCCGACGCTGTTCGAATACCTGCGCGATGCCCATGACATCCCCTCGCATCAGGCCCTGCTGGTCAACGGAGAGGACCGCCCGCAGGAGGAGTTCTTTACCTACGGCGTCCACGCCCATTATGGCATCGCCGTCCGGGCGGAAATGCTCAGCCTCCATCGCTTCAAACTCTACAAGTTCAACGAGATCCTGCACGAAGGCCGCCTGCCCGAAGACCAGCTTGTCGCCGCCGCCGCCGAACTGGACCGGCTCAATGCCAACGATCCGCGCACGATCGAGGCCGCACAGTCGCCCGAGGTGACGGCGTTCTGGGCACGCTGGCGGATGCGGCACGGCGACGACGGGTTTCGCAATGCGCGGGGCGACCGGTTGCTGACGGCGCTGGCGCTGGACGCGATGGCGACGCTGCAACCCCGGCTGATGATGGTGAACTATCAGGACACGGATTATGTCCACTGGGGCAATCCCAGCCACTATACCCGTGCCATCCAGATCATCGACGACGGGTTGCGTCAGATCGTGGCGGCAATGGATGCGCTGCCGTTCTACGCGGGCAATACCGTGGTGGTGGTGACGCCCGATTGCGGGCGCGATGCCAATCCGCTGATGGGGGTGCCGTTCCAGCATCATTTCAATACCGTCTCGGCGCGTGAGGTCTGGGCGGTGCTGGCGGGGCCGGGTGTGGCAAAGGGCGCGGTCCTTGACCGCCCCGCCGATCAGTCGGCCATTGCCCCCACCATCGCGGCCCTGATGGGGTTCCGCGCGGGGCGGGCGGAAGGCGACATGCTGTCGGGAATACTGGCATGACGGCGGCGCTGGCGCTGGCCCCGTCGCGGATCGGCCGCATGGTGCGGGGGATGGTGGACCTTGTGGTGGGTGGGCTTTTGTGTACCACGCCGGTCACATCGCTCTTGGCACTTGGCTGGATCGCGCGCTGGATGTCGGCGGTTCACCACAGGGGGCCGCGTCCCGGCTGGGTGATGGGGCCGCGCGGGGCGGGGCCCGTGGTGCGGCTGATGGGGGGGCTTGGGGCCAACATCGGGGCCGGGGTGCGGATGCTGGCGGGGCTGGCGATGTGGACGCTGCCGTTTACGGCGTTGTGGCTGGGCGCATGGTGGGCCGGGTGGGAAAACTCGTTCAACAAGGGGTATGAACAGGCCATGATCGGGCCCGCCGTGTTTCTTTTTGCGACAGTCCTGTCATTGCCGATGCTGACGCTTTTGCCCTATGCGGCGGCGCATGGGGCGGCGGAGGGGCGGCTGGGTGCCTTCCTCGGCATTCGCCGGATTGTCGGACTGGCGCAGGGGGCGGGTTGGCGGGGGCTGGTGCTGGCCCTGCTGTCGGTGTTGGCGGCGGTGCCGCTGTTCGGCTTTGTGGCCCTGCCGGTGTTCATCGAAGGCCTGGTGCCCGGTTTTGCCGCCCTGCCGCCCGAAGGCCAAAGCCTGTATGCCGACCTTTTCCTGATGGCATCAGCCGGTTACGGATTTGTCGCGCTATGGTTCCTGCGCCACCGCGCGGCACGGATCTGCGCCCGCGACCGGACGCCGGGCCGCCTGTCATTCTTGTGGCTGGCACTTTCGGGCCTTGTCTGGTTGGCGCTGCCGGTGATGCTGAACCTTGGCCAGTTCATGAACTATGCCGCCATCCGCTGGATCAACCATCCGTTCTATCTGCTGCCATGGCCCGGTTGACGCGTTACCGTTCGGTCAGTTTCAGCTCGATCCGCCGGTTCAGCGCGCGGGCATAGTCGCTGTCACCCAGCGCCACGGGCTGCCATTCACCAAACCCCGTCGCAGCCATCCGGTCGGGCGCAAAGCCCAGGCCGTCCTGCATGTAACGGACGACCGACAGGGCGCGGGCCTGACTAAGCTCCCAGTTGTCGGCAAACTCGCCCGTCCCCGACAGGGGCACATCGTCGGTATGGCCGTCGACGCGGATGATCCAGTCGATGCCGGGGGGGATCGCTGCCGCAATCTCGTTCAGGGTCGCCACCACACCGGCGATCTGTGCCAGCCCCTCGGGCGCGAGGTCGGCGCTGCCGGGATTGAACAGCACCTCGGACGAGAACACAAAACGGTCGCCGACGATGCGCACCCCTTCACGCCCCGCCAGCACCTTGCGCAACTCGCCGAAAAACTCGGACCGGAATTTCTCAAGGTCCAGCTTTTCGGCCTCAAGGCGGATACGTTCCGCCTCTTCGAGTTCGGCGCGGCGGCGTTCTTCCGTGGCGACCTGTGCCAAGGCGGCGTTCAGGCGGCCCCCCAGCACCTCCAGTTGCACATTCGCCGTCTTGTCACGTTCGGCACTGGCATCCAGAAGCGATTGCAGCGACCCCAGTTCGGCCCGGAGCGCGGCAATCTGCTGGTTCAGTGCCGCCACCTTGCGGCGTTCGGACAGGATCATCGCGTCCTTTTCCGTCAGCACCTTGCGCGACGCCTCAAGAAGCCCCGCCCGGATCTGTGCGTCGTTCGTGGCGGTCTCGCCCACCGTCTCGGCGGCGGCCAGAAGGGTCAGCGTTTCCTCGGCGCGCTTGCGTTCCTCTTCCAGCGCCAGCGTCATCGATGTCAGCTCAGCATCCGCATCCGCCAGCCGCGCACGCAGCGCCTCGGCGGCGGCGGCATCAGTCAACCGCGTTTTCTCGGCCTCGGTCAGCGCGCCCTGACTGTCGGCCAGCCTTGTGCGCAGGGCTTCTGCGGCAGCGGCCTCGGACAGGCGGGCCTTTTCCTCGGCGGTCAGCGCGGCTTCGGCCTCGGCCAGTCGCTGGCGTAAAGACGCGGCATCGGCATCGACGGATGCCTTGCCGGCCTGAAGTGCTGCGATCTGGGCGGCAAGATTTGCGCGCGCGGCGCTGGTCTCTGCCACGGCCGCAAGCCGCGCCTTTTCGGCATCCGAAAGCGACGCCTCCACCTCGGCGAGACGGAGGCGCAAGGCGGCAAGGTCGGACCCGGTTGCAGCATTCGCAGCCTCAAGCGCCGCCATCGCGGTAACGAGGCGCGCGGTTTCACTGGTCAGACCCTCGGCGCGGGCATCCGACGCGGCTAACGCCGCCAGCGTCTGCGACAGTTGCACGGCACCCGCGGCGACGTCGTTGCGGGCAGCAGCCAAGAGCCCCTCAAGCGCCTCGCGCCGGGCGGCGGCAAGGCGGGCAGCTTCGGTGGCCGCGTCAATCTCGGTGCGGGCGGCGGCAAGGGCCAGGTTCAGGGCATCGGTTTCGGACCGCAGGGCAGCCTCGGCGGCCTGACTGGCCGACAGGGTGGCGGTCAGGCGCGCGCTTGCGTCCTGCGCGGCGTCGCGTTCCGACAGCAGGCTGGCCACCTGCGCCTCGAACCCGGTCACCTGCAGCCGCGCCGCCGCAAGTTCGCCCTCGCGCGCCGACAGTTGCCCGGTCAGCGTGGCGATCAGCGTAGACTGCGCGGCCCCCTCGGCCTGTGCCGCCGCAAGGTCACCGCCCAGCCGGGCCACGTCAGCCTCCAGCGCCTCGGC
Source organism: Rhodobacterales bacterium (assembly GCA_038209775.1). GTDB lineage: Bacteria > Pseudomonadota > Alphaproteobacteria > Rhodobacterales > Rhodobacteraceae > JBBQXK01. Next base: position 7,855 of record JBBQXK010000020.1, on the reverse strand, counting down.
GCGGGTCTGTTCAAGGCCAAGCGCATCGGCAAGTCCCGCCACCTGTGCCGACAACTCATCAAGTTCGCTGCCCTGCGCATCAATGGTTTCGCGCAGCACCGATTGCACGACCATGAAGATGGTCAGCACAAACATCAGTACCAGCAAAAGCGTCGTCAGCGCATCGACAAAACCCGACCAGATCGGGGGTTCCGCGCGCCGTCCGCCATGCCGGGACAGCGCCATCGCTTACCGCGCCCCCGCGCCACGGCCCAATTGCCGGATTGCGGCGGTCAGGGCGGCAAGGTCGGTGCGCAGGTCGCTGATGCTTTCCTGCCGCCCCGCCGAGATTTCCTCAAGGATACGCAGCAGTTGCACGTCGATCGACCGCAGGCGCATCCGACTTTCGGCATCGACATGCGGGCCGCCTTCGGGGGCCGCAAGCGCGGCCAGCGACAGCGCCGCCGCCTCTTGCCCCGCCGCGATCCGGTCCAGCGACGCGGCCTGTGCCGCTGCGGTGCGGTCTTGCTGGACCAGCAGCGCGGGGTCTTGCCTGCCTTCGGCTTCCAGCCGTGCGACAAGCCGGTCGATGGTGCCGATCAACGCCACCACCCGCGCATCGGCGGCACCGCGCGCCGCCTCGCCCCGCTCGACCACGGCGGCAAGTGCCTCAAGCTGACCCGACAGGATGCCGCCGTCGCCCGACGTCTCGCCCTCACCGCCCATATCAGACGGCGAAAGGCCAACGCGGGTGATGGTGGACGACCATTCCTCCAACTCGCGGTAGAACCGGTTCTGCCCGTGGCCCGCGAACAGGTCCAGCATCCCCACCACCAGCGACCCGGCCAGCCCCAGAAGCGACGATGAAAACGCCGTGCCCATCCCGCCAAGCTGTGATTCCAGCCCCTTCATCAGTTTGGAAAAAACATCGACGCCACTTTCACCCTCTGCCGGGGCGAGGTTGCGGATGGTGTCGACCATGGCCGGGATGGTGGTGGCAAGGCCGTAGAAAGTGCCAAGAAGGCCAAGGAAAATCAGAAGGTTACCGAGATATCGCGTGATCTCGCGCGCCTCGTCCAGGCGGGTGGCGACGGAATCGAGGATCGACCGTTGCGAGATCGTCGAGATCTGCATTCGCGCCGCCCGCTGTGCCAGAAGCGCTGCCAGCGGGGCCAGCAATTGCGGCGCATTGCGCGCGTCAAACCCAGCGCGCCGCCCGACGAAGCCCTTGATCCAGACCACCGACTGCGCCAGTTGCACCAGTTGCCAGAAACAGGTGACCACACCCAAGAGGAACACGCCCGCGATGAACCCGTTCAGCCAGGGGTTCACCTCGAAGATACCGAAAATCACGCTGCGCCCGATCCAGACGCCTGCCGTCACCAGCACCAGTACGGCCAGCATCGACACGATCGGTCGCAGGGGCTGCGAAAAGGACGGCCCGTTTGATTGGCTGGTTCTGTCCATCAGGCTGTTCTGGGCCCCTTTTTGCCTGAGCCGGACCATAGGATGCCGCACCGCAGCCTAGCAACCGCCAACCGGTCCTTCGCCAGTGATTTCACGCACCCGTGCAGCCAGTGCCGCAAGGTCGGCGTCGCCGATCCCTAGGTCGGACAGATGCGTGACAGTGGCATAAAGATAGTCGCGGTTCGGCCCCCGGACCCCGGTCGAGGCCACGATGATCGCCGCCTGTTCCTCGGGTGTCAGGCGGCCGCAATACTGGCTGTTGGCCTGATTGATGACAAAGGCAACCGCCTGCACCACCGGGCCGCCCTGCAGGGTGCAGGGCAGTTCCGCCTGCAGATAGGCGTCCGAGATCATCTCGCGGTCGTGCAGATAGGCCAGGGTTGCCGCCTCGGCCCCCTTGGGCACCCGGAACGCCACGCCGTCACAAAACGCCCCCTCGGCGCGGTCCAGCGCCAGCACCAGCCCCGGCGCGGCGGCAGTGCCGCGATAGTGGACCGACCGCATACAGAAACTGCGGTGCCAGCCGTGCACCCGCGCCACCCGCCGCTCGGCCACCGCAAAGCCCGGGTCCCAGATCAGCGAGCCATAGCCAAACACCCACATCGCCGCCTGCATCACCGTTTCGCACATTCCCATCGCTGCCCTGACGCCCTAGATAACAGCGCCGGGGCAAAGCGGAAGGGGCAGCGTATGCGGCGACTGTTGTGGGCGGTGCTGGTGGCGGCGGGCCTTTGGGGAGGGTACTGGTTTGTCGGGGCTACGGCGCTGGAACGTGCCGTGCGGGGCTGGCTCGCATCCGCGCCACCCGGGGTGCAGGCGGCGGGGGCCGATGTCGCGGGGTTTCCCAACAGGTTCGACCTGACTCTGACCGGCCTTGTGGTGGGCACGCCGGGTGAGGTGGTCTGGCAGGCGCCGTTCGTGCAGGTGTTCGCGCTCAGCTACAAACCATGGCACCTGATCGCGGCCTTTCCGACAGAACAGCGGCTGACCCTGCCCGATGGCACGGTACTGGTGGCGACGGCGGACAAGTTGCAGGCCAGCCTGATCGTCACGCCGTCGCGTGCCGTGGCGCTGGACCGGATCGTGGTGATCGGGGCCGGGCTGGGGTTGCGGGCCGAAGGTTTGCCGGGGGTGGCCGTCGGCAGCCTGCGACTTGCCACCCGGCGCGACGGCGCGCGCACCAATACGCATGAGATCGGGCTGGACGTGACGGGCCTGCGGCCCGACCCGGGGCTTCTCGTCGCCCCCGTCGACCGCCCCTTGCCCGAGGGCGATGCCACCCTGCGGCTGGATGCCTTCATCGGATTTTCCGCGCCCCTTGACCGATATGCCGGCGATACCCAGCCCAGACCCGTCATGATCGAGGTGAAGGAGGCGCGGTTTGTCTGGGGTGACCTTGTGGCCGAAGCGACGGGGCAGATCACTGCCGATGCCGATGGGCTGGCGGCGGGGCAGATCGACCTTGGGCTGACGGGGTGGGACAGCGCCATCGCACTGGCCGTGGCCACGGGTGTGCTCAGGCCCGAGATCGCACCGACCTGGGCCGAACTTGCCCGCCGTCTGGCCGAGGCATCGCCCAAGCCCGGGCGCATCACCTTGCCGCTGGTCTTTGCCGGAGGGCAGATGCGGCTGGGGCCGCTGCCGCTGGGACCGGCACCGCGGCTTGTTCCCTGACCGTCATGGTCAGTTGCCCGGACCGGCGCGCCAGCCACCCTTTGCGCGGATCGCCGACGACGACAGGTCGACCATCGGCAGGTTGACAAAGCACCAGGCGGGGGCCGAGTGGCGGCCCAGCGTGGTCGCGGCGGTCTGGCGCAGGCGGTGACCTGCGAACATGCGCGGAGCCGGGGCAAGGCGCGACCGTGCCGCACCCCCCGGCCTGGCCAGCACACCCACCGGCACCGATCCCATGATGTCCTGCCAATGGTCCCAGCGGTGGAACTGCGCCAGATTGTCGGCCCCCATCAGCCAGACGAACCTGACGCCGGGATAGATTGCCTGCAACCGGGCCAACGTTTCGGCGGTGTACCTTGTGCCCAGCCGTGCCTCGATATCCGTGACCGTGACGCGTGGATGCCTCATCACCGCGCGCGCCTGTGCCAGCCGCGCCTTCAGGGGGGCCGGGCCGACCGATTTCAACGGGTTGCCCGGCGTCACAAGCCACCAGATGCGGTCCAGCCGGAACCGTTTCAGGGCCTCACGCGTGATGTGGACGTGGCCTGCGTGGGCCGGATCGAATGATCCGCCCAGAAGCCCCACCACCATGCCGCGTGTGGCGACCGGCAACCCCTGCATCCCGCCCTCCGCCCGCCGGTCCGGCGGGACTGCCTTTTTCGGTCGGTGGCCCGCGTGATGTCAATGGCGGGTGGCAAAACCGCTTGCGTCAGGCAGTCCGCTGACTAAGGTCTTCGATCATGAAACGCCCCCTGCCCCCATCCGCCGGATCAACCGGGGGGTCATCCCGGTATCGGGTGCGACGGAGCGGATGGCGTTGGTGGTGAACCCTGACCGCGTCACGATTGCCCGCGCCGATCCTGCGGCAGCCGTTGCTCGGGCCTGCCTTGCCGCCTATTTCGCCGAGCTTGATGCACGGTTTGACGGCGGCTTTGACCCCGGCGATGCCGCGACATCGGACCTTGACGCGATGCGCCCGCCGTTTGGCGACTTTCTGATTGCCGATGGGGACGGCCTGACCCTGGCCTGCGTGGCCCTGCGCGGGGACGGCAGTGACACGGGCGAGGTCAAGCGTCTGTGGATTGCCCCCGCGGCGCGAGGTATGGGCCTTGCGCGACGGATGATGGCGGCCATCGAGGATCGTGCCCGCGACCTCGGGATGACGCGCCTGCAACTGGATACCAACGCCTGCCTGACCGAGGCGGTCGCGCTGTACAACGCAACCGGGTGGACCAGTGTCGCGCGCTACAACGACAACCCCTATGCACAGCACTGGTTTGCCAAGGCGGTCCCGCGATAGCGCCCTACCTGTCGCTGTTGTTTCGGGGCACGACCACAATGCGAGGGCCGGGATAGTTGGCGTGAAGGCTCCAGAATTGGCGACGCACCGGGTCAAGCGGGCGCTGTGCCGATCCGGGCAGAGCGCCAGTGCGCAGCGTAAGCACCACGTCCGACAGCACCGCCGGGTTATCACGGAAATAGGAATGCCCCAGCCGCCCGCCCGCATCCTCGACGTTGATGAAATGCACATTGGGGATCTGCCCGACCTCGGCCCATTCCTTTTCGGTCAGATCTTCGGGCGACAGCCGGCCAATGCGCGTGCCCGTCGCCAGCGCCTGCGCCACCCCAAGCGCCCCATCGCGGGGGTTAACATACAGATACACCTGCCCCACCGCCGCCGACGCATTCTCGGCTGCAAGCCGCTGGCGCACAACGCCAAAGTCAAGGTCGGGTGCGGCCAGGATCAGCGTCTCGATCTTGAGCGTCCGGCGCGGGTCGCGCCCGGCACCCGCCTCGAAGATGGCCAGTTCGCGGATCGTCGAGGTGGTGACATCCGCCCCCCGCGAATGCGCCACAAGATGGATTTTCTCAACTTCTGGCATCGCTGCCATGGCGCGCAGGAATTCCTTGAAATGGTAGATCGAGAATTCGCCCGATTCGCGGTCCTTGATGTAGGCGGTCAGCCCCTTGTTGCCCGCGGGCCACGAATAGCTGACCGGCACCCCGAACCGACCCGAGAAATGCCAAAGGCTGGCCGTCGTCGCCAACCCGTCGTCAAGATCGTTGTTGAAGCCGTGGATGAAGACGATCACCTCTTTGCGCGAGGCGATCTTTAACTGTGCGGCAAGGGCGCGCTGAAACCCCGTGACGGCATTGCGGTAGTCGGCGACGGCGGCGGCTTCGGGAACGGGGCGCCCGTTTTCCAAGACAACGGGTAACGGCGTTTCGGGAAAACGCACCCGCTCGTCATAGCTTTGGGTGATCAGGCTTTCGCGCCGGCGGTCACCGCCACCGGACCGCGCGACAAGTTCGGGCCAGCTTGTGAAATCGCCAAACCGCACCTTCGCCACACCGTAGGCCATCGAATCCGACCGTTGGTAACCATATCCCATTGCCTGCCCGTTACGCAGGTCGGGGCGGCGGTCGGTGACATACAGGATCTCCGGTTCCACCGTGCGCAGGACCAACGGCACCTCATCCATCGGAAACCCCTGCCCCGTGCGGAACAGCGTCGGCGTCTGCGCCAGTTTGACCGGCTGGTCACAGGCTACCAGAGCGCAAGCCAGCAGGGCCGCCCACAACGTCGTCACGAAAGATCTGATCCCTGCCCGCACCCTGACCCCACATCGTTCCGAAAACACCCGGTGCGCCGCCTGCGCCCGACCAACCCCGCTATCCCATCCCCCGTTGAAGGCTTGATGAAATCCCTCTATTCAGGCGCAACCTCCACCCATCCAAGGATCACGCCATGGCCAGCTACCAATATGTCTATCACATGGAGGCTGTGTCCAAGGCCTATGCCGGTGGCAAGAAGGTGTTCGAGAACATCCACCTGAACTTTCTGCCCGGGGTCAAGATCGGGGTCGTGGGGGTGAACGGTTCGGGCAAGTCCAGCCTTTTGCGGATCATGGCGGGCATGGACACCGATTTCAAGGGTGAGGCATGGGCCGCCAAGGGGGCCAAGGTCGGCTACCTGCCGCAAGAGCCGTGGCTGGACCCCACGCTGGACGTCAAGGGCAACGTGATGCTGGGCGTGGCCAAGCAGACCGCCATCCTGGAACGCTACAACGAACTGGCGATGAACTATTCCGACGAGACGGCGGATGAGATGGCCGCCCTGCAAGACCAGATCGACGCGGCCAACCTGTGGGAGCTTGAGGCATCCGTCGGCGTCGCGATGGACGCCCTGCGCTGTCCGCCCGATGATGCCGATGTCGAAACCCTGTCGGGCGGCGAGCGCCGCCGTGTGGCGCTGACCAAGCTGCTGTTGGAGGCGCCCGACATGCTGCTGCTGGACGAGCCGACCAACCACCTGGACGCCGAATCCATCGCATGGCTGCAAAAGCACCTGATCAACTACAAGGGCACCATCCTGATCGTCACCCACGACCGCTATTTCCTTGATGACATCACCTCGTGGATCCTGGAACTGGACCGCGGGCGGGGCATTCCCTATGAGGGCAACTACACCGCCTGGCTGGAGCAAAAGGCCAAGCGGATGCAGCAAGAGGCGCGCGAGGATAAATCCAAGCAGAAGGTTCTGGAAAAGGAACTGGAATGGATCCGCGCCGGTGCCAAGGCGCGTCAGGCCAAATCCAAGGCGCGGATTTCCAAGTACAACGAGATGGCCGGCCAGACCGTGCGCGAACGTGCCAGCGTCAGCCAGATCATCATCCCGAACGGCGAACGCCTGGGCGGCAAGGTGATCGAGGTATCGGGCCTCAAGAAACACATGGGCGACAAACTGTTGATCGAGGATCTGACGTTCACCGTGCCGCCCGGCGCCATCGTCGGCGTGATCGGGCCGAACGGTGCCGGCAAATCCACCCTGTTCCGAATGATCACCGGGCAGGAAACGCCCGATGAAGGGTCCATCGTTCTGGGCACCACGGTGCAACTGGCCTACGTCGACCAGTCCCGCGATGCGCTGGACCCATCCAAGACGGCTTGGGAAGAGATTTCAGGCGGGGCCGAGGTGATCCACCTTGGTGACCTCGACATCAACAGCCGCGTCTATGCCGGGGCCTTCAACTTCAAGGGCACCGACCAGCAGAAAAAGGTCGGCGTCCTGTCGGGGGGCGAGCGCAACCGCGTCCACATGGCAAAGCTGTTGCGGTCAGGCGGCAACGTGCTGCTCCTTGACGAGCCGACCAACGATCTGGACGTGGAGACGCTGCAGGCCCTGGAAGCCGCCATCGAGGATTTCGCCGGCTGCGCCATCATCATCTCGCACGACCGGTTCTTTCTGGACCGGCTGTGCACGCATATCCTGGCGTTCGAGGGGGATGCGCATGTGGAATGGTTCGAGGGGAACTTCGAGGCCTACGAGGAAGACAAGGTGCGGCGGCTGGGGCCGGAGTCGATTGAGCCGAAGCGGGTGAAGTATAAGCGGTTTGCGAGATGATCATTGATCCACAAGAAGATTGGAACGGAAAGTACTTTAGGCTGGGTATGATTGAACGATTATCACTCACTCTCGAAAATTACGCTTCTTCAGAGTTTGGTAGTCGCTTTTACACGGAGGATTTTCTCAAGGGGCTGTGTGAGAGACGAAATGAAATCCACGCAAATGTGGGCAAAACCACTACTGGACTACGGTCAGGACCCATAAATTTGCTTGAGCGACGTCTCGGGGCGTGATTCAAGCTTCCAAAGTGGGGAGGTATGATGAGCGATCTTTTCTGGCTGTCCGAAGCGCAGGTCGAGCGGTTGCGGCCGTTCTTTCCGAAGTCCC
>JBBQXK010000019.1:0-65564 GCA_038209775.1 Rhodobacterales bacterium | reverse complement strand
CCGCGTCCTGATCGCCAACTCCAACCTTGTGCCGCACTGGGCCACCTGGGACCACTTCAACGAGTTGGATAAAAAGGGCCTCGCGATGTATGGCCAGATGACCGCAGGCTCGTGGATCTACATCGGCACCCAAGGCATCGTGCAGGGCACCTACGAGACCTTCGCCGAGGCTGGCCGCCAGCACTACGGCGGAGACCTCAAAGGCCGCTGGATCCTCACCGCAGGCTTGGGCGGCATGGGCGGCGCCCAACCCCTCGCCGCCGTGATGGCCGGGGCCTGCTGTTTGGCCGTTGAGTGTGACGAGACCCGCATCGACTTCCGCATCCGCACCCGCTACGTCGATGCCAAGGCGCATACCCTCGACGAAGCCCTTGAAATGATTGCCGACTGGACCGCCAAGGGACAGGCGAAATCCGTAGGCCTCCTCGGCAACGCCGCCGACATCTTCCCCGAGCTTTACCAGCGCATGACCCAAGGCGGCCCCCGCCCCGACATCGTCACCGACCAGACGAGCGCCCACGACCCCCTGAACGGCTACCTGCCCCAGGGGTGGACCGTGCAACAGGCCAAAGCCACCCGCGAATCCGACCCCAAATCGGTCGAACGCGCCGCCCGCGCCTCGATGAAAACCCACGTCGCCGCCATGGTCGATTTCTGGAACGCCGGTGTCCCCACCCTCGACTACGGCAACAACATCCGTCAGGTGGCGCAGGACGAAGGGCTGGAAAACGCCTTCGCCTTCCCCGGCTTCGTCCCCGCCTACATCCGCCCCTTGTTCTGCAAGGGCATCGGCCCCTTTCGCTGGGTGGCGCTGTCGGGTGACCCCGAAGACATCTACAAGACCGACGCCGCGATGAAACGCCTGTTCCCCGACAACGCCCACCTGCACAACTGGCTCGACATGGCGCGCGACCGGATCGCGTTCCAGGGCCTGCCCGCCCGCATCTGCTGGATCGGCCTCGGCGACCGCCATCGCGCGGGCCTGATGTTCAACGACATGGTCGCCAGCGGCGAGTTGAAAGCCCCCATCGTCATCGGCCGCGATCACCTTGATTCAGGCTCCGTCGCCTCCCCCAACCGCGAGACCGAAGCGATGAAGGACGGCTCCGACGCCGTCAGCGACTGGCCCCTCCTGAACGCGCTTCTCAACACCGCCTCGGGTGCCACCTGGGTGTCGCTGCACCACGGCGGCGGCGTCGGTATGGGCTTTTCCCAGCATTCCGGCATGGTCATCGTCGCCGACGGCACACCAGACGCCGCGCGCCGCCTTGCCAATGTCCTGTGGAACGACCCCGCCACCGGCGTCATGCGCCACGCCGACGCGGGCTATGACATCGCCCGCGACCACGCCCGCGAAATGGGCCTGCGCCTGCCGGGCATCGCGGGCGTCTGACGCGGCAAGACAGAAAGGGGGGCGCGCAGCGCGGGGGCAGCGCCCCCAAAGGCCACAAGCGCCAAGCCCGGATCTGAAGCGATAGGGGGTCCAAGGGGGCGCCTGCGCCCCCTTGCCCGGCCCAAGGGCAAAGCCCGCGGGAGCGCGCCCGGCCTCAGCCGATCTCGACGGTAAACTTCTCGATCACCGTATTCGCCAGCAGCCGCTCGCACATCGCGCGCACCTCGGCCTCGGCCGCCGCCCGGTCGGTCGATGCCAGATCAAGCTCGATCACCTTGCCCTGCCGCACCCCGGTCACGCCGGCGAATCCCAAGGTGCCCAGCGCATGGCGCACCGCTTCGCCCTGCGGGTCAAGCACGCCATCCTTCAGCATCACATGCACACGCGCTTTCATCGGGGCACCTCAGTTTATCAGCGTCGGCTTCGTCGTATGCGTCACGTTCGACGGCAGAACGCCCAGACGCCGCGCAAGCTCGGTATAGACATCGGCCAGCGGCCCCGGTTCCTTGGCCGGCGCATCCGCCGTGGCCTCACCCGCGCGCAGGTCCCACAGGCGGCAGTTGTCGGGCGATATCTCGTCGGCCACGATCAGGCGCATGAAATCACCCTCCCAGATCCGCCCCACCTCGATGCGGAAATCGGCCAGCCGCAGGCCCACCCCCATCATCGCCCCCGACAGGAAATCGTTCACCCGCAGCGCCAGCGCCACCATGTCGTCCAGGTCCTGCTGGCTGGCCCAGCCAAAGGCCACGATATGCTCCTCGGCCACCATCGGCGACTGCAGCTTTTCGTCCTTGTAGTAGTACTCGACAATCGGCCGCGGCAGCGCCGTGCCCTCGGGGATGCCCAGCCGTTTCGAGATGTCGCCGGCGGCATAGTTGCGCACCACCACCTCGACAGGAATGATCTCGACCATCCGCACCAATTGCTCGCGCATGTTCAGGCGGCGGATGAAATGGGTGGGTACGCCGATGGAGTTGAGCCCGGACATGAAGAATTCCGACAAACGGTTGTTCAGCACACCCCGCCCCTCAACCGCGCCGCGTTGCGGTGCGGGCTGGCCGGTGGCCTCTTCGTCCTTGAAGTACTGGATCAGCGTCCCCGGCTCCGGCCCCTCGTACAGGATTTTCGCCTGACCTTCATAGATCTTCTTCCGGCGTGCCATAGGGACTCCCTGCGCCGGCGCCCACCCTGTCGGTCGGCGCCTGTCAGCCCCGGCATATAAGCCAAGCCCTGCCCGGTCGCAAGGACGAGGGAACCTCTCGGCGCGGGGTTCAACCGAAGGGACGCTCCAGCGCACCCAGCACCTCGAAAAGGTCCGACAGCCATGCGGCAGGCAGCCCCAGATAGTTGGCAAGCCCGCCAAGGATACCCGCCGTATCCGGCGGCACCCGGCCCGCCACAAACGATGCGCGCACCGCCATCGCCAGCGCCGTCTCGGCCAGCGCACGCGGCATCAGCCCGCGCAGGTCGGCCAGCACCCGGTCGGGCCCGCGTGCCGCCAGCCCCCGCAGGGTCAGCGCCGCCAGCTCTTCAATCCCCGCCGCGTCGATCCCGGCCAACACCGGGGCCGCGTGGCAGACATCGGTCACCCGCGCGATGCCCGCAGCGTCGATCTGCCCGTCCGGGGCCAGTGCTATCAGCATCACCGCCAGCACGATGCGCGCCCGATCCGCCGCCGCGACGGTCACGCCGGGCCGGCTGGCAGCATCGCTGCGGATATCGGCAATATGGCCCATCGAGGCAGCTCTCCATTCCCTTGCAGCCCACAGGATGCCCGCCGATCACGGCCAAATTATGCCCCCGCCCTGTCGAATTCAGGCGACGCCGGCCCCGCACAGCCCTTGCGGCAGCGCCACGGCTTTCGCATATATGGATGCAATTCCCTGACCCGCGAGGATGCCCATGCCCACCTTCGATGACCGCGAGAATGCTTTCGAGAACAAGTTCGCCCACGACGCCGAAATGCAGTTCCGCGCCGAAGCGCGGCGCAACAAGCTGACCGGCCTCTGGGCTGCGGGCCTTCTGGGCCTGTCGGGCGACGAGGCTGCGGCCTATGCGATCACCGTCGTTCAGGCCGATTTCGAAGAGGCCGGAGATGAGGATGTGGTGCGCAAACTGGTCGCCGATCTGGGTGACAAGGCCAGCGCCGATACGATCCGCGCCAAGCTGGCCGAACTGCTGCCCACCGCCAAGGCGCAGCTGATGACCGAGATCTGAAAGAGCAGCACGCGGGCCGCCTCTACGCGGCCCGCCGCATGTTGTCATGAAATTCTTTCATTTGCGGCAGCGCGCCCGCCATGGCACGACGCGGGCGACCCTTGCCCTGAAAGTCCTGCCCTCATGTCCCCTGCCACCGATGCCCTGACCCGCCTTCTGTCGACCCGTGACTGGCTGCTGGCCGATGGGGCCACGGGCACCAACCTGTTCAACATGGGCCTGTCGTCGGGCGACGCGCCCGAAATGTGGAACGTCGAACACCCCGACCGGATCGCGGCGCTGTACAAGGGGGCCGTCGATGCGGGCTCAGACCTGTTCCTCACCAACACCTTCGGCGGCAACGCCAGCCGCCTGAAACTGCACGGTGCCGAGGGGCGGGTGCGCGAACTCAACCGCGTCTCGGCCGCCATCGGTCGCCAAGTCGCTGATGCATCTGGCCGCACCGTGATCGTCGCAGGCTCGGTCGGCCCCACCGGCGAAATATTCGAACCCATCGGCCCGATGACCCATGCCGTGGCCGTCGAGATCTTCCACGAACAGGCCGAGGGGCTGAAAGAGGGCGGCGCCGATGTGCTCTGGGTAGAGACGATCAGCGCCCCCGAGGAATACAAGGCCGCCGCCGAGGCTGCCCGACTGTCCGGCATGCCCTGGTGCGGCACGATGAGCTTTGACACCGCCGGCCGCACCATGATGGGCATCACCTCGGCGGCCATGGCCGAGATGGTCGAGAAACTGCCCAACCCCCCCATCGCCTTCGGCGCCAATTGCGGCGTCGGCGCGTCCGACCTTCTGCGCACCGTGCTGGGCTTTGTGACCCAGGGCACCGAACGCCCGCTGATCGCCAAGGGTAACGCCGGCATCCCCAAGTACCACGACGGCCACATCCACTATGACGGGACGCCCGCGCTGATGGCCGACTACGCCGTCCTTGCCCGCGATGCTGGCGCGCGGATCATCGGCGGCTGCTGCGGCACGATGCCCGAACACCTGACGTCGATGCGCGCAGCCCTTGAAACCCGCCCCCGCGGCGACCGCCCGACGCTGGAGCTGATCCAGTCCCTGATCGGCGGCTTCTCCTCCGCCTCGGACGGCACCGGCGACACCTCGGGCGACCCCAAGCGCGAACGGCGGGGGCGTCGGGGCTGACCCCGCCCTATCCGAACAAATCCATCTGCCCGCCCGGCACCCGGAACAGATCGCTCCGCATCGGCGGCATCCGCACCACCAGCCCCAGCCGACGCACCGCCACCTCGAACCTTTGCCGCGCAAGGTCAGCCCAGACCCCCTGCCCCTTCATCCGCACGCCAAACTCCGCGTCGTAATCCTTGCCCCCGTGCAATTCCCGCACCCGGCCCATCACATGCTTGGCGCGGTCGGGAAACGTGGCCTCGATCCAGTCGCGGAACAGCCCCGCCACCTCACGCGGCAATCGCAGCATGATCGAACTTGCCGAAACTGCCCCCGCCTCCCTGGCCGCCGCCAGAATCGCCTCCGTCTCGTGGTCGGTCAGCCCCGGTATGACCGGCGACACCATCACCCGCACCGGCACCCCCGCCTCCGACAGCCGCCGGATCATCGCCAGCCGCCGCGCCGGCGTCGGCGCGCGCGGCTCCATCGCCCGCGCCACCCCCGCATCCAGCGTCGTCAGCGATATCCCCACCCGCGCCAGCCCCAAGGCCGCCATCGGCCCCAGCACATCAATGTCCCGCTCGACCAGCGCCCCCCGCGTGGTGATGCCCAACGGATGCCGGAAATCCCGCAACACCTCGATCACCTCACGCGTTACCCGCGCGGTGGCCTCCAGCGGCTGATACGGGTCGGTGTTCGACCCCAGAACGATCACCTTGGGCACATAACCTTTGGCCGACAACTCCCGCGCCAGAACCGCACCGATCCCCGGCCTGGCAATCAGCTTCGTCTCGAAATCCAAGCCCGGCGACATGTTCAGGAACGCATGCGAGGGCCGCGCATAGCAATACACACACCCATGCTCGCACCCGCGATAGGGGTTCACGGCACGGTCAAACCCCAGATCGGGTGACGTGTTGTACGACAACGCCGACCGCGCCCGTTCCTCGCGCACCTCGGTCCGCACCACCCTGTCCTCGGGCGCGTCCCAGCCGTCATACGCCGCCTCGCGCGTCGTGCCTTCGAACCGCCCCGTGACGTTCGACGCGGCGCCCCGGCCCCGCAATGCCTGTCCCGGCAGAATGCCCTTGCCCTGATCCATGCCGGAACCCTAGCACGCGGCCACATCGAACGAAACAGGAACATGCACCCCGCGCCACGCCTCAAACGCCTGTCACACCGGCACTTTCCCCCACTCTGCCGATTTTCCGACCGGGAACGTCGCAATCCGCCTTGCACGACCCTTCGGCAGGCCGCATGCAGACGTCATCAAGCCGAGGAACCATCATGGCCGACGACGAAATCATCCTGTCCGAACTTGCCGATGACGAGCTTGTCCTGCAGATGCACGACGACCTCTACGACGGTCTCAAGGAAGAGATCGAAGATGGCGTGAACATCCTTCTCGGTCGCGGCTGGACGCCCTACGACGTGCTGACCAAGGCACTTGTCGCGGGCATGACCATCGTCGGTGCCGACTTCCGCGATGGCATCCTGTTTGTGCCTGAGGTGCTTTTGGCCGCCAACGCGATGAAGGCCGGCATGTTCATCCTCAAACCGCTTCTGGCCGAAACCGGCGCCCCCCGGATGGGCAAGATGGTGATTGGCACGGTCAAGGGCGACATCCACGACATTGGCAAGAATCTGGTTGCCATGATGATGGAAGGTGCCGGTTTCGAGGTGCGCGATCTGGGCATCAACAACTCGGTTGAAAAGTATCTGGCCGCGCTTGAGGAAGAACAGCCCGACATCCTCGGCATGTCCGCCCTGCTGACCACGACGATGCCCTACATGAAGGTGGTGATCGACACGCTCAAGGAAAAGGGCATGCGCGACGACTACATCGTGCTGGTCGGCGGCGCGCCGTTGAATGAGGAATTCAGCCGCGCCATCGGTGCCGACGCCTATTGCCGCGATGCCGCCGTGGCGGTGGAAACCGCCAAGCAGTACATCGCACGCAAGCACAATCAGGCCGCTGCGCACTGACCCGTCAGCCATGCACGGCGTGCATGGCTGATTCCGGTGACCTTATGCTGCAGGTGCAGCGTTCACTTGGCAGGCGCGGTTTCGATGCATATGTGCTGTGCATGGGATGTGCATAGGTTGTGCATGTGCCATAATTGCACCGAATGCGCCGTTATAGGGGTTTGCCAATGCCGCTGCCCGTCTTCGCCACCCTGATCCTTGCCGTCATCGTCGCCGCCGGTGCCACCATCCTTTTGGCCACATGGGCAGGTTTCCCGCTGGTCGCCCTCGGCCTTCTGGCCCTCGTGATCAGCCTCGCGCCCGCCCTGCGCCGTTGGAAATGACCACCCTGCCCGATGATGCCGTGCTGACCGAAAATGGCCTCGCCGCCAGCGGCCAGGGCCGCACCCTGATCCTCGCCTGCGGCGCCCTCGCGCGGGAAATTCTGGCACTCAAGTCCCTGAATTCGTGGGATCATCTTGACCTGCACTGCCTGCCCGCCAACCTGCACCTCTGGCCCGACCGCATCACCCCCGCCGTGGCCGAGGCGGTCATGCGGTACCGGGCAGCCTATGACACCATCGTCGTTCTCTATGCCGATTGCGGCACAGGCGGCCAATTGTTGGAAAAGTGCAAGGAACTGGGGGTAGAGATGATCGAAGGCCCCCATTGTTATTCGTTTTTTGAAGGCAACGACATCTTCCTGCCCCGCACGGAAACTGAATTCACCGCCTTCTACCTCACCGATTTCCTCGTCCGCCAGTTCGACGCCTTCGTCTGGCGCCCGATGGGCCTCGACCGCCACCCCTCCTTGCGCGACATGTACTTCGGCAACTACACCAAGCTGGTCTATCAGGCCCAGACCAATGACCCAGCCCTTGATGCCAAGGCCGAAGACTGCGCCGCAAGGCTTGGTCTGGCCTATGAGCGGCGCTATACCGGCTATGGCGATCTGGCGGTGTTTCTGGCCGACCACGCAGGAAAACCCTGAAAGGACAACACCTTGGCGCTTGACCTGGCCCTGTCCGCACTGCGATCCCTGCTGGGTGAGCGTCTGTCAACCGCAGGCCCGGTCCGCGCCGCCCACGCCCAATCCGAAACCCTTGTCACCGCCGGCACCCCCGACGCCATCGCTTTCCCCCGCACCACCGCAGAGGTGTCGGATATCGCGCGGATCTGTTCGGCGCATGGCATACCGATGGTCGGCTGGGGAGCCGGCACCTCGCTTGAGGGCCACGCCTTGGCGGTCAAAGGCGGCGTCACAGTCGATTTCCAGCATATGGATCAGGTGCTTGCGGTCCATTCTGAAGATATGCTCGCAGTGGTCCAGCCCGGCCTCACACGCGAAGGGCTGAACGAAGCCCTCCGCGCGACGGGCCTGTTCTTCCCGGTCGATCCCGGGGCCAACGCCAGTCTCGGCGGCATGACCGCCACCCGCGCCTCGGGCACGACGGCGGTGCGTTATGGCACGATGCGGGCAAATGTGCTGGCGCTGGAGGTGGTTCTGGCTGATGGCCGGGTGATCCGCACCGGCAGCGCCGCCCCGAAAACTTCGGCAGGATATGACCTTACGGGCCTTTTCGTGGGGTCGGAAGGCACACTTGGCCTTATCACCGAGATCACGCTGCGGCTTCAGGGACAGCCCGAGGCGGTATCGGCCGCCGTCTGCGCCTTTCCCGATGCAGCGGCGGCGGTGGACTGCGTCATTGCCACCATCCAGACGGGTATCCCCATGGCCCGCATCGAATTTCTCGATGAAACCTCGGTCCGTGCCTGCAACGCGCATGGGGGGCAGAACATGCCCGAAACCCCGCATCTGATGGTTGAATTCCACGGCTCACCCGCCAGCGTGACCGAACAGGCCGAACGGTTCGGCGAGATTGCCGGCGAATTTGGTAGCACCGGCTTTCAATGGGCGCGCGCCACCGAAGACCGCGCAAGGCTGTGGAAGATGCGGCATCAGGCCTATCACGCCTGCCTTGCCCTGCGCCCCGGTTGCACGGCGGTGGTGACCGATGTCTGCGTGCCGATCTCACGCCTAGCCGAGGCGATCGAGGATACCCGCGCCGACCTTGCAACCAGCACGGTTCTGGGCCCGATCCTTGGCCATGTGGGGGACGGCAATTTCCATGCGATCCTGCTCGTCGACCGTAACAACGCCGCCGAAGTGACTGAGGCGAAACGCCTTTCCACGCGCATGGCCGAACGCGCGCTGGCGCTTGGCGGCACGATCACCGGGGAACACGGGGTTGGCCTGGGCAAGCTCGGCCTGATGCAGGCCGAGCATGGCGAGGGGTGGCAGGTGATGGGGGCGGTCAAACGTGCGCTGGACCCGATGCGCCTGATGAACCCGGGGAAACTGGTGCCCCCGGTCTGACCCTTACATGTCGAACATCGACCGGCGGAACATCCCGCCATCGACTTCGCGCATCCGACGCTCCAGATCGACGCGCGACACGGAGGCGTTCAGATAGTCACGCTCGACTTCGGCGATGCTGGGCAGGTTGAAGCTGCGCAGGGCAGAGGTGATACGAGCGAGCATGGCATTCTCCTTTGGTCATTGGCGGCAAGGCAATTGCCGGGCCATTGAGCAAAAGATAGGATGCTGCAATGCAGCGCGCTAGGGTCGCAACCGGGATGCTGCCATGCAGCAAGTGCAAACGTCAGACCGCCAGCAACGACACCGCCGCCGCCCGTGCAGCCTCGGTCACGCGATCTCCGGCCAGCATGCGCGCAATCTCTTCCACCCGCTCGTCGGCCCCCAAATGTGTAACGGTTGAAAGGGTTTGCCCGCCTTCAACCCGCTTTTCCACGCGCCAGTGATGCGCGCCCATCGCCGCCACCTGGGGCGAGTGCGTCACCACCAGAACCTGCCCCTGCGATGCCAGCACCTGCAACCGGCGCCCCACCGCCGCCGCCGTGGCCCCGCCCACACCCCGGTCAATCTCGTCAAAGATCATCGTGACGCCGGGTGTCTGGCCGGTCAGACAGACCTTGAGCGCCAAGAGGAACCGCGACAATTCACCGCCCGAGGCGATGCGGTTCAGGGGGCCGGGTGGGGTGCCGGGGTTGGTGGCGACGGTAAAGGTCACCGTCTCGGTCCCATCGGGGCCGGGGTCGGCGGGTGTGATGGCGGTGGTAAAGACGGCGCGTTCCATCTTGAGGGGGGCCAGTTCCCCCGCCATAGCCGCGTCCAGCCGGACCGCTGCAGCCGCGCGCAAGTCACGGATGCGGCCCGCCTCGGCGCGAAAAGCAACCCCCGCTTCGGCCTGCACGCGCAGTAACCCGGCCAGCGACGCGGCCCCCCCGTCAAGCGCCGCCAGCCGTGACCGGAGGGTGTCGGCGAAAGAACCCAGATTGTCGGCTGCTACCCCATGCTTGCGCGCAAGCGCGCGGATCGCAAACAGGCGTTCCTCAAGCGTTTCAAGGACATGCGGGTCGAAAGCAAGCGCTGACATGGCGTCTTCCACGCCGCCCTGCGCCTCGTGCAACTCGATCAGGGCGCGGGAAAGGGCGGCAAGGGCCGGCGCAAGCCGACCCTCGGCGCGGTCGGCGGCCCCTTCCAGCCAGCGCAGGGCATCGGTCATCTGCCCCTCGGCCCCCTGATCGGACAGGGCCTTTTGGGCGCGCGTCACGTCACCCTGAATGCGGGCGGCGGCCTGCATGCTGCGGCGGCGGGTGTCAAGGGTAGCATCCTCGCCGGGCTGGGGGTCAAGGCGGTCAAGTTCGGCCACGGCGTGGCGCAGGAATTCCTCCTCGGCACGTGCCGCAGCAAGGGCCGCCTCGGCGTCGGCCACAGCGCGGGCAGCGCGCGCCATTGACGTCCATGCGCCGCGAAGAGGGCCAAGGTCGTACCCGCCAAAGGTGTCCAGCATCGCCCGGTGCCCGCGCGGGTTCAGAAGGCCGCCGTCGTCCTGCTGACCATGCAGTTCCACAAGCGTATCGGACAGGGCGCGCAGGACCTCGCCCCCGGCACGGCGGTCGTTCACATAGGCCTGCTTGCGGCCGTCGGGGGTGCTGACCCGGCGCAGGATCAGCGTGTCATCGGCGGGCAGACCGGCCTCGGCCAGCACAAGGCGGGCGGCATGATCCGGGGTCAGGGAAAACTCGGCCGTCACTTCGCCCTGCGCCGCACCTGTGCGCACCAGATCGGCCCGCCCGCGCCACCCCAGAACCAGCCCGAGCGCATCGAGGAGGATCGACTTGCCCGCTCCGGTTTCGCCGGTCAGCACGTTCAGCCCCGGTTGAAACGCAAGATCCAGCCTGTCGATGATAAGAATGTCGCGGATCGACAAGCTGCGCAGCATGTCAGCGGCCTGCGCGGTGTGCCATGAAAGCGCACCCTACGCCGGGTGGGCAGGCGTGGCAGACCCCGTTCACAACCACTCGCCGCGGATCACCTGCCGGTAGATCGCGGCCAGCCAGCCGTCACCCTTGGCCTCCAGCGTCAGGCCGCGCCCGGTCAACAGGCGATAGCTGTCGTCGTAGAACGGGCTGGCCTGATAGTTGAAGCCCAGAATCGCCCCTGCCGTCTGCGCCTCATCCGTGAGGCCAAGCGCCAGATAGGCCTCAACCAGACGGTGCAGCGCCTCGGCGGTGTGGGTGGTGGTCTGGAAGTCGGATACAACCACGCGGAACCGGTTGATCGCCGCTGTATAATGCCCGCGCTTGAGGTAATAGCGCCCGATCTCCATTTCCTTGGCCGCCAGATGGTCGAACGCGAGGTCGAACTTGAGCATGGCCGAGCGGGTATAGTCGCTGTCGGGATAGTCCTCGATCACCTTGCGAAGGCCCTGCAGCGCCTGAAAGGTCAGGCCCTGGTCACGGCCCACTTCGTCGATCTGGTCGTAATAGGACAGCGCCAGCAGATAGGTTGCATAGGCCGCATCCTCATCCCCCGGATAGAATTCAAGGAACCGCTGCGCCGATGCGCGGGCGTCTTCGTAATCGCGGCCCTTGTGCTGGGCAAAGGCCTGCATGATCAGCGCGCGCTTGGCATAGGCGGAATAGGGATAAAGCCGCTCAACCTCGGAGAACAGGCGAATCGCCTCGTCCGGTTTGCGGTCGGTTTCAAGCGCCACTTCGCCCTTGCGAAAGATATCCTCGGCGCTCAGGTCATCCAGTGGCGCCTCGTCACGCTGCCGCAGGGCACCGCAGCCTGCAAGCGTCAGAACGATGAGCGCCGTACACAGACCCCGTGCGCCCGCCTTGCCGACTGCCATCTTCCGACTACCTCGTCTGACCTGCCTGCCCGCCGTTTGCCGCCGGGTCGTGTTCGTCCTAGCACAGAAAAATCCGGGGCGCAAAACGCCTTTCGGTACGCGCGACGATCAATCAGGCGTGTTCGGGGACGTCGCTGCGCAAGACACCAACACCGGGAAGCTTCTGCCCCATCGGAAAGCCGCAATCGACCATCTCGAACGCGTCCGGGCGCGCGAACAATGCCCTGAGCAGGCGGTTGGTCAACGCATGCCCCGCGCGCAGGCCGGTGTAGCGGCCCAGCACCGGCCCCCCGGCCAGCGCCAGATCGCCCAAGGCATCCAGCATCTTGTGGCGCACGGGTTCGTCATCATGGCGCAGGCCGCCCGGCGACAGAACCCGGTCGCCGTCGAACACCACGGCATTCTCGTAAGTACCGCCCAGGGCCAGCCCGTTGGCCCGCATTGCCACCACATCCGCCTCGCGGCAGAAGGTGCGGCTGTCGGACAACTCGCGCACGAAGGTGCCGTTGGCCATGTTCAGACGCTTTTCCTGGCTGCCGATGGCGGCATCGTCAAAGTCGATTCGGAACGCGATTTCCAGCATGTCCGACGGTTCCAGCCGGGCCATGGCCTCACCCTCGCGCACTTCGACGGGGGCCAGGATACGGATGGCGCGGACCGGGGCCGATTGCGGGCGCAGGCCGCTGCGCAGAAAGCCTGAAACGAAAGGCACGCTTGATCCGTCAAGGATCGGCACTTCCGGTCCGTCGATTTCGACCAGCGCATTGTGGATGCCGCAGCCGGCAAAGGCGGCCATCAGATGCTCGATAGTGGACACGTCAGTGCCCTTGTCATTGGCGACCTGCGTGCACAGTTTCGATGGCACGACCGCATCCCAGCGGGCCGCGACCATCGGATCACCCGATGCAAGGTCGACCCGGCGGAACCAGATGCCATAATCGGCCGAAGCAGGACGCACGACCATGCGGACCGGACGGCCTGAATGAAGCCCCGCGCCCTGAAAGGTCACCGCTGATTTGAGCGTGTTCTGCACCGACTTCCCCGCCACCGCCCCGGCATCAAACCGGGTTCTTGCAAATTTTAAGTAAGGACTGGCGGGCATCGGGACAACTCACTCTTTGTGACGCGATGTAACAGCGAGATGTCGTTCGGTAACCCATTGCCATGAAATGCAAAAAGGCCCGCATTGCGGGCCTTTCGCAAAGGTGTGTTGCAGGGCTTCAGTTGGCCTGGCGGCGCAGGAATGCGGGAATCTCGATGCGCTCCTGATCGGCACCCATTTCCGGCTCATCGTCATAATGGGTGACAGGGGGCTGCTGGCGCGCGGCCGGGGGGGCCGCGCGTTCGGCCGGGGCTGCGCGTTCGGCCGGGGCGTCGGTCATGTGACCCGCCATCCGGTTGATGAGCGAACCTATGCCAAAGCGCGGACGCTCGGGCGCGGGCTTGGCCGCAGCGGGTGCCGCGGCAGCGACCGCGGGTCGCTGCGTCGGGGCCCGGCTGACTGCCGCCTGCAGACGCGCAAGCGCCTCGGGCGACGGGGTGCCGGCGGCGCGGGGACGAGGTGCAACAAAACCCGTCGCCGCATCTTCGGCTGTGCGCGCGCGGGCTACGGGCGGCGCAGGTTGGGCGGGGGGTTGGGGGCGATAGACCGGAAGCGGCAATTGGTCTGCCGTCGCGGCCTCGTCATAAGCCACTTCGGCCATATCCTCGACCGCATCGAACATGTCGGCTTCGGGCATCTGCACGGGTGCGGCGACGGGAACCGGCGTGACCTGCACTGTCAGCGGCACTTCGCGGCGCGGTTCGGGTGCGACAAAGGCCTGCAACGGGGTTGCCATGCTGCGGCGCGTGACCGGCGTGTCGGCCCGGTTCGCCGCCGATGCGTCGATGCCCGTGGCGACCACAGACACACGCAGCCGCCCCTCCATCGTGGTGTCCAGCGTCGAGCCTACGATGATGTTCGCGTCAGGATCGACCTTTTCGCGGATGATGTTCGCAGCCTCGTCCAGTTCGAACAGCGTCAGGTCATAACCGCCGGTGATGTTGATGAGAACACCCTTGGCGCCATGCAACGAAATCTCGTCCAGCAGCGGGTTGGCAATCGCCTTTTCCGCCGCCTGCACGGCGCGTTCCGGGCCATCCGCCTCGCCCGTGCCCATCATCGCCTTGCCCATCTCGTCCATCACTGCGCGCACGTCGGCGAAATCAAGGTTGATGAGGCCGGGGCGCACCATCAGGTCGGTCACGCCCTTGACGCCCTGGTACAGCACATCGTCGGCCATCGCGAAGGCTTCGGTAAAGGTGGTGCGTTCGTTGGCCAGCCGGAACAGGTTCTGGTTCGGGATGATGATGAGGGTATCGACGACCTTCTGCAGCGCCTCGATGCCCTGCTCGGCCTGTTTCATCCGCTTGGCACCCTCGAACTGAAAGGGCTTGGTGACCACGCCCACGGTCAGCACACCCAATTCGCGCGCTGCCTGCGCGATGATCGGGGCCGCACCCGTGCCGGTGCCGCCGCCCATGCCCGCGGTGATGAAGCACATGTGCGCGCCGGCCAGATGATCGACGATCATCTCGATCGATTCCTCGGCTGCCGCTGCACCAATCGCAGGCTTGGCACCCGCACCCAGACCCTCGGTCACCTTCAGACCCATCTGGATCGTTGCATTGGCGCGCGACTGTTGCAGCGCCTGCGCGTCGGTGTTGGCCACGACAAACTCGACCCCCTCAAGGTTCTTGTCGATCATGTTGTTGACGGCATTGCCGCCGGCGCCGCCGACACCAAAGACAGTGATGCGCGGCTTCAGCTCTTCGCGCTGCGAGTTCATCGTGAGGTTGAGTGCCATTGTCCGCCTGCCTTTTTGGTTATGCCGCGTTTTTTGATTTGAGCGCCGCCCCGGCGCAGGTCTTGTCCCGATTAACCGGGGAATTTACCGGGTGTCGGGTGTTTCGTCATCAAGAAAACATCGCCCGACCACAAAATATGGCAGAAAAGTGGCGGATTTCCCCGATATTTCGATCCCGGCACCGCCGGTTGCGGTCACCAGTTGTCGCGGAACCATTTCATCGCCCTTTTCAGTGACCGCGCAGGATAGCGTTCGGCCGGAATATCGAAATCCCACCACTCGTCCTGCGGGTTGGTGGCGAACAGGCACAGGCCCACTGCACTGGCAAATGCGGGCCCGGTTACCGCCTGCGGCAACCCTTGCACCCGCAGCGGCCGACCCAGACGCACCCGCTGGCCCAGAATCCGCGACGCCAGTCCGTCCAGCCCGGGTATCTGGCTGCTGCCCCCCGTCAGCACGATCTGCTGCGACGGCAGGCTGTCGAAACCGGCGGCGTCCAGCCTCGCGCGCGTCTCCTCCAGTATTTCCTCGACCCGGGGGCGCATGATGCCGATCAGTTCGGTCCGGCTGACCGCGCGGCGGTCCTTTTCCCAGTCGCCACTGTCGCCGCCGATCTCGATCATGTCGCGGTCATCCATGCCGGTGGCATGGACGCCGCCGTGCTTGGTCTTGATCCGCTCGGCCACCGACAGCGGCACCTGCAACCCCTTGGCGATATCCGATGTTACATGGTCGCCGCCCATCCGCACCGAATCCGCATAGATCATGTGCTTTTTCATGAAGATCGAGATACCGGTTGCCCCGCCGCCCATGTCCACACAGGCGGCCCCCAGTTCCTGTTCATCCTCGACCAGTGCCGCAATGCCGCTGACATAGGCCGACGAGGCAAGCCCCGCGATCTCAAGGTCACACCGCTTGATGCAGTGGATGATGTTCTGCAGCACATCGCCATCCACCGACAACAGGTGCATGTCGCAGGCCAGCCGGTTGCCGATCTGTCCACGCGGATCGCCAAGGCCGGTGCGGTGATCCAGCGCAAAGTTTACCGGCTGCGCATGCAGTATCTCCCGCCCCGGCCCGATATCCGGCACGTCGCAGGCGGCCAGCACGCGCGATACGTCCTGTTCGGTCACCACTGAATCGCGCAGGTCCCATTCGCCGGCCAAACCATAGCTGCGCGGATCAGCGCCCGAGAAACACACGATCACATGATCGACCCGCACATCCGCCATCTTCTGCGCGCCCTGCACGGCGGTGCGGACGGCGCTTTCCGTCTCGTTCATCACCGCGATCTCGCCGAACCGCACACCGCGCGACCGGGTGATCTGCGCCCCAATCACGCGAAACGATGACTGCCCCGCCATCGGCCCCACGCCCTCGCCCACGGGTTCCACCCCGTCAAAGCGCAGGATCAGGCAGGCCACCTTGGACGATCCCACATCCAGAATGGCAATCACCCCCCGCTGCATCGCGGCGCGGCGCATGTTTCGCATGGAACGTTGGGCTTGGTAGAGGTCGGTCATAGCTCGCTCTCCGCAGGCAAAAGGCCGCTTGCACGGCGCATTTCAGTCAGGGCATGGGGCGCCAGGCGCAGTGCAGGGCGGGACGACAGGCGCAGATCGACGCTCAGGATATCGCGCGCCATCACCCCTTGCGCCTGATCCAGGGCGATCAGCGCATCAAGGGCTTGTGTGGGCGCCTCGGCTGGCAACAAGATGCGCTGGTTGCGGTCAAGAACCATGTCCCAACGCCGCTCTCCCATCCGCACCAGGCCACGCAGGCGCGGCTGGAACGGCCCGGCGGCAACCAGAAGGTCCATCGCCTCGGCCACCGCCTTGTCGGCCCCTTCGCCCGCCAGCACCGGCAGGTCGGCCCGCGCCGTGCGGGCGTCGATGCCTGCAATGTGGTGGCCCGCCTCGTCCAGCAGGATCAGCCCCTGCGGTGCCCGCCAGACGAACGCAGGTTCACGCTCTTCCACCGTCACCTGCAGCACGCCACCCGGCTGCACCCGCAGATGCACCGACCGCACCGCAGGCAGCGCCGCCACCCGGTCATGTGCCGCCCCAAGATCCAGGTCGAGCGAGGATTGCGGCAAAGGCACCGCCAGCGCCCCCCGCACCATCTCGGCCAGGGGGGCCGATGCGCCCTCGACCGACAGAAGCGACACCATGAACTCGGGCCGGTTCTTTACCTGATCGCGGTACGAGGCGATGGTTTCGGTCACCCCGTCGCGGCGCGTCTGGTCTGACAGATACAGACCGACCGCGAAAACCACACAAAAGCTGGGCAATCCGACACGGGCCAGTTTGCGGAAAACGGGTGTCAGCCAAAGCCTTTGCATCCGGTAGGCCCAGCGGCTGGGGGCCGGGTCGCGGCGTTGGGGCTCGGGTGGGGGGCGGCGAAAGATCAGCGATCGCATGAGGCGTCCTCTACCATCCAGGCGCAAAGATCGGGGAACGAGTAGCCCGCATGCGCCGCCTGTTCCGGGGCAAGCGAAGTGGGCGTCATGCCGGGCTGGGTATTGGTTTCCAGAAGGATCAGCCCGTGCAATCCCCGTGTTTCGTCCCAGCGGAAATCGGTGCGGCTGACGCCCCGGCAACCCAGGGCGCGGTGGGCGCGCAGGGCATAGTCAAGGCAAGCCTCTGATATATCGACCGGAATATCGGCGGGGCAGACATGCCTGCTGCCACCCGGCGCATACTTCGCATCATAGTCATACCAGCCGTCGGTCAGGATATCGGTCACGCACAACGCGCGGTCGCCCATCACCGTCGTCGTCATCTCGCGCCCCGGGGCATAGGTTTCCACCATCACCCGCGCTGGCATCGACGCGGCCAGACGCGGCGCGTTCGACCCCTCCGGCACCAGATAGACCCCGACGGATGAGCCTTCGCTGTTCGGCTTCACCACATAGGGCGGCGGCAAAACGTGTGCCGCCTCAACCGCTTCGCGGGTGGCGATGACGCTTTCGACCACCGGCAGACCGGCGGCGCGGTAAACCTCTTTGGTGCGGGTCTTGTCCATGGCAAGGGCCGAAGCCAGCACGCCGGAATGGGTATAGGGGATGCGCAGCCATTCCAGGATGCCCTGCACACAGCCATCCTCACCCCAGCGGCCATGCAGCGCGTTGAAGGCGACATCGGGTTTGATATCAGACAGTTGCACGGCCAGATCGGGGCCGCAATCGACCTCGACCACCGTGTATCCCGCCACCCTCAGGGCCTGGGCACATTCGCGCCCGGACGACAGGCTGACTTCCCGCTCTGCGGAAAATCCACCCATCAGAACTGCCACCTTGGGGGCTGCCCTGCTCGACATGCCCGCCATCACACTGCCTATCGGGCCTGTTGCCGGCCCGTTATGTATCCGCGAGGGGTTCGCCCACCCGCATGATTTCCCACTCTAGCGTGATACCGCTGTGTTTGAAAACAGTTTTTCTGACTTCCTCGCCAAGACCCTCAAGGTCTGTGGCCGTGGCACCCCCGGCGTTGATCAGAAAGTTGGAATGCATCGGCGACATCTGCGCCCCGCCCCGCCTGGCACCCCGCATTCCGGCGTCGTCGATCACCTTCCACGCTTTCAATTCGTGGGTGTCGTCGGCGGTGCCGGTCGAGGACCGACCCAAGGGGTTGCGGAAGGTTGAGCCTGCCGATCTATCCTTGGTAGGTTGCGTCGCGTCACGTTTGGCAATCTGATCGTCCATCCGGGCCATCAGGGCGGCGGGTTCGCCCTTGGGTGCGCGGAAACTGGCCTGTGTGATGACGGCACCGGCGGGCAGATCGGACTGGCGATAGCGCAGGTCAAGGGCGGCGGCGGAGAGGGTCTCAATGCGGCCGAGACGTGTAACGATGCGGATTTCGCTCAGAATATCAGCGACATACGCGCCATAACAGCCCGCGTTCATCCGCACCGCCCCGCCGATGCTGCCCGGGATGGTGCGCAGAAACGTCAGGTCCAGCCCCGCCTCAGCCGCCTTTCGCGCCACATGGGCATCCAGCGCCGCCGCCCCTGCGGTAACGGTTTCCCCTGCAATATCAATGCTGTTGAACCCCCGCCCCAGCCGCACCACCACCCCCCGGATGCCGCCGTCGCGCACGATCAGGTTGCTGCCGACGCCCATCGGGAACAGAGGGATCGCGGGGTCAAGGTCAGTCAGGAATGCCACCAGATCAGCCTCATCCTGTGGCTGGAACAGCCAGTCGGCAGGGCCGCCGACGCGCAGCCAGGTCAGGTCTGACAGGGGTCGGTCGGGGGTAAGGGGGCCGCGGGGGGTGGGAAGCGTCATC
This sequence comes from Rhodobacterales bacterium, assembly GCA_038209775.1. GTDB lineage: Bacteria > Pseudomonadota > Alphaproteobacteria > Rhodobacterales > Rhodobacteraceae > JBBQXK01. Next base: position 46,504 of record JBBQXK010000019.1, on the reverse strand, counting down.
AAGGGGCGGCGCCGATTATTCAGCCGGACCAAAGGCTTGACGGCGAAGCCAGCGGACCAGGAACACCACTGGCCAGCGCAGCACGCTCATGCCGGCGGCGAGGGCCAGAAGGCCCAAGAGAGGGCCGTTTTCATAGGTGACCCAGCCAAGGATGGGGATGCCGACGGCGATCAGCACGATGGCGGCGGGCCAGTGTTTGCGTTTCGAGGGGAACATGGCGGACACGTTGGCCGCGATGGCCCAGAGGCAGGCGGCGATCAGGGAGAGGCTCATTTGCCATTCCCCTGCAGTTCGGGGGGCAGGGAAACGGGGCGGCCTGTGGCGCGTTTCCAGAAGTAGATCAGTGGGTTGCGGAACATTGACAGGAACGCGAGCAGCGTCGGGATCGTCCAGAACCAGCCGTGGACAGCACCGATCCAGACGATCAGCACCGGGGCCAGCACCAGCAAAGTCACCCCCGGAACCATCTGGCGGCGCATCGGCAGAAAGGCGGTGACGGTGGCGGCAAGCACCCAGAGGATGGCGGCGATCAGGGGGGCGGTCATCGGCGGGAACCGGGCAAAAGCGGTATGCACAACCGATGCACAACCGATGCACATCCCATATGCACGGCCCGCGTCACGCCGCCTGCCCCATCAGGCGGGCCGGCAGCGCGTTGGCCCAGGCGGAAATCGTGCCGGCCCCAAGGCAGACCACCATATCCCCGGGGCGGGCCTGTTCGCGGACCAGACGTTCCAGATCATCCTCGGACAATATCGCGCGGGCGTGGCGGTGGCCGTGGGCGATCAGGCCTGCGACCAGATCGTCGCGGGTGGCACCGGGAATGGGGTCTTCGCCGGCCGCATAGACATCGGCGATGGCCACCACATCGGCATCGTTGAAACAGGTGCAGAAATCGTCGAAAAGGTGGCTCAGGCGGGTAAAGCGGTGCGGCTGGTGGACGGCGATGACGCGGCCCTTTGTCGCCTGACGCGCGGCCTTGAGGACGGCGGCAATTTCAACCGGGTGGTGGCCGTAGTCGTCGATGATCGTGGCACCGTGCCATTCGCCGACCTTGGTGAAGCGGCGGTTGACGCCGGCGAAACCGGCAAGCGCCAGCACAATCTCGGACTTTTTCATGCCGAGGTGGCGGGCGACGGCGACCGCCGCCAAGGCGTTCGACACGTTGTGGTCGCCGGGCATCGGCAGGGTGCAGTTTTCGATGACCGCGCCATCCTCATTCTGCAACAGGATGTCGAAATGCGGCATGCCGCCCTCGTAACGCAGGTTCACGGCGCGCACGTCGGCCTGGGTGTTGAAGCCGAACGTCACCACCCGGCGGTCGGTGATGCGGCCGACCAGCGCCTGCACCTCGGGGTGGTCGGTGCAGCAGACGGCAAGGCCGTAGAACGGGATGTTCGACACGAAATCGAAGAACCCCTTACGCAGGGCATCGAAGGTGCCCCAGTGTTCCATATGTTCGGGGTCGATGTTGGTGACGATGGCGATGGTGGCGGGCAGCTTGTTGAACGACCCGTCTGATTCGTCGGCCTCGACCACCATCCATTCGCCGGCCCCGGCGCGGGCGTTGGAGCCATATGCGTGGATCACCCCGCCGTTGATGACGGTCGGATCAAAGCCGCCCTTGTCCAGCAGGGTGGCGACCATCGTCGTGGTGGTGGTCTTGCCATGCGTGCCCGCGATGGCGATGTTCGAGCGCATCCGCATCAGTTCGGCCAGCATCTCGGCCCGGCGGACCACGGGCAGCTTGCGCCGCCGCGCTTCCTCAAGTTCGGGATTGCCCTTCTTGATGGCCGAGGACACCACCACGACGGCAGCCTCACCGATGTTGGCGGCACTTTGGCCTTCAAAGAACGTGGCCCCCAGTTTCACCAGCCGGTCGGTGATTTTCGATGCTTTCGCATCCGACCCCTGCACCCGGTAGCCAAGGGTCATCAGCACCTCGGCGATGCCGGACATGCCGATGCCGCCGATACCGATGAAATGGATGGGGCCAAGTTCAAGGGGCAGTTTGGTGGCGTTCATGGGTTCGATCCGTGCAGGGACAGGACAAGGGCAACAAGGCGCTCGGTCGCATCGGGGCGGGACAGGGACAGGGCATTCGCGGCCATCTTCGCGGCAGCGTCGGGCTGTGTCAGGACTGATGCGATTTGCCCGCTCAGGTTGTCGGCGTCAAGGGCTGATTCGGGGATGACGATGGCGGCTTGACCTGCCGCCAGCCCGCGCGCGTTGGCCGTCTGGTGGTCGGCGGCGGCGGCGGCGTAGGGGATCAGTATCGAGGGCCGCCCGATCACCGAGATATCGGCGATGGACGAGGCCCCGGCGCGGGAGATCACAAGCTGTGCTTCGGACAAGCGGCGGGGGATGTCGGTGAAGAACGGCTCAACCTCGGCCGCGATGCCTGCGTCGGCGTAGGCGGCGCTGACGCGGGGAGCATCCTCGGGGCGGGCCTGGTGGGCGACGCGAAGCTGCGCGCGCAGGGGTTGCGGCAGGGCCGCGATGGCGGCGGGCACGATGTCGGACAGGATTCGCGCGCCCTGGCTGCCGCCGATGACCACAAGGCTCATCGGATAGTCGCCGGGGGGGATGTAGCCGGCACCGGCGCGGTCAAGGACGGCGCGGCGGACGGGGTTGCCGGTGTGTTCCGACTTGGCGCCCTGCGGCACCTCGGTGGGCCAGGTGCCGCAAGCGACCACGGCCACGCGGGTGGCAAAGATGCGGTTGACGCGGCCAAGGATGCCGTTCTGTTCGTGGATCATGCGCGGCAAGCGCAACAGGGTGGCGGCGGCAAGGGCGGGGATCGAGGGGTAGCCGCCAAAGCCCACGACCACCGCCGGGCGGTCGCGCATCATGCGGAAGGTGGCGGCGATGGCGCCCCCGGCGATGCGGAAGGGGACCGCGATGCGGGCCACGATGCCACCCCGCGCAAAGGTGGCCGAGGCCACCTGTTCCACCCGGACCACATGCGGAAACCCACCCGCATAGCGCGCACCCCGCGCGTCGGTGGACAGTTTCACCCGCCAGCCCAGCCGCACCATCGTCTCGGCCAGCGCCTGTGCGGGGAACATGTGCCCGCCGGTGCCGCCCGCCGCGATCAGGAGAAGCGGTGCGTTCATCCGCGTGTCCTGCGGAACATGTCGCCGATCTCGCCCTGCGGGCGGACGCGGGTAAGGGCAAGAAGGAAGCCCACGGTGATACCGGCGGCGATCACCGACGATCCGCCATAGCTGATGAACGGCAGGGTCATGCCCTTGGCCGGCAAGAGGCGGACGGCCACACCCATGTTGATCATCGCCTGCACGCCAAAGATGCAGGCAAGGCCCGCGCCCGACAGGCGGATGAAGGGGTCACGTTCCTTGATGAGGCGGAACAGCGAGCGGACGACGATGGTGCCATAAAGGGCCAGCACCACAAGGACGAGGATCAGGCCGTATTCCTCGGCCGCGACGGCGATGATGAAATCGGTATGGGCATCGGGCAGCGACCATTTCACCTGCCCTTCGCCCACGCCCACACCAAAGAACCCGCCCTCTTGTATCGCGTTGGTGGCATAGCCAAGCTGGGTGCGGGGGTCAACCTCGGGCGTGAGGAACCCGTTGATCCGGCGGGCAAAGTGTTCCGAGGTATTGTAAGCGGCGAAACCGGCGGCACCGACCAGCGCCACGACGACGCCGATCAGGCCCATCGACGCACCGGCCACGAAATACACGACACCCCAGCCGAACAGCACCAGTGCCGCCTGCCCGAAATCGGGCTGGATCGCCAGAAGGGCCACGACGACGATGGTGGTGGCCAATGACAGCATCCGCCCCGATGGGCCGTTCGGTTCCTGTGCTGCCGCCATCGCCCAGCCGCAGAGCACGATGAAGCCGGGCTTGAGGAACTCGGACGGCTGGACCGAGGCGAAGCCCAGCGAAAACCAGCGCACCGCGCCCTTGCCGAAATCGGTGCCCAGAAACGGCAGGGCTGCCAGAGCTGCGAGGCCCGCAAAGAACAACAGCACCCCCAGCCTGCGCACCAGCATCGGCGGGGCCATCGACAGCGCCACCATCACGATCAGCGCGATTCCGCCAAAGAATGCCTGCCGCTGGACATAATAGAACGGCTCCAGCCCGTTGCGCTGTGCCAGAGGCACCGAGGCCGCGAGGCCCAAGAGGATGCCGATGGCGAAAAGCCCGAAAACGGCGGTCATCGACCAACGGTCGATGGTCCGCCACCAACGGGGAAGTACCGGCTCGGATACCCTTCCGGGCATCGAGCCATAGACCATCTCGGTCATGGTTGGGTCCGCCTGATGTTGCCTGCTCTGCCTCGGGTCGCCCGGGTTTGCCCCGGGTCTGTGCGCAAGAGTAGCGAAGATCGGGCGGGCTGGCTAGACAAAACCGGCGGGGGGCCCCGAGATGGCAGGTGCGGCGTGGGGTTGGGGCCAAGGCCGGGGCGCTGCCCCGGACCCCGGGATACTTGGATCAAGGTGAAAGGGGGGGGTGGTCAGGATGGGTGCGGTGTGGCGGTTGACGACCCGAACCGCCGCCACCACATTGCCCCATGCCACAGCGCACAGGAGACCACGGATGGCCCGCACCTTGTTCCAGACCACGCTGATCGTACTGTTGCCGCTTGCGGCCCTTGCGGCACCCCCGGCGATGACCCCCGCACCGCCGCCCCGCGCCATCGCGGTGAACGGAGATGCCGCCCTGCCCGAGATGCTGGCGGGCGTCTGGATCGTGACCGGGGTGGACGCGGCCACGATCCCGCCGGGGGCACCCGTCACGCTGGACTTTGGCGCGGCGGGTGAATTGGTTGGCACCTCGGGCTGCAACCGTTACGGCGCGGCCCTGACGATCAGCGGCGCAAGCCTGACCGTTGGCCCGGTGCGAGCCACGCGCATGGCCTGCAGCGCGGACCTCATGGCGCTGGAGGCCGCGTTCAACACGGCACTTGCCGGGATCACAAGGTATGAGATCGCGGCGGATGGAACGCTGGCGCTTTACGGCGACGACACGCTGTTGATGCAGGCAGCGCGGGAGTGACCCCGCGTCAGTAGGTCGCGCGCCCGCCCGACAGGTCGAACGTCGCCCCGGTGGTGAACGAATTCGCCCGGGTACACATCCAGGCGATCATCTGCGCCGCCTCGTCCACCTCAAGGAACCGCCCGCGCGGGATCTTCGACAGCATGAAGTCGATGTGGCTTTGTGCCATCTGGTCGAAGATGCGGGTGCGTGCGGCGGCGGGGGTGACGCAGTTCACCGCGATGTCCTGACCTGCGTGTTCCTTGGCGATGCTTTTGGTCAGCGCGATCACCCCGGCCTTCGATGCCGAATAGGCGCCGGCGTTGGGGTTGCCCTCTTTGCCCGCAACCGACGCGATGTTGACGATCCGGCCATATCCGGTGGCCACCATCGACGGCAGAACGGCGCGGCAGGCGTGGAAGGTGCCATTGAGGTTCACCGCCACGATCTTGTGGAACTCGGCCACCGGGTAATCCTTGACCGGCGCGTTCGACCCCGCGATGCCGGCCGAATTGACCAGCACTTGGATACCGCTGGCCTGCGCCGCCTGCTGACCCAGTGCCATCACCGCATCGGCGTCGGTCACATCGACCCCCGACCCCGTCGCGCGCCCACCGAACCCTGCGGCCACGTCGGCCGCAAGTTTCGCGTCCATGTCCCACAGATGCACATGCGCACCCGAGGTGTGCAGCAAGGTGGCCACCGCCAGCCCGATGCCCTGTGCGCCGCCGGTCACCACGGCGACCTGACCCGTCAGATCATAGGTATTCATGCCTCGGCCACCACAGCCTGACGTTGCTGCCCCAGACCCTCGATCCCCAGTTCCACCACATCACCGGTGGCAAGGTACCTTGGCGGCTTCATCCCCATGCCAACGCCGGGCGGGGTGCCGGTGGAAATCACATCACCGGGGTGCAGGGTGAAGAATTGCGACAGATAGCTGACCAGATGCGCCACGCCGTAGACCATGGTCTTGGTCGACCCGTTCTGCATCCTGTCGCCGTTCACCGTCAGCCACATGCCCAGCGCCTGCGGATCGGCTACCTCGTCACGCGTCACCAGCCAGGGACCAAGCTGGCCGAAGTTGTCGCAGCTTTTGCCCTTGGTCCACTGGCCCGAACGCTCGGTCTGAAAGGCGCGCTCGCTTACGTCATTCGCCACGGCATAGCCTGCGACATGGGCCAGCGCGTCGGCCTCTGACACATGTTTCGCGCGGGTGCCGATGATGATGGCCAGTTCCACCTCCCAGTCGGTCTTTTCCGATCCGCGCGGGATGACGATGGGGTCATCGGGGCCGACGATGGCGCTGGTCGCCTTCATGAAGATGATCGGCTCGGGTGGCACCTTCATGCCGGATTCGGCGGCATGATCGGCATAGTTGAGGCCGATGCAGATGAACTTGCCCGTCCCGCCCACGCAGGGGCCGATCCGCGCACCCTTGGGCACGGCAGGCAGCGCGCCTGCATCGACGCCGCGCAGCATGGCCATGCCGGTGTCCGACAGGACCGCGCCCGCGATATCGGGCACAAGGCCCGTCAGGTCGCGCGCGATGCCGGCCTTGTCCAGCATCCCGGGCCGTTCGGCCCCCGCCTCACCCCAACGCAACAGTTTCATGGGTATCTCCCCCTCAGGTATTCGACCAGCCGCCATCGACGATCATGTTGGTGCCCGTGGTAAACGCACTGTCGTCAGATGCAAGATACACCGCCGCCGCCGCCACCTCTGCCGCCGTGCCCAGCCGGCCCGAGGGCTGGCGTGCGAGGAACAACTTGCGCGCTTCCTCGATGCCGCCCAGCTTTTCCCCCAGCGCCTCCATCCGCCCGAACAGGCTGGGCGATTCGATGGTGCCGGGGCAGATCGCGTTGCAGCGCACGCCTTGGGCCACGAAATCGGCGGCGATGGCCTTGGTCATGCCGATGACGCCTGCCTTGGTCGCACCATAGACGAAACGGTTGGGGGCAGCCTGAATGGAACTGGCCGCCGACGCGATGTTGATGATGCTGCCCGCGCCCTGTGCCAGCATGCCCGGCAGGAACGCCCGGGTGATGCGGTACATCGCGGTCATGTTCAGATCGACCGAGAACGCCCAGGCTTCCTCATCGCAATCAAGGATGGTGCCGTGTGCGACGAACCCCGCGCAGTTGAACAGCACATCGACCGTCCCTACCGCCGCCACACATTCCGCCACCGCATCGCGGTCGCGCACATCCAGCCGCCGCGTGGCCATGCCGGTGATCGTGGCCAGCAGCGCCTCGTTGATATCGGTCGCGATCACCTCGGCCCCTTCGCGCGCAAAGGCCTCGGCGGTCGCGCGCCCGATCCCCTGCCCCGCCGCCGTTACAAAGGCGCGCTTGCCGTCCAGCCGTCCCATCCGATGCCCCTTTTTCTGTCCACAAATATCCCACGGGGGGTGCGGGGGGCGTGAGCGCCCCCGCTTCTGCCCGCGCCGTCAAGACAGCGCTGTCAGAACCGCGTCCGTTGTGGTCACCAACGCGACATTCTGCAAGGCATAGTTGATGCTGGCGCGGTGCCAATCCGCATTCATCGACGAACAGCCGTCCTCGGGGATCACCATGACATAGCCCTTGTCGGCCCCGGTCCGCGCGGTGTGCTCGATCGACATGTTGGTCCAGGCGCCGGTCTCGATGATCATGTCGCGACCCGTGGCCTTCAGGACCGTCTCCAGCCTTGTGCCTTCCCATGCGCTCATCCGGTCTTTCTCGACCACGAAATCGCCGTCGTGCACCTCGGCCCCCGGGGCAGGCTCGGCCCCCCATGTGCCGCGCACAAGGGCGTTGTTGTCCAGCACCCCTTCGAACAGGGGCGCGTTCATCGTCATGCCCTTGGCGCCCGGCGGCGTCAGGAAATGCACATGGATCACCGGCACGCCCAGTTCGCGGCAACGCGCCGCCAGACGCGCCACATTAGCCAGCGCGTTCTGGTCGCGGCAATGCTGGGGTGATCCGCTGGCGGCAAAGGCGCCGCCGTCCATCACCACATCGTTCTGCATGTCCTGAATGATCAGCGCACAGCGGGTGGGGTCCAGCCGCAGGGCCTCGCCTTTCGCAGGCGCGGTCGCGGACCCTGCGTTCCGCGCCCGCATGAACGGCTCGCTGCGCGGCCCCACCTTGACCCCGACCGCATAGACCGAGGTTGACGCGCAGACATACAGCGTGCGCCAATCCGCGCCCCCCCAGTGCAGGTTGGCGGGCAGTTCGGGGATCGACACCTTGCCGATCAGCACACCCGAGGGCGCATAGACCCACACCCCCCCCGGCGCGGTACACCAGACATTCCCCTCGGCGTCGCATTTCATGCCGTCGGGCACACCGGGCAGCATCGTATCGCTTATGCCAGACGCAAAGATGCGGCCGTTCTTCAGATCGCCGTTCTTTTGCACGTCGAACACCCGGATGTTCGCCTGTTCGGTGTCGTTGATGTACAAAAGGCTTTCGTCGGGGCTGAAACACAGCCCGTTCGGCTGGGTGAACATGTAGCGGTCGACCATCAGGTCGGGGTCGGTATGGCCGGGTTGCAGGCGGTACACGCCCTGAAACCCCAACTGCCGGGGCCGTTCCACCCCGTAATGCGGCATCCGCCCATACCACGGGTCACTGAAATAGACCGACCCGCAGGACCGGAAACAGAGGTCGTTCGGGCTGTTCAACTCGCGCCCTTCAAAGTGCGAACACCGCACTTCGCGGGTGCCATCGGGGCGAAAGAGGGCCACCGACGACGTCGCATGTTCGCAGACCACCAGATTGATGTCGGCGTCATAGGTCATGCCGTTGCCCTTGTGGCTGGGCTTCATCACCTCGCGCACGCCGGACTTGTCCAGACGGCGGCGGGTGTCGGCGGGCATGTCGCTGAACAACAGGTACTGGTCCACCGGATGCCAGACCGGGCCTTCGGTAAAGGTACAGCCATGCGCCACCTGCCGCACGGGCGCGTTTTCGTCGATCAGGCGGCGGAATGCGGGGTCAAGGGCCTGATGTGCCATCGCTCACACCGGGAACCAGTCGCGGCGCGCGACCGACTGGGTGATCGGCCCGGGCACCACCATGTCCAGCCGCCCGACGACCTGGCCACGCTCGATCTTGGCGGGCTTGTCATGCACCGGCAGCAGGAATTTCGACGTCGCCAGCAGTTTCTTGATCGCGGCCTTTTCCCCCCGCTTTGACCCCGCATGGTTGCCCGTCACCTGCGGCTCATGCGCATTCACCTGATACAAGGGCTCCACAATCTGGTCGTTGAAATCATAGATCACGTCGCCGCAGATCGTGGCCCGCCCTTCGGCGGTTTCCACATGCACGTTCATCGACCCCTCGGTATGGGCATTGGCGGCGTCCATCGTGACGCCCGGCATGATCTCGATCTCACCCGTCAGTTCCAGATCCTCAAACCGCAGGGCGTGGCGGGTGTGCAGGCGTTCGATCAGGTGCTGGATGTCGGGTTTGGGGTATTGCGGGTGCATCAGGCCCGAGACGGAATGTTCCATCTCGCGCCGGTTGACCACCACGGTGGTGTTCATCGGGAAATGGTCGTCTTTCCCGGCATGGTCGATGTGCAGGTGGGTGTGCATGACATAGCGCACATCGCCCACCTTGACGCCGTGTTTGGCCAGTTGCCGCTCGATCATGTTCTCGTGGAACTGCAGGCCGCGCATGCCCAGCGTTTCCATGATGGCATTATCGCGGTAGCCGGTATCGACCACGATCGGGTACTGCCCGCCCATGATGAGGAACCCGTAAACCGGCACCCGCCGTGTGCGCCCGCAATCGCGCGCCAGCACCAGAAAGCTCGATTCCAGTTCGATGTCGCCATAGTCCAGAATGCGGATGTCGAGTGCCATGTGTTCCCCCTGTTACAGCCGGTAGACCCGGGCCGCCGTGTCGTTGAAGATTGCGCGGTTGTCCGCGTCGCTGAACGCCCCTGCCGCCGCCCGGTGGGCGGACAGAAGGGCGGGATAGTCGGTCCAAAGCTTTTCGATGGGGAAGTTCGACCCCCAGAGGCAACGGTTGGCCCCGAACATCGCGACGGTCTCGGTCACCAGCCAGCGGATGTGGTCCGCGTCATTACGGTGCAGGAAGGTGCCGAAGCCCGAGAGTTTGGCGGTTGCATTGGGGCGAAGCGCCAGATCGGCCATGGCGGCGCGCCAACGGGTGCGGCCCGCGTCGGTGGTATCCTCCAGCATCCCCGCATGTTGCAGGATGAAGGTGACGCCCGGGCAGGCATCGACCAGCCGCAGCGCATGGGGCATCTGCGGGGTGAACACCTGCAGATCGAACGCCCAGCCATAGTCGGCCAGCCTTGCCACATTGGCAATAACCGTGGGATCGGCGCAAAGGTCGGGACCGGTGGCAAAGCGGTAGAGCGGGTTTTCGTGCCAGTGAAACTGCTGCCTGATGCCCCGCACCCGGGGAAACCGCGCCAGCCGGTCGAGTGCCGTGCGCGCGTCGGGCACGGTCATGTCGGCATAGGCGACGGTTGCATGGGGCCAGCCGGTTTCCTGTGCGGTCTCCTCGATGAACCGCGCCTCGTCCTCGGCATGGGCCGGGTTCCAGTTGGCCTGCACATAGACGGATTTCGCGATGCCGGTGCCGGCGATATCGGCCAGGTATTCGGCCATCGGATAATCGCGGCGGATAGGGTCGTAGGGGCCAAAGATGCGGGGCTGCATCGGGCCGGTCAGCCAGGGCAGGTCGGCCTGCCGCCAGACATGGAAATGCGCGTCGATCATCGCGCACCCCGGCGGAAGGACAGGACTTCGGAGGCGATGGCCTGTGGGCTGGAACCGTCACCCAGACGGTCCAGCATCGGCAGGATCGCGCGCATCGCCCCGGTTTCGGGGCGATAGGCGGGGTCGGCGGCAAGGGGCGACAGCCAGAGGGTAGCGAACGACAGCCCGTCGAGCCGGTTCATCGCGCCCACCAGCGCCTCGGGGCCCCCCCTTTCCAGCCCGTCGGACAGGATCACCGTCATCGCGCCCCTTGCAAACGAAGCAAAGCGTGGCACCGACAGGAACACCTGCATCGCATCGCCCAGCCGCGTGCCGCCGTCCCAGTCCGCCACCAGCCCGCCGGCCAGCATCAACGCCTGTTCCCGGTTGCGATGCCGCAGGGCGCGGGTGACGCGGGTCAGCCTGGTGCCAAGGGTGAACACCTCGACCCGCTCACCTGCCTGCACAAGCGCGTGAGCCAGCCGCAGGGCACCATCGGTTCCGGCCTTCATCGAGCCCGACACATCGACCAGCATCAGCACGCGGCGCTGCCGCTGACGGCGCTGGCGTGTGGGCAGGGTGGCAATCTCGCCATCCCGGCGCAGCATGTCGCGGAACGCGCGGGCGGGGTCGGGCGCGCGGCCCCCTTGCGCCATCCGCCGCGACCGGCGGCGCGGCAGGGCTGCGGGCAGGGCGCGGGCAAAGGCGCGCAGCATCGGGCCTTCGTCATCCGCCGCAATGGCGCGGGCGAACAGGCGTTCGGCCTGCGTGGCTTGCGCACCCGAGGGGTCCTGTTGGTCGGGGTCGGGCATCAGGTCGAAGTCGCCCGCATCGAAGCTGTCGGGCAGATCCTCGGGCACCCCGTCGCCGGGCGCGGCAAAGACACGGCCCAGAAAGACCGCATCGAACACCTGATCGAAGGTATCCTGCCGTTCGGGCCCGGGGCCAAAGATCGCCTGCGCCGCGCGGCGGATGTCGTGGATCGTGGCGGGGCCAAGAAGGCCCACGGCGGCAAGAAAGGACTGCACCTGTTCGGGTGCCGCAGGGATGCCGCCGGCCCGCAGTGCGGGGGCGAACGCGAAGAAGGGGGCAAGGGCGCGCATCAACGCCCGGCCTCGTGCAGCGGCGCACGCGGGGGGCTGTCTGCCCCCCGCACCCCCCGGGGATACTTGGGCAAAGATGAAAGCGCGGGCCGACGAAGCGGCCCTTGCCCCTTCACCTTTGCGGAAATACTCCGGGGTTTGCCAACGGGAACGCCACCGGTTCGAGTAACCGGTGGCATGGGGGGCTGGCCCCCGCTTGCTGCGGTGTGGCTCATGCGGCATCCCCCAGCAGGCGATCGAGGCGGGGGGCGATGAACGCGATATCGTCCTGATCCTTGAGCGCCACGCCGATGGCCCGGGCGAAGGCGCGGGGCCAGGGGGCGCCTTGGGCATGCAGCAGCGTCGCGGCCTCGGCCCATTCCACGGTTTCCGCCACGCCGGGGGGTTTCGACAGGGGTTCGGCGCGCAGTTTCGTGACCGCAGCCACCACGCGGGCCGCCGTTTCGCGGGCGACGGTGCTGGCGCGCATCAGGACGATCTGCTGTTCAAGCTGGGGATCGGGATAGCCGATCCAGTGATAGACGCAGCGCCGCCGCAGCGCCTCGTGCAGCTCGCGGGTGCGGTTGGAGGTGAGGATGACGACGGGGCGTTCCTCGGCCCGGATGGTGCCGCGTTCGGGGATCGACATGGTGAAATCCGACAGGAATTCCAGCAGGAACGCCTCGAATTCATGATCGGCGCGGTCGATCTCGTCGATCAAGAGGACGCGGGTGCGGGGGGCTTGCAGGGCCATCAGCAGCGGGCGGGCGATGAGGTAGTCATCGGCATAGAGGTTCACATGCGCGTCGCCGGCCTGCCGGATCGCCAGCATCTGGCGGGGGAAGTTCCATTCGTACATGGCGGCGGCGGCGTCGATGCCTTCATAGCATTGCAGCCGGATCAGTTCGCGGCCAAGGACCGCCGACAGCGCCTTGGCGGCCTCGGTCTTGCCGACGCCGGGGGCGCCCTCCAGCAGCAGGGGCTTGCCGAGGGCAAGGGCGAGGTAGGCGGCGGTCGACAGCCCCTCATCGGCGATGTACTGCGCATCGCGCAGGGACTGGGCCAGCGGCCCCGGCCCGTCGATGCCCATGATGGACCGCCTGACCGCCATGTCAGAGCCGACGCCGGGGCTTTGCCCCACCAAGGGCACGCAGGCCGCGCAGCACCTTTTCGGGCGTCACCGGCAGGTCGTCGATGCGGACACCGACGGCATCGTAGATCGCGTTGACCACCGCCGGAAGGACCGGGTTCGCGCACATCTCGCCCGGGCCCTTGCCGCCGTAGGGGCCATCGGCGGCGGGGCGTTCCAGAACGCTGATGTGATGCGGCGCAAGGTCGCCGGGGCCGGGCATGATGTAGGTGTTGAAATCGACCGGGCCGTGGTCGCGGGCCGGGTAGTAGGGTTCGGTCGTCTCCCACGCGGCATGGCTCATCCCCATCCATGCGCCGCCACGCAGTTGTTGCTCCACCAGGCGCGGATTCAAGGCGCGGCCGACCTCGTAGGCCGACTGCATGTCGGTGACGCTGACCTCGCCCGTCTCATCATCAACTTCGACCGTCACCAGCATGGCGGCGTGGGCAAAGGTTGAAACCGGGGTCATCTCGCCCGTGTCGGGGTCAACCTCGGACAGGGGGATGAGGAAGATGCCGCGCCCGGCGATGGTGCGGCCCTGTTTGAACTGCGCGGCCTGTGCGGCGGCCATGGTGGTGATCGACCGCGAGGGTGCCCCCCTGACGTGGATGTTGCCGCGCCCGTCGGTGACCAGATCGGCGGGGTCGACCTCCAGTTCCTCCGCCGCCGCGTCCAGCATCACCGAGCGCGCCTCTTTCGCGGCCATGATGACGGCGTTGCCCATGCGGTGCGTGCCGCGTGACGCGAACGACCCCATGTCATGCGGGCCGGTGTCGCTGTCGGCGGTGTCGACATAGACATCCTCGACCGGCACCCCCAGCGTTTCGGCGGCGATCTGGCGGGTGACGGATTTCATGCCCTGGCCAAGGTCGATGGCCGACAGGGCCACGGTGAACTTGCCGTCAGGGTTCGAATGGACCAGCGCCTGTGACGGGTCGCCGCCAAGGTTCATGCCGATGGGATAGTTGATGGCGGCAAAGCCGCGCCCGGTGTGCAGGGCCATCAGCGCCTCCTGAAGCCGGAAAGGGACGAGAACCGTGCCGCACCTGACCGCGCCGGGGCTGGCGTGACCGGCGGCAGGGGCGGCTCCCCTGCCCCCCGGGGGGAGGGGCTGGGGGTGGGGGGGGCCGCCGGACGGGGCGGCTGGTAGGCGGGGGCGCCGGGCGGGTCAAGCTGGCGCGCGCCCTTCTTGGCATAATTGGTGGGCTTGAACCCCGACACCCGGCCCACCTCATCCGTCGCGGTAAAGCCCGGCAGGGCCGCGCGCGCGCCGCCACCGTCGCGGGTACTGGCGGCGGCCTTGAGCGCGGGCGACAGCGTCACCCCCGCCTTTTCCGCCACCACCTGCGCGCATTCGATCAGGGCGCAGTTCTTGGCCAGCCTGCGGTGCGCCTTCATATCGCCGTCGCGGTAGGCGTTGAGGATGCGCAGGTCGATGGGGTTCATGCCCACGGTGTCCGCCACCTTGTCCATATGCGCCTCGATGGCGAAATCGACGCCGGTGATGCCGAAACCGCGCATCGCGGTGGCCGGCGTGCGGTTGGTGTAGACGCAATAGACGTCGGCATGGACGTTCGGGATCGTGTACGGCCCCGGCAGGTGGCCGACCCCCTTGATGATCGCGTAGGAGGACAGCCGGGTGTACGCCCCGCTGTCGAAGTACCCGGTGAACTTGCGCGCCACGATCCGCCCGTCGCGCATCACGCCGTCCTTGAGGTACCAGCGTTCCGCGCCCCTTGGTGCGCCGACCTGCATCTCCTCTTCGCGGTCCCAGGCGTATTTCACGGCGCGGCCGGTCAGCATCGCGCCCAGAATCGCCAGCGGCTCATGGATGCTGTCCACCTTGCCGCCGAACCCGCCACCCACGGTGCCACCGATGAAGTGGAGGCGTGACGAGGGCATGGTCAGCACCTTGGCCGCCGTCCCCAGCGAGAAAAACAGCGCCTGCGTCGAGGTATAGCAGACGTAACGGTCATTCTGTTCGGGGGCGGCAATGGCGCCGCAGGTCTCGATCGGGGCCTGTTCGATGGGGCTCATCTGATAGCGGCCCTCGACGATATGATCGGCGCTGCGGAACGCGGCCTCGACATCGCCGAAGCGCAGTTTCTGGTGGTCGTACTTGCCGTGGTAGATGAACTTGTTGGTCGGATAGACATCCAGCACCACCGGGGCGCCCGGTTTCACCGCCTCTTCCACGTCAAGGACATGCGGCAGCACGTCCCATTCGACGCGCACCTTGAGAACCGCCGCCCGCGCCTGCGCCTCGGTCGCGGCGATCACGGCGGCGACGGGTTCGCCTTTGTAGGCGACCTTGGTGTGCGACAGGATCGGCTCATCGTCGATGCCGAAGTCCAGAAGGCTGAGAAGGGTATTCAGGTTCACCGGCACATCGCGCCCCTGCAGGATGCGCACCACGCCGGGCATGCGTTCGGCCTCGGTCACGTCGATGCGGCGGATGCGGGCGTGGTGGTGCGGACTGCGCACGCAGCGCATGTGCAGAAGGCCGTCGAACAGGTGGTCGTCAAAGAACGGCGAGCGGCCGGTGACGTGGCCGGGAATGTCCTGGCGGCGGGTGGGCTTGCCGACCTCGTTCAGGTTGTCATCGCGTTCGTCCGCAAAGAACTCCTTGCGCATCTCGAACATGTTTCCGCCGATCATGTCGGTCATGCGCGTGCCCCCCCCTGTGCCACGCTCAGGATCGCGGCAATGATCGGCTCGTATCCGGTACAGCGGCAGAGGTTGCCGCTGATCGCCTCGATCACCTCATCGCGGGAAGGTGCGGCGTTGCGGTCGAGCAAAGCCTTGGCGCTGACCAGCATGCCGGGGGTGCAATAGCCGCATTGTGCGGCGAAATGGTCCATGAACGCGGTCTGCAACGGGTGCAGCGCGGGCGTGGCCAACCCTGCCGCCGTCTCGATGGTGGCCCCCGCCGCCATTTCGGCCAGCACAAGGCAACTCAGCACCGTCTGCCCGTTCATCCGCACCGTGCAGGCCCCGCAGGTGCCCTGCCCGCAGCCATATTTCGGCGACAGATCCCCCACCCCCCGGCGCAGGAAATCCAGAAGGTTCTGCCCCGGATCGGCAAATGCCGCCCGTTCGGTGCCATTCAGCGTCAGCGTGACCGGCGTTTTCATATGGCCCCCATCCGTTCCAGAAGGCGGCGCAGATGCACCCCCGCCACTTCGCGCCGGTACCATGTGGTGGCCAATGAATCGGTCGGCGGGTCCAGCCCGTCGGCGGCCTGCGCGGCGGCGCGGGCAAAGGTGGCCGCGTCGAACGCCTGCCCCTCCAGCGCACGTTCGGCCCCGGCCCCCCGCATCGGCGCGGGCCCCATCGCGCCAAAAGCGACGCGGACGCCCCGGCAACGGCCCCCGTCGCGCGGCACAAGGGCCGCGATGGACATGACCGACACGCCCTTGGGTTTCACGCGGGACACCTTGAGGAACCCGAACGACCCCGCCCTTGGCCGCTGAAACTCGACCGAGGCCACCAGGGGCGGGCGGGCGCGGTCGCGCATCAGGTCCTCGACCGCGCGCGCGCCCTGCCCCACCAGATGCGCCTTTGCCCCAAGCGCAATCAGCGCCACGGCGAAATCGCCGTAAGGGTGGGCGGCAAAAAGATTGCCGCCGATGGTGCCCATGTTGCGCACCTGCGGCCCGCCAATGAGCCGCGCCACGGGGTGCAGGAACGCCAGATCGCGCTGCGCCAGCACCTGCGCCATCGTCACACCTGCGCCCAAGGTCACAACCTCGCCCGACAGCCGGATGTCGGTCAGCGTGGCATCCGTTGTCCGCACGATCCTCGGTGCTGCCGTGCCTGCATTCACCTCACGCATCACAATGGTGCCGCCGCCCAGATACGACGCGCCCGCCATCGCGCGCGCCGCCTCGGCCAGTGTCGGATAGGTTTCCACAACGGTCATGGGCGCGTCTCCAGCAGGGTGCGGACGGCGTCGATGCCGCTTTGATAGACGTTCTCGGCCACCATCGCGCGCAACTCCTCCTCACGCCCGGGCGGGGTGTCGAACCGGCTTTCCCAGTGCCAGAACGTGCGGTCGCCATCGGTGACAGGGGCAAGCCGCACATGGGCCACATAGTTCAAAAGCGGCACCGGCGTGTCGAGGAGGCAATAGGAAAACGCCATGTCCGCATCCGAAAGGGTCAACAGAAGTTCCCGCAGTTCCGATCCGTCAGCCAGATGAAACCGGCGGACGCAGCCGATCCGGTCACTGGTCTGGCCCTTTTCGATCACGCTGTCCTTGACGATGGGATGCCAGCGGTCATGGCCGTTGAAATCGCGCAAGATGTCCCAGACCGCCTCAACCGGGGCATCCAGAACCGTGCTTTTGACGACCTTGACCATGACCGCGTCGCCCTACTTGAACTTCATGTCAGCGGGGTCGAAGGTGGTGACCTGCGCATACATCAGCCCGTCCCGCGTCACATAGGCATCCGCGCCCTTGTAGGGTTCGGACAGCCAGTCCGCCTCGACCCGCCATGACACGTTGACGGTGTCGCCGACGGTCTTGACCTTTTCCGCAATGAAGGTGGCCCCTTTGAATCCACCTTCGGCGCGGGTCTTGCAGAAGCCTGCAAACACGTCACCGATGGCACCGCGCCCCTCGACCCAGACACCGTTCGGCAGGATGATCAGCACCTCTTCGGGGTATTGCGCCATCAGGCGGTTCCAGTCGCAGGCGTTCAGCGCGTCGATATGCTCGAACGTCACGCGCTCGGCATTCGGTTGCAGCACCAGCGGTGGCAGTGCGGGTTTATCCTGGGCCATGGCCGCACCGGCGGCCATCAGGGCCGCCGACATAAGCAGTATGGTTTTCCTCATCATTCTCTCTCCCTTGTTGCCCTGCTTCGATCGGTTGAACCCGTTGCCCGGCCTTCTTTCTAGGTTGTCATCTGACGTTTCAGCGACGTGAACGCCGCCTGGAACACGTTGGTGGCGATGCCGTCCACCAACCCCTCGGCCTCGGCCTCGGCGCAGTCGAATTCGGCGGTCCATTCGGCAAAGGTGCGGTCGCCGTCGGTCACCGGGGTCAGCCGAAGGGTGGCGACGTAGTCGGTCAGCGGCATCGGACTTTCGAGGATCGAATAGGTGCAGAAGAAGTCATAGTCCGACAGTCCCAACAGCTTTTCCCGCAGATGGTCGCCATTCTGCAGGTGAAAATCGCGGACAGCGCCGATGCGGTCGGAGGGTTCGCCATTCTCGATCCGGCTGTCGCGCACGGCTGGAACCCAGCGCGGCAAGGCGTTGAAATCACGCACCCTTTCCCAAACACGGGCGACGGGGGCGTCGATCACCGAACTGACATAGACGCGCGGCATCTATTTCTTCTCCTCGGGTTTGGCCTTTTTGGCGGCATCCGCCGCGACGCGCTGCAGGTCTGACGCCTCACGGATCAGGCCGGTCTGTTTGGCAAGCGAGCCGCCTTCGATGCCGATGTCCGACAGCAGGCTGTCGATCAGCGGCGCCTGCACGCGGTAGCGCAGGGCGCTGTTGATGACCTCGTCGGTGGGGCTGCTGCCGGTGCCATTGCCGCCACCACCCATGCCGTCCAGCGTCATGATACGGATATCCTGTATCTTTTCCAACGGCTTGACCGATGCGGCCACGATCCCCTCGACATGTTCCAGCATCTTGCGCTTGAACAGCGAATGGCGCGCCTCGTCGGTCAGGATGTTTTCGGCCTCGTTGATCAGGCGGGCAGCTTCGGCCTCGACGGCGTTGCGGATGGCGGCGGCCTCGGCGTTGAGCCGCGATTCGGCGGCGGACTTTTCGGCCATCAGCACGTCGATGGACTTGCGACGCTGCGCCACCTCGGTTTCGCGCACCGTCTTGACCTTTTCCTCGGACAGGGCGGCCATGGCGCGGGCCACGTCGGATTCCGCCCGCGCGGCAGATTCCTCCAGCGATTTCTTGTACAGTGCGATGGCCTTTTCCATCTGGGCGCTTTCGACGGCCTGTTCGCGCGATACCTCAAGTTTTCGGCGCAACATCTCGTGATCTATGCGGATTTCGTCCAACGACCGCTCGGATGCGATGCGCGCCCGTTCGACATCCTCTTTCGATTCAATCTCGGCCTCGCGAAGTGCCTGCACGCGCGCGATCTCAAGCTGTTCCAGGCTGCGGCGCCGTTCCAGACGTGCCGCCTCGACGCTGCGTTCGCGCTCCACATCCGCCGCTTCCACATCGCGCCGGGCCGAAATTTCGGCCTGCCGCACGGTTGCATCCGCCGCCGCCGCCTTGACCCGCGCCCCTGACAGGGCCACGACACGCGCCTGTTCGGCCTCTTCCACGGCGCGCTTGGCCCCGATGCCGGTCACCTCACGGGTGCG
Organism: Rhodobacterales bacterium; assembly: GCA_038209775.1. Classification (GTDB taxonomy): domain Bacteria; phylum Pseudomonadota; class Alphaproteobacteria; order Rhodobacterales; family Rhodobacteraceae; genus JBBQXK01. The sequence goes on along the minus strand of JBBQXK010000019.1, from coordinate 27,215 downwards.
CTGGCTGGCGATACGCTCTTCCTCAAGCGTCAGTTCGGATGCGATGCGGGCGGTCTCGGTCGATTGGCGGCGGGCGATCTCGGCCTGTTCCAGGCCCAGCTCGCGCGCGATTTCGCGTGTGCGAACAGCCTCTTCCGCGTCGATCCGCTCACCATCCAGCTTGCGCTTCTGGGCGATCTCGGCGGCCTCGATGGCCTCGGTGCGGGCGATCTCCAGCGTGCGGATGCGCTGATCTTCGGCAATCCGCGCCTCGTTCACCTGCGCGCCTTGCGCGATGCGCAGGCGTTCGGTGTCTTCGCGCGCGGCAATCTCGGCGGCGTCCAGCGATTTCTGCCGCTCGATCTCTTGCCGCCGGATGGTTTCCTCGCCCTTGATCCGGGTCTGGTTCAACAGCAGCGTCTCGGACATGCGCCGCTTTTCGGTGGCCTCGTGCGCCTCGATCCCTGCGGCCTCAACCGCGCGCTGGCGTTCGATTTCAAGCGATTGCGTCTCGCGGTCGCGGGCGATTTCGCGGGTCTGGGTTTCCTGATCGCTGGCGATGCGGGCCTCTTTCACCGCCTGTTCCTGTGCGATGCGCAGCCGTTCGGTGCTCTCGCGCGCGGCGATCTCGTCGGCCTCGACGGCCTGCGTGCGGGCAATCTCGCGCGAACGGATATCGCGTTCGGACGCAATCCGCGCCTCGGCGATGTTGCGGTCATTGGTGATGCGGGCGCGTTCGATGGTTTCGCGCGCGTTGATCTGGGCCTCTTCCGCCTCGGTTTCGCGGGTGGCGCGTTCGCGGGCAAGGTCGGTGCGCTGCTGGGCACGGCGAAACTCGACGTCGCGTTCCTGTTCCAGTCGGGCGGCCTCGGATTCGCGGTCGATCTCCAGCGCCTCTTTCTCGGCCTGCAGGTTGCGGGCGCGGATCTGGATCATCGTATCCTGTTCGATGTCATTGCGCAGTTTGCGGCGGTCTTCGATTTCGCGGATCAGCGCAGTCAGGCCCTCGGCGTCGAAGCGGTTGGAAGGATTGAAATATTCCAGCGCCGTCTGGTCGATGTCGAGGATCGCCACCGATTCCAGTTCCAGCCCGTTGCGCGCCAGATCCTCTTGCGCGGCCTCTTTCACGCGCGACACATACTGCCCGCGCTGTTCGTGCATGCCGCCCATTTCCATCTCGGCCGCGACCGCGCGCATCGCGGATTCGAACTTGCCGGACAGCAGGGCATGCAGCGTTTCGGGTTCCAGCGTGCGACGGCCAAGGGTACTTGCGGCCATCGCCACCGACGCCTTTTCGGGGCGGACGCGGACGTAGAACTCGGCCTCCACATCGACGCGCATCCGGTCCTTGGTAATCAGCGCCTGACCCTTGGTGCGGCTGACCTTCAAAGGCAGGACGTTCATGTTCACCGGCGTGATGTCATGGACGATCGGCCAGACAAAGGCACCGCCGTCGATCACCACCTTTTCACCCAGAAACCCGGTGCGCACGAACGCAACCTCTTTGGTGGACCGGCGATACAGCCACTGCATCACCCAGTAGAGGATCGCGATGATGACAACGGTGACGATCAGCCAGAGGATCAGTTGTCCGATGAGTTGTCCGGTCATGGTTCGGTTTCTCCAATTCTCAGCGGAAGGCGATGCGTTTGAAGGCGCGGGTTTGTTCGGTCAGTGCAAGCTCGGTCGGCAGTCGTTCCATCGACGAGGCACCATAGAAGCCATGGCAGGTGGCGGTGTTCTGCAGCACAAAGGTGGCATCCTCGGGCATCGCCACCGGCCCGCCATGTACCAGGATGATCGCATCGGGGTTCACCGCCCGCGCCGCCGCTGACCATTTATCCACAATCGCCACGCAGTCGGACAGTTTCAGCGCGGTTTCAGCGCCGATGCTGCCGCCCGTGGTCAGGCCCAGATGGCAGACGATCACATCGGCCCCCGCCCCGGCCATGGCCGCCGCGTCACTTTCCGAAAACACATAGGGGGTGGTCAGCAGGTCTTTGGCACGGGCCTGCCGGATCATGTCGACTTCGAGGGAATAGCTCATCCCCGTCTCTTCCAGATTGGCGCGAAAGTTGCCGTCGATCAGGCCCACGGTGGGGAAATTCTGCACCCCGGCAAAGCCTGCGTCGCGCACCTGATCCAGAAACCTGTCCATGATGCGGAAGGGGTCTGTGGCGCAGACGCCGGCCAGAACGGGGGTGTGTTTCACCACCGGCAGCACCTCGGACGCCATTTCCATCACGATGGCATTGGCATCGCCGTAAGGCATGAGCCCCGCCAGCGACCCGCGCCCGGCCATGCGGTAGCGGCCAGAATTGTAGATCACGATAAGGTCTATCCCGCCCGCCTCTTCGCACTTGGCCGACAGGCCGGTGCCGGCACCGCCGCCGATGATGGGCTGGCCGCGTGCGATCATGTCGCGGAATTTGGCAAGGATTTCAGAGCGTTTCATCGGCGAACTTCCTGTCGGCGGGGGGTGCGCTGGCCGTGCAGCACGCGGAACGCGGCCACGATAGCGGCAGCAAAGGCGGGGTCGTTGATGTGATGCGGCAGGCGGATCACCTGACGGGCGGCGGTCTGGCGAACCGTATCCTCCAGCGCCTTGAACAGGGCCGTGCGCGCCACGGGGTCGTGGAACGGCTTGCCGGGCGCATCCAGCGCCGACACGCCGCCCTCGGGCAGAAAGAACCGCACCGGCCCCTCCATCTGGTTCAGGCGTTCACCAATCCAGCGGCCCATGCGGCTGCATTCCTCGGGCGTGGTGCGCATCAGGGTGACGTGGGGGTTGTGGGGGTACATGAGGCGGCCCCGATACCGTTCCGGCACGGTTTCGGGGGCGGCGAAGTTGACCATGTCCAGCGCACCGACCGACCCCACATAGGGCATCCGCGTGCGGATCACGGCGCCAAAGCGGTCGTCGGTGGCGGGAAACACGCCGCCCATCAGCATGTCGGCGACCTCGGTCGTGGTCAGGTCGATCACGCCCGTCACCAGCGCACCGTCGATCAGTTTCTCCATCGACTGTCCGCCGATGCCGGTGGCGTGGAACACGAGGCAATCGTAGTCGGCCTGCAACAGCGCCGTCACCTGCTGCACCGCCGTGGTGGTCACGCCGAACATGGTCAGGCCGATGGCGGGCTTGTCGGCCTTTGGCTGCGGTGTCTTGCGCCCCTGCACCATGCCGATCATCGCATGGGCGGCATTGCCCAGAACCGCGCGGGTGATGGCGTTCAGGCCCTGCACGTCGGCCACCGAGTGCATCATCGTGATGTCCGAGGGGCCGACGTATTTCGAGACCTCGCCACTGGCGACGGTGGACACGATCAGTTTGGGCACCCCCACCGGCAGCGCGCGCATGGCGGGGGCGACCATCGCGGTGCCGCCCGATCCGCCCGCGCTGATGATGCCCGCGATGCCGTCGGCCCGTGCTATCCAGCGCTGAAAGGCCAGCGTCATGCCCGCGACAGAGGTGCCCCGGTCGCCGGTGAACACGCCCGCCGCGCCGCGCGGATGGAACGCGGCGATCTGGTGCGCGGGGACTTCCGCACCCGAGGGTTTTCCGCTGGTGGACAGGTCCACCAGCCGCACCGCCACACCACCTGCACGGATCAGATCGGCCATGTGGCGCAACTCTGCCCCCTTGGTGTCGAACGTGCCCGCCACCAGCACCACCCCCTGCCCCGACGGTGCCAGTCGCACCCCGGCCTGCGGCATGGCGACGGGGGCGGTGGTGATGACCTTGGCCATCGCCTCGAGCCGCGCCACGGGCACCGGTTGCGACCAGCGGGTGGGGAGTTTGGGGTTGGAGATGTAGATTTTGGGTGCTGCCCGGACAGCCGCGGGTGCGGCCCCGGGACGGGCCGGGGTCTCTGCCAGCGGCTCATCCCCATGCCGGCCGACACCCAGCAACCGCTGCTGCAGGGCGCGGTCGTTGGCCAGATCGCGGGCCGGGGCCAGACGGTTCACCTTGCCGTTGACCATGATCGCCACGGTGTCGGCCACGGCACAGGCGACGCCGATGTTCTGTTCGATCACCAGAACGTCGATGTCGCCTTCCTCGCCCAGGCGCACCAGCATGTCCTCGACCTGCGCCACGATCACCGGGGCAAGGCCTTCGGTCGGTTCGTCCATCACCAGAAGGCGCGGGTTCATGAGGAGCGCGCGGGAGATTGCCAGCATCTGCTGCTCACCCCCCGACAGTTGCGCGCCGCCGTTGGATTTCCGCTCGGCCAGACGCGGGAAGGTGGCATAGACCCGTTCGATCGACCACATCCCGCCCTTGGTTGCCACCATGCGCAGGTGTTCGTCCACCGTCAGCGACCGCCACAGCCGACGGCCTTGGGGCACATAGCCGATGCCCATGCGGGCGATGTCGGCGGGGGATTTGCCGTTGATGACCTGACCGCCGAAACTGATCGTACCGGCTGCCACCGGCACCAGCCCAAGGATCGCCTTGCACAGCGTGGTCTTGCCCATGCCGTTGCGGCCCACCACCGACAAGACACCCGCATTCAGCCGCAGGTCCACCCCCTGCAACGCGTGCGATGCGCCGTAGTAGACGTTCAAGCCCTTGATTTCCAATATGGCGGCGCGGGTTCTGGCGGGGTCACGCATGGGCGTGGCTTCCGTCGCCAAGGTACAACTCCTGCACCTCGGGGTCGTTCTCGATCTCTTGCGGGGTGCCTTCCTTGAAGATGCGGCCATTGTGCATCATCGTCACCGATTCCGCCACGCGCAGGGCCACGTCCATGTCATGCTCGATGATGATGAACCCGATATGGCCGGGCAGTCCGGTCAGGATCGACACCAACTCGCCCCGTTCGGTGGGTGACAGGCCGGCGGCGGGTTCGTCGAAAAGGATGAAGCGGGGGGCACCGGCAAGGGCAAGGGCGATCTCCAACTGCCGCTGCTGGCCGTAGGACAGGTTCGCCACCAACGTCTCGCGCCAGGCGGTCAGATGCACGGCCTCGATCAGTTCGGCGGCGCGGGCCACCAGCACATCGCCGCGCCGGGGGCGCAGCAGGGAAAACCGACCCCGCGACACGCCCCGGCAGGCGAGATAGACGTTGTCGGCCACTGTAAGCCCGCCGAACAACAGCGATATCTGGTAGGTTCGGCGCAGGCCCCGGCGGATGCGTTCATAGGCCGGGAAAGCCGTCACATCCTCGCCAAACAACCGGATGGTGCCGGATGTGGGCAGGAAATCCCCGGTCACGCAATTGAAAAGCGTGGTTTTGCCCGCGCCGTTCGACCCAAGGACGGCGCGGCGTTCACCGGGGCGGACGGACATGGTGATGTCGGAAATCGCGGCCAGTGCGCCGAACATCTTGGTCACGCCGCGCAGTTCCAGCGCGTTGCCCGATGACACCGACCCCAGCCGTGCCGCGGTGTCGCGCGGGCCCAGCATCAGCGGTCCCCCTTCAAGGGGTCGTGACGCTTGCGGTTCTGCCATTTCTCCCACAGGCCCAGCACACCATCGGGCGAGAAGAACACGATCAGCAGGAACCCGATGCCGATGACCAGCTTGAACCGTTCGCCCGACAGCCCGAACGCCAGCAGGACGTCGGGCGAAAAGGTGCGCAGGACCACATAGATCAGCGCCCCGATGAACGGCCCGATGGGCCGCTTGAGGCCACCCACGACGGCGATCACCAGAATGTCGATCACCGCCGGAATGCCCGCCGTCCCGGGCGAGATCTGGGCGTTCTGCCAGACCAGCAATATCCCCCCCACGGCGGCGATCACGGATGCAAAGGTATAGGCGGCAATGCGGTGCGCGTTGACCGAATAGCCAAGGGCCGCCATCCGTCGCGGGTTGTCGCGCACCCCCTGCAACGCCAGCCCGAAGGGCGAGCGTGACACATAGACCACCGCCGCATAGGCGATCACCGCGCAGCCGAGTGTGAGGTAATAGAACGGCACCGCGCCGCGCCAATCCACCCCGAACAGCATCGGCGGCACGACGAGGTTGAACCCGGAATAGCCGTTGAACAGGCCATAGTTCTGCCGGGTGAAATAGAAAAACGCCGATGCGATGGCGAGGGTGATCATGATGGTATAGATGCCCTCGGTCCGCACCGCCAAGGCCCCGACCAGCGTGCCAAAGGCGGCAGCGATCAGCACGGCGGCGGGGATGTACAGCCACCACGGCAGGCCTTGCGAAATCGCCGCCACCCCGGATGTGCCAAGGATCGCCACCATGTATCCGCCCATCGCGGCGACGGTCATCTGGATCAGGCTGACCATGCCGCCGTAGCCCGCAAGGAACATCATCGACAGCGCGATCATGCCCAGGATGAAGGTCCAGCCGAACACCTGAAACAGCCAGAAATCATTGGCCAGAAGCGGCATCACCAACAGGATGAACGCCACTGCCCACCACGCCGGATGCACCCGCTCGATCAGGTTCCAGGGGCCGGGTTCCACGGCGGTTCGCGGCGGTGGCTGATCGGTGACCGCCATCTAGCGCCCCGCCCCCAGCAACCCTTGCGGACGGAACGCCAGCACCACCGCCATGATGAGAAACGTGAACACCACCGAATAGGTGGGCGCATAGACCAGCCCCAGTTGTTCCGACAGCCCGATGATGATGGCGCCGATGGCCGCCCCGGGGATCGACCCCATGCCGCCGACGATCACCACCACCAGCGACGCCAGAAGGAACCGCGTATCCTCGCCCGGGGTCAGTGACTGGAACGTGCCGCCGACGATGCCGCCCATTCCCGCCAGCCCCGCACCAAAGGCGAACACGGCAAGGAACACATACTGGATGCGCACGCCCGAGGCCGCCAGCATCTCGCGGTCATCGACGCCCGCGCGGATCAGCATGCCAAGGCGTGATCGGTTCAGGACCAGCCACATCGCGATGCCGATGACGATTGCGGCGATCAGGATGGCGATGCGGACGGCGGGAAACCTGAACCATGTGATTGCCCCGGTATCGTCACGGATCGACGATATCACCGGCAGTTCGATCGGCCCCGACAGGATGTCGGGCGTCAGGATGGTGTAGGACTGCCCGCCCCAGATCCACAGCATGATGTCGGCCAGAACCACCGACAGGCCGATGGTGACCATGGTCTGGCGCAGTTCTTCCCCCTCCATCCGGCGGAACACCTGATGCTGCAGCAACAGGCCCAGCAGCGCCACGACAACGAACACCACGGGAAAGGCCAGCAGCCATGATCCGGTCGCCTCGGACACCTCGAACCCCAGATAGCCGCCCAGAAGGTACAGCGACCCGTGCGCGAGGTTCACGTTGCGCATCAGCCCGAAGATCAGGGTAAAGCCTGCGGCGACAAGAAAATACAGCGCGCCCAGCGTGATGCCGCCAAAGACCGCGTTGAGGAAAACCTTCTTCCTGCCGATGGCGTCCTCAAGCCCTTCGGACCACGGCGCAAAGATCAGCCACACCAGCCCCGCCACGATGATGGCGATGACAAGCGTCCAGATCGGATGGCGGCTGACGAAGCGTTGCAACAAGTTCTCTCCCTGCGCCCGACCCTAGACGCAAGGTCTGCGGTTCGACATACCCGACAGTCTGATCCCGGTGCGGGGCGTCGGGAAAACCTTGCGGCGGCGATGCCCGGCCAAGGCAAACCCCCGTCAGGACAGATGTTTCACATGCACCGACCGGCGATAATCGCTGGGCGCCACAACGCCGTTGGCGATGAAGAACCGCGAAAAACTGGCCTGACTGGAAAAGCCCAGATCAAGCCCGATGAGGCCCACGGCACTTTGCGACCCCGACAGGCGGTCAATCGCCCGCTCCATCCGCAGGGCGTTGAGATAGATGTTGGGCGTGACCCCCACCTGCATGCGGAACAGCTTGAAGAAATGCGGCCGCGACAGGCCCACCTCGCGCGCCACCTCGTCCAGTTCCAGCGCGTCGCAAAGGCGGTCCTGCAACAGGCGCAGGGCATTCCTAATGCGGTAGTCACGCTTGGGCAGGGACGGGCCGGTAAAGGCGGGGCCGCTGTCGGTCCATTGCCAGGACTGGTCGAACGCCACCTGCGTCAGATCGCAGATGCGCTCTTCGATCAGGGGGTCGTCATGGTCGGGGTCAAGCATCGCATGGGCCACGGCATAAACCATGCGCGCAAGGAAATCCGTGACCTCGATCCCCACCCGGCCAAACCGCAGCGACGATTGCGCGCGGCGCGATGCCTCCAGAAACCACGCGGGCCGGATATAGAGGACAACGGCCAGCGTCGGCTGGGTGGCATCGACGGGGCGGTAGAAATGGGTCTGCCAGGGGCTGATCGCCACGGCCTGCCCGGATGACAGCGGATAGACCACGTCATCCACCACCAACTCACCCGCCGGACCCTGGACGTGCAGGATCAGATGCCCCTCGCGGTGGCCGTGCGGCACCATGGCGCGGTCCATCGCATAGAGGCACACACGCCCGAACGGGCCGTGAAACACGGCAAGCGATGTACTCATGTCCTCCTCCCCTCTGCATTCTTGCGATGCAGGCGAGCGGTCAGCCTAAGCCAGAATCGCGGCATGGCAACCGAAATGTCCTGCCGCGCCGCAGCACGGGCTCGATGTCGGGTCACAATGCGGCCTCCAGCATGTGGCGGTAATCGGCGGTGGTGGCGTGGCGCGGGTTGGTGCGGTTGGCGGCCCCTTCGGCTGCACGCAGGGCCACGCGCACCAGCGCGGGCGTATCCAGATGCAGAGACGTCAGCCGTTCCGGCAGCCCGATCCGCCGCCCAAGTGCGGCCAGTGCGGCAATCACATCCGCCCCGGGGCCTAACCGAAGCGCCGCGCGCAAGGCGGGCAGACGTTCGGCCACGGCAGGCGCGTTGAAGGTCATTACCGGCGGCAGCAGTGCCGCGTGCAGACGCCCGTGCCGCAGCGTCAGGCCCGCCTCGGCCTCCAGCGCATGGGCCAGCGCGTGGACACCGCCCAGCCCCTTTTGCACCGCCAGCCCCGCATTCAGCGCCGCCGCCAGCATCTCGCGCCGCGCCTCGATGTCACTGCCGTCGGCCACTGCACGCTCCAGATAGGCCGCAGCACGGCGCACCCCCTCCAGCGCGATGCCGTCCGCCGGGGGGTTCCAGGCGTTGCCAAGATAGGCCTCAAGGCAATGGATCAGCGCATCCATCCCGTCCGCTGCCGTTGCCGCAGAATCTGCCGCCAGCGTCAAAGTCGGATCGCACAGGATCAGCGCAGGCACCCCCGCCGCCCCCGGGACCAGCCCCTCGGCCACCGGACCCAGACCCACATTCGCCGTGGTCGTCGGCAGGGCGATCACCGGCACCGCAGGCAGCGCCTCACGCCCGATGATGCGCGCCATGTCCAGCGCGCAGGCACCGCCCATGCCGATGACTGCATCAGCACCGCTGTCCGCCGCAAACGTCAGCGCCTGCGACCGGCCACCCTCAGCCAGTATGTCCTCGATCTGGCGCATTGCGACCAGACCGGCAGGCAGGATGTCAGCCAGCCGGTCAAAACACTCATCCGCCTCGCCCGCCGCATCGGTGACCACCAACGGCTTGCGGACATTCAGCGTGCGCAGTTCTTCCGGCAGCGCATCCTCCAGCACCCGGTCGGCGAAATGGATGCGGGTAACATATCCGATCAGCGACATTCTGACGACCGCCTTACACCAAGGCATTGATTGCAGGGGCCCGCACCGTCACCGATGCGGGCCCCCGTTTCATCATCCGCCGGGCCATAGGGCCCGCGTCATGCCAAAGGTCAGCCGCGCAGCTTGGCGCAGTCGGGCGTGTCGCGTGACGGCAGGCCCATCGCCTTGAAGTCTTCGGGCGTCATCCCAAGGGTCTGGTTCACGTTTTCCTGCTTGGCCACCATCTTGTTGTGCAGGTTGCCATCGGCATCCTCGACCACCTCGTTCACGAACACGGTGCCCGAGGCCTGACGGTTCTCGTTCAGCGAGACCAGCCCCAGCGGCGTCTGCAGTTGCAGCTTGGACAGTGATTCGTGGAACTTCTTCTGCCCGTCCGACAGATCGCCGTCGATTTCGTTCAGCGCGGCAATCGCGGCCAGCGTGGCGTTGTAGTACCCCACCCCGAACAGCGACGGCGTCGGGAAACGGTCCGCCTCGGGGAAGGCATCCTGATAGGCCTTCACATAGGCCTGCCATTCCGGGGCCGGGTTGTCCTCGGCCAAGGCACCCGACGTGGGGGTGCCCACCAGGGCCTCTTTCGCTCGGCCGTTCGAGGTCAGCACGGTCTGGTCGGCCATGATCGTGCCGCCGATGAGGTTGGTATCCGCGCCCGCCTGTTCGTACTGGTTCAGGAAGTTGATGGCATCGGTACCGCCCACGCCCAGATAGATCGCATCGACGTCATCCGGCATCTGCGCGATGACCGCGCCAAAGTCGGAAGACCCCAGCGGAATCCAGAACCGCTCGACGATATCCCCGCCCGAGCGGCAGAAATCGACCGCAAAGCCAAGGAAGTTGGTGTAGCCAAAGGAATAGTCGGCGGCGATGGTCACAACCCGCTTCCAGCCCTTTTCCTTGACGACATAGGACCCGAGGCCCTGCCCCCACTGCGCCCCGTCAAGGTTGAAGCGGAAAAAGTTCGGCGCGGGATCGACATAGGTGGTCTCCAAGGCACCCGAGATGCCGTTGATGACGGTCTTGTCGGGGATCGTCTTGGCATAGTCGCGCATCGCGATGCCTTCGGACCCGGACAGGGGGCCGATGATGAAATCGACGCCGTCCTGTTCGATCAGCTTGCGCGCCTGGCGGATTGTGGTGTCGGGGGTGGTGTCGGTGGCGGCCACGATCGTCTCGATCGTCTTGCCGCCGGCCATGCCGCCGACCTGCTTCAGCGCCAGTTCGACATTGCGCACGCCGTCAGCGCCACCTGCGGCGAACACGCCTTCAAGCGCCACAAGGATGCCGATCTTGATCGTCCCTTCGGCCAGCGCCATCCCTGGCAGCAAAAGCGCAGCCGCCGAAACGGTGCCGATGATGAATTTTCTCATGGTTCTCCTCCCGAGAGTTCCTGGGTTTTCCCTGCCGCCGCGTTGCCCGGCGTCCGTAGGCACAAGACTAGGGGCGCAAACGCCGGATGCGTGAGTCGCAGATGATGCCCGTCATACCCGCGCGTCTGATTCTTTCATCTGCATGGCGGGTTCCCGCCCTTCCGGGTGCCGTCAGCCGCGCAGCACCGCCCCGGGGTTCATGATGCCGCGCGGATCAAGTGCCACCTTGATCGCCCGCATCGCCGCCAGCTTGGCCGGATCGCCGTAGCGTTCCAGATCGTCCACCTTCAGCCGCCCGATGCCATGTTCGGCACTGACCGACCCGCCAAGGGCATGCACCAGATCATGCACGCAGGTCTTGATCGCGGTGCGCTGATGGTCGTGGTCGGCACGGGTACGGCCGGGCATGGCAAACACGTTGTAATGCAGGTTGCCGTCGCCCAGATGGCCAAAACAGTTGATGCGGAAATCGCCGATCCGCGCCAGTGCCGGGGCACAGGCGTCGACAAAACCCGCCACTTCCGACAGGGGCAGGCTGATGTCGTGGTTCGACACCGCGCCGATCCGCCGGTTCGCCTCGGGCAGCGCTTCGCGCAGCGCCCAGAAGCCGCGCCTTTGCGCCTCGCTGACTGCAATGACGGCATCGTCGCACAGGCCCTGCGCCTGTCCTTCGGCAAAGACCGCCGCCAGCGCAGCCTCGGGGTCAATCCCCTGCGGCAGGCCAAGCTCGATCAGCACCATCCAGTCCGGCACCCCGGCAAAGGGCACGCGCACCTCGGGGCCAACCTCGGCCAGAAACCGCAAACCCATGCCCGAGATCACCTCGAACGACGATACCAGCCCCGGCAACTGCCCCTCGGCCAGCGCCAGCAGTTGCAACGCGGCGGCGGGCGACGCCACGGTCATGAACGCGGTCGCGCGTGCCGCGGGCGGCATCACCATACGCAGACTGGCGGCGGTGATCACACCCAGCGTGCCCTCAGACCCGATCATCAGATTGCGCAGGTCGTACCCGGTGTTGTCCTTGCGCAGACGCCGCAGCCCGTGCCAGATCGTGCCATCGGCCAGCACCACCTCCAGCCCCAGACAAAGATCGCGCGCATTGCCATAGCGCAGCACGTTGATCCCGCCCGCGTTGGTGCCCAGCACACCGCCCACCCGCGCCGACCCTTCGGACGCCAGCGACAGGGGAAACATCCGCCCCACCTCCGCCGCCGCCGCCTGCACCGCGGCCAGCGTGACCCCGGCCTCGGCGATCACCACATTCTCTTCGGGCCAGATGCCCCGCACCGCCGCCATCCGCTCCAGCGACAGGATCACCGCCGCAGGGCCTGTGGGCCGGACCTGCCCGCCCACCAGCCCGGTGCCGCCGCCAAGCGGCACCACCCCCACCCCGGCACTGCAGCAAAAGCCCAAGGTCGCGGCCACCTCGTCCACCGACCGGGGCAGCACCACGGCGGCCCCCTCCCCCTGCCAGCGGCCGCGCGGTTCGGTCAGATCACGCGCCTCGGGTGCGCGCAGGGTGCCGGGGGGCAGCCGTTCGGCCAGTGCCGTCAGAAATGCGGGGGTGGCTGCGTTCAACATGCGCCCATGCCTAGCCCAGTCTCCCACGCCGGGAAAGCCTTGGCCGCCGTTTTCATCTTTGCCCAAATATCCCGGGGTCCGGGGCAGCGCCCCGGGACGCATCCACAGGCGCGCCGCGTCAGTCCAGCCATTCCGGCGCCAGTACCATGATCGTCGGACGGCCCGGCAGCCGGTCGCGCGACATCTCGATGTCGGGCTGGTCCAGCCGGACCACCTCGAATTCACCCGCCATATCCGCCAGAAACACCTCCAGCGATGCCCCCGAAAACCAGTGCATCGGGATCACCACCGACGACCGCAGCCGCCGCACCACCCCGGTCATTGACGCAAGGTCCAGCGTATAGCCGCCGTCCACCGGCACCATCACCACATCCAGCCGCCCGATCGCGGCGTACTGCGCGGCCGAGGGGATCTGGTGCAGGTGCCCCAGATGGCCGATGCACAGGCCCGCCACCTCGAAGATGAAAATCGAATTGCCATCCCGCCGTGCATCGCCTGCGCCGCGCACGTCGGTGGGCACATTGCGCACCAGCATCTCGCCCAGATCCAGCCGGTGGTCCTGCGGGCCGCTCCCCTCATCCCAGCCGCGCAGCACATGGGGAATGGCGGGGTCGGGCACGGCGGTCCAGTGGGTGCTGTGGGCGTTGTTCATCGTCACGATATCGGGGATCAGCGCGCGGGTGCCGGTGAACCCGGTGTAATCGGTCACCGCCGTGATCCCGCCCGCTGTCTCGATCAGAAACGCCGCGTGGTTCAGATAGCGCAGGCGCACGGTGTCGGCGGCAAGGGGTTCACCAAACGACGCCTGCATCACCGTGGCCGCCCCTTCGGCAAGTGCGATGCAGTGCGACGGGATGCGGTCCTGTTGCGCCACCACAGGCGTGGCGAAAAGGGCAAGGAATGCAGCGATGCGCAAGGGTGCCATGGGGAATCCTCTCAAGGTGCCCCCGAAAGAATAGCACCCCGACGCAACCTGTCTGCCGGCCGTCGATCACGGATGCGTCAGCAGCCCCCTAGCCCGCATCCGTTCTGCCACGCCGGTCACCGCGCAGGTTGGCGTACAGCACATGGTTGCGCCAGCGTCCGCCGATCTGCAGATAGCTTTGTGCGACGCCTTCATACTTGAACCCGCAATCCTCCAGCAGACGGCGCGATGCGGTGTTTTCGGGCAGGCAGGCGGCCTCGATCCGGCTAAGGTCCATCTGCGCGAATGCGTGGTGGACCACCGCCTTGATCGCCTCGCGCATGAACCCCTGACGCGCATGGGCGGCCCCGATCCAGTAGCCCAGCGTGCCCGCCTGTGCAGGCCCGCGCCGGATGTTGTCCAGCGTGATCGCCCCCAGCAGAACCTGATCCTGACGCCGCAGCAGCATGAGCGGCAGCGCCGTGCCCTGCGCATCCGCCCGGGCGGCCCAGTAGACGCGGTTGGTGAATGCCCGGCGGGACAGGTGGTCAGGCGACCATGCGGGCTCCCACGGGGCCAGAAACCCGGTGCTTTCGGCCCGCAAGCCCGACCAGGCGCGCCAGTCGGTGTGCGCGGGCAGGCGCAGGGTCATGCGTTCGGTCTCGATGCGGACCTTGCGGCGGGCGCCAAAGGTCAGCCCGAACATCAGGCCGCCAGCCGCCCGCGGATATCGCCCAACCCCGGGGCATCGGCCACCGGGCCATACAACGCCAGCGCCGCCTCGGCCCCCGCCAGACTTGCACCATAGGCACGGGTCGCGGCCACATCGACCGCGTCGATCCGCGCGACCGCTTCGGTCACATCGGGCACCCGGCCCCAGATCGACAACAGCCGCGCCAACCGCTCGGACCGCGATGAGGGGCTTTCCAGCCCCATCAGAAGCCCGGCCTTCAGTTGCGCCCGGGCGCGGGCCACCTCGGCCTCACCAATATCCCCGGCACTGCGTTTCAGTTCCGCCACGGTCAGGTCAGTCAACTCACCGATCTCGTCACCCGAGGTGCCCGCATAGATCGTGACCGACCCGGTATCTTCATACGCCGCCGACTGGGCAAAGATCGAATAGCACAGACCCCGTTCCTCGCGCACTTTCTGGAACAGGCGGCTCGACATGCCGCCGCCCATCACCATGGCATAGACCTGTGCCGCATAGACGCCTTCGTCACGATACCCCGGGGCCAGCAATGACAGCGCAAAATGCGCCTGCTCCAGTTCCTTGACCTCGCGCCGTTCCGACCCGGCAAAGCGGGCGGGCACCAAAGACGCGACACCGGCGGGCGCCAGCCCGCCGAAGATGCCGACGGCCTGTTCGACGATCAGGTCATGATCCACCCCGCCGGCGGCCGACAGGATCATCCGGTCGGGGCCATAGTGCGACGCCACGAACCGGCGCAGGTCGGCGGCACCGAACGCCTCGACCCGCTCGGACGGGCCCAGAATGGTGCGGCCAAAGGGCTGGTCGGGATAGGATGCCTCTTGCAGCCAGTCAAAGATGATGTCGTCGGGCGTATCCAGCGCCTGCCCGATTTCCTGCAGGATCACATGGCGTTCGGTCTCGATGTCGCCCTCGTTGAACACCGGGTTCAGCACGATGTCGGATATCACATCCAGCGCCAGCGCCACATCGCCCGACAACACGCGGGCATAGTAGGCGGTCATTTCCTTGGACGTATAGGCGTTGATGTAACCGCCCACATCCTCAATCTCCTCGGCAATCTGCAATGACGTGCGCCGCTGAGTGCCCTTGAACGCCATGTGTTCCAGAAAATGCGCCACGCCGTTCTGGTCCGCCCGCTCGTGCCGGCCGCCCGCACAGACCCACAGGCCGACGGATGCCGATTGCAGGCCCGGCATGTGTTCGGAAACGATGCGCAGGCCGTTGGCAAGGGTGGTGACACGGGCAGTCAATGGGCGATCCTTTCGCGGACAAGGGACTGGATTGTGGCCAGATCGCCCGGCACCCGGGTCAGGCGTTCGGCGCGGTCATAAAGGTCGGCCATCCGGGGCGGCAGAGGCGGGCGCAGGCCGCTGGCCTGCTCGACCGCATCGGGGAACTTGGCGGGATGGGCGGTGGCAAGGGTGACCATCGGATGCTCACCCGCCATCTCTTCGGCCACCTTCACGCCCACGGCGGTGTGGGGGCACAGCAGTTCCCCTGTCGATGCGCGGACCCGGGCGATGGTTGCCTGCGTCTCCATCTCGGACGCCCGGCCAGAGGCGAAGCGTTCCCGCAACGCCTGCAAGGCACCCTGCGGGATGCGGAAACCGCCGGCCTTGAGGTCCGCCATCAACGCCGACACCGCCGCCCCGTCGCGGTCCAGCGCATCGAACAGCGCGCGTTCAAAGTTCGACGATACCTGAATGTCCATCGACGGGCTGATCGAGGGTGTGACGCCTTGCGTCGCATAGTCGCCCGACTTCAGCGCCCGGTCGAGAATGTCGTTGTGGTTCGTCGCAATCACCAGCCGCCCGATGGGCAGGCCCATGGCGCGGGCGATGTGGCCCGCATAGATGTCGCCGAAATTGCCCGTGGGTACGCAGAAATCCACCATCCGGTGCGGCGCGCCCAACGCGGTCGCCGCATGGAAGTAATAAACCACCTGCGCCAGAACCCGCGCCCAGTTGATGCTGTTCACCCCCGCCAGCCGCACGCCGTCACGAAACGCCAGGTCATTGAACATGTCCTTGACCAGCGCCTGACAGGTGTCGAAATCCCCGTCCACCGCCAGCGCATGCACATTGGCCTCAACCGGAGTGGTCATCTGCCGCCGCTGCACCTCGCTGACGCGGCCATGCGGGTACAGGATGAACAGGTCGACGTTCGATAGCCCCCGGAACGCCTCCATCGCGGCACTTCCGGTGTCGCCCGATGTGGCCCCGACGATGGTGATCCGCTGGCCGGATTTCCCCAGCGTTGCCTGCATCATCTGGCCGATGATCTGCATGGCGAAATCCTTGAAGGCCAGCGTCGGGCCGTGGAACAACTCCATCAGGAAATGGTTTGGGCCCAGTTGTTTCAGCGGCGCCCGTGCCGGATGGCCGAACCCCCGGTACGCAGCGGCAATCAGCCGCCGGAACTCATCCTCGTCAAACGCCCCGCCCAGGAACGGCCACATCACGCGGAACGCCACGGCCTCATACGGCTGCCCCGCCAGTGCCGCGATGTCGTCATGGGTCATCTGCGGCACGGCGGCGGGCACATAGAGGCCGCCGTCGCGCGCAAGGCCGGTCATCATCGCTTGGCTGAATGTCAGTGTCGGGGCCTGCCCCCGGGTCGAGACGTATTGCATGCGTTCCCTCAAACCGCCTTGCGCCTGATACGCCAGAGGTAAAGCGCTGTCATCCCCAGCCAGACCACCGCCAGCAAAAACCACTGGATCGCATAGCCGAGGTGGTTGTTGGGGATGCCCGCATCGCCCACCGGCATCGCCTCGATCCCGTCGCCGGTGTTGCTGCGCGCGATGATCAGCACCGGCTCGGTCCCCAGCGCCGCCGACAGCATCGGGACGTCGCGGGCAAACCAGACGCCGGTCTTGGTATCCGGGGCGGGGGTATAGCTGTCGATCTCATCCGGCCAGTGCAGGTTGCCGGTCACGCTCACCGCACCCGTGGCCGCATGCCCTGTGCCGCGCGCCTCGTCCACCACGAACCCCCGGTCCACCAGAATGCGACGGCCCCCGGTCACGAACACCGCGATCACCCGATATCCCGCGCCAATCTCACGCCGGCTGACCAGCACATCCAGCGCCTCTCCGGTGAAATCGCCGGTTGCGGTGACGGGCAGAAACCGGTCGATCACCGGATCGGCCACGGCAGGCACCGCCACCGGGGCCGACTGCATCCGCTGCGCGATGTCGGCCAGAATACCCTCTTTCCACGCCAGACGCTGCAACTGCCAGACGCCCAGTGCCACCAGCACCGCGGCCCCGAGCAGGCCGAACAGCACCGGCAGGATCATCCGACGGGTCATCGTCTGCTGCCCTTAAATGCAGGACGCGGACACCAAGGGTCCGCGCCGCGCCGGAATGCCCTTGTCAGGATCACTGCCCCCAGACGTAGACCGCCGCGAACAGGAACAGCCAGACCACATCGACAAAGTGCCAGTACCACGCCGCCGCTTCGAACCCGATATGGCGCTCGGGGGTGAAATGGCCGCGCAGCACGCGCAACAGGCAGACGAACAGGAATATCGTGCCGATCAGTACATGGAACCCGTGGAACCCGGTCGCCATGAAGAACGTCGCACCATAGATATTGCCCGAAAAACCGAACGCCGCGTGGCTGTATTCATATACCTGGAACGCGGTGAAAAGCAGCCCCAGCGCCACCGCCAGGATCAGCCCGTCGCGCATGTCCTTGCGGTTGTTCTCGTGCACCAGCGCATGGTGTGCCCATGTGGCAGCGGCGCCCGAACACAGCAGGATCAGCGTGTTGATCAGCGGCAGGTGCCAGGGGTCGAACGTCTCGATCCCGGCGGGGGGCCAGATGCCATCCACCATCGGGCTCGTGCCGTCGGGGTTCATCGGGTACATCGCGTGCTTGAAGAAGGTCCAGAACCATGCCGCAAAGAACATGATCTCGGACAGGATGAACATGATGAAGCCATAGCGCAGGCCGATCGCCACCACCGGCGTATGGTCACCCGCCTGGGATTCGTGAACGACCTCGGACCACCATGCGAACATCACATACAGAACGCCGAGAAGCCCGATCAGGAACACATAGGGCTGGTTGTTCTCGACATTCGGCGAAATCCACAGGACGCCGCCAACCAGCATGACCAGCGCCGAAACCGACCCCATGAACGGCCAGATCGACGGTGGCAGGATGTGGTAGTCGTGGTTCTTGGCATTGGCCATCGTGACGTATCCCTCGTGTTTTGTCAGTTCACCGCGCCGGATTTCGGCACGGCCAGGGCGGCGGCCTCTTCGGGCAGCGCGGTCTCGTAGAACGTATAGCTGAGTGTGATCTCGCGCACAAACTTGCCTTCGGGATCGTCCATCATCGACGGATCGACAAAGAAGGTAACCGGCATCTGCACCGTCTCGCCGGGTTGCAGCACCTGTTCGGTAAAGCAGAAACAGGCGATCTTGCTGAAATAGCCGCCGGCCGCATCCGGCATCACGTTGAACGCGGCAGTTCCCGCGACCACCCGGTCGGTCGGGTTGTGCGCCTCATAGAACGCCAGCCCGGTCTCGCCCACACGCACCGTCATGTCGCGTTGCATCGGGCGGAAGGTCCAGGGCATGCCACCCTCAAGCGAGGCGTCAAAGCGGATTTTCATGGTGCGTTCAAGGATTTGCCCCGGTGCCTCAGTTGCCACAGATGTGGTGCCCGCGAACCCCGTGACCTGACAGAACCAGCGATAGAACGGCACGGCGGCAAACGACAGCGACGCCATCGTCACCGCGACGGCCACCAGTTGCAGCGCGGTCCTTGATTGCGGCGTCATGGCTTGGGCGCTCCCTCGACCGTCAACTCGGGCCGGATCACGTGGTCATAGGCCTGCATCGGATCGCCGCGCGTGACCTTGACCACGGTCAGCGCAAAGACCACGCCCACGAACCCCGCCAGCAACAGCCCAACCCCCAGGTTGCGGCCAAAGCGGCGGTGGTGAACCTCATGCTCGACCCGGATAGCCATCCTACCAACCCCCAAAACCGGCGCCCTTCAGGACCGCTTCCACCAGGAAGGCCCCGAAATGCGCGAAAAGATACCACAGCGAAAAGCGGAACACCTTTTTCTCGGTGGCATAGCCATCAGCCTCGGCCATCGCTTCGTCCCGCTGCCAGATGCGCCATGCCCCCAGCAGGAACACCGCGTTCAGCGCCAGCGACACGGCCAGCGTGAACGGCCCGCCGATCCCCGACAGGGCCGACCACACCGACACCGGCAACAACAGCACCGTATAGGCCAGAATATGCGCCCGCGTCGACTTGCGCCCGTGGGTGACGGTCAGCATCGGCACGCCGGCGGTGTGGTAATCTTCCTTCATGAACAGCGCCAAGGCCCAGAAATGCGGCGGCGTCCACATGAAGATCAGCGCGAACATCAGACAAGCCTCGACACTGACTGACCCCGTCACACAGACCCAGCCGATCAGCGGCGGAAAGGTCCCCCGCCGCACCGCCGATCACGATGTTCTGGGGGGTCGAGCGTTTCAGCCACACCGAATAGACCACGGCGTAGAAGAAAATCGTGAAGGCCAGCAGCCCGGCGGCGGCAAAGTTGGTCGCAAGCCCCAGCATCACGATGGAAATGCCCGACAGCGCAAGGCCGATCCCCAGCGCCTCGCCCGGGGCCACACGCCCCCCCGGCAGCGGCCGGTTGCGCGTGCGCTTCATCACCGCGTCGATGTCGGCATCATACCACATGTTCAACGCCCCCGAGGCACCTGCCCCCAGTGCGATGAACAGGATCGCCGCAAACCCCTCGACCGGATGCAAACCTACCGGCGCCACCAAGAGACCGACCAGTGCCGTGAACACCACCAGCGACATCACACGCGGCTTCATCAGCGCGACATAGTCACCAAAACGGGCCTCGCCCGCCACCGGTTCACCCAGATCGTTCGCTCGCAGATCAGTCACATCGCATTCCTTGGGTCGGAGGCCGTGGCGGACGGTCCCGAAGCGGGGCCGTCTCAGGCCAGCGCGATCAGTCGTTGGCGGCCACGGTGACCGACGCCGCAGCGGTTCCGGCATCGGCCGTCAGCATTTCGCGGGTCAGTTGCACGTTCCCGGCCTTGGCCGCGACCAGCCATTTGGCATAGGCCGCCTCGGACACCACCTTGACGGTGATCGGCATGTAGGCGTGGCTCTTGCCGCACAGCGCGGTGCACTGGCCGTAATACACCCCTTCCCGCTCCGCATTGAACCACAGCGACCCCAGTCGCCCCGGCACCGCCGAATGCATGACCCCGAACGCGGGCACAGCCCAGGCATGGATCACGTCCGCCCCGGTCACCTGCACCACCACGTTCTTGCCCACCGGAATGACCACAGCGGTATCGGTCGCCAAGAGGAAGTCCTCGCGGGTATAGCCCAGCGCCTCAAGCTTCATCACCGCGATGTCGTCCAAGACCTCGGGTGTGCCCATCGGCTGGTCCGCCCCCAGAGCATCAACCTTGGTCGAGCCGTCGACCAGGAAGCTGTCGAACGACACGCCCTCGTCAACATATTCATAGCCCCAGTACCATTGGTGTCCGGTGGCCTTGATGGTGACCTCGGCCGTCGGGATCTCCTGCTCCTCGAACAGGACCGGCAGCGAGAAGGCGCCGATGAACAGCAGGATCAGGATCGGGATGACCGTCCATGCCACTTCCAGCGGCGAGTTGTGGGTAAAGGTCGCGGGCGTCGGATTGCGCTTGTGGTTGTAACGGATGACGACCCAGATCAGCAGTGCCGTCACGAACACCGTGATGCCGGTGATGATGATCAACAGCATGTGATCCAGCCATTGCACGTCGACCGCGATCTTGGTCGCGGCAGGCTGGAAGCCCATGCCGCCATCGATGGGCCTGCCCACGACGGGCAGATCCTGCGCCAGTGCCGCACCGGCAGCGGCCAGACCCGCCACGGTGGCCAGGGCAGGGGCGATAAGGGGGTGGCTGGTCAAGCGCATGTTCGGTTCCCGTTGCTTGGTCACGGCCACCACTTGGCCCCGTGCCGGGCACATCCGGGTGTGGTCACCCAGAATCCCGTTGTTTCTCCCAGACGTAAAACCATATTAGCGTCATCCGGACAAGTGTTCCGGTTGCGGCAATAAGACGCCCAGCCCTGTTTCAAGGATCTGCCCCCATGTCCGAGGCCCCTTTCCGCCCTTTCGAGACGCATCTGGACGAAGCCGCCGCCCTGAAGGTGCTGCAGACGGCCACGGCGGGCGCCGATGACGGCGAGCTGTTTCTGGAACGGCGGCGGTCCGAGGGGCTGGTGCTGGACGACGGGCGGGTGAAACAGGCCAGCTATGACGCCTCCGAAGGGTTCGGCCTGCGCGCAGTGCGGGGCGAAGTTGCGGGCTATGCCCATTCGACCGAGATCAGCGAACGCGCCCTGACCCGCGCTGCCGCCACCGCGCGGCTGGCGGTGGGCGACGGCGGCGGCGTGATGGCACCGGCCCCCAAGGGCACCAACGCGCGTCTTTACAGCGACGCCGACCCGATGCTGGAGGCGACCTTTGCCGCCAAGATCGACACCTTGCGCGAAATCGACGCCTGGCTGCGCGCACAGGACCCGCGCATCGTGCAGGTGTCGGCGAATATCTCGGCCAGCTATCAAGAGGTTGAAATCCTGCGCCCCGATGGCGCGCGCCTGACCGACATCCGCCCGATGGCCCGGCTTGGCATCTCGTGCATCGTGGAAGAGGGCGGACGGCGCGAATCCGGCAACCACGGCGGCGGCGGTCGGCATGGTCTGGCCCGCCTGATGGACCCCGCCAACTGGCAGGCCACTGCGCGCGAGGCGCTGCGGATTGCGCTGGTGAACCTGCGCGCCGAACCTGCGCCTGCGGGGATGATGGACGTGGTCCTTGGCCCCGGCTGGCCGGGGATATTGTTGCACGAGGCTATCGGCCACGGGCTTGAGGGCGACTTCAACCGCAAGGAAACCTCGGCCTTCGCGGGCCTGATGGGCAAACAGATCGCGGCGCGGGGGGTCACGGTGCTGGACGATGGCACCATCCCCGACCGGCGCGGATCGCTGTCGGTCGATGACGAGGGCACGCCTTCTGCCCGCAACGTCCTGATCGAGGACGGCGTTCTGGTCAGCTACATGCAAGACCGCCAGAACGCGCGGTTGATGGGCGTGGCCCCCACCGGCAACGGCCGGCGCGAAAGTTTCGCGCATATCCCGATGCCGCGGATGACCAATACCTACATGCTTGCCGGAACCGACCAGCCTGACGGCATCGTGGCCAGCCTCAAGGACGGCATCTATGCCGTGGGGTTCGGCGGCGGACAGGTCGACATCACCAACGGCAAGTTCGTGTTCAGTTGCACCGAGGCCTACCGCGTCAGGAACGGCGTGATCGGCGCACCCGTCCGGGGGGCCACGCTGATCGGCGACGGGGCCACCGCGCTGAAACAGATCCGCGCCATTGGCAACGATCTCGCACTTGACCCAGGCATCGGCAATTGCGGCAAGGGCGGGCAATGGGTGCCGGTGGGGGTGGGGCAACCGACGCTGCTGATCGGCGGGCTGACGGTGGGCGGCTCGGCGGCGTGACGGCTTATCTTCGCAGCATACAACCGGAACTCGAATACTTGACGGGCGCCGTACGCAGGTTTCATATCCCTATCTGAATTCGGCGAGCACAAAAACGGAACCATTCATGATCAAATCACTGTTCAAGGCTGCAAGTATCGTTTTGCTTCTTGGTGCGCCGTCCGGCGCGCTTGCGCAGAAAGGCCTGACTGGCGCCCAGTTGACTGACTTGACCGGCAAGGGCATCACCTTGAAGCTTGGAGGGGCTGGCCAAGGCTATGAGGGAACGCTGAAATTGTCTGCGAACGGCAACGGCAAAGGGAGCGCGGTCACCGACGCGGGCAACAAGATCTCGATAGTGGGTACTTGGACAATTGAAGGTGACAAGTTCTGTCGGGTCTGGAAAGACCTGGATGAAGGGCAGGAAGTTTGCGAAACTTGGGTGCCCACCTCGGATCGTTCGGTTGATGTCTACAACGGCAAGCGCAAGATCGGGGTGAATTCGTGGTAATGGTTCATCGCGGCTCCAGGCTACAGCAAGCAAGGCTTATGCCATGACCGCGCTGCGCTGAGGCACCTCGCTAGGGGGATCGCTGTCCGGGACCAGGCCGGGGGTCCGCGCCCAAAGGGTCGCGCCCGTCCCCGGGCGGACATCCCTGGGGTCAATGCCACCGCTTGTCAGGTCCGGTTGAACTTGCCCTTCAGCGCATCGGCAAAGGCATTGCCACCCGCGACAGGCCCGGCAGAGGTCGGACCCCGCGTCGGCACCTTCGGCGGCGGTGCCCCGCGTTCGCGCACCGCCTCGCGCGCCCCCGCACTGTCGGATTTCATCGTGAGGCCAATGCGCTTCCTTGCCACATCCACCTCGACCACCCGCACCTTGACGACATCCCCGGCCTTGACCACCGCATGCGGGTCTTTCACAAAACTGTCGGATAACTGGCTGACATGCACCAGCCCGTCCTGATGCACGCCGATATCGACGAATGCGCCGAATGCCGCCACGTTCGTTACCGTCCCCTCCAGCACCATCCCCGGCACCAGGTCCTTCAGGTCATTGACCCCATCCGCAAACGTCGCTGTCCTGAACGAAGGCCGGGGGTCGCGCCCCGGCTTTTCCAGTTCCAAAAGGATGTCCTTGACCGTCGGCAACCCGAACCTTGCATCCACGAAATCGCGCGGCTCGACGCCCTTCAGCACCGACGGATCGGCCATCAGACCGCGGATATCGCGCCCGCAAGCCGCGACGATCCGGCGCGCCAGATCATAGGCTTCGGGGTGAACCGATGACGCATCCAGCGGTTCCTTGCCGCCCGTCACCCGCAAAAACCCCGCCGCCTGTTCGAACGCCTTCGGCCCCAGACGTGCCACCTTCAGCAAATCCCGGCGTGATACGAATGGCCCGTTCGCATCGCGGTGCGCCACAATGGCCTCGGCCAGCCCCGGCCCCACCCCCTACACCCGCGCCAGAAGGGGGGCCGATGCGGTGTTCAGATCGACCCCCACCGCATTCACCGCGTCCTCAACGACCGCCTCCAGCGAGCGCCCCAAGCGGTGCTGGTCCACGTCATGCTGGTACTGGCCGACGCCGATGGCTTTCGGTTCAATCTTCACCAGTTCCGCCAGCGGGTCCTGCAACCGCCGCGCAATGGAAACAGCGCCGCGCAGCGACACGTCCATCCCCGGAAACTCGCGCGCCGCCAGTTCCGACGCGGAGTAAACCGACGCCCCCGCCTCGGACACGATCACTTTCAGGGGCTTCTCCCCCGGCAACAACGCCAGAATATCCGCCACCATCCGCTCGGTCTCGCGGCTGGCCGTGCCATTGCCGATGGCGATCAGCCGCACCCCGTGCCGCACGATCAGCGCCGCCAATGCCGCCTGTGCCCCCCGCAGATCGTTCTTCGGCTGGAACGGATAGACCGTCTCGGTCGCCAGCACCTTGCCCGTCGCATCGACCACCGCCGCCTTGACGCCGGTACGGATGCCCGGATCAAGCCCCATCGTGGCCCGTCCGCCGGCCGGCGCCGCCAGAAGCAAGTCCTTCAAATTCCGCGCAAACACCCGGATCGCCTCGGCATCCGCCCGCTCGCGCGCCTCGGCCATCAAATCCAGCGTCAGCGACGTGCGCAGCTTGACCCGCCAGGCCCATGCAGCGGCCTCGCGCAGCCAGACATCCCGCGCGGTGGCCGACAGCGCCGCCGCACACATCCGCTCCGCCGGGCTGTCGCCCTTGGGCGCATCGGCGTCCACCGCCAGATCGACCGTCAGAACCCCCTCGTTCTGCCCCCGCAGCATCGCCAGCACGCGGTGGCTGGGGGCACTGGCCCATGGTTCGTCATGCGCGAAATAGTCCGAAAACTTCGCCCCCTCGGCCTCTTTCCCCGCCACCACCCGTGCGGACAGCCGCGCGACCGATTTCATATGCGCCCGCAACCGGCCCAACAGCCCCGCATCCTCGGACAGCCCCTCGGCCAGAATGTCCCGCGCGCCCTCCAGCGCCGCCTTCACATCAACCACCGCCCCGGTCACGAACGGCGCGGCCAGCGCCACCGGATCAGCCCCCCGGTTCGCCAGCAATGCCTCGGCCAGCGGCCCAAGCCCGTTTTCCCGCGCGATCATCGCGCGGGTGCGCCGCTTGGGTTTGTAGGGCAGATAGATGTCCTCGACCTCGGCCTTGGTCAGTGCCGCCGCAAGGCCCGCCTCCAGCGCCGGCGTCATCTTGCCCTGCTCGGCAATCGACGCCTTCACCGCCGCCCGCCGTCCCTCCAACTCGCGCAGGTACACCAGCCGCTCAGCCAGTTTGCGCAACTGGGTGTCATCCAAGCCCCCCGTCGCCTCTTTGCGATAGCGTGCGACAAAGGGCACCGTCGCCCCTTCATCCAACAGCGCCGCCGCAGCCGCCACCTGTGCGGGCGTGGCCGCGATTTCAGCGGCGATGGTGCGGGCGATCATCAGCATAAGGGCGTTGGCCATCGGTCATCCTTGCGGGCATCACGGGACCACGACCGTGAACGGTCCCGGTCGTGGCATCAAGGGGATGGTACCGACACCCCGGCTTGAACGGGGGACCTCTAGATCCACAATCTAGCGCTCTAACCAACTGAGCTATGTCGGCACTTGACGCGTCCATACCCCCCGCACCCGCGCATTGCAAGATCAGAGCGCGCGTTGCCAGACCTGTGCCACCACGTCCTGACCAAAGCTGCGCGTGGGGTGCGCATGGGTCAGGGCAAAGCCGTTGCGCGCATAAAACCGGCGTGCGCGCCCAGGAAATCCGCAACAACGCGCGCCACCGGCACCTCGCAACAGGGATCACAGCCGATGTCATCGGCACAAGGCCCGGCATGCCGCGTGATGACCAAGCCTGCGTCCCATGGGCCAAGCGGGGACAGGTCCACCGGCATCGCAGGCCCGGTCATCAACTGCTGTACCCGGATCAACGCCGTCACTACCGCTATATGCCGGTCCGGGCCGCAGGGAAAACCGGGAATGCCCGATATCGTCAAGCAATTCCCGCTTGCACCCCGCCCCCCTGTAACGCTACCCCGACAACAGCGAAACCGGAGGCATCATGGGCATCGACAAGCAAAGCGACGTCGCGGCGAACCTGCAGATCGGGCCGACCAGCCAGGGCATGGTGCGGATCTATGTCGAGGCGGACAACGGCCTTGACCTGCCCCTGGATTTTGAACCGGAAGAGGCGGAAGAGATCGCCGAGGAACTGCTGACAGCGGCCAAGGCCGCCCGCGCGATGGCAGCGAAGTCGCCCGCAAAATCCCCGGTCAAACCCACGCGGCGCTGAACGCCGGATCGCGCGCGCCCATCAGCCGCCCCGCCGCATGGCGGGCAAAACGCACCAGCATCGCTTTCCGCCGCGCGCCCGCAAGCGGCGTCTCGGGCCCCATCCGCAAAATCTCGGCGTCATAACCATCGGCCAGCATCAGGCCGGTCCCCTCGGGCAGAAGGTCCGTCGGGAAATCGGCATCGACAGCCCAGAAGAACCTGTCGCAGAACTCGAGATACCCCTGCCACTTGCGGTCACTGCGGAAATCCGCGCGGCCCGACTTGCACTCGACCACCCACAACTCACCCTTCGGCCCCAACGCCATCACGTCCACCCGCAGACCCGTGGCCAGCACCATCTCTTCGACGCAGGCATAGCCATGCGACGCAAGGTGCCGCGCAACCCCCCGCGCCAGACGCTGTCCGGGAAGGGCTGGCGGTGTCATCACTTGGGGATCGGGCGGGGACATCATGCGTAAAAGATGAACCAAAGGTGAACAAAACACAAGCCCCCCGCAACGCGCGGGGTCGAGCAACCGCTTGTACCTGAACCCACAACGCCCTATCTTCAGGGCTGGCGGGTTCTGCTCTGCGCGTGTGGGGCCATTTTCCAGTGGCCGATAAGCATCTCCGAGGGAGCTGGCTCTGCCTGGATCCTGGTCCAGGTATCTGGCGACCACCTGATAAACTCAGGCTCTCGGGAAACTCACGCCTCCACGGCTGCTGCGGTTCCCGCC
>JBBQXK010000018.1:0-71135 GCA_038209775.1 Rhodobacterales bacterium | reverse complement strand
GAAGGAGCGGAATGGCAAGCGGGTGCTGCTGGCCAGTCTTGATACCAACCGCCCGGCGGCGATGGAGCAGTTGCAGATCCTCGCGGCGCAGGTGGGGGTGGACAGCCTGCCCATCGTGAAGGGCGAGACGGCGGTGCAGATCGCCAAGCGGGCGAAAACGCAAGCCAGCCTTGGCGGCTATGATGTGCTGATGCTGGATACCGCAGGGCGGCTGCACATCGACGACGTGCTGATGGATGAAGTGCAGGCCGTGCGTGATATCGCAGGCCCGCGCGAGACGCTGCTGGTGGTCGATGGCCTGACCGGGCAGGACGCGGTGAACGTGGCGACCGAGTTTGACGGCAAGCTGGGCATCACGGGCGTTGTCCTGACGCGGATGGATGGCGACGGGCGCGGGGGTGCTGCGCTGTCGATGCGGGCGGTGACGGGCAAGCCGATCCGGTTCGTGGGTCTTGGCGAAAAGATGGACGCGCTGGAGACGTTCGAGGCGGAACGCGTCGCAGGCCGTATCCTTGGCATGGGCGATATCGTCGCTTTGGTGGAACGCGCGCGCGAGACGTTCGAGGCGGAACAGGCCGAACGGATGGCCAAACGCTTTGCCAAGGGGTTGTTCAATATGAACGACCTGAAAGCGCAGATGGAACAGATGCTGAAGATGGGCGGCATGCAGGGCGTCATGGGGATGATGCCGGGCATGGGCAAGATGCAGAAGGCTGCAGCCGATGCAGGCTTTGACGACCGCATGATCAAGCGCCAGATCGCATTGGTCAATTCGATGACCAAGAAGGAACGCGCGAACCCGGATATTCTGGCGGCCAGCCGGAAAAAGCGGATCGCTGCAGGGGCGGGTCTGGATGTGTCGGACCTGAACAAACTGATCAAACAGCACCGCCAGATGGCCGACATGATGAAGTCCATGGGCAAGGGCGGCATGATGAAACAGGCGATGAAGGCGATGATGGGGAAAGGCGGCTTGCCGGACCCGTCGAAGATGGACCCCGCACAGTTGGAAGAGGCGGCAAAGGCGATGCGTGGCGGGATGCCGGGGATGGGGATGCCCAAGGGGCTGACCCTGCCTGCGGGGCTGTCGGGGTTGATGCGCAAAAAATGATGACGACTGCGCGCCCGCAACTGATTGGCCTGCCGGTTCTTGAGACGGAACGGTTGATCTTGCGTGGGCCGCAGGCCGGGGATTGGCCTGCATTCCGGGATTATCGGCAGTCAGCGCGCACGGCGTTTACGGGCGGGCCGAAAAAGCCGCATCAGGCGGCGGAGCAGTTTGCGTCGTTCTTTGGTCATTGGATGATGCGCGGCTTTGGTCGCCTGATTGCCCAAGACCGCAGCACTGGCCAACCGCTTGGCCATTTCGGGCCGATGCAGTGGGATGACGGAGGCGAGGTTGAACTGACCTGGTCGCTGTGGACGGACGCAGCCGAGGGCCGGGGGCTGGCGACCGAAGGGGCCATTGCCATCCGGGATTGGGCGTTTGGCGCATTGGGTCTGCGCGGAGCGATTGCTGCGGTGCATCGCGACAATGCGGCGTCGCATGCGATTGCGCGGCGTTTGGGCGGCAGTGTCATCGCAGGGCGGCAACCGGAGTGGTTTGAGCACGGATCGATGTATCAGTTTACGGGCGGGGTGGCGGCATGATCGCCCCGACGCTGCACACCGAACGGTTGACGCTGCGGATGCCCGTGCTGGGCGACTTCGGTCTCCGTGCCGCATTCTATGCGTCTGACAGGTCGGTCTGGGAGGGCGGGCCGCATGAACGGGAAACGGCGTGGCGCATTTTTGCGTCCGAGGTGGGCCAGTGGCCTTTGATGGGCTATGGGCCGTTTTCGGTGGATATGGACGGGGCTTACGTGGGTGAGGTGGGGATTTATCACCCGACGGATTACCCGGAGCCGGAATTGGGCTGGTTCGTAGTGCCCGAAGCCGAAGGGCGCGGGATTGCGGCTGAGGGTGCGCGGGCGGTGATGTCTTGGGCGCGCACGGCCTTTGGTTGGGACAGGCTGGTCAATTACATCGATCCGGGCAATGTGCGGTCCATCGCACTTGGCCTGCGATTGGGGGGCGTGATTGACCCCGATCTGCCGGGGCAGGATGCCACGGATGTGGTGATCCGGCATGATTTGCGGGGGCTGGCATGACTGTGCTTGCCACGGAACGTTTGATCCTGCGCAAGCCGCATGGTGGCGATCTTGCGGCTTGTGCGGCCTTCTGGGCCTCACCCCGGTCGCATCTGATGGGTGGGCCGTGGACGCCGGAGCAGACGGCGGTGGAATTCGACGGCCTCCTGGCGCAATGGGCCAAGCATGGGTTCAGCCTGTTTACCGTGACGCGGAAAGGATCGGATCAGGGGATTGGCGGGATCGGGCCATTCTTTCCGGATACCCACCCTGAACCGGAACTGGGCTGGAGCCTGTGGGACGCGGCCGATGAAGGCCAGGGCATCGCCTATGAGGCAGCCATGGCCGCGCGCGACTGGTTTTTTGCGACCACGGCCTACCGCACCGCTGTCAGCTATACCGATCCTGACAATCTCCGGTCGCACCGGTTGTGCGCGCGGATGGGGGCGGTGATCGATCCGGCGGCCATCCATCCATTTGACGATGAGCCCACACTGACATTTCGCCACCAGCCGGAGATCGCAGAATGACCGACGCCGCTACCCGTGCCGAAGCGCTGCTGCGCGAACACCGCGATGCCATTGACCGGCTGGATGCGATCCTTGTCTACACGCTGGCCGAACGGTTCAAGCAGACCCAAGCTGTGGGCCGCCTGAAGGCCGAACATGATCTGCCGCCGTCGGACCCAGCACGCGAGGCGCGGCAGATGGCGCGGCTGGATCAGCTGTCGAAAGAGGCCAATCTGGACCCTGATCTGGCCAAGAAATTCCTGACCTTCATCATCAGTGAAGTCATCAGGCATCACGAGAAACTGCAGAAATGACGGGGATATCCCC
Source organism: Rhodobacterales bacterium (assembly GCA_038209775.1). Taxonomy (GTDB): domain Bacteria; phylum Pseudomonadota; class Alphaproteobacteria; order Rhodobacterales; family Rhodobacteraceae; genus JBBQXK01. The sequence continues at coordinate 68,170 of JBBQXK010000018.1, read as the reverse complement.
GGCAACGCCATCCAAAGGAGAACTGACATGGCAATGAAGATCCGGCTCGCACGCGGCGGCACCAAAAAGCGCCCGCACTACGCAATCGTCGCCACCGACAGCCGCATGCCCCGCGACGGGCGCTTTCTGGAAAAGCTGGGCACCTATGACCCCCTCTTGGCCAAGGATGACGAGGGCCGCGTCAAGATGGACATGGACCGCGTCAAGCATTGGCTGGGCCTTGGCGCACAGCCGACCGACCGCATCGCGCGCTTTCTGGAATCGGCCGGCGTGATGGCCAAGAAGGTCCGCTCGAACCCCAAGGCCGCCGTCCCCGGCAAGACCATGGCCGAACGCGCCGCCAAGCGCGCCGCCCGCGCCGAGGCCCCTGCAGCCGAGTGACAAGGGCGCATCCGGCCCCCCTTGCGGCGCGCGTTTGCGTGGCCGCAGGGGGTGCGGGATTGTTGCATCTGCGATATGCATGGGCTGTGCATCGACTGTGCATCACCTGTGCATCGGGCAAAACCCGGTCGAAAGGCCGTTTCGGGAACCTACCATGCCGGCTGACAACCGCATCTGTGTCGGCGCCATCGGCGGCGCCTTTGGCGTCGCGGGCGAGGTGCGGCTGAAAAGCTTCTGCGCCGATCCCGCCGCCATCGCCACCTACGGCCCCCTCTTCACCGAGGACGGCAGCCGCAGCTTCAAGGTCAAACTCACCCGCCCCGTCGCGGGCGGCCTTGGTGCGCGCCTGTCGGGCGTGGCCACCAAAGAGGACGCAGATTCCCTCAAGGGAACAACGCTTTGGGTCTCCCGCGACCGCCTGCCAGCGGCGGGTGATGATGAGTTTTACCATGCCGATCTGATCGGGCTTGAGGTGCGCGATACCGGCGGCGCACTCCTTGGCCGCGTCAGCGCCGTCCACAACCACGGTGCTGGTGACCTTCTAGAGGTGGCAGGGCCTGACGGCACCCTCCTGTTGCCCTTCACCAAGGCAACTGTGCCCACGGTGGACCTCGCCACAGGCCGCATCGTGGCTGACCCGCCGGAAGGTCTGGACTAGCCATGGGTGATGCGGCACCATGGCCTACAACATAAGGGGCACCCGATGAACCGCGCGCGACTTTTGCAACTTGTGATGGTGATGCTGTATGCAGGCCCGGTGATCGCCGGCCTTGGCGGTTTCGGCTGGGGCGTGGTGCCCGCCTTTGCGCTGATCCTCCTCACCTGGCAGATCGTGATGCGCCCCGCCCAATGGCCCCGCGACCCCGCCGCATGGCGCGAAACAACCGTGCAGATCGGTGCTGGGGTGCAGGTGCTGGTGGCCGTCGTGGTGGTGCTCGTCTGCTTTGGCGCAGGTCGTGGCCTTGGCGGCGTCGTCGGCTACCTGCCGCCGCTGCCCCTTGTGGTGCCGCTGTTCCTGTCGCTGGCTGCGGTTCCGCTGGCCCGGATGCTGCACGATCCGCGCGAAACGGCGGGGATGGATACGTTCCTTGACGATGCTGTCAACCACCTGAAATCCTTTGACAAGGACGTGCCCTTTCCCTCTGCTGACGCGCAGCACATCCTTGACGGCACCCGTCTGGCCGGTCGCCTTCTGCAACCCATCCACGACCTGCCCCCCGACACCCCCGCCGCCACCATCGCCAAGCACCTGACCGCCATCGCCACCCAGGTCGACGACGCCCGCCTGCGCGAGGCGCTGGTCGAACGGGCCGAGGGCGCGGCCCCCAGCCGCACCCTGCTGACCGCCCTCGCACTCCATGCAACCGACGGGCGGCGCATGGAAATCCTTGGTCATGAGACGGTCGACCCGGCCTTTGCCGCCTTGCCGGATGATGCCGACATCCTGACGCTGTATGCCACCCGCGCGGTGGCATCGGTGGCCGAGGATGACGATGTCCGCGCCGCCCTGCCACGCGCGGCACTGGTGGAATCCGCCCTGTCCCGCATGGCCGGCACCGCCGCCGAGGAACCGCTGCGCGCACTTCTGGCCCAATCGCAGATGCGGGTCGAACCCACCCTCTGACCGCCTTTCCCGCTTCCCCTGCCGGCCCCACGCGGCTATCACCCCGCCATGTCCGAAGACACCAAACCCTCCCGCTCGCATGGCCGCCTCTCGGTCCGCCCCAGCCTGACCCCGCGTGACCTGATGGCCGATGCCAACGTCGTGGGCGCCTTTCAGGCCCGTGTCGTCACCCTTTTCCCCGACGCCTTCCCCGGCCCCCTCGCCCTAAGCTTGACGGGCAAGGCCCTCGACCTTGGCCTCTGGCGTCTCGATGCGCTGGACCTGCGCCGGTTTGGCGAGGGCAAGCATCGCAACGTCGATGATACCCCCGCCGGCGGCGGTGCCGGCATGGTCCTGCGCGCCGACGTGGTCGACCGCGCCCTGACCGCAGCAGCGGTCGGCGCCAACCCCGACCGCGCCCGCTGGCCGGTGATCTACCTCTCGCCCCGCGGCGCCCCCTTCCGCCAGGCCACCGCCCGCAGACTGGCGGCCGGGGAAGGCCTGACACTCCTGTGTGGCCGCTTCGAAGGCGTCGATCAGCGCGTGCTGGACCACCACGCGGTCGAGGAAATCAGCCTTGGCGACTATGTGATGACCGGCGGAGAGATCGCCGCGATGGCGCTGCTGGATGCCACCGTGCGCCTGCTGCCGGGTGTTCTGGGCAACGCCGCCTCGGTCGAGGAGGAAAGCTTTTCCACCGGCCTTCTCGAATACCCCCAATACACCAGACCCCCCCTCTGGAACGACCGCCCGATCCCTGCAGTGCTGTTGTCAGGACATCACGGGGACATCGCGAAGTGGCGGCGGGACGAGGCGGCGAGGGTGACGCAAGAGAGAAGGCCGGATTTGCTGGAAGCGGCGATGCAACCATCCCGGGCGATCAGGGCAATTAAGCTTCCGGAGGAAAAGGCATGAAGATCATCGTTGTAGGTGCCGAAGGAGACATCGGCAAAGTTGTCTGCAGCGAGTTGGGCCTGCGGCATGACCTCATCAGGGTTGGGCGTTCAAGCGGCGATTTCCATGTCGACATGTCGGACCGCAAGTCGGTTGATGCCATGTACGCGAAAGTCGGTACGGTCGATGCGGTTGTATCGACTGCCGGCGAGGTGCACTTCGCACCATTGGAAGATTACACCGAAGAAACCTTCATGCGCGGTCTTCGCCACAAGGTCATGGGACAGATCAATCTAGTCCTCGCCGGCGTGACCAGGGTTCGGGATGGGGGATCGTTCACGCTCACAAGCGGCGTCCTTGATCGCGACCCGATCAGGATGGGCACGGGGGCCGCCACGGCGAATGGCGCGCTTGGCGGATTTGTTGTCGGAGCGGCGATAGAGATGCCCCGTGGGTTGCGGATCAATGTCGTAAGCCCGGGACTGCTGGACGTATCTGTTGAACGCTATGGCGCGTGGTTCCCGGGACACGACCCGGTTTCATCAAGGCGCGTCGGCTTGGCCTATGCGAAAAGTGTCGAGGGGGCGGTCACCGGCCAGGTCATCATTGTCGGGTGACACCCCCTGCAATCGTGGTTCTGGTCCTGCAGGTGATAACCTGAACCCCGCCAAGGATGCGGCAGACCCAAGCCCGGAAATGCCAACTGTATGTACGGATGACATACGGATGCTGTACAGACCACATACGCGGTGAATACAGACAAACCATTGCGTTTTCATCAGGTTGGCCCATGGGTCCACCCGCTCGGCGACACCTCGCATTAACCCTGCGCTAACTGATCGCCTCCAACCTCTCCTTCGACATCTCCCCCGGCACCACGGTGATCGGGATCGGCAGCGTCGCCGCCGCCCGCACCATCGCCGTCACGATCGGCCCCGGTCCCGCCTTTTCCCCCGACGCACCCAGCACCAGAACCCCGATGGCCGGGTCCTCCTGCACCAGGCCCAGGATCTGCGCCACCGGGTCGCCCTCGCGGATCACCAGTTCGGGGTTCACCCCTTGCTTGTCACGCATCCACTTGGCGAACACCTCGAAATGCGCCTCGATCCGTTCCCGCGCCTCGGCGCGCATAAGGTCTGCAACCCCCAGCCAATGCTGGAATTCCTCGGGCGGGATCACCGACAGGATGGTAACGCCCCCCCCCGTGTGGGCGGCCCGCAAGGCGGCGAACCGCATCGCGTTCAGACATTCGCGGGTATCGTCCAGCACGACCAGGAACTTGCGCATATTGGCCCCCTATGGCGCGCGATCATGGCGCAACAGGCCAAGGGCGGCAAGCCTTCCACCGGCCCGCAACCCGCGCTAGGTTGGCGGTGGTATGACAGGGGGCGGCATGACACTGGACGGGGTGGCGACAAAGGGCATGGTCCTGTTGGGCTGTGGCAAGATGGGCACGGCTTTGCTGACCGGCTGGCTTCAGGCCGGCGTGCCCCCAACCTCGGTCTGGGTGATCGAGCCAAACCCCACCGACTGGCTTCGCGCGTCCGGCGTCCACCTGAACGACGGTCTGCCACCATCCCCCGCCGTTGCCCTGCTGGCGGTCAAGCCGCAGATGATGGGTGCGGCCCTCCCCGCCCTGCAGGCACTTGGCGGTGGCGGCACGCTGTTCGTGTCCATCGCCGCAGGCACCACGATGGCCACGCTCAACGCCACGCTTGGCGCCCAGACCCCCATCGTTCGCACCATGCCCAACACGCCCGCCATGGTGGGCCGGGGCATCACCGCGCTCTGCGGCAACGCCGATACCACCGCCGATCACCTGGCATTGGCCCGCACGCTGATGGCGGCGGTGGGCGAAGTGGTTGATCTGGAAGGCGAACACCAGATCGACGCGGTCACCGCCGTATCCGGCTCCGGTCCGGCCTATGTGTTCCACCTGATCGAGGCGATGGCAGCGGCGGGTGAGGCCGAGGGGCTGCCGAAGGACATCGCGATGCGGCTTGCCCGCGCCACGGTCTGCGGTGCGGGGGAACTTGCCCACCGTTCCCCCGACACGGCGGCGCAGTTGCGCATCAACGTGACCTCACCTGGCGGCACCACGGCGGCGGCGTTGGCGGTGCTGATGGACGCCGACGCAGGCTTTCCGGCCCTCCTGAAAAAGGCGATCAAGGCCGCCGCCGACCGGGGCAGGGAACTCGGCAAATGATTACCTGGGACGATTTCCAAAAGGTCGACATCCGTGTCGGCACCATCACCCGCGCCGAACCTTTTCCTCAGGCGCGCAAGCCCGCGATCAAGCTCTGGGTCGATTTCGGCGGCGATATCGGCGAAAAACGCTCTTCCGCCCAGATCACCCGCCACTATACACCCGGCGAACTGGTCGGCCGGCAAGTGCTGGCCGTGGTCAACTTCCCGCCCCGCCAGATCGGCCCCTTGATGTCCGAAGTCCTTGTGCTGGGTGTGCCCGATGCCGATGGCGAGGTCGTGCTGATCGGCCCCGGCCACGATGTTTCCGATGGAGGACGCCTGTTTTGAAGACCCTGCTTATCACCCGGCCCCTGCCCGAACCCGTGGTCACCGCCGCCCGTGCCACCTGGGACGTGACCCTGCGGGCCAGCACCCTGCCGCTTGACCCGGACGAACTCCGCGCCGCCTTGCGCGATTTCGATGCCGTGCTGCCCACCCTCGGCGACCGCTTCCGCGCCGATGTCTTTGCCGATGTGCCGACCCCCCGCGCAACGATCCTTGCGAACTTCGGCGTCGGCTACAACCACATCGACGTGGCCGCCGCCCATGCAGCGGGCCTCAAGGTCACCAACACCCCCGGTGCCGTCACCGATGCCACGGCGGATATCGCCATGCTCCTGATGCTCGCCACCGCCCGCCGCGCGGGTGAGGGTGAGCGGGTACTGCGTGCGGGCCAGTGGACCGGCTGGCACCCGACACAGTTCCTCGGAATGCACATCTCGGGCAAACAGCTTGGCATCATCGGCATGGGCCGGATCGGCAAGGCCATCGCCCGCCGTGCAAACCTTGGCTTCGGCATGGAGGTGATCTTTGCCAACCGCTCCCCCGTCGCCGACCCGGGCGTCCCCGCCCGGCAGGTCACGATGGCACAGGCGATGGCCGCCGACATCGTGGTGACCGCCGTCCCCGCCACGGCCGAGACCCACCACCTGATCAACGCGGGCACCCTCGCGCACATGCGCCCCCACGCGATCTTCATCAACATCGCGCGGGGCGACGTGGTGGACGAAACTGCCCTGATCGCCGCCCTGCAAACGGGCCGCATCGCGGGCGCGGGCCTCGATGTGTACGAGTTCGAACCCCAGGTCCCGCCCGCCCTGGTGGCGATGGAAAACGTCACCCTCCTGCCGCATCTCGGCACGGCGGCGCTTGAGGTGCGGATGGGCATGGGCATGATGGCGGTGGCCAATCTTGCCGCCCACGCCGAAGGGCGCAGCTTGCCGAACCCGGTCTGACTGCACAAGGAACGGCGATTGCCTGCATGCCCGCAGGACAAGAATGAGTATTTGGGCAAAGAAGAAACCCTCAGGAGCTTCACCTTGCCCAAATACTCCCGCCGGAGGCTCCTGCCGCTGAGGCTGCGCCACGGCTGACATAAAGTCCCGGCAGCGCCGTCGGCGGGGGTTCGATGCCCCCGGCGACGGCCCCCCCTCACGCCACTTTCGCCACCGGGGCAAAGCGGGTGTAAAAGTTTTGCCCCTTCGCCGCCATGTCGCGCAGCAGCGCCGGTGCCGTAAACCGCGCGCCGTGGGTGGCGGTCAGGTCATCGCAGATGGCAACCGCACGCGCAGCACCGATGATGTCCAGCCACGACAACGGACCCCCCGACCAGGGCGCAAAGCCCCAGCCCAATATCGCCCCCACATCACCCTCGCGGATGTCCATCAGCACGCCGTCCTCCAGCGCCCGCACCGCCTCCAGCGCCTGTGCCATCAGCAGGCGGTGCTGCACCTCGACCAGACCGGGTTGATCCTCCGCCACCGGATAGGCCGCCTCCAGCCCCTCCCACAGCCCCGTCCGACGCCCGTCCGCGCCATACGCATAGAACCCGGCATTGGATTTCTTGCCCAGCCGCCCCTGATCTGCCATCGCGAACAGAACCGCATCCACCGCCCCATCGGGATAGGCGTCCCCCATCGCGGCCTTGGTCGCCTTGGCGATCTTCACCCCCAGATCAATCGACGTCTCGTCCACCAGTTGCAGCGGCCCCAAGGGCATCCCCACCAGTTTCGCCGCGTTCTCGATCAGCACCGGCTCGACCCCTTCGGCCACCATGCGGATGCCTTCGTTGATGTAGGGAATGATGCAGCGGTTGGCATAGAAGAACCGCGCGTCATTGACGACGATGGGCGTTTTCCTGATCTGGCGCACAAGGTCCAGCGCCTTGGCCACCGCGCGGTCGCCGGTCTCCTTGCCCCGGATGATCTCGACCAGCAGCATCTTGTCCACCGGGCTGAAGAAGTGGATACCGATGAACTGTTCGGGCCGGGTGCTGGCCTTGGCCAGTTCGCCGATTGGCAGGGTTGATGTGTTGGTGGCAAAGATGCAGTCCGCCGGGATCACCGCCTCGGCCTTGGCCGTCACGCCGGCCTTGACAGCCACATCCTCGAACACCGCCTCGATGATCAGATCGCACCCCGCCAGTGCCGCATAATCCGTGGTGGCCGTGATATGCGACAGCACTTCAGCCTTCTTCTCGGCCGTAACCCGGCGCTTGGCGATCCCTGCGTCCAGGATACCTTCGGAATACCCCCGCCCCTTGTCCGCCGCTGCCTGTGTGCTGTCGATCAGCACCACCTCGATCCCCGCCTGCGCCGAGACATAGGCGATGCCGGCCCCCATCATGCCGGCCCCCAGAATGCCCAGCTTCTTCACCGACTGGTCGGGCTGTGCCGGCCGCACCGCCCCCTTGTCCAGCGCCTCTTTGTTGATGAACAGCGACCGGATCATGGCACTGGAGGACGGGTTCAGCAGCACATTCACGAACCACCGCGCCTCGATCCGCAGCGCCACATCAAACGGCACCAGCGCCCCCTCGTACACCGCCGACAACAGCGCCTTCGCCGCCGGATAGACCCCCATCGTCTTGCCATGCACCATGGCCGACGCGCCGACAAACGTCATGAACCCCGCCGGATGATAGGGCGCGCCCCCGGGCATCTTGTAGCTTTTGTCGTCCCAGGGCTTGACCAGATCGGCGTCCTTTGCGCCCAGCACCCACTCCTTGGCCCGCGCCAGCAACGCCTCGGGCGCCACCACCTCATCGATGATGCCGCTCATCTTGGCGGCCTTCGGGTCGGACAGCTTGCCCTCCAGCAGGAACGGTGCCGCCATCATCGCACCCAGCTTGCGCGACAGCCGCGTGGTACCGCCCGCGCCGGGAAAGATGCCGACCATGATCTCGGGCAGGCCGATCTTGGCCTTGGGGTTGTCGGCGGCGATGATGCGGTGGCATGACAGCGGTATTTCCAGCCCGATCCCCAACGCTGTGCCGGGCAGCGCCGCTACGATTGGCTTGCCGCCCTTCAGCGTCTTGGGGTCCATCCCCGCCCGCTCGATCCGGCGCAGGATGGCGTGCATCCCCATCACCCCGTCGAACAGCGATTTCGCCGGATTGGCACCGCCATCCTCACGCATCCGGGCGATCACGTTCAGGTCCATCCCGCCCGCGAAATCCTTCTTGGCACTGGTGATGATGATGCCCTTGACCGCCGGGTCCGCCACGGCCCCCGTCACCATCGCATCCAGATCGACGAACCCCTGCTGGTTCATCACGTTCATCGATTTGCCAACCACATCCCAGGTGATCGTCGCCACCCCGTCAGCATCCACGGCATAGGTGAAATCGGTCATGTCTGCGATCCTTCTGCATGTTCTTGTGGGGGGACGACCGGCATCAGCATCGGCCATCGGGAATTGGCAAGCGCGTTGGTGATCGAGACCGCACGCCAGCGGCCCTCTTCCAATCGCAGGGTGATCTGCGACCGGAACGGCGGGATCACGCGATGAGCGCCCGCCATCATATGGGTGACATAGCGCCCGGAGATCAGGACTTCGTCCAGCTCCTCCGCACCCTCGACCAGCCGCAGATAGTCGGTGATCCGCTGCACCTGCAGGGTCTGGGCAAAGGTGTCGAACCCCTGCCGTAGCGTCTTCTCGGTGTCGATGTGCAGGCTGGCACTATGCGTGACCAACTGGAACGGCAGCGCCACCCGGTCACGATAGGCCGCATAGTCCTGCCGCAGCACGGCACCCGCAACCTCGTCCAGATAGATCTGCAGCGTCTGGTGCGGCGTTCTCATGTCACCCCCTCACGCGGCCTGCCGTCGGCATGCAGATAGACCCGCGCAGGCCCGTCCTTTTCGGTCACCAGATCATGGTCGGGATAGTGGATGCGGTCCACGACATAGCGGCTGCCCACCACCAGATAGCTTGCCGCCCGGTCACTGCGGTTCGCAAGGTAATGCGCCACCGGACTGCCCGCAGGCCAGCACGCCGCCTGACCCGGGTGCAGCAGCGTCTCGCCGTCCTCGACCAGCACCACTTCGCCCGTCAGCACATAGACCATCTCGTCCTCGGTCTGGTGCCAGTGGCGAAAGCCTGACCGCGATCCGGGCGGCAGATGCTCGATGAACGCGCCGAACTGGGTCAGTTGCCCGGGTTCCGAGATCAGTTGATAGGAATAGGGGCCAAGCCCCCCACCCAGCACCTTGTGCGGAGTGTCGTCGGCGGCAACCGGGTCGGCCAGAACAACCTTCGGCATATCAGCGCCTCTCTTCGCTCAGGGCGGGGCCCGCGTGCGGCATCATCGCGACCCCTGCCACGGGGTGCCGTCCTTATAGGTGAACACGGCGGCCCCCTTTTCACCGGGGGTCAGCGTCACCATCAGGTCTTCGTCCGAATATGTCGCAACCTCACGCGGCGCCTTGGTGCCGATCACCAGAAACCGCGCCTCGGTATCGGTGTGGTTGACGAAACAATGCCCGTCCGCCACACCCGCCGGGAACGCGGCACAGTCGCCCGCGCGCATGATCGTGGGGCCTGCGTCCAGATGCATGGTACATTCCCCCTGCGTCACCATCACGAATTCATCTTCGTTCAGATGCCAGTGGCGCAGGCTTGACCGCGCGCCGGGGGCAAGGGTCACCAGATTGACGCCGAACTGCGTCAGCCCCCCCGCCTCACCCAGCCGTAACGACGACCGCCCGGCCATCATTTCGGCAAAGGGTGACGGATAGATCGACCCGGTCTTGACCGGTACGCGGGCCAGATCAAGTTTCGGCATGGCCACCTCCCTTGCGGGGGACCATACCTGCGCTCAGGCTGCGGACAGCATCGGCAGGTCCAGCCGGGTGAATTCCAGAAGCTCCGTCCGGTTCTCGTCCTTTTCGGCGCGCCGATAACAGATGGTCTGCGCCACCTGCTGACGCGGCACGCCCGGCCCCTCGCCGAACCAGTCGGTCCAGGTCTGCGTCCGCCCGCCCTGCGGCAGCCCTTCGGCCACCACGCGCGCGGTCAGAATGGTCATCCCCGCTGCGACCATTGCGGCATGGAACGCCTGAAAGAATCCCCATGCCGTCTGCGGCGTGGCCGCCATCGGCGGCCGGCCCGGCAGATACACCGCCAGGGGATACAGATACTCTTCGACCAAAAGATCGTAACGGCCGGCCGTCAGCGACGCCGCGCGGTAGTCCACCCTTGCTTGCGCATCGGTCATGGCTAATCCCCTCGTCATCCTTTGTCAGGATGCCGAGATGGTCATGCTGCAGTGCAGAAAGAACCCCTGCCGCACCGCTTCCGCCTGATTTACGCAGCGTCATGCCGGCCAAGGTCACACCCGCTCGATGATGGTGGCCGCCCCCATGCCCGAAGCCACGCACAGCGTCGCCAAGCCCACACTTTTGCCCGTCCGCTCCAGCTCGTCCAGCAGCGTGCCGATAATCATGGCGCCCGTCGCACCCAGGGGATGCCCCATGGCAATCGAACCCCCGTTGACGTTGACCAGCGCAGGGTCCACGCCAAAGGCCTGCTGGAACCGCAGCACGACCGCCGCAAAGGCCTCATTCACTTCGAACAGGTCAATGTCCGAAATCGACATGCCACTGTCGCGCAGGATTTTCTCGGTAACGGGCACCGGGCCGGTCAGGTTCATCGTGGGATCGGTGCCGATCTTGGCGGTTGCGCGAATGCGGGCGCGGGGTTGCAGGCCGAACTTCACACCGAACTCGCGGTTGCCGATCAGGACCGCCGCCGCACCATCGACGATGCCGCTGGAGTTGCCCGCATGGTGGATATGTTCGATGCGCTCAAGGTGCGGATACTTCATCATCGCCACCTTGTCGAAGCCGGGCATGGTTTCACCCATGTCCTTGAACGCAGGCTTCAGGGAACCGAGGCTCTGCATGTCGGTCTGCGGGCGCATGTATTCGTCATGGCCAAGGATGGTCAGACCGTTCTGGTCCAAGACCGGCACGACCGACCTTGCAAACCGCCCCTCGGCCCAGGCCTGCGCGGCGCGCCGCTGGCTTTCCACCGCCAGCTGGTCGGCCATGTCGCGGGAAAAGCCGTACTCGGTCGCGATCAGGTCCGCCGAAATGCCCTGCGGCACGAAATAGGTGCGCATCGCGATCGCCGGGTCCACGGCAATCGCCGCCCCGTCAGACCCCATCGCCACGCGGCCCATCATCTCGACCCCGCCCGCGATATAGGCGTCACCGGCGCCACCCCTGATCTGGTTGGCCGCGATGTTCACGGCCTCCATCCCGCTGGCGCAGAAGCGGTTGATGGCAAGGCCGGGAATGCTCTCGTCCAGGTCGCTGGCCAGGACCACGGTCCGCGCCAGCCCGCCGCCCTGTTCGCCCACTTGCGTCACGTTGCCCCAGATCACATCCTCGACGCAGTGCCCCTCAAGGTGATTGCGCGCCTTGACCGCATTCAGCAGCCGCGCCGAAAGCGCGACCGACGTCACCTCGTGCAGCGCACCGTCAGGGCGGCCCTTGCCACGCGGGGTACGGACGGCGTCATAGATATAGGCTTCCATCATGGTCTCCTGTCAGGCCCGGTCGGCAGGGTTGCCGGGCATCAAGTCATAGGGGGGTTTCCAGCCGGGCAGGCCTGCGATCCGGTCCAGCCAGCGGTCGATATGCGGCCAGTCGGCGCGCGCGAAACCGTAAGGTTCGGGGTAATAGAGATACCCGCACAGCGACAGATCGGCGATCGTCACATCCGCCGCCGCCGCCCAGGGGCGGTTGGCAAGGTGGTCGTTCAGTACCTTGTAGGCACCCTTCAGGCGGCCCTGCAGGAACGGGATCACGCCCGGGGGCCGCTTTTCCTCGGGCAGGAAGTTCGCGAGGAACCTTGTGGTGCCGATCTGGGCAGACAGCTTGTGATTGTCCCAGAACATCCAGCGCAAAACCTCGCGCCGCTCGGCCGCCGACTTGCCGCCCAACTTGCCGTTCTTGGAACTGATATAGTCCAGGATCACCCCCGACTGCGACAACACCGTGGCGCCATCCACCAGCACCGGCACTTCGCCCATCGGGTTCAGCGCGCGAAACTCCGGCGTCCGGGTTCCACCGTTGAAGAAATCGACGAACACCGGCTCCCATTCCAGCTCCGCCAGCGTCAGCGCCAATGCGCATTTATAGGCGTTCCCGCTTTCGCCGAAACAATGCAGCTTAATGGTCATCGTCGTACCCGGCCTTTCTGTCGGAGACGGGGGGTTTCACACCCCCCGCACCCCCCGTGGAGTATTTTCACAAAGAAGAAACACGAATTGTTAACCAGCAAGGCAGATCATCAGAGGCGCGGTACAGGCTGGAGAGCCGATGACCGCCAAAGGAGAAGCCGCCCCGGTTCGCGCGCGAAGCTCTCGCATGGGCTGTAGTGGCCCCTCGGGCCGGGGCGCACCTTTGCGGTTTCTTCTTTGTCCAAATACTCACTGCAACCCCGCCTCCTTGCGGTGCCGTCTCAGTCCTTGCGCGCCGCCAACTCGGCATTGAACAGCCGCAACCGGTGGGTCAGGTTGTCACTGTCGGTCACGCTGTCGAAATACTCGAACAGGAACGACAGCGCCTCGCCTTCATCCAGCCCCGCCTCGGTTGCGAACCGCTTCAGGCGGCGGTAACCGTCCTCGGTCATCGCGACCGGAAACCGGCGGGTCAGGCGAAAGCGTTTTGGCAACGTCCGTACTCCTCGCAACATCGGCAACAGGTGCGGCCCCGGAATTTTTCTGCAAAATTCCGGCTCCTTGCCGTCAGAATGCCTCTGCCGCCAGGGCCATCACCGTGTCTGCCCCGGTCTCGATCCGCGCCAGGTGCATGCCGCAGGCGGGCAACTGGCGCGCCATGTAGTAGCGCCCGGTGGCGATCTTGGCCTCATAGAAATCGCGGTCGGCGGCACCTGCATCCAATGCCACCATCGCCGCCTTGGCCATCCGCGTCCACATCAGCCCAAGGCACACATGCCCCATCAGGTGCATGAAGTCATACGACCCCGACAGCGCCGCATTGGGGTTCTTCATGCCCGACGACATGAAGAACATCCCCGCCGCCTGCAACTGTTTCGATGCCACTTTCAGAGGCTCGACGAACCCTTTCATCCGGTCGTCGCCATCGTGCGTCTTGCACTCGGCCTTTACCATCTCGAAGAAGGCCAGCACATGCTTGCCGCCGTCCTGCGCCAGCTTGCGGCCCACCAGATCCAGCGCCTGCACGCCGTTGGCACCTTCGTATATCATGGCAATCCGGGCATCGCGGGCGAACTGCGACATGCCCCATTCCTCGATGTACCCGTGCCCGCCGTACACCTGCTGTGCGGCCACGGCCATGTCGAACCCCTTGTCGGTCAGGAACCCCTTGATGACCGGGGTCAACAGCGAGATCAGCCCCTCGGCCGCCGCATCGTCCGACCGGCGCGACCGGTCGATCAGATGCGCGCCCCAGAAGGTCAGCGCGCGGGCACCTTCGACGAAGGATTTCTGGTCCATCAGGTTGCGGCGGATGTCGGGATGCACGATCAGCGGGTCGGCGGGGCCACCGGGGTTCTTCACCCCGGTCACATCGCGCCCCTGCAGCCGGTCTTTGGCATAGATCAGTGCGTTCTGATACGCCGCCTCGGCCTGCGCATAGCCCTGCAGGCCCACCCCCAGACGCGCCTCGTTCATCATGGTGAACATGGCGCGCATACCCTTGTGCAGATCACCCAACAGCCAGCCCGTCGCCCCGTCATAGTTCATCACGCAGGTGGAATTCCCGTGAATCCCCATCTTTTCCTCGATCTTGCCGCAGGACAACAGGTTGCGGTCACCCAGTGACCCGTCCTCCTTGACCAGAAACTTCGGCACGATGAACAGCGACACCCCCTTGGTGCCCTCGCCGCCGCCCGGGGCCTTGGCCAGCACCAGATGGATGATGTTGTCGGCCAGATCATGCTCGCCCGCCGAGATGAAGATCTTCTGCCCGGTGATGTGATAGCTGCCATCGGCCTGTGGCTCCGCCTTGGTCCGCATCAGACCCAGATCGGTGCCGCAATGCGGCTCGGTCAGGTTCATCGTGCCGGTCCAGTCGCAACTGACCATCTTCGGCAGATACATCGCCTTCTGGTCGGCCGACCCATGCGCATGGATCGCCGAATAGGCCCCGTGCGTCAGCCCCTGATACATGTTGAACGCCATGTTCGCACTGACGAAAATCTCGCCCACAGCCGTGCCGATCAGGTACGGCAGACCCTGCCCGCCATATTCGGGGTCACAGTCCAGCGCCGTCCAGCCGCCTTCCTTCATCGCGGCGAAAGCCTTGTCGAACCCCTTGGGCGTGCGCACCACGCCGTTTTCCAGATGACACCCCTCGCGGTCACCGCTCGCGTTCAGGGGTGCGAGCACCTCGGACGCGACCTTGCCCGCCTCTTCCAGCACCGCAGCGGTAAAGCCTGTGTCCAGATCGTCATAGCCGGGGATGCCGGTTTCGGTGATCTTCAGGACATCGTGCAGCAGGAACTGCATGTCCTTGACGGGTGCGGTGTAGCTGGGCATGTCGTCTCTCTCCCTCGTTATTCGGCGGCGCGGCGGAAGGTGGACAGCACCTCGGACGCCAGCGTCATCTGGTTTTTCAGATCGTTGATCGCGGCGTCCAGATCGGCGCGCTGCGTCTCCATCTCGGACAGGCGGGATTGGGCAAGCTCATAGGTGCGCTGCAGTTGCACCTCCTGGCCCCGGCCACCCGCGTACATGTCAAGAAGCTGGCGGATATCCTCCAGCGAAAAGCCGAACCTTTTGCCGCGCAGGATCAGTGTCAGGCGGGCGCGGTCGCGGCGGGAATAAAGGCGGCGCTGGCCATCGCGCTGCGGTGACAGAAGCTCTTTCTGCTCATAGAACCGCAGCGTGCGCGCCGTCACCTCAAAGGTGTCGCACATTTGCCGGATCGTCATGGAATCGGTCGTCATGTCGGATATCGCACCATCAATTGATACACGCCGGACCATCCGGCGGCGAAGGCCACATCTGCCCCGCCACGCGGTCTTACCAGAGGCTTTGCCGTTGACGTGACTCTGACGTCACGTCATGTCGTCAATCCTTCGGATTTCCCCCTCCCGGCCGGCGGCGTCAGGCTGGCCCGATCTCACGCAACGCCGTGTCACGCAGCGCGCGCAGGTCAGCGATGGCGCCCTCAAGTTCGGCCTGCTGGCGGTCCAGTTCGGCAAGCTGCCGGTCGGCAAGTGCCACCCAGGCCTGCAACTGCGGTTTCTCGCCCCTGCGGCCATAGATCAGCAGCCACTGGCGAATCTCCTCCAGCGAAAACCCGAACCGCCGCCCACGCAGGATCAGCGTCATCCGCGCCACCTCGCGCGCGGTGTAATGCCTTGCGCGCCCATCCTTTTCGGGGGACAGAAGCTCGATGTACTCATAATAGCGCAGGGTGCGCGGGGTCACGTCGAACCGCACACACATGTCCTTGAAGCTGAGACGGGTATCAGTCATCGCGGCTCCTCCCCGCCCGATGCTAGGCCGGGATGGCGCGTCGCGCAACGCCGGGGGTTGCGGGCGGGGCCTGTTTGGGGATCAACTGCCCGGCAACAAGGACCAGCCATGCCCGACATCGCACGCATCGCCCGCCAGTTCATCGAGGCCATCCCCCATTCCCGCGCGCTTGGCATGCGGGTGGACGGCGTGGACGGCGGGCTTGCCGTGATGTCGATGGCGTGGGACGCGCGGTTCGTCGGTGATCCCGCGACCGGCGTCATCCATGGTGGCGCCGTCAGCGCGCTGATGGACACGGCCAGCGGCGCCGCCGTGATGTGCCACCCCGCCGCCCCCGCCACCACCGCCACATTGGACCTGCGCATCGACTACATGCGCCCCGCCACCCCCGGCCAACGCATCACCGCGCGGGCCGAGTGCTATCACATGACCCGCTCGGTGGCCTTTGTCCGGGTGACCGCGACCGACGAAGACGACACCCGACCGGTTGCCACCGCCACCGGCGCCTTCACCGTTGACCGCAAGGGGGCACCCGCATGATGCGCTGCACCAGCGGGGGCCAGCCCCCGCACCCCCGGGATATTTGTGCAAAGATGAAAGGAAAAGGTTTGATGCCGGTTTCATCTTTGTCCAAATATCCCGGGGGTCCGGGGGCCGGCCCCCGGTGCGCGTCGCCCGCAGGTTTGACATGACCGTGCCGCCCAGACCGGAGCCCGTCCAGGTGGTCAAGGAGCGCCGCGATGCTGCCTTGCGGGCCTTGGTCAGCGGCGTGCCCTACATCACCTTTCTCGGTATCCGGTTCGACCGGCGGGGTGACGAGCTGACCGCGACCTTGCCCTACGCTGATGCACTGATTGGCAATCCGATGATCCCGGCGCTGCATGGCGGGGCCACGGCGGCCTTCCTTGAAACCACGGCGATCATCGAACTGGCCTGGGCCACGATGCGGGAAGCGATGGAGGGGGGGCAGCCGGGGCCGCTCCTGTTGCCCAAGACGATTGATTTCACGGTGGATTACCTGCGCACCGGCCTGCCGCGCGACGCCTATGCGCGGGCGCGGGTCAACCGTTCCGGGCGGCGCTATGCAAGCGTCCATGTCGAGGCCTGGCAGGACAACCGGGCGCGCCTGTTTGCGCAAGGGACCGGGCATTTCCTGATGCCCGACCGTGACGAGGCGGGGCGCATTCCTGCATGACGGCAGCGCGGCCTGCCGACATCACCCACGCCCGTGTGCTGAAGATCGCGCTGCCCATCGTCTTGTCCAACGCCACCATCCCGCTGCTGGGGGCCGTCGATACCGGCGTCATCGGGCAGTTGGGGCAGGCGGCCCCGATCGGGGCGGTGGGGGTGGGGGCGATCATCCTGGCCTCGTTCTACTGGATCTTCGGCTTCCTGCGCATGGGCACCAGCGGATTGGCCGCACAGGCGCATGGCGCAGGCGACACGGGTGAACGCGCGGCCGTCCTCTACCGCGCCCTTGTCATCGGCCTTGGGGCGGGGGTGGCCCTCATCCTGTTGCAGGTGCTTATCTTCCACGCGGCCTTTGCCCTTGCCCCCGCCTCGGCCGAGGTTGAGGCCCTTGCGCAACAGTACCTCTCCATCCGCATCTGGGGCGCACCCGCCACCATCGCGCTTTACGCCATCACCGGCTGGCTGATCGCGCTTGAACGGACGCGGGCGGTGTTCGTGCTGCAGGTCTGGATGAACGGGCTGAACATCGTGCTGGACCTGTGGTTCGTCCTTGGCCTTGGCTGGGGCGTGCCGGGGGTGGCGGTGGCCACACTGATCGCCGAATGGACGGGGCTGGCGCTTGGCCTCTGGTTCTGCCGGTCCGCCTTTGGCCCGGTCTGGCAAGCCGCCCGCGCGCGATTGCGCGACACCGTCGCCCTGCGGCGTATGGCATCCGTCAATACCGACATCATGATCCGCTCGGTCATCCTGCAGGGTTCGTTCACCACCTTCATCTTTCTGGGCGCGGGCTTGGGCGATGTCACCCTTGCCGCCAATCAGGTGCTGTTGCAGTTCATCGAGGTCTCCGCCTACGCGCTCGACGGCTTTGCCTTTGGTGCCGAGGCTCTGGTGGGCCAGGCGGTGGGCGCGCGTTCGGTCAGCACGCTGCGCCGTGCTGCATGGCTGACCTCGCTCTGGGCCCTTGGGGGCACGGTCCTGATATCGCTGGCCTTCCTCGTCGCTGGCCCCGCGATCATCGACCTTCTGACCACCGAACCGGGGGTTCGGGCTGCAGCGCGGGAATACCTGCCGTGGCTCATCGCCGCCCCCCTTGTCGGCATCGCGTCATGGATGCTGGACGGTATCTTCATCGGCGCCACCTGCACGCGCGAGATGCGCAATGCCATGCTGGTCTCGGTCGCGATCTATGCGAGCGCGCTGACACTCCTGTTGCCGGCCTACGGCAATCATGGTCTCTGGGCCGGACTGATGGTGCTGAACGTAACACGCGGGATCACGCTGGGCCTTTATTGGCCAAGGGTCCTGCGCGCGGCGACAAGGGGATAGCGACATGGCTTTCGGCAAGACGATCCGCACATATTTCGATGGCCGCTGGCACGACGGCGACGTGATGGTGATGCGCGCCGGTGATCACGGATCATGGCTCGGCTCCACCGTGTTCGACGGCGCGCGGTGGTTTGACGGGCGGGCACCCGACCTTGCCCTGCACTGCCACCGGGTGAACCGCTCGGCCACGGCGCTGATGGTCACGCCGACCGTCGACCCCGACACGATGGAGGGCCTGATCCGCGACGGCCTGCGCGGCTTTGCCCCCGGTGAGGCCGTCTATATCCGCCCGATGTACTGGGCCATCGACGGCTCTGAGCTGGGCGTTGAACCCCTGCCCGACAGCACCGGCTTTGCCATCAGCCTCGAATCCATCCCGATGCCCGCCGAAGGGTCATCGACCACCCTCTGCCGCACAAGGTTCCGCCGTCCGGTGCTTGAGGATTCGGTCTGCAACGCCAAGGCGGGCTGCCTTTACCCCAACAACGCCCGCATGCTGGTCGAGGCCAAGGCGAAGGGCTTCGGCAACGCCCTTGTCGCCGACGCGCTTGGCAACGTGGCCGAGACGGCGACGGCGAACGTGTTCATGGTCCGCGACGGCGTCGTGTTCACCCCTGCCGCCAACGGCACCTTCCTCGCCGGCATCACCCGCGCCCGCCACATCGCCAACCTGCGCGCCGACGGCGTCGAGGTGGTCGAGGCCGTGCTGACCTTCGACGATTTCCGCGCTGCGGACGAGGTGTTCCTGACCGGCAACCTGTCCAAGATCATGCCCGCCCGCGCCTTCGAGGACCGCGAATATCAGGTGGGTCCGATGGCCCGGCGCGCCAGATCGCTGTACTGGGACTGGGCCGCGACGCAAGCGTGACGGCAGGGCTCCTGCCGGGCCGGAAAATGCAAAAACGTATGTACAGATGTAATACGCATGCTGTACGGTTCGAATACGGATTGCATACGCCTAAAACACAGCGTTTTCCGTCGGTTGGGGCCGACCCCGCCATGCCTGCGCGGGGTCGCGTTTACCTTTGATTAACCAGCCGCAACGCAGGTCCGGTCAGGCTCGCCCGTAGGCCTCGGCAATCGCCACCTTCATCGCACTGGCCGGGTCATGGTCGGCCCAGGACACCATCTGGAACGCCGGATAGAACCGCTCTGCCGCCGTCACCGCCGCCGCGATCAGCCGGTCGATCTGCTCAGGGGTAGCGATCTGCCCCCCTGCCAGACACAACCCATAGCGCCAGACCATCAGTTTCTGCTCGGCCCACCAGGTAAAGGCCCCGGTCCAGACCATGTCGTTGCAGCGGTTCAGCACATCGTACAACTCCGAAAGGCGCCCCTCGGGTGGCTCCATCTCAAAGGTGCAGATCAGCCGCAGCGTCTCGTCCTTGGCGCACCAGGCCAGAGTCAGCGAATAGGTGCGCCACTGCCCCTCAACCGCCATGGCGATCTGGTCGTCGGTCACGCGGTCGAACTCCCACATGTGGTGTTCGGCCAGCGTCTCGACAATATCTATGGGGTGCAGATCCTCGGTCGACATCAGATCTTCAGAAAGTGACATGCCCTGCCTCATTATTGAGCCCTCAGGGCCTGAACGACCCCTAGCGGCTGGGTGTCTGGCAAGGTACAGCGTTTGCCCGACGCCATCCTTCTAGATATAGTGGAGGCCGACCGGAACCCTGTAAAGCGATTTCTGCATCAGGAACCTGTGGAGAAGTCACCGGGGGTCCATCTGCAGCAGTTCCGCCCCAAGCGGCCGTTGCAGCGCCAGCGCCTCGCTCCATGGCGCGGTCAGCCAGACCTGCCACTCGGACGGCTCGGACAGGATCACCGGCATCGCCTTGGGGTGAACTGCCCCGACGACGCTGTTGGCCTCGGTCGTCAGAAAGGCGAAAAGGTCGCATGTCACCGGCCCCTCGGCCAGCTTGCGCACCGATGTCCAGTCACGCACGACGATCCCCGCAAAGAACGCAGGGTTTTCATTTGTCATTCGAAACCAATCACTTCCACCGGGCACAGGCTCGGCAAACCGGTCAAAGGGCACCAGACAGCGGTTCTGCGGCCCCAGCCAGGCCCGCCAATGTGGGGACTTCGGGTTGCGGACATTCGTCACCCCCCGGTCCGTTTTCTTGCCCGCAAGATAGACCTGCGGCGTCGGCAACCCCCACCGCGCGAGGTCAAGCCGCAGGTCATCACCCCGGCGCACCACGACGGGCGCCGCATGGTCGGGATAGATGGCGGGCTGCGGTTCCAGATTGCGCCCACCGGCATCCAGCAGATCGGGGGCAAACAACTGTCGCATCGCGTCGACGGCACGGGTGTGGCTGTAAAGATTGCACATGTGGTTTCCTGTCGCCCGACCGCAGTATGAAGCCGACAAGGCGCATATTGCCAGTGGTGACAGCATTGCAGCCCGCCCCGCATCCCCCTATCCCTTGGCGGGCATCGGCTGGCTAAGGGGTTGCGACATGGCACGGACAGATCGGCAAGGGTTGCAGGTAGACGACGGCCTCGCGCAATTTCTGGAAACCCGCACACTGCCCGGCACCGGCGTCACGCCCCAACGGTTCTGGTCCGGCTTTGCCGCCATGATTGCCAAACTTGCCCCACAGAACAAGGCCTTGCTGGCCATCCGAGCCGACATGCAGGCCCGCATCGACGCCTGGCACATCGCCCGTCGCGACGTGCCGCATGACCTTGACGCCTATCATGCCTTTCTGGAGCAGATCGGGTATCTGTTGCCCGAAGGCCCCGATTTCACCATCGACACGACCAACGTCGATCCCGAGATTGCCACCGTCCCCGGCCCGCAACTGGTGGTGCCCGTGACCAACGCCCGCTATGCGCTGAACGCGGCGAACGCGCGGTGGGGGTCGCTGTACGACTGCCTTTATGGCACCGACGCCATGGGGTCGCCGCCGCCCTCTGGTGGCTATGAGCGGGGCCGCGGTGCGCGTGTCGTGGCGCGGGCGCGGGTGTTTCTGGACGAAACCTTTCCCATCCGTGGTGCCAGCCACGCCGACGTGCGCCGCTATCAGGTGCGGGACGGCGCCCTTATGGTTGACGACCTGCCGCTGGAAGACCCCGCGAAGTTCGCAGGCTACCGGGGCAACCCGCGCGCCCCCGACGCAGTT
Organism: Rhodobacterales bacterium; assembly: GCA_038209775.1. GTDB lineage: Bacteria > Pseudomonadota > Alphaproteobacteria > Rhodobacterales > Rhodobacteraceae > JBBQXK01. Next base: position 46,641 of record JBBQXK010000018.1, on the reverse strand, counting down.
CTGTTGCGCAACAATGGCTTACATGTGGAACTGGTGTTCGACCGCGCCCATTTCATCGGCAGTCGGGATCAGGCCTGTCTGGCCGATGTGGTGCTGGAAAGTGCCGTCTCGGCAATCATGGACTGCGAGGATTCCGTGGCCTGCGTCGATGCCGAAGACAAGGTTGCGGCCTACGCCAACTGGCTGGGCCTGATGCAGGGCGACCTTTCCGCCGAACTCGACAAGGGTGGTCGCCGCGTGCAGCGCCGGCTGAATGCCGACCGCGATTACCTTGGACCGGATGGCCAGACGATCACGGTGAAGGGCCGTGCGCTGTTGTGGATCAGGAACGTTGGCCACCTGATGACGACCCCCGCCATCCTTGACGCCGATGGCGCCGAGGTGCCCGAGGGGCTGATGGACGCGATGGTGACGACGCTGATCGCCATGCATGATCTGGCCAAGTCCGACGGCACCCGCAATTCGGTCATGGGGTCGGTCTATGTGGTCAAGCCCAAGATGCACGGGCCCGACGAGGTGGCCTTTGCCGACGCCACCTTTGCCCATGTCGAGGATGTGCTGGGCCTGCCGCGCCACACCGTGAAACTGGGCATCATGGACGAGGAACGCCGCACCTCGGTCAACCTCAAGCAATGCATCCGCGCGGCACGCCACCGCGTGACCTTCATCAACACCGGCTTTCTCGACCGCACCGGCGACGAGATCCACACCTCGATGGAGGCCGGCCCCTTCAGCCGCAAGGATTTCATCAAGCGCAAGGGCTGGATCGGGGCGTATGAAAACCGCAACGTCGATATCGGCCTTGAATGCGGGCTGTCGGGGCGGGCGCAGATCGGCAAGGGCATGTGGGCGATGCCCGACCTGATGGCGGCGATGGTCGAGACCAAGATCGAACACCTCAAGGCAGGGGCCAACTGCGCCTGGGTGCCGTCACCCACGGCGGCAACGCTGCATGCGCTGCATTATCACAAGGTGGACGTGTTCGCCGTGCAGCGGCGTCTGGCGGCGGGGGGAAGGCGGGCGCATGTCGATGCGGTACTCGACATTCCCACGGCCACCTGGCGGCGCTGGTCCGACGCGCAGATCCTGCGCGAGGTCGAGAATAACGCGCAAGGCATCCTCGGCTATGTCGTCCGCTGGATAGACGCCGGGGTGGGCTGTTCCAAGGTGCCCGATATCAATGACATAGGGTTGATGGAGGACCGCGCGACCTGCCGCATCAGCAGTCAGGCGCTTGCCAACTGGATGCATCACGGGGTGGTGGGGCAGGACGCCGTGATGGAGGCGATGCGCCGTATGGCGGCGGTGGTGGACCGCCAGAACGAAAGTGATCCCGCCTATCGCGCAATGGCCCCGGGGTATCAGGGCATCGCGTTTCAGGCGGCCTGCGATCTGGTGTTCAAAGGGCGCGAGCAGCCGTCGGGGTATACCGAGCCGCTGTTGCACCACTATCGTTTGCTGGCCAAGGCGGCGGGATAGCTACTTGCCACCGCCCGCCGTCTCGCTTCCCCCACGCGTCAAGTAGTAGGCGGCGAGGATCGGCAAGAACGTCGCGGCAAAGACCACCATGGCGACCACGTTGGTGACCGGCCTCTGCCTTGGCCGGACCAGTTCGTTCAGCATCCATATCGGCAGCGTCGATTGCTGGCCTGCGGTAAAGGTGGTCACGATCACCTCGTCGAACGACAGCGCAAAGGCCAGCATCCCCCCGGCCAGAAGTGCTGAGCCAAGGTTGGGCAAGAGGACATGGCGGAACGTCTGGAAGGCGTTCGCTCCAAGGTCTGCCGACGCTTCCAGCACCCCCCCAGAAAGCCTGCGGAACCGGGCGACGGCGTTGTTGTAGACGATGACGATGCAGAACGTCGCGTGGCCCAGAACGATGGTCCAGGTGGAAAACGGGATATCCGCGATGGCAAAGGCCGACCGCAGCGACATGCCAGTGATGACGCCGGGCAGGGCAATCGGCAATATTATCAACAGGCTGATCTGTTCGCGCCCAAAGAACCGCACCCGCGCCATGGCGGCGGCCACCAGCGTGCCCAGCACCATGGCAAGGGCGGTGGCGATGGCGGCCACCTGCAGCGACAGGATCAGGGGCGGCCAGATATCGGCCCGGCCCCAGGCCACGCCGAACCATTTCGTGGTCAGGCCGGGGGGCGGAAACTGATAGCTTCGCTCTTCGGTGGTGAAGGCATAGAGGAAGATCAGAAGGATCGGCAGGTGCAGAAACATCAGGCCCAGGACGGCCCCGATCCGCAATCCCCAGGACGCCCGGTCAGAGTGCATCGAACGCCCCCGCCCGTTTGGCCAGCCACAGATACACCATCATGATCGCAATCGGCACCACGGCAAAGGCAGCGGCAAGCGGCAGGTTTCCGGCGGTTCCCTGCAACTGATATACCGCCTGCCCGATGAACCGCGCCGAAGTGCCGATTATCTGGGGAATGATATAGTCGCCCATGGTCAGGGAAAAGGTAAAGATCGATCCCGCGATCACCCCCGGCATGGCCAAGGGCAGGATCACCGACCGGAACGTACGCGACGGGGCCGCACCAAGGTCGGCAGACGCCTCCAGCATCGAGGTCGGCACCCGCTCCAGCGACGCCTGCATCGGCAGGATCATGTAGGGCAGCCAGACATAGACGAACACCATCCAAGTCCCCAAAGGCGAGGTGGACAGCGAGTTTCCCCCGATCCCCGGGATCGCCAGTACCGCGTTCAGCACGAACCCCGCGCCGATGCCGTCCGAGGCCCAGGTGACGATGCCCTCCTTCGCCAGGATGAGTTTCCAGGCATAGACCTTGACCAGATAGCTGGACCACAAGGGCAGCATGACGCCGAGGTAGAACACCGCCTTCCATCGCCCCTTCGCATGGCGGGCGGCGTAATAGGCGATGGGAAAGGCGATGACCGCACAGCCAAGCGTCACTGTGGCCGACATGACAAGCGTGCGCAGGATGATGTCAAAGTTCGCCGGCCGCAGCAATTCGGCATAGGTCTTGAGCGTGAATTCCGGCACGACGAGGCCCGAAAACTCGTCGATGGAATAGAACGACTGCACCAGAAGAGCGGCCAGCGACCCCAGATAGACCAGCCCCAGCCAGACCAGCGGTGGTGTAATCATCAGCCACAACAAGAGGTTGGGCCTGCGCCAGAACAGCCCCGTCAGCCGGTCGGCGGCACCGCGCGCGGGGAATACCGCTTGGGTCATCGGACGGCCCAAGCCTTGCCTGCGGGCGGCGCCCCCCTGCGACAGTTGCCGCTCATGCCTCGCCCTCCATGGGGTGAAGCGCTGCGGCGCTCACGTCCAGAGACACCGGGATGCCGGGGGCGGGAACCGGGGTGCCGGGGGGCAGGTGGACGGTCAGCCGGTCGGTGCCGACATCGACCGACAGGCGGGTGCCGGCACCCAGATACCGCGCGGGTCCTGCGATGCCGGGGACGCCTGACGCGGCCAGCCGGATCGCCTCGGGGCGCAGCGATGACCAACGGGGGGCGGCACCGAAACGCTGTGCAACCTCGGGCGACAGCACATTGGACGAACCCACGAAATCGGCCACAAAGCGGGTGGCGGGGCGTTCGTAGATTTCGGACGGTTTGCCGATCTGCACGATGCGGCCTTCGTTGAACACCGCAAGGCTGTCGGCCATCGACAGCGCCTCACCCTGGTCATGGGTGACGAAAACGAACGTGATCCCAAGGCGTTGCTGCAGGGCCTTCAGTTCCTCCTGCATCGCTTCGCGCAGTTTCAGGTCCAGCGCGCCAAGGGGTTCGTCCAGCAACAGGACCCGGGGTTCGTTGACCAAGGCACGGGCGAGCGCCACACGCTGACGCTGACCGCCCGACAATTGTCCGGGCTTGCGGTCGCCGTAGCCGTCAAGCTTGACCAGGGCCAGCATTTCCTCGGCACGGGTGTGGCGGGGGGCCTTGGCCATGCCCTTGACCATCAGCCCGTAGGCCACGTTGTCGCGCACGTTCATGTGCGGAAACAGGGCGTAATCCTGGAACACGGTATTGACGTTGCGCAGGTGCGGCGGCGTGTCGGACACGTCCTGACCGAAGATGCGCACCTGCCCGGCGGTGGGTTTTTCAAACCCCGAGATCAGGCGCAGGCAGGTGGTCTTGCCCGACCCGGACGGCCCGAGCATGGCAAAGAACGACCCCTCGGCGATGGTCAGGCTGACGCCATCAACCGCCTTCACGGGGCCGAAGTGGCGGGTGACATTGGAGAATTCGACGGCGGGGGTCATGGTGAGGTGCGCCCTGTAGGGTGCGCAGTCTTAGCGCACCCTACAGGCTGATCCGTCAGCGCCCGCCGATCACGCCGATGTAGTCCGACACCCAACGGTAGTAGGGCACGCACTTGCCTTCGCCCTGCGAACAGTTGGCGACGGGGGTGGTCCAGAACTTGATCTTCTCGAAATCATCGAGGCCGTTCTTGGTGCAGCCTTCCGCTGTCTGCAGGCCGCGCCCGTCGGTACAGGCGGCGGGAACCGCCGGGTTGGCACCGAACCACACCGACAGGTCAGCCTGCAGGTTGGACGCCAGCGAATGTTCCATCCACATGTAGGCGCAGTTGGGGTTGGCGGCATCGACATGCATCATCGTGGTGTCGGCCCAGCCGGTGGCCCCTTCCTGCGGGATCACCGATGCCACCGGCACCTTGTCGGCCTGCAAGAGGTTCACCTGGAAGGGCCAGGTGCCCGAGGCCGCCATCCCTTCGTTCTTGAAGTCGTCCATCTGGATGAAGGCGTCGTGCCAGTAGCGCGAGGTCAGCGTGCGCTGCACGCGCAGAAGGTCGAGGGCGGCCTTGTACTGGTCATCGTTCAGCTCGTAGGGCGAGGTGATGCCGAGTTCCGGCTTGTGGAACATCAGGTACTGGGCGGCGTCGGCGATGTGGATCGGGCCGTCATAGGCCTGCACGCGGCCCTTGTTGGTGGCACCGTCCGGCAGGTTCATTTCCTCGAACACCACGTTCCAGGATGTGGGGGGGGCGTCCTTGAACACCTCTGTATTGTACATCAGCACGTTCGGCCCCCACATGTAGGGGGTGCCGTAGTGGACGCCATCCACGGTGTGCCAGCTTGCATTCTTCAGCCGGTCGTCCACCGTTGACCATGACGGGATCAGATCGACGTTGACCGGCTGCACCCGCTTGCCCGCGATCAGTCGAAGCGAGGCGTCGCCCGAGGCGGTGACAAGGTCAAACCCGCCCTCGTTCATCAGGGCCACCATCTCGTCACTGGTGTTGGCGGTCTTGACGTTGACCTTGCAGCCCGAGGCAGCCTCGAATTTCGTGACCCAGTCGAACGCCTTGTCCGTCTCGCCGCGTTCGATGTAACCGGCCCAGGCGACGATGTTCACCTGGCCCTCACCGGCCCCTATGGCGGTGATCTGGGCCAGGGCGGGGCTAAGGCCAAGGGTAACGGCAAGGGTGGTGGTGCCAAGAAGGCGGAGGATGGACATGGGCAGTCTCCCTGAAAGCGGGCCGTTCCGGCGGCCAGCGGTTTTTCTGTTGTGCAGCCTAGGGGCAGCGAGGGGGGGCAGGCAATTCCTTTTGTGACGGGACTGGCGCCGCCCTGTGGAAAGCCAAACCTTTGCGGACGCTGGATTTACCTGTGGGAGTCGGAGTTTTGGGGGTATCTGCAACCGATGCACAACCGATGCACACCCCGTATGCACGCGCGGCGGTTGCGGGTGGCGTTAACCATGGCGGGCGAATCAGGGTGTTGGGTCATCGGACGGGTTTCGCCAGACCGCCAAGCCCATGCGCGATGGTTCGGTGGTCGTCGTGCGCAACAGGGACTTGCGCGCCATGGCAGGAACATCAACGGTGGCGGTTGCCAAAGGGGGGTATCGGCACACCCTCGGTTTCTTGGCACCCGCGTGTATGTCCCCGATCCTGCCACCCCTTCAACCCTGCGAGGCCCCCATGCCCGATCCGCGCCCCCTGATCCTGTCCTGCCCGCTGCCCCGGACCTTGCCGCTTATCCTGGCGCCAGAGCGGCTGGCGGAACTGCATGCCCGCTACCGGGTGGTCGAGACCACGGACGACGCTTTGGCGGGGCTGCCGGATGCCACTCTGGCCGAGGTGCGCCACATCATCGGGCAGCCGCCGCTGAGTGAGGGGACGCTGGCGCGGATGGGGGGGTTGCGCTGTATCTTCAATGTGGAGAGCAACCTTTTGGACAACATGCCCTACGCGCAGGCGTTTCAGCGCGGCATCCATGTGGTGACGACGGGGGCGGTGTTTGCGGGGCCGGTGGCGGAGATCGGGCTGGGGTTCGCGTTGTCGCTGTTGCGCGGCATTCACCACGCCGATGCCGATTTCCGTGCGGGGCGCGAGGTCTGGGGCGGCGCGGGAAACGCGGCGGCGCGGATGCTGTCGGGGGCGCAGGTGGGGATCGTGGGGTTCGGCGATCTGGGGCGTGCGATGGCGCGGGTGCTGGCGGGGTTCCGGGTGCGGTTGGCGGTTCATGACCCGTGGCTGCCCGCACAGCGGATTGCCGAGGCGGGGGCCGAGGCGGCGTCGCTGGCCACGGTGATGGCGCATTCGGATGTGGTGTTCGTGACGGCGGCGGTGACGTCTGAGAACCGGGGGTTTCTGGGCGAGGCGGCGTTTGCGTCGATGCGGAAGGGGGCGGCGTTCATCCTGTTGTCGCGCGCCGATGTGGTGGATTTTCCGGCGTTGATGGCGGCGGTGGCAAGCGGGCATATCGTGGCCGCGTCGGATGTGTTCCCCGAGGAACCGCTGCCTCTGGGGCACCCGGTGCGGTCGCTGCCGGGGTTCCTGATGTCGGCGCACCGGGCGGGGGCGCTGGATGTGGCGTTCAGGCAGATGGGCGAGATGGTTCTGGCCGACATGGACCTGATCGACCGTGGCCTGCCGCCCGCCTTGTGCAAACGGGCGGAACGCGAGACGGTCGCGCGGTTCCGGTCACGCCCGGTCAGCGTCAACTAGGGGTCGGCGGATTGATGCGGGGGGCGGGGGGCGACCCTTGCCGCAAGGGGTAGAAGCGGACTAGTGTTGTACCACCAAGCATGGGGGCACTGATGCGCTGGATCGTGGGGCTGGTGTCGGCGGTCGTGGTGGTGGCCTTGCTGGTGCTTGGCCTGATCGTGATGGTGCCGACCGACCGTATCGCCAGCCTTGCCGCTGCCGAGTTCACCCGCATGACCGGTCGTGCGCTGACCATCAGCGGGTCGGTGCGGGCGTCGGTCTGGCCGGTTCTGGGTGTGCGGATGACCGGGGTTACGGTGGCCAATGCCGGTTGGTCGACCGAGGGGCCGATGCTGGTGGCCGACGAGATGGCGGTATCGGTGGAAATGGCCACGCTGTTCGGCGGTGATCTGCGGATCACCGGGCTGGAGGCGGATGGGCTGACCCTGATCCTGGAGCGGGCCGAGGATGGGGTGGCGAACTGGTCGTTCGGGGGGGTGGATGACGGCGGTGCAGGGTCGGCCGCGTCTGCCGGGCCCGGGGCAACGGCGTTCACGCTGGACCGGGCTGTGCTGACCGGGGGGCGGGTTTTGTACATCGACCACGCGACCGGGCGGCGCACCGAGATCGGCGGGATCGAGGGGGAACTGGCAGTGCCCGCGTTCGACGGGCCGGTGACCGTGACCGCCAAGGCGATGCTGGGTGACCAGCCGGTCAGCCTGACGGCCACGGCGGACAATCTTGCGGCAGCGGTGGCGGGCCGGGTGGTGGCGGCCGAGGTGGCGCTGGCGGCGGGCGGGTCGTCGCTGGATTTCACGGGCCGTCTGGGGCTGACGCCCGCCGTGGCCGAGGGCGACCTGCGCGCCGACCTGTCGGACCTGCGCGCGCTTGCCGCCCTGACGGGATCGGCGGTGCCCGACCTGCCCGAGGGGCTGGGGCGCGGCACGCGGACGTTGTCGGGCAAGGTGACGCTGGCGCCTGCGGGGACGCTGCACCTGCGGCAGGGCGCGCTGACGCTGGACGGCAACAGCCTGACCGTGGCGGCGGATGTGGCGTTCGACGGGCCGCGCCCGCGCATCTCGGCACAACTGGATGCGGGGGCGCTTGTGGTGCCGGGGGTGGGCGAGGGTGGCGGGGCCACGGGTGCGTCACCGCAGGATGCGGGCTGGTCACGCGCGCCGGTCGACGTGGGCGCACTTGGGGTGATCGACGCCGAGATCGCATTGCGGGCTGACAGTCTGGCACTGGGGGCCGCAACACTGGGGCGCACACGTCTGATGGTAACGGTCGACCGTGCCCGCGCCGTGGTCGAGGTGCGCGAGATGCAGGTCTATGGCGGCAGTATCGGCGGTGAGTTCGTGGTGAACGGGCGGGGCGGTTTGTCGGTGGGCGGTGACCTGACGATGGGGGGGATGCAGATGCAGCCCCTGCTGACCGACGTGGCGGGCTATGACCGGCTGATCGGCACCGGCGATCTGCGGCTGAAATTCCTGGGCGTCGGCAATTCGGTCGCGGCGATCATGGCCAGCCTGCAGGGTGAGGGCCGGCTGGCGCTTGGCAAGGGCGAATTGCGGGGGTTCGATCTGTTGGGCATGCTGCGCACGCTGGACCCGGGTTTTGTGGGCGAGGGGCAGAAGACGATATTTGACGGGGTGACGGGCAGTTTCACCATGGCCGGGGGGGTGCTGTCGAACGACGATCTGGCGCTGAAGGCCCCCTATGTCACGGCCACTGGCAAGGGCACGCTGGGGTTGGGGGCGCAGGTCATCGACTATCGCCTGGTGCCGACCGCGCTGACGCAGGCCGATGGTACAGGCGGTGTCCGGGTGCCCCTGAAGATCACCGGCCCATGGAGCGCGCCACGCTTTGCGCTGGACCTCAAGGCGCTGGCCGATCAGGAACTGGCGGATGAGCGGGCCAAGCTGGAGGCACGCGCGAAAGAGATCGAGGCAAAGGCCCGGGCCGATCTGGAGGCCAAGGCCGCCGAAGAACTGGGCGTCGTGCGGCAAGACGGCGAAAGCCTGGAAGACGCCGCCAGACGCCGCGCCGCCGAGGCGCTGGACGCCGAGACGCAGCGGGTGTTGCAGAACCTCTTGGGCGACTAGGCGGCGTCAATCGACCGCGTACAGCCGCAGCACCTCCAGCGGCACCACATCCAGCGTGCGGATGTGGGTCGCGGCCAGCCGCACCTGCGGTGCTGCCCCCTCATCATGCGCCTGCAGGAACCGGGCGGCGCAAAGGCACCAGCGGTCGCCGGGTTTCAGACCGGCAAAGCCGTATTCGGGGCGGGGGGTGGACAGGTCGTTGCCAAGGTATTTCGACAGCGCCAGAAACTCGGGCGTCATCAGGGCACAGACGGTGTGCTGGCCCCGGTCAGCGGGGCCGGTGTCGCAACAGCCATTGCGGAAGAACCCGGTCAGGGGCGCTGTCGAGCATTGTGCAAGAGGTTCGCCCAAGACGTTGACCGAAGGTTCCATCATGCCCTGTCCTTTGCCGGATCGCCCCATGCCGGGTATTGCGACTGGTCAGGTATCCGACAGGCGGCCGCCGCGATCAACCGGCGAATGCGCGCCTGCGTCTATCTGAACCGGTCGATCAACCGCTGCAGCGGTGGAATGTCGGCCTCTGCAACAGCCTCGGGCGGTGCCTTGCGCGGCGGCGTATTGCCCGGCGCCGTGGTCGACGACCGGGGCGGTGCCACCCGCAGCGCCACCGCGTTCAGAAACCGCGCCCCGTCCCCCGCCGCCAGTGCCACAGCCCCCTCGGACATCCCCTGCAACATCGCATCCAGCCAGTCCGCATCGGCCTTGGCGAAATCATGCAGCACATAACCCGCCACGGCATCCTTGTGCCCCGGATGCCCGATGCCGATGCGCACCCGGGCATAGGTGTCGCCGACATGCGCATGGATTGAGCGTAAACCGTTGTGCCCCGCATGCCCGCCACCGTCCTTGAGGCGCAGCTTGGCCGGTGCAAGGTCCAACTCGTCATGGAACACCGTCAGATCGGCCGGCGTCAGTTTCCAGAACCGCAGCGCCTCGCCCACCGCCTCGCCGGACAGGTTCATGAAGGTGCCGGGCTTCAACAGCAGCACCTTCGCGTCCCCCAGCCGTCCCTCGGCCACCTCGCCCTTGAACCCCCGCCGCCAGGGCGAAAACCCGTGGTCGGCGGCGATCCGGTCCAGCGCCATGAACCCCACGTTGTGCCGGTTGCCCGCATAAGCCGCCCCCGGATTGCCCAGACCCACCCAAAGCCGCATCCGCCACGCCCTTCCTTGACTGTCCCCCCTTCTAGCGCGATCCCTGTGGCAGAACCAGACAAGGGGTGCCGGAATGTATCTGACAATGAACCGCTTTCAGGTGAAAACCGGGCAAGAGGCCGCGTTTGAGGCGATCTGGACCGCGCGCGACAGCCAGTTGCCGCAGGTTCCGGGGTTTGTGGGCTTCCATTTGCTGAAGGGGGCCGAGAAGGATGGCCACCGCCTCTATGCCTCGCACACGATGTGGGACAGCGAGGCGTCGTTCGTGGGCTGGACAAAGTCCGAGGCCTTTCGCCAGGCGCATCGCGGTGCCGGCAGCCACGGTGACCTTTATGCGGGGCCCCCCGCCCTCGAACTCTTCCAATCGGTCCAACACATCACAATCCCCTGATCCTTGTCTGTCCTTCCCCGCTTCACCTTGCCCCAATACTCCGGGGGTCCGGGGGCTGGCCCCCGGTCCCGCCCGTGCCGCTGCACGGGGGTTCCCCTGCCTTCCCGGCAGCGCCGTCCGGCGGGGCTCGATGCCCCGCCGGACGGTACCTTGTGCCACGCTGCCGCCGGACAACGCGGCTTGAAATCCTGCGCCGCCTCCAGCAAGGTCTTCGCCAAAAAGGGCACCCCCATGGACATGCGCGCGATCCTTGACCGGCTGATTGCCTTCGACAGCGTCAGCCACCGCACCAACCTGCCGCTGATGCACTGGGTGCGCGATCTTCTGGCGACGCGCGGGATAAAGGCCGAACTGATCGCCGATGCGTCGGGTGAAAAGGCCAACCTCATGGCGGTGATCGGCCCCCGTGATGTGCCGGGCGTAGTGGTGTCGGGGCATGTCGATGTCGTGCCGGTCGAGGGGCAGGCCTGGACGCGGCCGCCGTTTCAACTGACCGAGGAGGGCGGGCGCTTCTATGGGCGGGGGACCACCGACATGAAGGGGTTTGTGGCCTGCGCCATCGAGGCCGCACTGGATGCGGCGCGCCTGCCGCTGTCGGCACCCTTTGTCCTCGCACTCAGCCATGACGAAGAGGTGGGCTGTCGCGGCGTGGGCACAATGATCGACCACATAGCGGCCACCCTGCCGCCACAGCGGTTTGCACTGGTGGGCGAACCCACGTCGGGGCGTATCGCGGTCGGGCACAAGGGCAAGGTGGCGCTGCGCACCACCTGCACCGGGCGGGGGGTGCATTCGTCATCGGCACCCCTGTCGCTGAACGCGATCCATCTTGGGGCGGCGATGCTGGGGGTGGTGCGGGACGAACAGGCGCGGGCAGAGGCGCAGGGCCCGTTCGATCCTTACTACGAGGTGGCATATTCGACGCTGCATGTGGGCCGGTTCAACGGCGGGGTGCAGGTGAACATCGTGGCCGAAATCTGTGTGCTGGATTGGGAAATTCGGTCACTCGCCGGTGACGCGCCCGATGCCCGCATCGCGCGGATCGACGCGGCGGCAGCGGCGGTCGTAGCCCCCCTGCGCGCCGCTTTCCCCGAGGCCGCAATCCGGACCGCGCGGCTTTGGTCCTATCCCGGTCTTGATACTGCGCCCGGAAGTGCGGTCGTGGGGTTTCTGCGCGGGCTGACGGGTGACAACGCGCCGGTGACCAAGGTTGCCTTCGGCACCGAGGGCGGGTTGTTCGCGGAACGCCTTGGCCTTGCCACCGCGATCTGCGGGCCGGGGTCGATGGCGCAGGGGCATACGCCCGACGAATGGGTTGCCATTGACGAACTGCAGCGGTGTCGCGCGATGCTGACGGCCTTGGTCGCGCGGCTCGGGAGCGGGCACATAGGCTAGCGTTTCCACAACCCCCTGTATCCCTAGAGTGACAGAACACGGCGGTGCGACGGACCCAAGGCAAGGGTCGCGGCATCGGTTCTTGCTACATTAAGGTTGCGATGCTAGCACCTGTTCAAGAACAAAAAACACGAGCAGGCAGTATACAGGCAATGGGAACGGGCTTTCGCCCTACGTTCGTCATCTCCTGGTCGCAGACAGAAGTGGACGGTCTTCTGGCCGCCCCCGTCGAGACCCTGGTTCCCGGTGCCCCGTGGCGCTGGACGGGCGTTGCGGTGCGGGTGGACGGCCCGCAGACGCTGCTCACGCTGGATGAGGCTTTGGGCCGGGCGGACCTGCATCGGCGCGCGGCGCGGATGGTGCGGCGGCTGGTGGGTGCCGCTGTCGGGCGCAATGCCGACCCCCTGACCGACCCGCGCGACGAGATGGACCCCGACCCGATGGAGGGCCATGGCGAGCAGGGGTTTTCGCTGACCGACGGGCGGCAGACCTGGCAGGTAACGCTGATCGGGGTCGAAGGGACCCGGGCGCGGCTGTTGATGTGTCTGGGTGAGATGCCGCCGGTGGCCACCGACCTTTGGGTTCTGCGCGCGCATCTGACCGCCGGGCGCGGGCCAAATCTGGTAGCGCCCGAGGAGGCGGGGCTGTTGTGCTTTACCCCCGGCACGATGCTTCGCACCGCAACGGGGGATGTGCGGATCGACGATCTGCACCCCGGCACGATGATCCAGACCCGCGACAACGGTCTGCAACCGGTGCAATGGACCGCGTCGCAGCGGCTGTCGGGGGGGCGTCTTTATGCCGTGCCGCATCTGCGGCCGGTGCGGTTCCGCCGCGCGGAGGGCGATCTTGTGGTGTCGCCGGGGCACCGGATGCTGGTTGAGGGGGGCGCTGCACGGCTGTTGTTCAACACCGATGAGGTGCTGGTGGCTGCCGCCGACCTGATCGACGGTCATGCCGTGATCCGCGACCGCGAGGCGCGCCGTGTGACCTATGTGCATCTGCTGATGGAGGGGCATCAGGTGGTCTGGGCGAACGGGATGCCCGCCGAAACACTTTATCCGCCTGAAATTCCCGATGCCGCCCTTGACCCCCACCAGCGTGCCGCGCTGCGGGTGTCGTTGCCTGCAACGGCCCCGCAGGTGCCCCCCGCCCGCCGCTGTCTGTCGTCACCCGAGGCCGCGATCCTGCGCCATGACCGCGCCGCCTGATTAAGCGGTTGACGCGGGCGGTTACGGGGGATAGGTGCCGCCAGTCGCGGGGCCTTGCCCCGGGATTGGTGTTGGCGGCCCCCGCAAGGGGATCCCTGTCGTCCGGGTTCCCGGAAAAGGACAACGCCCTTTGTGCAACAACGAAGGAGATCAGCGGTGACCAAACGCACCTCTGCCAAGTACAAGATCGACCGCCGCATGGGCGAAAACATCTGGGGACGCCCGAAGTCCCCGGTGAACAAGCGCGAATACGGCCCCGGCCAGCATGGCCAGCGCCGCAAGAACAAGCTGTCGGATTTCGGCACGCAGCTGCGCGCCAAGCAGAAGCTCAAGGGCTACTATGGTGACCTGACCGAAAAGCAGTTCAAGAAAATCTATGCCGAGGCTGCCCGTGTGACCGGCGATACCGGCGAAAATCTGGTGGGTCTGCTGGAACGTCGCCTTGATGCCGTGTGCTATCGCGCGAAACTGGTGCCGACGATCTTTGCCGCGCGCCAGTTCGTGAACCACGGCCACGTCACGGTGAACGGCAAGCGTGTGAACATCGCGTCCTACCGCGTGAAAGAGGGCGATCTGGTGGAAGTGCGCCAGAAGTCCAAGCAGATGACGCTGATCATGGAAGCGCAGGCGCTGACCGAGCGTGATGTGCCGGATTATCTGGAACTGGACACGGGCAAGCTGATCGTCAAGTTCGTCCGCACCCCGGCCCTGGGCGACGTGCCCTATCCGGTTCAGATGGAACCGAACCTGGTGGTCGAATACTACGCCAAGAACTGATAGCGTCCCGGTGGGGAATCGCATGATTCCTCGCCGGGTTGCGGCCCGGACTGAAACGCGGGGTTGACCCGCACAGCAGGACCGCCCGCCATGCCGAACGACGAAACCTCGCACCACGCCCCCAAATCCAAAGGCGACTCGCGTCGCGACCGGCTTGAATCGGGGTTCGAGCAGATCCTGTTCGGGTCGCGCTGGCTTATGGCGCCGATGTACTTCGGGCTGGTGCTGTCGCTTGGCCTTGTCGCCTTCATCTTCATCCGGGAACTGATCGAGGCCATTCCCGGCATGATGACCGAAAGCTCGGACGACGCGGTTCTGATCGTGCTGTCACTGATCGACCTGACGCTGGCGGGGAACCTGCTGTTGATCGTGCTGTTCTCGGGGTACGAGAACTTTGTGTCCAAGCTGAACATCGACGATGGCGGCGACCGGCCTGACTGGATGGGCAAAGTCGATTTCGCTGGCCTGAAGATGAAGCTGGTAGGGTCGATCATCGCGATCTCGGCGATTCATTTGCTCAAGGAATTCATGGAACTGGGCCGCGACGGCAATGATCCGAACAGCGCGCACCTGATGTGGCTGACGATCATTCACCTGACGTTCGTGATCTCCGGCCTCCTGCTGGCGGTGATGGATTATCTGGGTGCGCGGTCGGGCGGCAAGCACTGAGCCGTCACGCCCGCCGCAGGCTTTCGCGCCAGGCACCCGGGGCAAGGCCCGTAAACGCACGGAACGCCGCGTTGAACGCACTGGATGAGGCATAGCCGACCGACAGGGCGACATCCGTCACCGCGCGGTCACCGTCGGCCAAAGCCTCGATTGCGTGGATCATCCGCAACTGCCGCTGCGCCTGCCGCCAGGTCATGCCAAGCTCGGCATTCAGCCGCCGGGCCAGTGTGCGGGGGGTCAGGTGTGCTGCGGCGGCGATGGCGGTCAGGTCGGCGGCGTCATCGGCCAGTCGCGCCTCGGTTTCGGCCAGGGCACGGCGCACCTGGTCGCTGCGCCCTGCAGGCATCGCGGCGGGGCTTGGCCGGTCACAGGCCCGCTCGGCCAGCATCGCGGCGGTCTGGAACAGCAAAAGCGCCGGGGGCGGCAGCACGTCCGTGTCGGGACCAAAGCCGCGCAGTTCCCGCACCAGTTCCCGCAACAGGGGTGTCATCTCGAACACCGTCAGATCGGCGCGGGGCCGCGCAAAGCCATCGGTTGCGAACAAAAGCGAGCAGACATCGACCGGGCGTTGCAGCGTTACGGTGATGGCCGCGCCAGCCGCGATCCAGGCCGCCCTTGCGGGCGGCAAGGACCAGCAGCGCCCGTCCGCCTCAAGCCGCATCGTGCCCTGCAGCGCATACAGCAGATAGTGCCGGTCGAACCGATAGGTCGTGGGCGGTTCGGCGGCAAAGGTGCGGGCGACGCAAAAGGCGGCGGGTGGCATCGGTCAGGTCACCATTTGTGTGGCCTCGAACACCGCAGTTGCGGGTTTGCCGACCATCTTCGGGAACAATATATCGCCCACCGCCCCGAAGCCTGCGGTTGCGCGATAGGCCGCGAAACTGGCCGCGTCATTCCAGTGATGGGTCAGGCGCAAACCTCCGGCATTCTCGGGGTCAAGATGCACATGATAGCCCAGATTGCCCGGCAAGGCGCGCACGATCGGCGCCTCTGTCAACAGCGTGCCAAGGGCAAAGGGGCGGTCAGAGGGAAGGGTGGCGAAGTCGACAGTGACGATCAGCATGGGCCCTGGTCCTTTCAAGGGTGGGTGATGATGTAGGCGTGGCTGGTGCGACTGGGGGGGCCGGTGGGGAACCCGTGGTCGTCCTGCAGCCTCAGGCCCGCCCCGCTCACCAGCGCCCGCACCAAGGACGGGGGCAGGCTTTGGTGCCGCCAGCGCAGCCAGATCAGACGGTTGCACCAATGGGGCTTGCTGATGACGATCAGCATCACGCCCCCCGGCACAAGGGCCTGGCGCAGCCGGTGCAAGCCGTGCAGCGGTGCTGCCAGATGCTCGATGACATGGGCGCACAGGATCACGTCATACCTCGGGTCGGGGGGAAGTGCGTCAAGCGATCCGGCGATGGTCATGGGTTGCAGGGCCCCGGTCTGATGCCGCGCCACGGCGCAGGTCAGCATGCCCTGCGACGGGTCCAGCAGCGTAAGGCCTGCCGGATCGCCACGCTCTGCGCGCCATGCGGCGGTGAAATCACCGGCACCGCAGCCCGCATCCAGCAGGCGGGCCGCACCTTTTGGCGCATGGGCTGCGACCAGCCCGCGATAGGCGGCCTGATAGCCCAGCCTGTCCATGCGCGCCTGCCAACCCGGTGCTGCGGCGTCATAGCGAAGGTCAAGCGGGGCAGTGTGGGTCATAGGGGGGTTCCTTTCGGCGACAGGATCATTCTGCTGCACCCCGGTGCCTGTCCGCTTCCGACGGGCAGACAGAATCACGCCCGGATCGGACAATCGGCGTGGCCAGCCTGCGACGGCGCGGCAGCAACGCCCCTCTGGCCAAGCCCCTGGTCCGCCGCTAGAAGCGGGCGATGCCGGTGACGGTCGGCCTGTCGAGGATAGCGATGAACGATCTGATCCGCCCGCAGCCCGGCATTCTGGACATCGCCCTGTATGTCGGCGGGGCGGCGCATGTGGCCGGGCAGGCGAACGCGCTCAAACTATCGTCGAACGAGAACCCCTTTGGCCCGTCGGACCGCGCGAAAGAGGCCTTTTCCCGGGCCGTCCACCAGTTGCACCGCTACCCGTCAACCGACCACGCAAGCCTGCGACAGGCGATAGGCGAGGTGCATCACCTTGACCCCGACCGCATCATCTGCGGCGTGGGGTCGGACGAGGTGCTGACGCTTTTGGCCCAGGCCTATGCCGGCCCGGGGGACGAGGTGGTTTTCACCGAGCACGGATTTCTGCTGTACCGGGTGATGGCGCTGGCCGCAGGTGCCACCCCGGTCGAGGTGCCCGAGCGTGAGCGGGTGACGGACGTCAACGCGATTTTGGCCGCATGTTCGCATCGGACAAGACTGGTGTTCGTAGCCAACCCCAACAACCCGACCGGCACGATGATTTCCACCAGCGAAATCGAGCGGTTGGCGGACGAGCTTCCACCGCAGGCCATTCTGGTGCTGGACGGCGCCTATGCTGAATATGTGGAAGGCTATGATGGCGGGGCTGCTCTGGCGACAGCGCGGGGCAACGTGTTCATGACGCGTACATTCTCGAAAATCTATGGCCTTGGCGGTCTGCGCATCGGCTGGGGGTATGGGCCGCAGACCATCATTGACGTGCTGAACCGTGTAAGGGGACCGTTCAACCTGTCGAACGCGCAACTGGATGCCGCCGAGGCGGCGGTGCGTGATCAGGACTGGGTGGCGAAGTGCCGGGCTGACAACACCCGGATGCGCGGGTGGCTGGCGCATGCTTTGGCGGAACTTGGCGTGCCGTCAGACACTTCCATGGCGAACTTCGTGCTGGCCCGGTTTGCGTCGCCTGATGAGGCTGAGGCCTGTGATACGCATCTGAAGTCACAGGGCCTGATCGTGCGGCGTGTCACCAGTTACAAGCTGCCGCAGGCGTTGCGCATCACGGTCGGCGACGAATCTGCCTGCCGCCGTGTTGCCCATGCCGTGGCGCAGTGGAAGGGCATGCGATGACCCCGCTTTACAACCGGGTGGCGCTGATCGGGCTTGGCCTTATCGCGTCGTCGATGGCGCATGCGATGAAGGCGGCGGGCCTTGCGGGCGAGATCGTGGGCTATGCGAAAACGCCCGAGACACGCGGCGTGGCGCTGGAGATGGGGTTTTGCGACCGGGTTGCCGAGACTGCTGCAGAGGCGGTTCAGGGGGCCGACCTTGTGGTGCTGGCGGTGCCGGTGGGGGCGATGGAGGCGGTTGCGGCCGAGATCGGTCCGCATCTGGCGCCCGGTTGTACAGTCACTGATGTGGGGTCGGTGAAGCAGGCGGTGATTGCCGCCGTGGGTCCGCATATGCCGCCGGGGGTGCATTTCATTCCGGGCCATCCGATGGCGGGCACGGAATACTCTGGCCCAAGGTCAGGTTTCGCCACGCTTTTCCAGAACCGCTGGTGGTTGATGACGCCGTTGCCCGACACCGATCCTGCAGCCTTGGCGCGGCTGGATGGGCTGTTGCGGGCGATGGGGGCGAATACCGATGTGATGGATGCGGCGCACCATGATCTGGTGCTGGCCGTGGTCAGCCACACGCCGCACCTGATTGCCTATACCATGGTGGGGGTGGCGGACGACCTGCGGCGGGTTTCAAACTCTGAGGTCATCAAGTATTCGGCCACGGGGTTTCGCGATTTCACCCGGATTGCGGCCAGTGACCCCACGATGTGGCGCGACGTGTTCCTGTCGAACAAGGAGGCGACGCTGGATATCCTTGGCCGGTTCACCGAAGAGCTGTTCGCGCTGCAGCGGGCGATCCGGCTGGGCGACGGCGACCATCTGCATGCCTATTTCAGCCGCACCCGCGCGATCCGGCGTGGCATCATCGAGGCTGGGCAGGATACCGCCGTGCCCGATTTCGGGCGTGGCGGCAGCGTTGCGAAGACCCCGCGCGATGGCTAGGGTTCGGGTCATGCGCCATGTCTTTGCCCCATTGTTGATGATCGCCCTTGCCGCCCCGGCGATGGCCGATCTGCGGCCCAAGGCGCGGCCCGATGTCATCACGGCCTTTGCAGGGGCCAGTGATCTGGCACTGCGCGTCAGCCCACGACCGGTGCGCAGTCCTGATATCGTTGGGGAAAGTGCGGCTCCGGCAATCGTTGCGTCATCGGCATTCGTGACCAGATATCTGGAGCTTGAGCCGTTTGCCGATCTGGCGCCCAAGGTGGTTGTGACGGTTTCCACATCGAACGCGCCCATCATGCCGGATGCGGCGGCGGCGGTGCGGGCGGCTTTCGTGGCGGGTCCGGGACCGGCGCTGCGGCCCCGTACACGGCCAGGGGTCGCCGAGGTGACGCCCGTGGCGCTGACCATCGCACCGCGGCTGCGCCCGGCGGCGCGGCCTGTGGTGGTGGCACCTGATCCGGTCGCGTCGCAACCTGCCGCTGCTGTGCGTCTGGCGCTTGTTACCCCGCGCCCCGTCAAGCGGCCCGCAGGGTTGCTGGAGCGTGCAAGGAAGGCCCCCGAGGTGGAGCCGGATGCCGTCATCGTCAAGACAGCGGCGATCCGGGTGAACCCGGGCGAGGCGCTGGTCAAGCCGAAAAAGGGCAGCGTCTGCGGCGACCCGCGTATCCGGGGCGAGACGCTGGCGCCGATCCCGGCCAAGGTGAAGGGCTGCGGCATTGCCGAGCCTGTGCGGGTGAACGAGGTTGACGGAGTGCGCCTGTCACCCGGGGCGACGATGGATTGCACCACCGCCAAGGCGTTGAAATCCTGGGTGGCGAACGGGCTGAAGCCGGCCGTGGGCAAGCGCGGCGTGGCCGAGTTGAAGGTGGCCGCAAGCTATGCCTGCCGCAGCCGCAACAACATCAAGGGCGCGCGGATCAGCGAGCATGGGCGTGGCAAGGCCATTGATATTGCAGCGATTGTGCTGGGCAACGGGCAGGTGATTGACGTGCTGCGCGACTATCGGCGCGATACGGGCAAGTTCCTGAGGGCGGCGCATAAATCGGCCTGCGGGGTGTTTGGCACGACGCTGGGGCCGGGGTCGGATGGCTATCACGAGAACCATCTGCACTTCGATACCGCCAGCCATCGCGGTGGGCCTTACTGCCGCTGAGCCTTTCATCCGGCGCGGGGTGAGGTTATGGTTGCGGGGTCACTGAACGCAGGGAAACATCATGCAAGTCAGATATCTGCACACCATGGTCCGGGTGCTGGACCTGGAAAAATCCATGGAATTCTATCGGTTGCTGGGTTTGGTTGAGACCCGGCGGATCGAGAATGAGGGGGGGCGGTTCACGCTGGTGTTCATGGCGCCGCCGGATCAGCCGGATTGCCCGGTGGAACTGACCTTCAACTGGGACGGCGATACGGGGCTGCCTTCGGACGGGCGGCACTTTGGGCACCTGGCCTATGGCGTTGGAAACATTTACGAAATGTGCGCGACGTTGCAGGCGCATGGGATCGTCATCAGCCGCCCGCCGCGCGATGGGCATATGGCGTTTGTGCGGTCGCCGGACAATATCTCGATCGAGTTGCTGCAGATCGGGCCTTCACTGGAGCCGGCGGAGCCTTGGAAAAGCATGGCTTCGGTCGGGCACTGGTAGGCCCGGTCAGGCGGGGTGCGGACCGCGCCCCGCCGACAGGAACACAGCGACGGTTTCGACAAATTCGCGTGGCTTTTCAGCGTGTAACCAGTGGCCCGTACCCGGGATGCGGGCAAAGCGGGCGGCGGGGAACTGGGCGGTGATGGCGGGGCGGTGTTCGGGCAGGACATAGGTGCTGTCGGCCCCCGAGAGGAACAGGGCGGGTCTGGGGAACTGGCCGGGGGTGTCGGGCCAGCCGATGATTTGGGGCATGGTTTCGGCGAGAACGGAGAGGTTCAGGCGCCAGCGGGGGGAACTTTCGCCCTTTAGATCAAGGGATTGCAGGAAGAAGGCGCGCAAGGCAGGGTCGGGGGTAGTCGCGGACAGCCGCCGGTCGGCCTCGGCCCTTGTGGTGAGGCCCGTGAGGTCGAGTGCCTGCATGGCGCGGACGTGCTGGGTCTGGTCGTGGGCGTAGGCCACGGGGGCGATGTCGGCGACAATCAGGCGGTTCACGAGATCGGGCTGGGTCAGGGCCAGGTGCATGGCGGCTTTGCCGCCCATGGAATGGCCGAGGACATCCATGGATGTGCCTTGCGCTTCAATGACTTGGGCAAGGTCTGTGGCCATGGCGGAATAGCTGTGGTCGGCGTCGTGGGGGCTGCCGCCGTGGTTGCGCAGGTCGACGGCGATCACCTGCCTGTGGTCGGACAGGCGGCGGGCGATGGCGCCCCAGTTGCGGGCCGAGCCGAACAGGCCATGCACGATCAGAAGGGGCGGCAGGTCGGCGGGCGTGGTGGCCGGGTGGTGTTCGAGGTGCAGCATGGATCAGGGATAGCGCAAGGCGTGGGTGGCGGGAAGCGGTGGTTTTGGGGCGGTGCCTCAAGCTGTTGATCTGGCTAAAAATTGCCGTATTCGATCCGTATTCAGGGCGTATGCGCACCGTATGCCATCTGTACATACAGATGTATGCGGTTGCCGCCCGTTCTGGCGTTGCGGCGTGGGTCTGAGACGCCTAGATTCGGGGACAAGCCAAGGGAGTTCGGGCCGATGGGTGCCGCGTCGATACAGCAGATGGCCGACCGTGTTTCGGGGCTGATGGAGGAGCGGCTGCATCTGGCGGGCGCGGGGCTGGCGGCGAAGCTGGTCAAGGGCGGGCGCGTGTTGCCGCGAAAGGTGCGCGAGGCGGGTGAGCGGCTGGCGCGGGCGTCGATGATGACGCAGAACCCCAAGCTGTTGATGCAGATTGATGAAGAGCAGGTGGCCGAGGATTACGACCTGTGCCTGCGGCATCTGTTGGCGGTGTCGGTCTGGGACCGGCGCAAGGGGCGGATGCTGGGGGCGACGGTGTCGCTGTTGGGGATATTGGTGGTGGTAGGCGGGCTGGTTGCGGGCGTGCTGTACTGGCGCGGGTTTCTGTAAGGTAAGGCCCCGGACCCCCGTCGCCCGAGAGGGGAGGTGCGCGGATTTTGCAGCTATGGCTGGCGGCGGGGCAGCGGCGTTCGTGACAGGGCGCGGCGGGACACCAGTGTGACGGTCACGAAGGCGACGTAGAGCAGGAGATACCACGAGCCAAGCTTGGCGAAGCTGACGGTCTGGCCGGGAAGCTGGCCGGAATAGAGCCATGTGCCGGTGGCGGTGCCGATGTTTTCAGCGACCCAGAGGGCCGCCGAGGACAGGAGGGCGGCGAGCGGCAGGGGCATCCAGTGGTCGGTGCGGTCGATGCGGAACCAGACCTTGGTCCGGGCATAAAGGATGAGGGTGGCGGCGAAGAGGCCGAGGCGGATGTCGGGCAGGAAGTGGTGGGCGAAGAAGTTCACATAGATTGCCGCCGCTAGGAGGAGGGTGGTCCAGAACGGCGGGTAGGGGGCAAAGGTCATGTCGAAGATGCGGATGACGCGGGCCATGTAGCTGCCGACGGCGGCGTACATGAAGCCCGAGAAGAGGGGCACGTTCAGGATCACGAACAGGCCTGGTTCGGGGTAGGACCATGAGCCTGCGCTGACCTTGAACCACTCCATCGCGGTGCCGGTGAGGTGGAAGAGGAGGATCACCCGCGCCTCTTCCCATGTCTCAAGCCGGTAGCGGAGGAATATGGCCTGCATGGCGATGGCCGCGACGAACAGCGCGTCGTAGCGGTGGATCGGCCATTGCGGCTGCCACACCAGTTTCGTGGCGATGATGGTAATGAGGAGGAGGCCGCCGAACAGGCAGGCCCAGCCTTGTTTCAGAACGAACAGCGTCAGTTCGGCGGGGATCGGCGGGAGGGCGGCACGGACGCTGTCGCCCATGCGATGTTCAAGGGCGCGGGTTGAGGGGTCGAGGGGGGCTGTCGGCCCCCCGCCTTCGGCCCCCCCCGAGGATATTTCGGTCAAGGTGAAGGGGGAAGGGGGGCCCCCGCCGGGTGGGTCGGCGGGGGTGGGCATGGGTCAGAGGCCGGGGTAGATCGGGAAGCGGTTGCACAGGGTCTGGACGCGGGCGCGAACGGACGCCTCAACCCCGGCGTTGCCGTCTTCGCCGTGGGCGGCAAGGCCGTCGACAACCTCGGTGATCCAGTCGCCGATCTGGCGGAACTCAGCCTCGGCAAAGCCGCGCGTGGTGCCTGCGGGGGTGCCAAGACGGATGCCCGAGGTGATCGTGGGCTTTTCGGTATCGAAGGGAATGCCGTTCTTGTTGCAGGTGATGTGGGCGCGGCCAAGCGCCTTTTCGGTGGCGTTGCCCTTGACGCCCTTGGGGCGCAGGTCGACCAGCATCAGGTGGCAATCGGTGCCGCCGGTGACGATGTCGAGGCCGCCCTTCATCAGCTGGTCGGCGAGGGCCTGCGCGTTGCGGATGACCTGTGCCTGATAGGTCTTGAATTCGGGGCGCAGCGCCTCGCCAAAGGCCACGGCCTTGGCGGCGATGACGTGCATCAGGGGCCCCCCTTGGATGCCCGGGAAGATGGCCGAGTTGAACTTTTTGGCGAGATCCCCGTCGTTGGTGAGGATCATGCCGCCACGGGGCCCGCGCAGGGTTTTGTGGGTGGTGGTGGTGGCGACGTGCGCGTGGGGGAAAGGGCTGGGGTAGTGGCCGGCCGCAATCAGGCCCGCGAAGTGGGCAATGTCGGCGAGCAGATACGCGCCGACGGTGTCGGCAATCGCGCGCATGCGGGCAAAGTCGATGACGCGGGGAATGGCGGAGCCGCCGGCGATCAGCATCTTGGGCTTATGCTCGGCGGTCAGGGCCGCGATCTGGTCATAGTCGATGGTCAGGTCATGACGGCGCACGCCGTACTGGATGGCGTTGAACCATTTGCCCGACTGGTTGGGTTTGGCGCCGTGGGTGAGGTGACCGCCGGCGTCGAGGCTTTGGCCAAGGATGGTGTCGCCGGGGGTCAGGAGGGCGGTGAAGACGCCCTGATTGGCCTGCGATCCTGAGTTCGGCTGGACGTTGGCGTAGGCGCAGCCGAAAAGCTGGGTCGCGCGTTCGATGGCGAGGTTCTCGGCCACGTCCACATACTGGCAACCGCCGTAGTAGCGGCGACCGGGGTAACCCTCGGCGTACTTGTTCGTCATCACGCCGCCCTGCGCCTCCATCACCGCCGCAGAGACGATGTTTTCGGAGGCGATAAGCTCGATCTCGTCGCGCTGGCGGCCAAGTTCGGCGATCATCGCGGCGTTGAGCGCGGGGTCGCGGGTGGCGAGGGTTTCGGTGAAGAAACCGCTGTCGCGGTGGCTGGTATCGGTGGGGGCGTTCATGGGGCGGCTCCTTCGCAGCGCGGATTTGACGGATATAGACCGGGCGGGGCGGTGGACAAAGCGCAGAATGCGACATGGCTGGGGGTTTGGGCGAAATCGGATGGGGTTGGGGTTGAGTTCTGCGGGGCTGGGCGTCAACACTGGCCGTCTGTGATGGAGTGACCGCGCCATGGCCCGCCCGCGTGCTGCCTTTCTTGCCAGTCCGGCGGCTGCGGCGCAGGTGGCGCTGGCCGATCTTGTGGCGCTGCATGGCAATGTCGCCCCCGAGGGCGCCGATGTGGTGGTGGCGCTGGGGGGGGACGGGTTCATGCTGCAGACCCTGCACGATGTGCAGGGGCTGGATGTGCCGGTGTACGGGATGAACTGCGGCACGGTGGGGTTCCTGATGAACGCCTATGACGTTGCAGGGCTGATGGCGCGGCTGGAGGTGGCGGAAGAGGCGGTGCTGAACCCGTTGGCGATGCGTGCCGAGGGGATCGACGGTACGGTGACCGAGGCATTGGCGATCAACGAGGTGAGCCTGCTGCGCGCCGGGCCGCAGGCGGCGCGGTTGCGGATCACGGTCGACGGGCGTGAGCGGATGGAGACGCTGATCTGTGACGGGGCGCTGTTGTGCACGCCGGCGGGGTCGACGGCCTATAACTATTCCGCGCACGGGCCGATCCTGCCGATCGGGTCGGATGTGCTGGCGCTGACGGCGGTGGCGGCATTCCGGCCAAGGCGCTGGCGGGGGGCGTTGTTGCCGAAGTCGGCGGTGGTGCGGTTCGATGTGCTGGAACCCGACAAGCGCCCGGTGATGGCGGACGCCGACAGCCGGTCGGTGCGCGATGTGGTGTCGGTGACGATCCGCTCGGAGCCGGGGGTGCGACACCGGATATTGTTCGATCCGGGGCATGGGCTGGATGAGCGGCTGATCCGCGAGCAGTTCGTGTGACGGCGGGCTACTCGGGCGTGATCCCCCAGGCGGCAAGCTTGCGGTAAAGCGTGGACGGGGCCACGTCGAGTTCGCGGGCGGCGCGGGGGACCGAGCCCTTGTGACGCGACAGCGCCCCCAGCACGGCGCGGCGTTCGACCTCGGCCAGGGTCATTCCGGCAAGGATGTCGCTGTCGCCTGCAAGACCGGGCAGGGCGGGCATCGGCGGTGGCGGGGCCGTCGTGGGGGCGGCGTGGTCGGCGAACAGGTCATCGGGCAGCATGTCGGGCAGGACATGGCCGCCTTCGTTCAGGACAACCACATTGCGGATCACGTTCAGCAACTGGCGCACGTTGCCCGGCCATGGATGATTGCGGAACAGATCCTCGACCGCGGGCGACAGGCCGGTGAAGCTGCGCCCCTCTTCTGCGGCAAAGCGGGCAAGGGCGGCTTCGGCAATCTCGACCATGTCGTCGGCGCGTTCGCGCAAGGGGGGCATGTGGATCGGCACGACGTAGAGGCGGTAATAGAGGTCTTCGCGGAACTGACCGCGGCGGACGGCATCAAGGGGGTCGCGGTTGGTGGCGCAGACGATGCGGACGTTCACCTTGCGCGGCCTTGTGGCGCCCACGGGCTGAACCGTCGAGGTTTGGAGGAAGCGCAGGAGTTTGGTTTGCAGGGCGGGCACCATTTCGCAAACTTCGTCCAGAAAGAGCGTGCCACCGTCGGCGGCGGCGGCGGCACCGGGTTTGTCGGAAATGGCGCCGGTGAAGCTGCCCTTGATGTGGCCGAACACCTCTGATTCCAGCAGATCCTGGGGGATGGCGCCGCAGTTCAGCGCGATAAAGGGGCCCGCCGCCCGGGCCGACTGGCGGTGGACGGCCTGGGCGCAAAGCTCTTTCCCTGTGCCGCTTTCGCCGGTGATGAAGACGGTGGCCATGGATTGTGCCACCGACAGGATCTTGGCCTGCACCCGGGCCATGGCGTCGGACGAGCCTACAAAATCGCTGCCGGTGATGGTGGCAAGGCGGGGCGGCGGTGTTTTGGGGGGGGGCGCGGCGGGGCGCGGTTTGGCGGGGGGGGCCAGGCCCTTGAGCGCATTCTCGATGGCAAGAAGAAGCCGCGCCTCTTCCACCGGCTTTACCAGGAAATCCTGTGCGCCTGCGCGCATCGCCTCGACCGCGCGGTTGATCGAGCCGTTGGCGGTGATGACGACGATGCGCACGGCGGGGTGGAGGTTCAGCATGTCCTGCATCAGCGCCAGACCGTCGCGGTCGGGCAGCAAGAGGTCGAGGAGCACGATGGGGGGGCGGGTGGCGGCAAAGATGGCAAAGCCCGCTTCGGCGGTGGTGGCCACGTCAACCTCAAACCCCGTGGCGGCGATGACCGAACGGTAGAGCATCTGCAGCGAAATCGTATCTTCGATCAGGAGGATACGGCGGGCCGTGACGGGGGCATGCGCGCGGGCCGCTGACATCAGGGGGATGCCCCGGCGGGCAGCGGGCAGGTGGCGACAAAGATGGCAAGCGCGTCGATGCAGGGCAGAAGGGGGTGCGCCAGCCGGACCGTCGCATCGGCATCGCCCCGGTGCGCCGCGCGCAGCAACAGGCGCGAGCGGGTGGCAAGGGTATGCGCCCCCGCCGTGCCGGCAAGCGCCACAAGGCCATGCGCATGGCGTGCCACCGCCAGGATGTCGTGCGGCGGTCCGAGGCTGTGACGCAGCGCGTCGCGCAGGCCGGTCAGGTCTGCGGCGAACTGGCGCCGGAGGTCGCCCGCGATGGCCGCACCAAGACGGACCAGCAGAGCCGGAAGGATTGCCGCATCAAGGCCGAGGTCGCTGGGGCGGCAAGGGGCGTCGTCCATCACCATCTTCTTCGCTGCGGTGCTGTGCAGGTGGGCGCGCGCGGCGCGGTCGGGTGGCATCGGGTCTGGATCATGGGGGGCGAGGTTACGCAGCGGCAAGGCAAAGTCCAGCCTGCAATCCAGAGGCGAACGGATGACGCTGCGGCAAGTGGCGCGCGCGCGATCAGCCGCGTGCGAGGCCAAGTGTTTGCAAGGCCGTGCGAATCTCGTCCAGAATCGCAGCGTCGTCGATGGTGGCTGGCACCTTTGGCGTCTCGCCGTCGGCGATTTTCGCCATGGTGGCGCGCAGGATCTTGCCCGACCGGGTTTTGGGCAGCCGGTCGACCACCACCGCGCGCTTGAAATCCGCGACCGGCCCGATGCCGTCGCGCACCATCGCCACGCAGTCGCGCACGACATCGGCGTGGGCGCGGGTGCTGCCCTTGTTCAGGCACAGGAACCCCAGCGGTTGTTGCCCCTTGATCGCATCGGCAATGCCGATCACCGCACATTCGGCCACGTCGGGGTGGTTGGCGAGGATCTCTTCCATAGCGCCGGTCGACAGGCGGTGACCGGCCACGTTGATGACGTCATCGGTGCGGGCCATGATGTAGAGATAGCCGCCCTCATCTCGGTATCCGGCATCGCCGGTTTCATAGAACCCGGGGAAGTGGGTGAGATAAGCCCGGACGAACCGTTCCTCGGCGTTCCAGAGGGTGGACAGGGTGCCGGGCGGCAGTGGCAGGCGGATGACAATGGCCCCAAGGGTGCCCGCAGGCACGGGGTGGCCGTCGTCATCCACGACCTGCACGTCATAGCCGGGCAGCGGCACCGTGGGTGAGCCGATCCTGACCGGCAGACGTTCAATCCCGAGGGGGTTGGCGATGGCGGGCCAGCCAAGCTCGGTCTGCCACCAGTGGTCGACCACCGGCACCTTGAGGTGGCGTTCGGCCCAGTGGATCGTGTCGGGGTCGGCGCGCTCGCCCGCGAGGTACAGGGCGCGGAGGCTGGTCAGGTCGTGGTCCGCGATGAGCGTGCCCTCGGGGTCTTCGCGCTTTATGGCGCGGAATGCGGTGGGGGCGGTGAAGAACGAGCGGACCTTGTGCTGCGCCACGACGCGCCAGAAGGCGGCGGCGTCGGGGGTGCCGACGGGTTTGCCTTCATAGAGCACGGTGGTGCAGCCGACGATGAGGGGGCCGTAGCAGATGTAGCTGTGGCCGACGACCCAGCCCACGTCACTTGCCGCCCAGAACACATCGCCCGTGCCCACATCGAACACCGCCCGCATTGACCAGTTGAGCGCCACAAGGTGGCCTGCGGTGGGGCGGACGACGCCCTTGGGCTGGCCTGTGGTGCCCGAGGTGTAGAGGATATAGGCGGGGTGGTTGCCGCTGACCGGGGTACATCCGGCCTGCGGGGCGTTGGCGGTGAAGTCGTGCCAGTCGTGGTCACGGCCCGGCACCATCACGGCGGGGCCTTGCGGGCGTTGCAGGATCACGCAGAAGTCGGGCTTGTGGCGGGCCATGTCGATGGCGCCGTCGAGGAGGGGTTTGTAGGGGACAATCCGCGCGGGCTCGATCCCGCAGGAGGCGGCGATGATCGCCTTGGGCGTGCTGTCGTCGATGCGAACGGCAAGCTCGGCAGCGGCAAAGCCGCCGAACACGACGGAATGGATGGCCCCAAGCCGGGCGCAGGCCAGCATGGCGATCAGCGCCTCGGGGACCATCGGCATGTAGATGATGATGCGGTCGCCGGATGCGATGCCCTGGGCCGCGAGGGCGCCCGCAAGGGTGGCGGTGCGGGCCAGCATGTCGGCATAGGTGATGTGGGTGATGGTGCCGGTCAGGGGGCTGTCGTGGATGACGGCGATTTGCGCACCGCGACCG
This sequence comes from Rhodobacterales bacterium, assembly GCA_038209775.1. GTDB lineage: Bacteria > Pseudomonadota > Alphaproteobacteria > Rhodobacterales > Rhodobacteraceae > JBBQXK01. The sequence goes on along the minus strand of JBBQXK010000018.1, from coordinate 18,083 downwards.
GCGTGGACGTGGCGGTCAAGCGCGTTCCAGCAGGCGTTGACGGTGGTGTCGGCGAACCATTCGTAGAGGGGTGCGCGGGTGGCGTTCAGCGCGGATGTGGGGGGCGTGATCCAGTCGATGGCACCTGCGGCGTCAAGCCAGAATGCCTCGGGGTCCGCCTGCCAGCGGGCGTAGGTTTCAGCGTAGGTCATCGGTAATCTCCCGCCCCTGTACCGGTATTGCGGTGTAGGGGGCGGGAAATCAAGCGTTTGCTTGGAGGTTAGTTGCGGGCAATCATCTGCATCACGGCGACCATCACGATGCCGTACAGGGTATGACCCACCAGAGCGACCCAGGTGATGCCGGTAAAGCCAAGGAAGAACGGGAGGCCGGCAATCGCCGTGATCCCGCCGATGGCAAAGACCCACAGGCCGATGCCATAGATCGTGGCGGGGATCAGCCAGTGCGTCTGGCCGACAACGCGGTTCCAGATCGGGGCGAAGATGAACAGCCAGCCGACCGGATAGCCGATCAGCCCGACGAGGTAGAAGTGCATGAAGTAACCCGCGAAATCGCTGTTCGGCAGGCCAAGCGCGCCGAGCAGGCTTTTGGCCAGACCATGCGGCGAGAGGTTGGCAAAGCCGATGCCGGGGCTGACGACCTGACCCCAGAAATCAAATGCGATGGTGGCAAAGAACCCGGCGACGAACATCACGCCAAGGGTCTGGGCGTTGATGGCGGGTAGGGCGCGGGTGGTGGACGAGGTGGCGGACAAGTGATGTTCCTTTATCGGGACGGGTTGCATTTTCAGGACGGCCTGCATGCGGCGGGCGTACTGCTAGGTTCGCTGTGGTGAAGCGCATTGTTACACGATGTGACGCTGGGTTACAGTTGTGCGTGAACATGATCGTCGTGACGGGCCGCGCGGCACCCCTGAAAGCGCAGTTTTGGGGTGGGCAAGGCCCAGACGGGCGGCAAGGGGCGGCTCGACGAACACCTTGGCCAGGTTGGTATCGGCCAAGAGGGCGCGGATGAGGGTGGCGGTGCGCAGGGGTTCCAGCGGTCGGTCGGGCCACAGGGGTTGCAGCCATCCCATGCCCCAGCGTGTGGTCAGCCATGCCGGCGGGCAGGGGTCGGGGTCGGCCCCCTCGAACGCCCAATAGCCGATGGGGGATCGTGTCTGGCCGGGCAGATAGTGGCCATCGGGGGCGGTGTACGAGAACGCGAAGTCCAGTTTTTCGCCATCATCATGCGACAGGTGGGGGAGGAGCGGCATGCCGTTCAGGAACGGAAATCCGCCGTCCAGCGCCAGCGTGACAGTGCCGGGGTGTTCGGCGGCGACGGTCTGGGCGGCGGTATGGGCGACGGCGGCCATCTCGGGCGTCACGAAGTGGCGCAAGAGGACGCAATAGAGCGGCGACTGCATCCGCAGGGGTTCGCCGGAACAGGGCAGGGGAACGCGGCCAAACGTGGGTGCCGCGAGCGTGGCCATGACCCAGAGCGCGGCATAGCCGAGCGGAAAGGCCAGCCACCGCCGCCGGAACATCAGCGCCAACAGCCAGGCAATGCCGCCGACCTGGGTCAATAGCGTCAGCACGACCACCCAGACGGCATGGCCCGCCAGCCGCATCCCGCCTTACCCGTAATGCGCCACCGGCGTGCCCGCGAGGGCCGACATGTTGAACAGCCCCCGGGTGGTGATGGACGGCGTCACGATGTGGGCCTTGTTGCCCATGCCCATCAGGATCGGCCCCACCTCGATGCCGTTGCCCTTCATTTTCAGGATGTTGCGCACGCCAGATGCCGCGTCGGAATTGGCGAATACCAGCACGTTCGCCGCCCCTTCGTACCGGCCCCCCGGAAAGATGCGGTCGCGGATGCCTTGATCGAGGGCTGCGTCGATGTGCATCTCGCCTTCATAGGCAAAGTCGGGTTCGCGGAGGTCCAGCAATTCGAGGGCGGCGCGCATCCGCCGGCCGGTGTCGCAATCGAGGTTGCCGAACTGGGATGACGCGCAAAGTGCTATCTTGGGGATCACGCCAAAGCGTTTCACATGCCGCGCGGCGCCGATGACTGTTTCGGTGATCTGCGCGGGGGTGGGTTCGGGATGCACATGGGTGTCGGCGATGAACAGGGGGCCATCCTCAAGGATCATCAGCGACAGGGCGGCAACCGGGTGCAGCCCGTCGCGGGCCAGCACCTGACGGACGTAGTTGAGGTGCCACAGGTATTGCCCGAAGGTGCCGCAGATCAGACTGTCAGCCTCACCCCTATGCACCATCACGGCCCCGATGGCGGTGGTGTTGGTGCGCATCACGGCGCGGGCGATGTCGGGGGTGACGCCTTGGCGGGCCATCAGGCCGTGATAGGTTTCCCAGTAATCGCGGTAGCGGGGGTCGTTTTCGGGGTTCACGATGTCGAAATCCCGGCCGGGCCTGATCGGCAGGCCGGCCCTTTCACAGCGCGCCTCGACCACCTCGGGGCGGCCGATCAGGATGGGCTTGTCGGTCGTCTCTTCCAGCATCGCGTTGGCGGCGCGCAGCACGCGGTCATCCTCGCCTTCGGCAAAGACGATGCGGCGGGCGGAGGTGGCAGACGCCTCGAACACCGGGCGCATGATGAGGGCAGAGCGGAACACCGAGCCGTCAAGCTTGCGCCGGTAGGCGGGCAGGTCGTCGATGGGGCGGGTGGCGACGCCGGTTTCCATTGCGGCCTTGGCGACTGCGCTGGCCACCACGCCGATCAGGCGGGGGTCGAAGGGTTTGGGGATCAGGTAATCGGCCCCGAAGGACAGCTTTTCGCCCTGATAGGCCGCTGCCGCCTCGGCACTGGTGGTGGCGCGTGCAAGGGCCGCGATGCCGTCGATGCAGGCCAGTTCCATCTCGTCGTTGATGGTGGTGGCGCCGACGTCCAAGGCACCCCTGAAGATGAACGGAAAGCACAGCACGTTGTTGACCTGATTGGGAAAATCGCTGCGCCCCGTGGCGATTATGGCATCGGGCGAGGCGGCACGGGCGGCCTCGGGGGTAATCTCGGGCGAGGGGTTGGCGAGGGCAAAGATGATCGGGCGCGGGGCCATCAGGCGCACCATGTCGGGGGTCAGCACGCCGGGGCCGGAGAGGCCAAGGAACAGGTCAGCACCGTGGATAACCTCGGCCAGTTTGCGGGCGGCGGTGGGTTGGGCGTAAGCGGCTTTCTGGGGATTCATATCCTCGGGCCGGCCCGCCCAGACCACGCCGTGGATGTCGCATAGCCAGACGTTTTCGCGTTTGACGCCCAGTTTCAAGAGCATGTTGAGACACGCAATGCCAGCGGCACCGCCGCCGGTGGACACGACCTTGATCTGGTCGAAGGCCTTGCCCGCAACAAACAGGGCGTTGGTCGCGGCGGCACCGACAACGATGGCGGTGCCGTGCTGGTCGTCGTGAAACACGGGGATGTTCATACGTTCGCGGCACATCGCCTCGACCACGAAACAGTCGGGGGCCTTGATATCCTCAAGGTTGATGGCGCCAAAGGTGGGTTCCAGCGCGCAGACGATGGCGGCCAGTTTCACCGGGTCGGGTTCGTTCACCTCGATGTCGAAACAGTCGATGTTGGCGAATTTCTTGAACAGAACCGCCTTGCCCTCCATCACCGGCTTTGACGCCAGGGGCCCGATGTTGCCCAGACCCAGCACGGCGGTGCCGTTCGTGACCACCGCCACCAGGTTCCCGCGCGAGGTGTAGCGGCTGGCGGCGGTCGGGTCGGCCTTGATCGCAAGACAGGCCTCGGCCACGCCGGGAGAATAGGCAAGCGACAGATCGCGCCCGTTGGCGAGGGGTTTGGTCGCGCGAATTTCCAGTTTTCCGGGCTTGGGGTATTCATGGTAGTCCAGCGCCGGATGCCGTGTGCTGTCGACGTCGTCGGTGGCCATGACCGTCCCCTTCGCAATTTAGTTTAAGGGTAAACTATCCCCCGATGAGGGCAACCCGCTGTCCTTGCGTAACGCTTTCCGCAGATTCTTGCAAATCCGGCTGTGCGGGGGCAGGGTGGATGCCGACCATGGGGGCATCATGCAGAACATCCGGGCCGAAGTTCATCTGACGACGCGGGCATTGGCCGCCGATATCGGGTTTTTCACCAAAACGCTGGGGCTGCGGATGGAGCGGATCTTTCCCGCCGACGATCCGCGCGTGGCGGTGTTCAGCGGGCACGGGGTGCGCGTGCGGCTGGAGACGGGGGACGGTGCGCCGGGGGTGATCGGCCTTCTGGCCGATGATCCGGTGCTGATTGCGGGGGGGGCCGAGACGCTGGTGTCGCCGGGCGGTACGCGGGTGGTGATCGGGCATCTGGACCCGCCCCTGGTGCTGCCGCCGACCGAGCATGCGTTTGTGGTGCGCAGGCTGGCGGATCAGGCGCCATGGGTGATCGGGCGGGCGGGGATGCACTATCGTGACCTGGTGCCGACACGGTTGGGCGGGGCGGTGATCGCGTCGCACATCCGCATCCCGGATGGCGGGCCCGTGCCCGACATGGTGCATTACCACAAGGTGGGGTTCCAGCTGATCTTCTGCGTCCGGGGCTGGGTCGATGTGGTGTACGAGGATCAGGGCCCGCCCATCCGCCTGCACAAGGGCGACTGCTTCATCCAGCCGCCCGAGATCAGGCACCGCGTGCTGCATGCGTCGGACGGGATCGAGGTGATCGAGATCGGCGTCCCGGCCGAACATGTGACCGAGATCGAGCATGCGATGACGCTGCCGACGCCCGACCTCGCGCCCGGGCGGGAGTGGCAGGGGCAGCGGTTTGTGCATAACGTAGGTGCCAGCGGCCACTTTGCGCCGTTTCGCCTGCCGGGGTTTGCTGCGCGCGACACCACGATTGCGGACAATACCGGGGGTGTCGCCTCGGTGATGGTGGCGCGGCCCGACGGGTGGGAAACGGTGATGACCCGGCACGACAGCGACATCCTGTTCACCTTCGTGATGGCCGGGGGGATGGTACTGGAGGGCGAGGGGACCGACCCCGTGACCCTGTCGCAGGGCGATGCCTTTGTGATCCCGCCGGGGATGGTCACGCGGTATGCGAGCCCCACACCCGATCTGGAACTCCTCGAGGTCAGCCTGCCCGGTAAGTTCAAAACCGAAACCCTCTGACCCCTTCTTCTTTGCACAAATACTCCACGGGGGGCGCGGGGGGTGTGAAACCCCCCGCTCCTGCCGCCGCAACCCGCGCCAACCCATCGCTTGCATCGCGGTCCCCCTCACCCCACAGTCGGCCCGACACAGGAGACACGCCATGACGCTGCTTGCCGCCGCCACCGCCGTTCGCCTGAACGCCCATGCGCCCTATTCCGGCTTCAAGGTGGGGGCCGCTCTGCGCAGCACCTCGGGGGCCATCCACATCGGCTGTAACGTCGAGAATGTCGCCTACCCCGAGGGCACTTGTGCCGAGGCCGGGGCGATTGCGGCGATGATCGCGGCGGGGGATACGGCGATTGCCGAGATCCTTGTCATTGCCGACAGCCCGGCCCCTGTGCCGCCCTGTGGTGGCTGCCGCCAGAAGATTGCCGAGTTTGCGGGGCCCGAGGTGCAGGTGACGCTGTGCACCACCGACGGGCAGCGGCGGGCGGTGACGGTGGCCGACCTTTTGCCGGGGGTGTTCACGGCCGCGCACATGTCACGGGTGTGATGGACGCGCGCCAGATCATCGACGCCCTGCGCCGGGGTGACACGCCGTCGGCGGCTGACCTTCAGTGGTTCGCGCAAGGGCTGGTGTCGGGGGCGGTCAGCGATGCGCAGGCGGGGGCCTTTGCGATGGCGGTGTGCCTGCGCGGCCTTGGTGATGCGGGGCGGGTGGCGCTGACGCGGGCGATGCGGGATTCGGGGCGGGTGATGGAATGGTCACTGGCGGGGCCGGTGATCGACAAGCACTCGACAGGCGGTGTGGGCGATTGCGTATCGCTGGTGCTGGCGCCGGCTCTGGCGGCCTGCGGGGCCTATGTGCCGATGGTGTCGGGGCGCGGCCTTGGCCATACCGGCGGCACGCTGGACAAGCTGGAGGCGATCCCGGGGTTCCGCACCACGATGACCGAAGAGGCGTTGCGCGCGCAAGTGGCCGAGGTGGGATGCGCCATCATCGCCGCGTCGGACCGGATCGCCCCGGCTGATGCGCGGCTGTATGCCATCCGCGATGTGACGGGCACCGTGGCGTCGATTGACCTTATCACCGCGTCGATCCGGTCCAAGAAACTGGCGGCGGGGCTGGAGGCGCTGGTTCTGGATGTGAAATGCGGATCGGGCGCCTTCATGAAAACGGCCGCCGAGGCGCGGGTGCTGGCCCGCGCGCTGGTGGCCACGGCGCAGGGCGCGGGCTGCATGACGGCGGCGCTGATCACCGACATGTCGCAGCCCCTTGCCACCGCGGCCGGCAACGCGCTGGAGGTGATCGAGGTGATGGAGACGCTGACCGGCACCTCGGTCAATGCGGCGCTGTGGGATGTGGCCTGTGCCCTTGGGGGTGAGGCTTTGGCCCTGGGCGGCATCGCTGCCGATCCGGCGGATGGGGCGGGGCGGATCGCGCAGGCGCTGGAATCGGGGGCGGCGGCCGAGGTGTTTGGCCGGATGGTGACGGCCCAAGGGGGGCCGCAGGATTTCATCGACCGCTGGCCCGATCGGCTGCCCTCGGCCCCTGTGGTGATCGAGGTGCCATCGCTGCGCGCGGGGTTCGTGGCGTCGATTGACGGTGAGGCTTTGGGGCAGGCGGTGGTGCGCCTTGGCGGGGGCCGGATGCGTGAGGGGGACCGGGTGAACCCGTCGGTCGGGCTGTCGGATCTGGCGGGGTTGGGCGAGGATATCTCGCCTGGTCTCGCCCTGGCCATGGTGCATGCGGCGACGATCGATGAGGCACGGGCGGCGGTGGCGGCGGTGCAGGCGGCCTATGTGATGTCCGACACAGCACCCGACGACCCGCCCCTGATCATCGAGCGGATCGGATGAGCCGGGCGTTTCTGATCGTGATGGATTCGGTCGGGTGCGGCGGTGCGCCCGATGCGGCGGAATTTGGCGATGACGGGGCCAACACGCTGGCCCATATCGCGGCAGCCTGCGCATCAGGTCGGGCGGATGAAGGGCGAAGCGGGCCGTTGCGGATGCCGGTGCTGGACGGCTTGGGCCTGTCGGCGGCGGTGCATCTGGCCTCGGGGGCCGTCATGGCGGGGATGGGCGCGGTGCCGCAGGGCCGGTGGGGGGCTGCGACCGAGGTGTCGCGGGGCAAGGATACGCCGTCGGGGCATTGGGAACTGGCGGGGCAGGTGGTGCCATGGGACTGGACCTATTTCCCGGATGCGACGCCAGCGTTTCCCGATGCGTTGGTGGCGCGGGTTTGCGCGCTGGCGGGGACGGCGGGAATACTGGGGAACTGCCATGCGTCGGGCGTGCCGATCATCGAGGAACTGGGGGCCGAGCATCTGCGGACGGGCTGGCCGATCTGTTACACCTCGGCGGACAGTGTGTTCCAGATTGCCGCGCATGAAGGGGCGTTCGGGCTGGACCGGCTGTTGGCGCTGTGTGCGGCGTTGGCGCCTGACCTGCACGCGATGCAGGTGGGGCGGGTGATCGCACGGCCTTTTGACGGGGTAGAGGGGGCGTTCCGGCGGACGTCCAACCGGCATGACTATGCGATGGCCCCGCCGGGGCCTACGATCCTTGACCGGGTGATGGCGGCGGGGCGTGAGACGCACGCAGTGGGCAAGATCGGCGACATATTCTCGATGCAGGGGGTGGGGCGGTTGTGGAAGGGGGCGTCGGACCTTGATCTTTCCGAACATCTGATGACGCTTTCTGCCACTGCCGCGCGAGGTTCCTTGACCTTTGCGAACTTTGTCGAGTTCGACAGCCTTTACGGCCACCGCCGTGATGTGGCGGGATATGCCCGGGCGCTGGAATGGTTCGACGGGGTGGCGGGGGCGTTTCTGGCCCGTCTTGGCCCCGGCGATCTGGCGATCTTTACTGCCGATCACGGCAATGACCCCACCTGGCGCGGGACCGAGCATACCCGCGAACGGGTGCCGGTGCTGTGCAATGGCTCTAGTACGCTGGGGTTGATCGGGTTTACCGAAGTGGCGGGGCTTATCGCCGCGCATCTGGGGGTCTGACATGCTGCCGAAGGTCGAGTTGCACCTGCATCTGGAAGGGGCCGCGCCGCCTGCGTTCATCCGGGGGCTGGCGCGGGAAAAGCATATCGACATCGCAGGCATATTCGATGCGGACGGTGGCTATGCCTTTACCGATTTCTGGCATTTCCTGAAGGTGTATGAGGCGGCAACCTCGGTCCTGACCACGCCCGAGGATTATGCCCGGCTGGTTCATGCGGTACTTGAGGAATCGGCGGCAAGTGGCGTCATCTATTGCGAAACCTTCCTGTCGCCAGACTTTTGCGGCGGGCGCGATCTGGGGGCGTGGCGCGAATATGTGCAGGCGATGCAAGAGGCGGCGGCGCCACATGCCGACACCATCACCCTGCGCGGCATCATCACCTGCATCCGCCATTTCGGCCCCGACAAGGCACGACAGACGGCACGTTGTGCGGCGGAAACGGCGGGCGACTGGATCGTGGGGTTCGGGATTGCGGGGGATGAGAAGATGGGGAAACCCAAGGACTTCGTGTACGCCTTTGACATGGCGCGCGAGGCGGGGTTGCATCTGACGGCGCATGCCGGGGAATGGGGCGGGCCGGAAAGCGTGCGCGATGCGCTGGCGGCGTTCCGGCCCGCGCGGATCGGGCATGGGGTGCGGGCCATCGAGGATCTGGCGCTGGTGGATCAGTTGGCCGAAACCGGGGTGGTGCTGGAGGTTTGTCCGGGGTCGAATGTGGCGTTGGGCCTGTACCCATGGCGAAAGCATCCGATTGCGGAACTGGACCGGCGGGGGGTCAAGGTGACCGTATCGACCGATGATCCGCCGTTCTTTGCCACGACGATGGAGCGGGAATTCGAGCGGCTGCACGAGGCGTTCGACTGGGATGACGGGCAGTTTGCGCGGATCACCCGCCAATCGCTTGACGCCGCGTTCTGCGATGCCGATACACGCGCGCGCATTTTGAAACGACTGGAGACGGGCCATGCTTGACCATCTGACCATCGTCACCCACCCCCTGGTACAGCACAAGCTGACGCTGATGCGCGAGGCGGATACCTCGACCGCCAGCTTCCGCAAGCTGTTGCGCGAGATCAGTCTGCTGCTGGCCTATGAAGTGACGCGGGAGTTGCCGATGACGACGAAGCGCATCGAGACGCCACTGGAGCCGATGGACGCGCCGATGATCGAGGGCAAGAAACTGGCGCTGGTGTCGATCCTGCGGGCGGGGAACGGTTTGCTGGACGGCATCCTGGAACTGGTGCCGGCCGCAAGGGTGGGGTTTGTCGGGTTGTACCGTGACCCCGAGACGCTGCAACCCGTGCAATACTACAACAAGCTGCCCGACCATATGGAGGACCGGCTGGCCATTGTGGTCGATCCGATGCTGGCCACCGGCAATTCATCCGTGGCGGCGGTGGACCTTGTGAAGGCGGCGGGGGGGCGGAATATCCGGTTCCTGTGCCTGCTTGCGGCGCCTGAGGGGATTGCCCGGATGAAGGCGGCGCACCCGGATGTGCCCATCGTCACGGCGGCGGTGGACAGCCATCTGAATGACCACGGATACATCGTGCCCGGTCTAGGGGATGCGGGTGACCGCATGTTTGGCACAAAATAGGGCATTTGCTGCTTTACTCGGGGCGGTTCCTGTTTCATCCTTGGGGACAGTTGCCTTGGGGGTATCCTATGCTGTTGAAAGTGCTGGCTTTTGCCGGATTCGCGGGGCTATGTGCCGCGCAGACCGCGTTTGCGCAGGATCTGCGTGGTCCGCGAGAGCTGCCGGGGCCGGGATATGCGGGGCAGCAGTATGTCGACAGCGCCGGCTGCGTGTTCCTGCGGGCGGGCATCAATGGCCGGGTCACCTGGGTGGCGCGGATCGACGGACGGCGCAAGCAGCTGTGCGGATATCCTTCAAGCGGTGTGCGGGTGGCGGCGGCACCCGAGGTTGAGGTGCCGGTGGCGGCCCCCGCGCCGGTCGCGGTGGCACGGCGGCCGGTGCCGCAGGCGCTTGGCGGGCCGATCGACACGGTGGCCAGCCTGACAAGCCCGCCGCGCATTGGTGCGGTTGCGGCAAGGCCCGTTGTGGCCCCGGTGGCGGTGCCTGTGCCGGTGGCGGCACCGCGCCCGGTTGTGACCGGCACGGCGGGTTGCCCTGCGGCGTCCCCTTTTGGCGAGCGGCGTGTGCTGCCTGACGGGCGGCTGGCGCTGTTGTGCGGGCGTGACCGGACCAGTCTTGCGGCGTTCGTGGCGCGGGTGACGCAAACCCCACGTGCGGCACCCGAGGTGGCGCAGGTTGCGGCGGCACCCGTGGCGCAGGCGCAAACCGGCGTCGGCACCTTGCCCTACGGCGCGTCGGGTGCGGCGACGGGCGGGCGGCTGATCTGCCCGGCGGCGTCGCCGGTGGCGCGGTCATTCCCGCTGCGTGGCGGCGGTACGACGCTGCTGTGCACCAGCGGTGCGGGTGGGATCGAGACGGCTGTCGCGGCAGTATCGCAGACCGGGCAGGCCTTTGTGCCGGTGATCCCGCGCGGATATACCGCCGCGTGGGATGATGACCGGCTGAACCCGCGCCGGGGGGTCGGCACCGCCGAAGGCCAGTATGCGCAGGATCAGGTCTGGACGCGCGAGGTTCCGGCGCGGCTGGTGTCCGACGTGGGCAAGGGCAAAAAGCGGGTTGTCGTCGTATCGGCCAGCAATGCGCCGGTGAAAAAGGCGCGCGTGACCACCTCGACCAGCACCGCACCGAAGGCGGCGGTTGTGGCTGCGGGTAGCGCGCGGTTGTATGTGCAGGTCGGCAGTTTCGGCGTGCCGTCGAATGCCGAGGGTGCGCGGGCGCGGCTGTCGGGCCTTGGCCTGCCGGTGTCTGGCGGGCGTGCGACGATCAAGGGCAAGCCGGTGCAGGTGGTCTATGCCGGGCCCTTCGGGTCAGCGGCGCAGGCACAGGCGGCGCTGAATGCCGCGCGGCGCGCCGGGTTTGGCGACGCGTTCATCCGCTGAGAGACTTACGCCTGTGATCGGCGGAGGCCGGGGGGCCAGCCCCCCGGACCCCCCGGAGTATTTGGGCAAGGTGAAGCGGGAAGGGGCATCCTGCCCGGTCCGGGTCAGCCGGTGCAGATGTCTTGCAGTCGCAGCCAGTCTTCATCCGTCAGGACGGGGCGGGGGGGGCCTTTGGGCCAGGGGTCGGCCTCGATCAGGGCAAGGGTGGTTTCGCCGGTGGGATCAAGGGCGAAGGCATAGGGGCTTGAGGGGACCTCGGCGGTTCTGAAGCGTTCCAGCAGCGCTTCATCGGGTATGCGGGGGGGAGCGGTCCGCAGCAGGGGTTCGGCGTGGCCCTGCACCGACCCGGCACCGATGATGCCGGTGGTCAGCAGCCGGAACGTGGCAAGCGTGCCCGCATGTTGCAGAAGCGGGATCATCGGATCGGCTACATCGGCGCGCAATGCCTGGGTCAGGGCATGGCCTGCGGCCACTTCGGGGCCGTCGGGGACGGCGATCAGCGCCTCGGAAAGGACGATCAGGTTGCCGGGGAGGGCCAGGGCATCCTCAACCCCTTCGCGCACGACGATCAGGGTGGGGGTACGAAGGGGGCCAAAGATGCGCAGGGCCAGCCGTGCAAGCGCCTGCGTGCCGCCCGGATTGGCGCAAGGCGCGCCGGTCAGGCGCGCGAGGTCGGCCAGCGCCAGCGCGCCGATGTCGGCCCGGGTCGCCGGGGGCAGGACCGACGCGGTATGGCGCACAAGGGCGCCCGGCATCACCAGCACCGCCACCCCCAGCACCGCCGCCAGCATCCCGGCCAGCATCGCCATGCGCAACCGCCCCGGCCGGGCCCGGCCCGAAGCGATGGCAGAAGCGACCGTTTCAAGGGCCGCGATCATGTCGGCGTCGTCCAGTTCGAGGATCTCGGTCGCATCCTCGCCCGGGGCATAGACGGCGGGCAGGGTGCCGGGGTTGGCGCGGCGGATCGCGGGCAGGGACCAATGTGTCAGCGCCACATCGCTGCGCGGGTCGGACAGCACCAGCGACACATCGCCGAGGTTGACCACAACCTCACGCTTCTGCGCCTCGGGGAGGTCGCGCCAGAGGCCCCGGCTTTCCAGTTTGCGATACTGCTTGAGGGCGGTCACGCGGCGGCCAGCCCCGGGTTGCGGCGGGGTTTCCTGAAAGGCGTCACGCGATTGCCGCGCGGACCTGTCACGCCGCACCGCCGGTCAGTTCGCGGGCGATCTTGCGCAACTCGAATTTCTGGATCTTGCCGGTCGAGGTTTTGGGCAGGTCGGTAAAGACCACATGCTTGGGGGTCTTGAACCCCGCCAGACGGCTGCGGACAAAGGTGATGAGGTCGGATTCGGTGGCGGTCACCCCCGGTTTCAGTTCCACGAATGCGCAGGGCACCTCGCCCCATTTCGGATCGGGCCGGGCCACCACGGCGCACAGCGATACGGCGGGGTGGTGCATCAGGACGCCCTCAACCTCGACCGAGCTGACGTTTTCGCCGCCCGAGATGATGATGTCCTTGGAGCGGTCGGTGATCTTGATGAACCCGTCGGGATGCTGGATGGCGATGTCGCCGGACCGCAGCCAGCCATCCTTGAACGCCTCGGCGGTGGCTGTGGGGTTGCGGTAGTAGCCCTTCATCACAAGGTTGCCGCGAAACGCGATCTCGCCCTGATGGTGCGAGTCGCGGGGGATGGGCACGCCTTTGGTGTCGTGGACTTCGGTGCCTTCCATCATCGCCATCAGGATACCGGTGCGGGCCTTGAGGGCGGCGCGGTCGTCGCCGGTGGTGCCGTCCCATTCGGGCATCCAGGTGCATTCGACGGCGGGGCCGTAGGTTTCGGTCATGCCGTACACCTGCGTGACGTTGAACCCCATGGGTTCGATGGCGGCAAGGGTGGCGGCGGGTGGCGGCGCGCCGGCGGTGAAGAGATCGACCGTGTGGGCAAAGCTGCGCCGGTCGGTCAGGGGCGCGTTGATGAGGGTGTTCAGGACGATGGGGGCGGCGCCGAAGTGGGTGACGCCTTCGTCGGCGATGGCGGCAAAGATGTTGCGCGCGGTGATGTCGCGGCAGCAGATCAGCGTGCCGCCCATCATCGGGATCATCCAGGTGTGGCACCAGCCGTTGCAGTGAAAGAGGGGGGCGATGGTCAGGTAGACCGGGAACAGCACCATCCGCCAGCCGATGGCGTTGGCGGTGGTGGCAAGATAGGCGCCCCGGTGGTGGTAGACCACGCCCTTGGGCCGCCCGGTGGTGCCGGAGGTGTAGTTGAGGGCGATGCTTTCCCATTCGTCGGCGGGCATGACGAAGGCCGCATCGGGGTCGCCGGTGGCCAGAAGTGCCTCGTATTCCGGGTACCCCTCGGGGGCCGCCAGCCCCGCCACCGGGTCGGCCACGGCAATGATGGCGGGCCTTGGCCCCTCCATCAGGGCCAGTGAAGCTTGGGCGAGGGGCAGGAGCGACACGTCGCACAGAAGCATCTTCGATCCGCTGTGGTCCAGCGTATAGGCCACGGTGCCCGGATCAAGCCGGGTGTTGATGGTGCAGATGATCGCGCCAGAGGCCGGCACGCCAAAGGTTGCCTCTGCCTGTGCGGGCACGTTGGGCAGCAAGGTAGCCACCACGTCACCGGGGCGGATGCCTGCGAGGGTGAGGCCCGAGGCAAGGCGCGCCACGCGCGCGCGATGTTCACGGTAGGTGCGCCGGATCGGGCCATAGACCAGCGCCGTGCGCCCGGCATAGACATCCGCCGCGCGGTTCAGGTGCGACAGGGGGGTAAGCGGCACATGGTTGGCCGCGCATTTCCCCAATCCCGTCTCATCCGCCAGCCAGCCCATGCCGATCCCCCCTGCGCAGTATGTAACCGGGACTATAGCAGCAGTTGCGGGGGCGGTGTGAAGCCCCTGCCGGGCACCGTTTGCGCATATCCGGGGCAAAGGTCGTTTCCGGGACAGCGGTGCGCCACGAGGCGTTGCACCTTGCGTCCGACCTGACCGGAGCCGTTGATGCAGGACCGCACCCTTGCCGCCGCCGCGATGATCGCGGTCTATGCAGCGATCATTGCCTATACCGACAATTATGTGCGGGTGATCGCCGAAGATGCCGGGCTGTGGCAGTTTCATGCGACACGGTCGGCGATGGTGCTGGTGCTGTTGGTGCCGTTTGCGGTGGTGACCGGGCTGCGGTTGCGGCCCCTGAACCCGGGGGCGGTGCTGGCACGGTCGGTGATCCATGCAAGTGCCATGGTGATCTATTTCGGGGCGTTGGCGTTTCTGCCGGTGGCGCAGGTGGCGGCGGGGCTGTTCACGGCGCCGATCTTTGTGCTGCTGATCTCGCGGCTGGTTTATGGCCGGGCTATTGGATGGGTCCGGCTTGTGGCGGTGATGACAGGGTTTGCGGGGGTGATCCTGGTGCTGGGGCCAAGTGCGATGGCCGGGGCATCCTTTGCCGCCGTGCTGCCGGTGGTGGCGGGCGCGCTGTATGCGATGGGCAACATCGCCACGCGCGAGTGGTGTGCGGGCGAGACGGCGGGCACGATCCTGGCGGGGTTCTTCGGGATGCTGGGGATCGCGGGGGTTCTGGGGTTGATCGCGCTGGCGCTGTGGCCGCTGCCGGTGGCCGAGGGGGCGGAGGGGTTTGTGCTGCGCGGGGCGGTGGTGCCGACGTGGCGGTTTCTGGGGTGGACGTTCGTGCAGGCGGCGGGGTCGCTGGTGGCGGTGGCGCTGATGGTGCGGGCCTATCAGGTGGCGGATGCGGGGCGGGTGTCGGTGTTCGAATACATCATCCTGCCCGCCTCGGCGTTCTGGAGTTGGGTGCTGTGGGGCGAGACGCAAGCCTGGACGGCCTGGGTCGGGATGGCGCTGATCGTGCTGGCGGGGGTGGTGATTGTGCTTGGCATTCGGGGCGGGGCGGTCAGTCGCCCAGAGCCTGCCGCCAGTGGCGGCGGCAGAGGCTGACGTACGTCTCGTTGCCGCCGACCTGTACCTGTTCGCCGTCTTTCAGCGCCCGCCCGTCGGCGCCGCGGCGAATCACCATGGTGGCCTTTTTCCCGCAATGACAGATCGTGCGCACTTCGCGCATCTCGTCCGCCCAGGCGAGGAGGGCGGCGGACCCCGGGAAAAGGTTGCCCATGAAATCGACGCGCAATCCGTAAGCCATAACCGGCACGCCCAGATCATCGACAGCGCGGGCCAGTTGCCAGACCTGCGCGCGGGTCAGGAACTGTGCCTCGTCGATGAACACGCAGGCGACGGGGCCTATGGCAAGGCGGTTGGCGATCTTGGCGAACATGTCTTCGTCGGGGGCAAAGGTATCAGCCTCTTCGCCGATGCCGATGCGGCTGGCAATGCGTGCGGGCCCTGCGCGGTGGTCGAAGTGGGCGGTGATGAGGTAGGTTTGCATCCCGCCTTCGCGGTAGTTGTGGGATGCCTGCAATAGCGAGGTCGATTTGCCCGCGTTCATCGTCGAATAGTGAAAGTACAGCTTGGCCATGGCCGCCGTCCTAGCGCGCGGGCACCGGGCGGTGCAAGCGTACAAAGGGGCCCGCCGTGTGGCCTGTGCCGAGATGACACCAGCCGCACGACGGACCCCCCACGCCTTGCCGATGCTGGGGACACCGGCCACTCGCTACTGGCTCCGACAGATCGGAAGCCTGATTGTGGATGACAAAGGATGAAGCCATGCTTAATGGGAAATCTGGTAGTGGTTTCCCCGCGTTGCGGGTTTTTCGGGGGAGGCGCGGGCATGTCGATCGACTCATATCTCAAAAAGCACAGCGAGGCGTTGGTCAAGGATGTGGGAATCGAGGTGGCCTGCACCCTGACGGGTCGGTCAAAAGCGACGCTGGGGCGGTACTATTCGGATGCCGAGGAACATGGCGACCGGTTCATGCCGATCGACGTGGTGGCAGCGCTGGAGGCATCGGCCAGCTTTCCGCATGTGACATCGGCACTTGCCGACCTGCGCGGCATCACGCTGAGCTATGACGCCGACCGGCGGAACGCGCAGTCGCCGGGGGTGAATTCGGACATGGTGGCGCTGTCGCAGCGGTTCGCAATGCTGATGTCAGAGTACCACATGGCGATCAGCGACAACGTGATTTCAGTGAACGAAGCCAAGCGGTTGCTGCGGGAGACGCTGGCCATTCAGGAGGTGCTTCTGGAGATGAAGCTGAGCCTGGAGACGGAGATGGACGACTGAGGGCAGTCGTGGAGTTGAGGGCAGGAGCGGGGGCTTTCACACCCCCCGCACCCCCCCTGGGATATTTCTTCAAGGTGAATAGGGAGAGGGGCGTTCAGCCCCGATTGCCGGTGTTGCCGGTGCGGGTCTGGCGACGCGGTGCTGCGGCGCCGGCGCGGGGGGCGCTGCTGTAGGGGCGACCGGCGGGTTTCGCGGCACCCTGACCCTGCGGCTTGGCCCCCGGTTTTGCGCCCGGGCGGCCCTGACCCTGCGGCCGGCTACGGCCCTGGTTGGGTTTTGGGGCGGCGGCGACGATATCCGCAGCCCATGGCGCGCCGCCGATGACCGGGATCGGTTTTTTCAGCATTTTTTCGATGGCCTGCAACTCGCCCATCTCGGCCGGCGCGCAGAACGCCACGGCGGTGCCTTCGGCCCCGGCGCGGGCGGTGCGGCCGATGCGGTGGACGTAGTTTTCGGGCACGTTCGGCAGGTCGTAGTTGTAGACGTGGCGCACCGTCGGGATGTCGATGCCGCGCGCGGCGACGTCGGTGGCGACCAGCACATCGAGGGCGCCACTGCGGAACTCGGACAGGGTGCGGTCACGCTGGGACTGCGATTTGTTGCCGTGGATGGAGCCTACCTTGAAGCCCCATGAGTCGAGGAGTTTCATCAGCTTTTCCGAGCCGTGCTTGGTCCGGCCAAAGACCAGCGCCTGTTCGCCGGGATGGCCCTTGAGGTAGGTCTCCAGGAGTTTGGCCTTGTCGCCGTTCGGGATGAAGTAGACGCCCTGCACGATCTTTTCGATGGGTTTGCCGGGCGGGGCCACCTGCACGCGGATCGGGTCGCGCAGGTAGGTGTCGGCGATTTCGGAGATGTCCTTGGGCATGGTGGCCGAGAACAGCATCGTCTGGCGCTTCAGGGGGATATGCTTGGCGATCTTGCGCAGGGAATGGATGAAACCCATGTCGAGCATGTGGTCAGCCTCGTCCAGCACCAGATAGGCGCATTGGTCAAGCTTCACATCGCCGCGTTCCAGAAGGTCGATCAGACGGCCGGGGGTGGCCACCAGCACATCGGTGCCCTTGGACAGCGCCTGTGCCTGTTTGAACAGGGACGCGCCGCCGACCACCATGGTGACCTTGACCGCCGTCCCCTTGGTGAACGCCTCAAGGTTGTCCTTGATCTGGGCGATCAGTTCGCGGGTCGGGGCAAGGATCAGGGCGCGGACGTTTTTTGGCCCCGGCGGATGGCCGAGTTCGAGGAGGCGGTGGAGGAGCGGCAGGCCGAAAGCGGCGGTCTTGCCGGTGCCGGTTTGCGCCAGACCCATCAGGTCACGGCCCTGCATGATGTGGGGGATCGCCTGCGCCTGAATGGGCGTGGGCGTCTGGAGGGAGGTTTTGGCAAGGGCGGCGACGAGTTTGGGCGACAGGCCCAGGTCGGCAAAGGTGGTCATCTGGTGTGTGTCCGTCATAGCAAAGGCAGGCGACCCTCGCCCCGTGGGCGGATGCCCCCGTGACCGTGTGCGCCAATCGGCGCCCCTGCGTGAAGGTGGGAACCTGTTGTCCGGCCTTTCGGTGCTCACGCGGCACGGGCTTGGGACTGGGGTGCATCTGGGGGTTCTGGGGGGGGATGTCAAGCCGTGACGGTGGGTTGCGCGGGTTGTGGCGGCAGGAGCGGGGGGGTGTCACCCCCCCCCACCCCGGGGGGGTTGTGGGGCTCAAAACCCCCGGCTCCTGCCGCCACAACCCGCGCAACCCACCGTCACGGATTGACATCCCCCCCCAGAACCCCCAGATGCACCCCAGTCCCAAGCC
>JBBQXK010000017.1:0-71233 GCA_038209775.1 Rhodobacterales bacterium | reverse complement strand
CTCGGTGAACTTGGTCGCCTCGACCTTGATAAACGGCGCCTTGGCCAGCTTGGCCAGACGGCGCGAGATCTCGGTCTTGCCCACTCCCGTCGGCCCGATCATCAGGATGTTCTTCGGATACACTTCATCCGCCATCTCGGGTGGCAGTTGCCGCCGACGCCAGCGGCTGCGCAAGGCCACCGCGACGGCCCGCTTAGCCGCCGCCTGGCCGATGATGAACCGGTCAAGCTCGGCCACAATCTCGCGCGGGGTCAGGTCAGACATGGTCACGCCTTTGCGTAAGGGGGCAGACGGTCCTTGCCGGGGAACGCGGGCAATGCCCGCATCAGCGCGGCCCGCAGCGGCACCCACCAGGTACCGACGGCGGTGATGACAGCACCCAAGAGGATCAGGATAAACGTCCAGGTTCCGAAATCCGCATCCCCCGACCCCTGTACGATCCATGCGATGACAATGGCGATATAGACGATGGCCGCCGACAGGAACGACCGGCGGTCAATTACCAGCGCCAGCACGGAAATCCCCAGCAGTGCCACCATCAACAGCACGATCCCCGACTGCCCGCCGGTGTTGTACAGCGTCAGCGCCACCGTGTTGACCAGTGCCGGTGCCGCCAGCATGTGGCACCAGAACGCCGTCGCCGCGTGGCGGCCAAGGCGGTAGGGATCGCGCGTGTCGAACCACATGCCGACACAGAACGCCCCGAACCCGAACAGAAGGGTGGCAAGCGCGAAGTACGGGCTTTCGCGCAAGTCGAACAGTGATGCGAACCCTGGCCCCCTGCTGCCTTCCAGAAACCCGCCCAGATTGTCGACCGAGGCGGTCAGCGCATAGACCACACCCAGAACATTCAGCCCCAGGATGAACACCGAGAATGGCAGGCGGAACCGGCGGTACCACAGCGCCATCCCCACGGCTCCAACCGTGAACGACCCTACCACCGACACCCGGAACGGCAGTTCCGCAATGGTGGCAACCGTCACCGCCGACAGGTACAGCCCACTGCCGAACGCGATGGCCAACACCATCGAAGGCAGGTTCATCCGCCGCTTCAGGGTAAAGTAGTTGGCCCACCAGAAGGCCACGATGGCCACGCCAAACGGCACAAAGATCAACAGGCTGGTGCCGCCGAACCAGGCCAGCATCGCCGCCACCCCCGACAGCAGGATCACCAGACCCAGCGATACGAAGATCTCGGAGAAACCGCGAAAGAACTCGAACGGCTCGTCCTCGGCGGGCATGGTATCGCGCCGTCCCGCCCGACCCTGTGCCAGCGTGGTCACAGATGCCGCCTGCGCCTCGCTCAGGATGCCCGCGGCCACAGCGGCCCGCAGATCATCGCGTGCAAATGTCTCGCTTTCGGTCATGCCACGATCCTCTCAACCGTCAGGTTGCCGTTGGTATACACGCAGATGTCCGCCGCAATCGCCATTGCCGCGCGGGCAACACCCTCGGCGTCCATCTCGGTCGCCATCAGCCCCCGCGCCGCCGCCAGCGCGAAATTCCCGCCCGATCCGATGGCCGCCACGTCATGCTCGGGCTCCAGCACATCGCCCGCCCCGGTGATGACGAACATGTCGCGCCCGTCGGTCACGATCAGCATCGCCTCAAGATTGCGCAGGTATTTGTCCATCCGCCAGTCCTTGGCCAGTTCGACCGACGCCCGCGCAAGCTGCCCCGGCATCGCTTCCAGCTTCTTCTCCAGCCGCTCCAACAGGGTGAACGCATCCGCCGTCGACCCGGCAAAACCGCAGACCACATCGCGGCCCCCCGGCGACAGGCGGCGCACCTTGCGAGCGCTGCCCTTGATCACCGTCTGGCCCAGCGACACCTGCCCGTCGCCCGCCACCACCACCTCACCGCCCCGGCGCACGGCCAAAATCGTCGTGCCATGCCAGCCGGGAAACCGATCGTCCATGCCATGCCTCCGCCTTTTGCCCTATATGGCGGGCCGGACAGCGCGGCACAACCTTCCCTTCCGCCGCGAAATGCGGTGATGATGGGGCGTGCAAGGAAAGGCCGCAGCCATGGACGACCCCGCCCGCCTCCTGCGCCGCCTGTTCGACCGCGCGGTCGAGGTGGCCGATCCGATGCAGTCGCTGGCCGCCCACCTGCCGCCCCGGCCCCCGGGCCGCGTGCTGGTGATCGGCGCGGGCAAGGCCAGTGCCCGCATGGCCGAGGCGGTCGAGACGGTCTGGGGCCCTTGCGAAGGCCTTGTCATCACCCGCTACGGCTATGGCCGCCCCTGCCGGGGGATCGAGATTGTCGAGGCCGCCCACCCCGTCCCGGACGCCGCGGGGCTTGGGGCGACGGCCCGGATGCTGGATATGGTCACGGGTCTTGGTGAGGGTGATTTCGTGCTGGCTCTGATGTCAGGCGGTGCCTCGGCGCTGTTGGTGGCCCCCGCCGGTGCCATCACGCTGGACGAAAAGCGCAGCGTGAACGCAAGCCTCCTGGCCTCGGGCGCACCGATCTCCGACATGAACACGCTGCGCAAGCACCTGTCCCGGGTGAAAGGTGGCCAACTGGCCGCCGCCGCCTACCCCGCCCGGATGCTGGCGCTGCTGATTTCGGATGTGCCGGGCGACGATCCCGCCTTCATCGGCTCGGGCCCCACGGTGGGCGATGCCTCAACCCCCGACGACGCCCGCGCCCTCCTGTGGAAATGGAGCATCGCGGCCCCGCCTTCGGTCCTCGCGGTTCTGGACGCCCCGACAGGGGTCATCCCGCCCGGCGATCCGCGCCTGTCACGGGTGATGAACCACCTCTACGCCGCCCCCTCGCAATCGCTTGACGCCGCTGCCCGCTTGGCGCGCGATGCGGGCATCGACGTGCGCCTCCTTGGCGACGCGCTGCAAGGCGAGGCGCGCGATGTCGCCGCCACCCACGCCACACTGGCCCTCGCCGCCCGCCCGGCACACGGGCAACCGCCGGTCATGCTGATGTCCGGGGGCGAGCTCACCGTCACCCGCAAGGGCGACGGCACCGGCGGCCCGAACGCCGAGTATTGCCTGGCCCTGGCGATTGCACTGAACGGCGCCCCCGGTATCCACGCCATCGCCTGCGACACCGATGGCGTCGATGGTGCCGCCGAGGTCGCGGGTGCAATCATCGGCCCCGACACCCTGGCCAAGGCGAAGGCAAGGCACGTCAGCCCGACAAACGCCCTGACCCGCAACGACGCCCATACCTTTTTCGGTCGCATCGGCGATCAGGTCATCACCGGCCCCACCCTGACCAACGTCAACGACTTCCGCGCCATCCTGATCCAGCCCGAAACCTGAGCCCTTCTTCCCGCTTCACCTTGTACAAATACTCCACGGGGGGTGCGGGGGGTGTGAAACCCCCCGGGGCGCAACCTCTCCGCGCAAAACGCGGATGCAAGAAGGGGGCAAGGTTTCCCCCGCCCCCCCAAATCCATCCCGGCAAAATCCCTCAGACCGCCGAGGCGATCCAGCTTGCCAGCGCCGCCTTCGGGGCCGCACCCACCTTGTTCGACACGACCTGCCCGTTCTTGAACAGGAACAGCGACGGTATCCCCCGCACGCCCAGTGCCGCCGGGCTGTCGGGGTTCTCGTCCACGTTGACCTTCACGATCTTGACGCGGCCCGCATATTCGACGGCCAGTTCTTCCAGTGCCGGGCCAATCTGACGGCAGGGGCCGCACCATTCGGCCCAGAAATCCACCACGACCGGCACGTCCGACTGACGGACTTCCTTGTCAAAGGTGGCATCGGTGACAGCGACGGTGGCAGCGCCCATCGTGATTCTCCAGCATGGTTGTTCGGGAAAACCAAGCTAGGCATCCCCCCCGGAAAGATCAAGGGATCGTGGTCCGCGCCAGTGCCCCCCTCACGATGTCGAGAGACAGCGGCATCAGCACTGGCCCCTGCGTCCACAACACCGCCACCTCGATACGCCTTTCCGGGTAAATCTGCGCCAGCCCTTCCGCATAGGCCCCCAACTGCCGCAGGATGCCCTCGGGCACGTCGCCCGGCGTCGCGGGCACCACCCGGTTCGACTTGAAATCGACCGCCAGCACCCGCGACGGCGTCACCACCAGCCGGTCGATGGTGCCCTGAACCTGCCGCCCGCCGATCATCGCGGCAAACGGCACCTCCGCCAGACTGCCCGGCCCGAACAGATGCGTCAGCCCCGGATCGTCCAGCACCGCCCGCGCCTCGTCGAACAGGCCCGCCTCGCCTGCCGGGTCCAGTTGCGCCATCAGCATCGGCCAGTCCGCCACATCATGCAGCGGCAGATGCTCCAGCAAACGGTGCAGCACGGTGCCCCGCGCCATCGCTGCAGCCTCATCCAACCCCGCCTCGCCCGCCAACGCCTTGGCACCGCCAAGGTCGGATGGCGACAGCGGCTTGGGACCGGGCGCTGTCGTGGGGGCATGGCGCCCCGTCCAGTCGGGCAGCGGCGGCATATGCGCCGTGTCGGTGACCGCTGGGGCAGCGACAGGCCCGGACCAGTCGCCGAACGACAGCTCCAACCCACCGCCCTCACCCGGCACAGCCCCTGCCGCCAACATCCCGTCGGCGATCAAGTGATACCAGGCGGGGGGCGGGGCATCCTCGTCGGTGACTTCCTTGCCCAAGGCACCCGCCGCCGCCACGATCAGCCTGCTTTGCGCCCGCGTCAGCGCCACATACAACAGCCGCAGCGATTCCTCTTCTTCCCGCGCCTTGCGGGCGGCGCGGGCCTCGGCGATCAGGGCGGGGCTGGCATCGGCGGGGGTCTTCCACAAAGGCGTGCCATCCGGCGTCACCAGCACCTCGTCACGCTCGCGTTTGCGGTAGGCGGCGGTGTCGGGCAGGATCACGACAGGGGCCTCCAGCCCCTTGGCCCCGTGGATCGTCATCACCCGGATGCGCCCCCCCGCCCCCTCGGCCGGCCGCTTGACCTCGACCTCGTCGGCGTCCAGCCACACCAGAAACCCGGTCAGCGACGGCACTGCCTGCCGCTCATAGGCCAGGGCCTGCGACAGCATCTCGTCGATGCCGTCCTCTGCCTCGTCCCCCAGCCGCGCGATCAAGCGACGGCGGCCGTCGTGGCGGGTCAGGATACGCTCGATCAACTCATAGGGTCGCAGGAAATCGGCCTGCCCGCGCAGGTCGTCCAGCATCGCGACCGTCTCCCCCCCCGCGTCGCGCAATGCCGCCCAAAGATACCCCTTGCGCGGCTGTGCCAGCCGGTACAGCGCATTCTCGGTCCAGCCAAACAGCGGTGAACGCAGGGCAGCGGCCAGCGACAGGTCATCCTCGGGCAACGCGAGGAACGCCAGCAAAGCCCCGATATCGCGCACCGCCAACTCACCCCCCAGCCGCATCCGGTCAGACCCCGCGATGGGCAACCCCGCAGCCTTGCAGGCGGCAATGACGGCGGCAAAGATGTCGGAACGGCGGCGCACAAGGATCAGGAAATCGCCCGGCTCAACCGCGCGCAACCCGTCCTTGCCCGGAACCGGCACCCGCGCCTCGACCATCGCCCTGATCCGCCGCGCCACCGCTGCCCCCAGCCGCGCCGCGTGATGCTCGCCGGTCGGCAAGTCGACCGGGTCGTACCAATTCTCCGGCTCGGGGTCTGCCGCCTTGTCAAAGGGCGGCCATAACTCCACCCGTCCGGCCATGTCGGGCCGGTGCGCGATATGGGTCGATCCGCCGTCCAACCCGCGCCCCTTGGCCGGATCAAACGTCGCATCGACAAGCCGCAGGATGGCGGGGGACGAGCGGAACGAATGGTGCAGTTCCGTCCGTTGCAACGGCGTGCCGGCGGCGGCAAGGCTGGCGGCAAAGCCGGTCTCCTTGGCCGCAAAGTTGCGCAGGTCGGCCCCCTGAAACGAATAGATCGACTGCTTGCGGTCGCCCACCACGAACAGCGTCCGCTGGGCATCCCGCGCCCCGCGACCGGCGGTAAACTCGGCCGCCAGACACTCGATCACCTGCCACTGCACCGGGCTGGTGTCCTGCGCCTCGTCCACCAGAATATGGTCGATGCCGCCGTCCAGCCGGAACAGCACCCATTGTGCGACCCCCGGGTCAGTCAACAGCGCCCGCGCCCCAAGGATCAGGTCGTCGAAATCCAGCAGCCCCCGCGCCGCCTTCCGCGCCACATATTCCGGCAGGAACGCCGCCGCAAAGGCATGCAGGGTTGCCGTCCGCTCCGCCGCCATCAACGCCACCCGGCGCGGACGCGCCGACGCCAGGCGCGCCATCAAGGCGTTCAGCGGCCCCAGCAGCGACCCGAGTGCGGGTTGCGTGGCCTTGGTGGGAAAGGTGCCGACCTTGGCCCCGAACGGGGCCTTGGCGGTCGGGCCGAACAGGAACAGCCGCTCCAACCGTTGCAGCGCGGCCAGATCGGGCGTGTCCACGTCGATCAGCGCCAGCAAATCGGCGTTCTTCACATCCGTCACACTGCCCGTCGCCATCACCGCCGTGACACCGGCCAGAAGGTCGCCCTCATCGCCCCCGAACACCTCTGACAGGATCGCATCCGGCGTCTCGTTCGCGGGCACATCGAAAAGCGCCCGGGCGGCACGGTCGTCCAGCACCCGCACAAACCCCGTCCGCTTGCCCGCAACCTCGGCGGCAAGGGTCGCCACATCCTCGCCGGTATAGGCCATCGCCACCCGCGCGATGACCGCAGGGGCCAAAGTCTCGGCCAGATCCTCGATGATCTCGGCCCGCAACAGGGTGGCCGCGCGGTCGTCCATCTCGGCAAAGCGGGGCGACACCCCGGCCTCCAGCGGGAACCGGCGCAACAGCGACGCGCAGAACGAATGGATGGTCTGGATGCGCAAACCCCCCGGCGTCTCGATCGCCATCGCAAACAGCGTCCGCGCCCGGGCAAGCGTCGCACCGGGCAGTGCCCCCTCCACCCCAAGATCGGCCAGCGCCGCGCGCAACGGATCATCCGGCAGCATCGCCCAGGCCCCCAGCCGCCGGAACAGCCGGTTCTGCATCTCGGACGCGGCGGCCTTGGTATAGGTCAGGCACAGGATGCGCGCGGGGTCGACCCCGTCCAACAGCATCCGCGCCACCCGGTCGGTCAGCACCCGCGTCTTGCCCGATCCCGCATTGGCCGAAACCCAGGTTGACCGCGCGGGGTCTGCGGCGGCAATCTGGCGCAGCGTGGCATCATCGCGCGGCGTCATCCGACATCCCCGGGAACCGGCAGGTCGGTCATCTCCCATTCGCCGAACCGCGCCAGATGGTCATAGTCGCCCGGATAGGCCGACCCGAACACAGCCCGGCGTGACGCATAGCCCTTGGTCGGCGAAAGGTATTCCCCCACCAGATGCACCAAGCCATCCCAGACGTCGGCGATGTCGTCGGGGGTCAACTCGGTCGTATCGACCTTCGGCGTCGTGCCCAGCCCCACATAGCTGACTGCCGCCACTTCGACCTGACCTTCCAGCGCCGCAAAAGCCCCCCGCACGGCCATCGCTGCCGTCAACAACAGTTGCTTGTCAAAGTGCTTTTGCTGCGCCTTCGACGGTGGGCTGCCGGTCTTGTAGTCATAGATATGCACCTGCCCCCCGGGCAAAAGGTCGATCCGGTCAGGCCGGGCCTTGAGCATGAACGCATGCGGGGCCACCTGCGTCTTGCCCGCCCGTTCCACCACCACCGGCACCCCGCCGCTGCCCGCATCCACCCGAAGAAAGAACGCCGCCGCGCGATCCAGACGTGCCTGCCACAGGGCGCGGGCGGCGGGCCATGGGACGGCCTCGGCAAGAACGAACTGCGTCACCGCGTGAAACCGGACGGCGGCGGCCTCGGGGCCTTCCCGTTCAGGCCGTTCGCGCACAAACCTTTCCAGCACACGGTGCAGCACCGTTCCGCGCAACCGCGCGTCGGGCATCGGGCGCAGCGGGTCCAGACGTTCCAGCCGCAGGATGTGGCCCGCATAAATCGCATAGGGGTCGCGCAGCAGCGTGGTGATCTGCGTCACCGACAGCGCCTTGGGCCGCGCCGCCACCGGCGGGCGGGGGGCGGGGCGGGGTTCGGGCGGCACGGCGACCAGCGGCCGCTCGGACATCTCGGCCAAGGCCTGCCATTCCGCCCCCCGCCGCCGCATGTCGGCCAGCGCTTGCCGCCCGCCCGCATCGGGCAACCCGTCCAGAAGGTTGGTCAGCCGGTTCAGCCACCGCGACGGCACCGTCTCGGCATCGGCATCGCGGGCGGCGCGGGTCAGCACCACCTCGGGCGCGGCGATGGCCTGCTGATAATCATGCGCAGCCAGCCCGATCTTGCGTTCCGGCAACAACAACCCCGCCCCGGCCCGCATCGCGCGGTTCAACCACGGATCAGGCGCGGGCCGTTCGGGCCACACGCCTTCGTTCAGCCCCCCCAGGATCACCAGATCGGCCCCCTGCACCCGCGCCTCCAGCGTGCCCCAGATGAGGATGCGGGGGTGGGTTTCCGCCGTCTCACGCACCTGGCCCGCCGACAACAGCGTGGCGATCAACGCACGATAATCGCGCGGCCCCATGGTGCCACCGCTTGCCGCCTCGCGCGCC
Organism: Rhodobacterales bacterium; assembly: GCA_038209775.1. GTDB lineage: Bacteria > Pseudomonadota > Alphaproteobacteria > Rhodobacterales > Rhodobacteraceae > JBBQXK01. Next base: position 62,709 of record JBBQXK010000017.1, on the reverse strand, counting down.
AGATCCTCGATCACCGCCAACGCCTCGGTCCCGGCATCGCCCGACCACAACGCACCCGCCCCAACCGCCCCCGGTCCCGCCGCCAGCGCCTCGGTCGCGGCCCGGTGGCGCGCGACGTGGTGGTCCAGCATCGCCACCCCCGCCCCTGCCAGCCCCACCAGCACACCCTCCAACCACCGTCCCCAGTCCGCCGCCCCTTCGTCAGACCGCGCCATCGCCCATTCAGCCAGCCCTGCGGGCGCAGGATAGGGCGGGCCATTCCGCCGCAACTCCAGCTCCAGCTCGCGCACCAGCCGCAGATGCGGGCCGCGGGTGCCACCGCTGGCCACCAACGGATGCTTCAAAAGCGACACCAACCCCTCGGCCGAAACCCTTGCCCCCATCGCCTCGGCCACCTGCCGCAACAGCCGCCCCGGTGCCGACAGGTCCAGTGGCCGCCCCGCACTGTCATCGGGCCTGATGCGCCAGCGGTCCAGCGCCGCCGTCACCTGCCGCGCCAGCATCCGGTCGGGCGTCACCAGTGCCGCCGTCCGCTCCTCCTCCGCCGCCTGCCGCAGGATCAGCGCAATCGCCAGCGCCTCGGCCCGGGGCGAAGGCGCCTCGATCAGGGTCATCCCTGCGGTGGCCGCAGGGATGCCGGTGAACACGCTCCCCTCGGTCAGCCACTGGTCCGTCACGGGTGCCGGCCGCAACGACAGCGATACCAGCGCGTTGCGCACCGGGCTCGGGGCCACAGCGCCGGGCCACAGCCGCACGTCGTCACGCGTCAGGTCCAGCCCCGCCAAAAGCCGGTGAAACCGGTACTGCGGATGATCCTCGGCCGTCAGCGCATCATCCATCCCCTGCCAGACCGCCATCGGCAGGTCAAAGTCATACCCCGGCAGCACCAGCGCCCCCTGCGGCAGACGCGCCACCGCCTGCATCAGCGTCTGCGTCGTGCCGCGCGATCCGGTCGACCCTGCCACGATCACCGGGCCGGGGGGCGGCACGCGGGCCCAGTCCGCCTCCAGCCGCTCGACCACCGCACGCTGGCGCGCCTCGGCATCGGGGGCGGCGGGATCGGTGAACAGGGGTGACACGATCCCCAAGAATTCCTGCGTCCGCTGCCAATGCGCCGAGTGGTCCGACACATCCAGTGCCGCGATCCGTTCCGGCGGCACCCCTTCGCCCTGCATCTCGTCCATCAGGGTGGCCAGACTTTCAGCCAGATCATACAGCGCCGCACGCGGCCCGATATCCGGCGCGCGGTCCAGGAGCCCGGCCACCAGTTGCGCAATCTCCAGCCGGCGGCGCAGTTTCGGCACCGCTGCGGCCAAGCCGGCCATCGCCGTATCCCGCCCCAGATCGGTAACCAGCCGGATGCGCGGCATGAGGCCCGGCGTCATCGCCCACAACGCCACGATCCGCCGCCGCATCCGCGCGGTATTCACGATCAGCGTCAGCCGCGCCGCCACCTCGGGCGGATGCGGAGCCAGCATCGCGCGCAGGCCCGCTACCAGATGCACCGGGAAATCGGCACCGGGCGGCATCGCCCAGATGCGCGGACCATGGCCGGGGAACACCTTATCCATCGGATGCCAACATCGCCTCGGCACGGGCTATCCCCGCCGGATGCCCCACATCGCACCACCCACCGCGATGGACCAGCCCGTAAGCCCGCCCTGCGGCAATCATCCCGTCCCACATCCGGTTGAGCGAAAACACCTCGTCCCCCACCGCCGCCAACCCATCCGTCATGATGATCTGCGCCCCCAGATACGCCACCCCCTCGGCCCCGCCAGCCCGGCCGATCCGCCCATCCGAACCCATCACGAAATCGCTGCGCCCCGACGACGCTACCGCCTGCGCCACCGGCAACATCAGCAACAGCGCATCCATCCGCCCCGGGTCCCACGCCGCCGCAAGCTCGGTCAGTGGATTGTCCCCGGTCCAGACCGCATCCGAATTCAGCGTGAACACCGGCCCCGTCCCCAACAGCGGCAGCGCATGCCGCAAGCCACCCCCGGTATCCAGAATCCGCGCCGTCTCATCCGATACCGCGACGTCGCGCCCCGCAAGATGCCGCACGATCTGGTCGCCCAGGTAATGCACGTTCACCACCACCCGCAGCCCCTCGGCCAAGTCCAGCGCATGGTCGATCAGCGCCCGCCCCGCGACCGGGATCAGCGGCTTTGGCCGGTCGGCCGTCAAGGCCCCCATCCGCGTGCCGAACCCGGCGGCGAACAGCATCACGGATTGCGGTGGCTGCCGCATTGGCGGGCGATCCTTTCCAGAACGGAGGCGGTCGGTGGCGGCACAAGGCGCGCGCAGAGGGTCGCAAGCGGCCGCAGCGCGGGGTGTGCCAGGTTCGCCTGCAACTGGCCCCAGACGCGCGGCAACAGCGGCAGATACCCGGGCTTGCCCGCGACCAACGCCAGCCGCGCGAATACCCCCATGATCCGCAACGCCCGCTGCGCGCCCAGCACGGCAAAGGCCGCGTCAAACCCCGTGGCCCCCGTCGCCACCACAAACCGCGCCGTCATCGCCGCCACCGTCGCCGGCGCCACATCGCGCCGCGCGTCCTGCAACAGCGACACCAGATCATACCCCGGCTGCCCCATCTGCCCCAACTGGAAATCCAGCACCCCCGCCCGTGCGATACCCTGACGCTGCGGCAACCACAGCAGGTTCTCCGCATGATAATCCCGCAGGATCAACACCCTGGGGCCGTCGGCATGCGCCGCCAATGCCCGCGTCAGCGCGTCGGTAAAAGCCCCGGCATCGGGCCGCACACCCGTGGCCGCAAAGGCATACCAGTCCAGCGCAAAGGCGGCGGCATTGGCCCAGTCACCGGCGGAAAGGTCGGGCAGACCCTGGGGTGCCGCCTGGCCCTGCAGGTGGACCAGAACATCGGTGGCAACGGCATAAAGGTCCGTTTCGCGCCCCTGAGCATCGGCCAGCAGCCGCGCAAAAAGCGCATCGCCCAAATCCTCCAGCAGCAGGAAACCCGCCCCGGTATCGGCAGCCAACACGCGCGGGGCCGACAGACCAAGGCCGGTCAAATGCTGCGCCATGCGCACAAAGGCCGCAGGGTCATCGGCCCCCCCCGGCGGGTTGTCCATCAACACGCCACTGCCCTGTGGCTGCGTCAGCCGCTCATACCTGCGGTCCGACGCATCGCCCGCCAGATGCACCCGCTGCGCAGCCCCCCACCCGGCACCTTCAAGAAAGACCTGCATTGCCCGCGCCCGCCCGGTCATGCCACGGACCAATCATCGGCAATCGCCGCGATCAACCCCTGACGCCCACCCGAAAGGTCCGCCCTGCGCCCCTCGCCCACATCGGACAGGCGCAAGTGCAACGCCCCCGTCGGGGCCAGCGACCCCATCCGGTCGGGCCATTCGACCAGACACACCCCGGTGTCAAACGCCGCCTCCAGCCCCAGTTCCACCAACTCGTCCGGGTGGGTCAGCCGGTAGAGGTCCGCATGCCACAGATCACCCGCCGCATCCGGGTAGGTCTGCACCAGCGTGAAGGTGGGTGAAGGCACATCCTCATCCCGGCCCAGCCGCGCCCGGATCAGCGCGCGCGCCAGGTGCGATTTGCCCGCACCAATGGCCCCCGACAGCAGCACGGCATCCCCCGCCCGCAGAACACCGGCCAGAGTGCGGCCCAGACGGACCGTCGCCTCCGCATCGGGAAGGTCAAGCGTCAGCGTCGCAGGGATCAAGGTCACGGGGATCAGCGTCACAGGGGTCAGCGTCTCGGGGGTCAGCGTCTCGGGGGTCAGCATTGCGCCGACTGTACCCGCAGCACCCGCCTGCGCAAGGGCCGCGCCGGGCTGATGGCCTCAGGCGCTCCGCCGCGGCCTTGCGCTGGCGAAAACCGGAGCGGCCCGTTCTTCCACGCCGGTCACCCGGAACACAGCCAGCGTGGCCCCTCCCGAAACGTTCGCAAACCGAACCGCCATCAGGCGCTGCGGCGCGGCCTTGCGCTGGCGAAAACCGGGGCGGCCAGATCGGCCACGCCGGTGACGCGGAACCCGGCCAGCGTCGCCCCGCCAGCCAGACGCGCAAACCGCACCGTCATCAGGCGCCCGTCGGCCAGATGAACCTCGTCCGTCCAGCCGCTGCGTGGCCCCATCGCGGCAGCGAAATCCTCGGCCCGGTCCCAGACGGTTGTCGGCGCAGTGCCTGCACGCCAGTACTCGGCCACCACCGCCATCCCCGCCTCGCCGTCCAGCGTGCCGGCCGGGTCATGCCCCCAGACCTCGGCATAGGCCGCGTTCGAGATCACCAGCGTGCCCGACGATGAAAACACCGCAATCGCCTCGTCCATCGCGTCGATGACCGCCTGCCCCAGTTCCAGATCGGCACGGTAGCGGCGCGTGCGCGTCATCTCGGACGAGATATCCTCGAACATCAGCGCCAGCGCACCATTCGGATGTGGCCGACCGGTGACGCGGTAGGTCTGCCCGCCCGGCAGGCTCCAGGTTTCCTCGTACAGACCGCTGGCCGCCGCCGCCTCCATCTCGCCCATCTCACGGCGCCAGTTGCGATAGTCGCGCGGCTCGGGGATCATCGAGCGTTCGCGCATCGCGTCAAAGAACGCCGACAGCGACGGCCGCGCCGACAGGAAATCGGGCGGCAGTGCTGTCAGGTCCATCAGCGCCGGATTGAACAGTTGCAACTGCCGCGCCGAATCAAAGATCGCAAGGCCGGTGGTCAGATGCGCGAATGTCTTGGCCAGCGTCTGCATGAACCCGCGCAGCGCGGTTTCGGCCTGTACCGTGGCATCGACGGGCTGCGCATAAACCAGCCTGCCCCCCCGGTCGGGTGCCGTGAACAACTCGAACCACTGCACCTGCGTCGATGATCCCTTCTGGTCCAGCTTCTGGCGCTGCCGGTCGGCCCCTTGCGCACTTGCGGTCCGCTCGAACAGGCGCGGGATCGGCCAGACCAGATCCTGCCCGGGTTCCAGCCGCTTCATCAGGTGGTCAAGGTAGGCCGCATTGGCCCAGGTGATGTCTCCGCCGTCCGATTCGCGCCAGATCGGCAGCGGTGCGGCGGCGACCGAGGCGCGCAGAAGGTCCAGCTCCTCTTGCACCGCGCGTTCGGTCAGGCCGTCGCGTGACGCGCCTGCTGCATGGCTTTCGGCCTCGGGGTCGGTGATCGACACGCGGGTCAGCCCGCCCCGATACTCGGCCATCAGCAACAGCGGCGCACCCCCATCGCCGTCGCTGGCAAGCGCCACGCGCCCTTCGCCGGCAATGCGCATCAGGCGTTCGGCCACATCGGGAAAGCGCGGGCCAAGATAGGCCAGAAGCCGCACCCAGGGTGACCCCGATTGTGCCGGACTGTGCTGCAACAACGCCCGCGCGCCGGGCGTCGCATCGACCAGCGTATCGCCGTCGAACAGGAATTCCGTCCCCATGGCGGTATCGGCAAAGATGCCGCGCGGTTTAGCGGCCTCCCGCGTCTGCAGCACGGCCAGCACCAGAAGCCCGACAAGCGCCGACAGAACTGCCGTCACCATCAACCCGGCCGCCAGCCACAGATCAAATCCCAATTGTGCCCCCCTCGAGTTGTCAATCACCCGCCCCGGCAACTTAAAGAAGAGAAAGTTAATGCCGCATTAATGCACCCGCAGGATGAGTCCATTCCGCGGATTTTCAGCCAGGGGATGCTTTTCCGTCACATCTCGTTGGGCCGGTTCGCCCCCAGTGACCCGTCATCCCTGACCTCGATGGCGGATGCCTTCCAGATCACCTCGACAATCGCGCCGCATCGCGCCGGTCGCTCGGCGTCCCCCAGAAACGGGCCGGACCCGTTGGCAAAGGTCAATTCCGCCCCCGACCGCTCCAACAGCGTCTTTGCGATAAACAGACCAAGGCCCATTCCCTCATACTCGGGCCGTTGCGCCGCCTCCTGAAGGTTCCGCCGGTCGCGCACAAAGGGATCGCCGATGCGGCCGATCAGGTGCGGCGGATACCCCTCGCCGTCATCGACGATGGTGATCGCAATCCGTACTTCGGTCCACTCGGCGCTGATCCAGACGGTGGAACGGGCGAAATCGACGGCGTTCTGGATCAGGTTGCGCAGGCCGTGGATCACCTCGGGCCGCCGCAGGATCACCGGTTGCCGCTCAGGGCCGCCCGGCCCCGGCCCGATGTCGAACACCACCTCGCGGCCGCGCCCCATATGCGGCTCGGCAGCTTCGCGCAGAACGGTGCCCAGGGGGGCCCGCCGCAGGTGCAGGTCATCCTTGCCCATCCGCCCCATAGACCGCAGGATATCGCGGCAACGGTCGGCCTGGGCGCGGATCAGGGCGGCATCCTCATACAGATCGCGCCGGTCGGCCAGTTCCTCCATCATCTCGGCGCTGACCAGCTTGATCGTGGCCAGCGGCGTGCCCAACTCATGCGCCGCCGCCGCCACCACGCCCCCCAGATCGGTCAGCTTCTGTTCGCGGGCCAGCGCCATCTGGGTGGCCAGCAGGGCCTGGCTCATCGACCGGATCTCGACCGCCACGCGGTGGGAATAAAGGCCAAGGAACAGGATCCCGATCAGGATCGACAGCCAGAACCCGAATTCGAACAGCGGCGGCACCGTCAGCACCGACCCGTCGGCAAACCGCAAGGGGATATGCGACATCGTGGTCAGGGTCACAAATCCGATAGCGGCCAGCCCCAGCACCACCGTGATCCGCAGCCGCAACGCCGAGGCAGAGATCACCACCGGCGCCAGGATCAACAGCGCAAACGGGTTGGTCAGCCCGCCGGTCAGCGACAACAGCAACGCCAGTTGCGCCAGATCGAACAGCAGCACCAGCATCGCCTCGACCTCGGACAACCGCTTGGTTTCCGGAAAGATGAAGATAGAGATGAGGTTGGCAATGATCGCCGCCCCCACCACCAAAAGACACAGACCCAGCGGCAATTGCAGGTCATAGAACCGCGCGGCGGCGGTGATCGCCACCAGTTGCCCGGTGATCGCCAGCCACCGCAGCAGGATCAGCGTGCGCAGACGCATGCTGTCGGTCACCCCATAGGGCGGCAAAAGTCCCAGACCTGGTGAAAGCATCGCATTGCCCCGGACGGTCGGATGACCTAGCTGCAAGGGTAGGGTGAGGTCCGTATGTGTTCAATGACGGATCGACAGACGGGAAAGGGATCTCTGATGCGGCAGGTATATGCTGGCGTCGCCGTGGCGGCGATGGTCGGACTGATCGCGGGGTCGGTTCTTTATGTGCGGCTGCAGCAGGCGGGTGACCCCTTTGCCGAATGTCGCGGCGGACAGGTGGGCGGCGGCGATATCGGCGGGCCGTTCACGCTGGTGGACGACACGGGTGCCACGGTGACCGAGCGCGACGTGATCACTGAACCGACGCTGGTCTATTTCGGCTATACCTACTGTCCCGATGTCTGCCCGACCGATGCCGCCCGCAATGCCGAGGCGGTGGACATTCTGGCCAAGGGTGGCACGCCCGCCCGTACCGTGTTCATCTCGATCGACCCGGCCCGCGACACGCCAGAGGCCCTGCGCGATTTCACCGATGCCATCCATCCCGACATGATCGGCCTCACCGGCACCGAGGCGCAGGTCAAGGCGGCCTCAAACGCATATCGCACGTTCTACAAGGTTCGCAATGCGGGCGACGAATACTATCTCATGGATCACACGACGCTGACCTATCTGATGCAGCCCGGAACCGACGGCACGCCGACGTTCATGGACTTCTTCCAAAGCGATGCGTCACCGCAGGATATCGCGGCACGGACGGCCTGCTATGCTGCGGCGGCAGGCTGATCGGGTCGGTTCAGAACGGCTAGGGGGATCGGTGGATGATTGAGGAAACTGCGTTGGAACTGGGGCCGGACCGGACCCTGCTGTTGGTCGATGATGACGGCCCCTTCGTGCATCGGCTGGCCAAGGCCATGGAAAAGCGTGGTTTTCTGCCAGAGACTGCGGAAAGTGTCGCCATGGGCAAGGCCGCCGCTCAATCCCGCCCGCCCGCCTATGCGGTGGTCGATCTTCGGCTTGAGGATGGCAATGGGCTGGACGTGGTGGAAACCCTGCGCGAACGCCGTCCCGATTGCCGGATTGTCGTACTGACCGGATACGGTGCCATCGCCACGGCAGTGGCGGCGGTCAAGATCGGGGCCATCGACTATCTCTCCAAGCCCGCCGATGCCAATGAAGTCACCAATGCGCTTCTTGCCCGGGGTGAACATCTGCCACCCCCCCCCGACAATCCGATGTCCGCTGACCGGGTGCGGTGGGAACATATCCAGCGCGTCTATGAAATGTGCGAACGCAACGTCAGCGAAACCGCGCGGCGGCTGAACATGCACCGCCGCACGTTGCAACGCATTCTGGCAAAACGCAGTCCGCGATAGTCGGACCCCAATAGGCAGGAATTGGCCGGATGGATATGCCGCGCCCGGCATGTCCTTTTCGCCGGGTTGCGGGTTGTGGCCGATTGGCATAGAACAACGGGTACGGAGCAAAAAACAACCGAGGGTAGAAACGGATATGAACCTGAACGAACTTTCTCTCAAAGAGCTGAAAGACCTCCAGTCACAGATTGCAAAGGCTATCGCGTCATTTGAAGATCGCCGGAAAAAAGTGGCCCTTGCCGAGATGGAAGAGATCGCGCGCGCCAAGGGGTATTCGCTGGCAGAGCTGACCGGGGCACCCACCACGCGCAAGACCACCGCATCGGTCGCGAAATACGCCAACCCTGCCAATCACGCCGACACCTGGTCGGGCCGTGGTCGCAAGCCGGGCTGGTTCATCAAGGCCATGGCAGCGGGCCGCAAGCCCGAAGATCTGGCCCTTTGACGATCACGCGTTGGCGGCCAGCCAACGCAGAAACGCGCGTACCGGGGCCCTTTGCGGCCCCGGTACCGTCACCATGAAATAGGCAGGCAGCGTATCGCGGCTGTCATGCACCATGCACAATTGCCCCGTCGCCACATCAGACTCAATCAGCGCCAGGCTTTCCACCACCAGTCCCAGCCCCTGCCGCGCCGCCGCAATCGACAGTTCCTCATTCGGAAACTCCGTCCGGCTCAGGGTTTGCGGGTCAAGGCCCAGACTGCGCAGGTAATCGTCCTGTTCCGGCCAGTCGCGCGCCACGATCCATTCCATCCCCGCCAGTTCGGCCACTGTCAGCCGCGCGCGCCCCTCCATCACCACGGGCGACGCCGCCACCACCAGACGCGCCGACGCAAGGAACGTCGCCTGCACCCCCGGCCATTGCCCAAGCCCATAGCGGATGCCCACATCCATCCCTTCGCGCCGCAGATCGACCACCTTTGCATCGGGGTGCAGCGACAGGCCGATGTCGGGGTGCCGTTCCCAGAAATCGCGCAACCGCGGCATCAGCCACTGTGCCGCGAAACTGGCCGTCAGGGTCAGCCGCACCGGCCGGTCCCCGCCCCCTGCCCGCAACGCCTCGACCCCCCGCTGCACTGCGCCGAACCCCTCGGCCAGCGCTGCCGCCAGTTGCCCCCCCTCCGCCGTCAACGCCAGCCCCCGCCCGTCACGCACCGCCAGCGCCACGCCCAGATGCTCCTCCAGCGCCCGCACCTGCTGCGCCACCGCCGCATGCGTCACATTCAGCCGCCGCGCGGCGCCGGAAAAACTGCCGGCACTGGCCACGGCTTCAAACGCGCGCAGGGCGGTCAGCGGGGGCAGGTGGGTCCAGTCGATGCTCATATGATAGTTCTTCTAACATTCCAGAAAAATTGCTGACTTCGGTTTGCGCCGTTTATCCCGTATATCCAACGCATGGCACAAGCCAATGGAGAAAGAAAATGTTGAACATCTTTGCAGAAGCCCTGCTGATCGCCACCCGGATGAACGCCGAACCCCGCCGCCACGACGCCCGCCGTGAAGAGCGCACCGAACAGCCGCAGCTTCCCAGCACGCGCTATGTGTTCCCGAAGCTTGGCCTGTGACGCCCCCCGCGGCCGCCTGACCCCATAGCTGCCCGAAGGACAGCTTTGCGGTCAGGCGGCCACGCCGGTGATCATCGACACGATTTCATTCTTGTCGGTGCGTGCCGTGTCCCGCATGCCAATCTGCCGCCCCCTGCGCAGCACACAGATGCGGTCTGACAGACGGAACACCTGATCCAGACTATGCGAGATAATCAGGATCGCCAGGTTCCGCGCCTTCAGCGCCTGGATCGTCGCCTCGACCCGCGCGGTTTCCGCCACGCCGAGGGCCGCCGTAGGCTCGTCCAGCAGCACCAGCTTTTTCGCCCAATGCGTGGCCCGCGCAATTGCCACCCCCTGCCGCTGCCCCCCCGACAGATCGCGGATCACCGCACTGGCCGATGGGATGCGCACGTCCAGCTCCTTCACCAGCGCCTCGGTCTCGGCCAGCATGCGGCGGCGGTCCAGCAGACCGAACGACGTCACCGGCTCACGCCCCAGAAACAGGTTCATGTAGACGGGTTGCTGATCGGCCAGCGCCAGATCCTGATACACCACCTCGATCCCCCGCCCACGCGCCACCGACGCATCCGCGAAACTGGCCGGTGCCCCGTCCAGCAGGATCTCCCCGGAACTGGGCGAATGCACCCCCGAGATGATCTTGATCAGCGTCGATTTCCCCGCCCCGTTGTCGCCCACCAGCGCCACCACTTCCCCCGGATGCAGGTCCAGCGAGAAGTCCTCGATTGCCGTCACCCCGCCAAACGCCTTGCGGATGTTCTTCAGTTGCAGGATCGGGGTCATCGCGGGCCTCCCACGGCGGGCCAGGGTTCCGCCTGACCAAAGCAGTTCTCTATCGACACCACACGCGGCACCCCGGTGGACACCCCCGCAATCCCCACCGCATAGGCGCGGGTGACAAAAGCCTGCCCGCGAAACCCGAACACCACGCTGTCGCCGGTGCGGGGCGGATGCGGCCCCGTGGCGTCGATCATGCCGTAATAGTCGATGGCCGACGGCGGCGGGATGTCCACGCGGCGCAGCGCCGACGCATCGGTCGTGGGCTCCGCACCCACCAGCGCCCGCACCTCATACGCCGGGAACACCGGATCGACATACAGCACGCCGCCAAAGCAATACGCCCGCCCGCCATGCAGATGGCTGACCTCGCTCAGATACAGAACCGCCGGCACCTCCGGCAAATCCTCGACCGCATGCAGCGGCGTCGTGCCGTGCAGCCCGTTCCCCGGCTCCACCTGCGTCGCCCCCGCCTCCGCCAACGCCTGCAGCGTCACCACCGACGTGGTGCCGGGCGCGTTGATCTCGATCCCCTCAAACCCCGCGCGACGCAGCGCATCCGCCGTCCGCTGCAAGGTCGCAAGGTTCGGCGTATGCCGCACCATGCGCGTCGCATGGTCATACAACTGCGCCGGAAACGTCGTGATCCCCGCAAACCGCGCCCCCGCCAGCGCGTCAATCCGCCGGGCCGCATCAACGGCATCCTCAGCCGCAAAGCCGCCCTCATGCCCGGGATAAAACGTATCCCCCGCTGTCTGCACCCGCGCCAGTATCGCCTGCTCCCGCCCCACACCCGTCACGGCAGCCGCCTCGGCCGCCTTGTCATCCGAAAACACCGTCCAGAAATCCGGCGCCATCGCCGCCGCAGCCTTCGCCTCGGCACGCGGCACCTGCACCAGATGCCCCAGATGCCCGATCCGCAGCCCCGCCCGGTGGCAGGCCAGCGCACAGGCCATGTCCACCGCCACCGCCCGGTCGATCCCACCTGCCATCACGGCATGGGAAAACCCCGACTGGCGGCTGACCTGCTTGGTCATGGCGTAAACGCGCAACCCCAGCCGGTCCCCCTCGGCCCGGATCAGCCGCGCGTTCGCCGTCACCGCATCCAGGTCGATCACATAGGAATTGGCCGGGATCAGCCCCGCCTGATGCAGCCCCTGTGCCGCCAGGATAAACGCAGGGTTCCGACGGCGAAGTACCTCAAGAAACATCGCAAGTCCCCCCTACCGCGCCGGTTCGCGCAACGATACCGCCACTGCGGCCAGCACGATCAGCCCCTTGATGATCATCTGCCACGACACCGACAGCCCCATCAGGATCAGCCCGTTCGACAGCATCCCCATCATCAGCGACCCCACCAGCGCCCCGGGAATGGTCCCCCGCCCGCCGTTCAGCGCCGTCCCCCCCACGATCACGGCGGCAATCACCGTCATCAGGTCGGTCTCGCCCAGCGTATACCGCGCCGCCTGCAACCGCCCGGCATACAAGAGCCCCGCCAACCCCGCACAGAACCCCGACAACACAAGGACGGCCAGCCTTACCCGCGCCACCTTGATCCCCGACACCAGCGCCGCCCGGGGATTGTCCCCCACCGCCAGCACATGCGCGCCAAACCGCGTCTCGCGGAACACGATGTGCCCGACGATCAGCGCCGCAAGCGTCCACAGGATCAGCGACGGCACCCCGAACAGACGCCCACCGCCAAAGATCGCGATGAACGTCTCGGACGTGACCGGAACCGACTGCAGGTCTGACACCTCGCGCGCCGCCCCGGCCACGACCCCCAACATGGCCAGCGTCACCAGAAACGACGGCAACCGCGCATAGGCGACGATCACCCCGTTGATCGCCCCCACCGCCATGCCGGTCAAAAGCCCGGCGCAAACCCCCACCGGCCAAGGGTACACCCGCATCGCCAATGCCGCCGCAATCGCCGACAGCGCCACCGCCGCCCCGAACGACAGATCAATCTCTCCGCTTGCCAGCACAAACACCAGCCCCACCGCCAGCACCGTCGCGGGGGCGGTCTGCAGCACGATGTTGGTCAGGTTCTGCACCGTCAGAAACCCGCGGTCGTGCAGCAGAATGGCAAAGAACAGAAAGATCAGCACGAACCCCGCATAGACGATCAGCCCCTGCAAGGCGGCACGACTGGGAAGGACAAAGGGCATGTGACCGGACCTTCTGGCTATTGGGGGCCGCGCCCGAACCCGGGCGCGGGCCAGTTACTTTGCGGCGTCCAGCAGGGATTGCGGCGCGTCGCGGTTCAGCGATGCCTTCCACCCTTCCGATACGTTGTCCGGCCCCACGATCACCGCACCCACCACCAGAAACGGATCGACCGGCTTGCCCAACAGCCCCGCCGCTGCCGCACGGGCGGCGTAGGTGCCGATGGCATAGGCCTCATCTGCGATCAGTGCCGCCACAGCACCACCCTGCACCATGTCCAGCCCCGCCGGTTCGTTCAGGTCAATGGTGACGATCTTTACGTCATCCCGCCCCAACTGGCGCAGCACCGACAGCACACCCACCGCAGGCTCGGCCCATGGCACATACAACCCGTCAATCTCGGGGTGCTGCAACAGCATGGCGTTGGCGATATCCTCGATCCGCGCGGGGTCGGCCATCCCCGCCTCGGCCACGATCTTCAGACCCGGATACCTGTCGCCGATCATCCAGACGAACGCCTGATCCCGCTGGTTCGTCACCGGGAAATCGGCATCGTGAAAGATATAGCCGATCTGCCCCGTACCACCCAGGGCCGCGTTCATCGCCTCGGCGGTCTTTTCGCCGATGCCCACCAGATCGGCGGACACCGTGGCGACATAGTCCTTGCCATGGGTGAACCCGGCGGCGGTGTTGTCGATGAACACGATCTTCGCCCCCCCGTCGCGCGCGGCGGCATAGGTGGCCGCACCCAGCGCCGGATCGACCGGCAGCGAAATCAGGATCGACGGTTTCAACGCCATCACCGTTTCCACGTCGGTCTGCTGCTTGGCGGCATCAAAACCGGCGTTGGTCTCGGCCACCACCTCGATCCCCAGCCGGGCAAACTCGTCCTTTGCCCCCCGTGCCACCGCCGCCGACCAGTCGTAAACCTCATGCCAGGCAAAGGCGGCGGTATACCCGCCCGCCCTGATCTGTTCGACCTCGGCATCGGTCAGTTGCAGCGCCGCCACCGGCGTTGCAGGCTCGCCGTTGGGGCCGACCGTGACCGGCGCTTCGGCCCACAGGGGCATGGGCAGGGCCAGCACGGCGGCCAAAAGAGATAGGCGTATCATCATGCTTCTCCTTCGTTTTGCGCGATTACTTCGCCGCGTCCAGCACCGATTGCGGCGCGTCCTTGCGCAGCGACTTCTGCCAGCCCTCGGCCACGCTCTCCTTGGTCACCGTCAGCGCCGGGGCCACCACGAAGGCCGGGTTCTCGGCCCCCAGCACCGCACGCGCCCCGATGGCCGCCATGGTGCGGCCCAGCTCATACGCCTCATCCGCCACGATGGCCGTCACGTTGCCACCCTTGACCATGTCCAGCGCAATCGGTTCAGACAGGTCCAGCGTCACGATCTTGGTCGTGGTGTTGCCATTCGCCCGCAACGCGGCCAGCACGCCCTCGGCAGGCCCGGCCCAGGTCACATAGATGCCGCCCAGATCGGGGTTCTGCAGCAGCATCGCGTTGGCAATCTCTTCCGCCCGCGCCGGATCACTGATCCCCGCCTCGGCCACGATGGTCATGTCGGGATAGTCGTTCTGGATCGTCGTCTTGAACGCATTGTCCCGCTGGTTCGTCACGTAATAGGCCGCATCGTGGAAAATCCACCCCACCTTGCCCTTGCCCCCCATCGACGCGGCCAGGGCATCCGCCGCCTGCTTGCCCATCTGAAACAGGTCATCTGTCACGATGGCCGCATAATCGCCCGGATGCTTGTACCCCGCAGGCAGGTTCGACAGGAACACCAGCTTGGCCCCCGCCGCACTTGCCTTGGCAAAGGCCGCGGCCGACGCCACCGGGTCCAAGGGCAGCGACAGGATGATGTCGGGCTGCAAGGCCAGCGTGGTTTCCACATCGGCCATCTGGCGCGCCGAATCGAACCCGGCCGACGTGGTGGCCACCACCTCGATCCCCAGCCGGGCAAACTCATCGCTTGCCCCCGCCGTCACCGCATTCACGAAATCCGACTGGTCGTGCCACAAGAGCGCGGCCTTCAGCCCCTTGCCCTTCAACTCAGCCACCTGCGCGTCATCCACCGTCACGGCGGACGACAGGGTTGCCGCCTCGCCCGACGGGCCGACAGTCTGCGCCATGGCGGGCAGCGCCAGCAGGGCCAGCACGGAAAGCGACGCGAACAGCGGTATAGTCTTGAATTTCATGATCTTCTCCCTTGGGTTCCGGCCCGTCACGGATCGACGGTGCCGCATGTGATGGCGATAAAGGCAGCAAAAGACAGGATGGCATCGTGATAATCGGCCAGCGCCACCCGCTCATGATTGGTGTGGCAGATGGCAATGTCCCCGGGCGCGCAATAGACGGCGGGACAGCCGATAATGTCCGTCAGGAACGGCATCTCCGACCAGAACGGTGCCCCCTCGACCCCGCCCGCCCCGGGCCGTACCGCCGCCAGACAGGCCGACAGCGTGGTGACCAACGGATGGTCCACCGCAATCCCCGCAGGCGACCCGCCCCGCGCATGGTCGCGCCCCGCCGGATAGGTCAGCGACAGCGCGATCCCCTCGGGTACCGCGCCCCGGATCACCGCCTCCAGCGCGTCGGTCGCGGCATCCAGGCTCTCATCCGGCAACAGCTTGCGGATCAGCGAAAACCGGCACTCACCCGGCACCGCAATCAGCCCCCCCGCCGCAATCCCCGTCACCAGCGCAAAGGCCCGGCCCAACAGCGCATGTTCCGCCCGCGCCGCAATCGCATCCGAATGGTCCCAGATCGCCGCCAACACCCGATGCGCCGCGCGCAACGCATCCCGCCCCAGATCGGGCCGCCCGAAATAGGCCGACTGCCCGGTCAGCACCACATCGACGATGAAGAACCCGATCTGCACCGGCATCACGCACAACCGCGTCGGCTCGACATAGACCGCCACATCAGGCCGCGCCAACCGCCCCGCCACCACCGCCCCCGCCCAATGCCGCATTCCTGCACTCACACCGGTCCCCGGCTCGCCGCTTTCCTCATCCCCCACAAACGCGAACGACAGCGACCCCCGCAGCCTCACCCCCGCCCGGTCCAGCACCTCCAGCGCCGCCAGCGCCGCGCAGATCCCGGCCTTGAGGTCGGCCGCCCCCCGCCCCCACAATTCACCGTCGATGACTACAGCGCCAAACGGGTCGGCCTGCGCCTGCCCCGCCCAATGCGCCCCCCAGTCGCGGGCATGGACCACATCTGTATGGCCCACGAACTGCAGATGAACCCCACCACCAAACCCCACCCGCGTGCCCGTCACATTCGGCCTGCCCGGCAGGAAATCCTCGCGCAACGGGCTTAACCCCAGCCGCCCCATCTCGGGCACCAGCATATCGGCCATCCGCCCCTCGTCGCCGGTCACCGACGCCGCCTGCACCGCGCGCACCAACAGGCCATTGGCAAACCCCGCATCCAAATGCGGGCGCAACCGCGCGAGAAGGGCGGCGGGCACAGTCATTCGGCCGCCCTCTGCACAAGGCCCACCTTTGGCGTCGGCAATGTCACCACCGCCCCCGGCGCGGACTGCGCGAACAGCGCCGTATGCAGTTCCGTCAAACCAATCGCCACCGCCCCGTTCAGTGCCGCGTGATCCCCAAGGATGCTCGCCTCCACCCGGATCGGAAACGGAAAGCACAGCGCCAGTTCGGCCCGCGTCGCCGCCACAATCTCGGGCCGCGCGCCGATAGACCCGCCAAGGATCACCAGTTCCGGCGCGGTAATCGCCCCGATCGCCGCAACCGCCCGCGCCATCTGGCGCGCAACCCCGGCAATCACCCCCGACGCCGCCGCATCCCCCCCCCGCGCCGCATCGAATATCGCGGGCACGTCCAGATCGCGGCCCGACGCCGCGTTATATGCCGCCCTTATTCCATGGGTCGCCGTCACCCGCTCAAACGCCCCCACGCGCAGCGATTCCGGCTCGAACGGATCGGCGCCGAACGGCAGATACCCCAACTCGCCCGCCGCCCCCGCAGCGCCGCGCAGCAAGGCGCCGTTCGCGATGATCCCCGCCCCGATCCCGGTGCCCAGTGCGATGAACGCCAGATGGTCAAGCCCCTGCCCCAGACCCAGCCAATGCTCACCCAGAACCGCAAGGTTCACGTCGTTCTCCAGCGACACCTGCGTGCCCACCGCCGCCGCCACCGCCGCGCGGAAATCGAACCGGTCGATCCCCGCGATGTTGGGCGCGAAATTCACCCGCCCCGTGCCCATGTCCGGCACCCCCGGACAGCCGACCACCGTCTGCCGGATACGTCCCGCCGCAATCCCCGCCTCCGCCGCCGTGCGCAAAACCAACGCGCCGATCTGTGCGGCCACCGCCTGCCCCCCCTCGGGGTGCGTCGGCTCCACCCCTTCGGCCAATATGGTGCCCGCCAGATTGACCACCGCCACGCGCAGCTTGGTCCCGCCCAAGTCCACCGCCGCCATCAGCGCACTTTCGGGGATCAGCTCATACGTCGTCGCACTGCGCCCCACATGCCCCGAGGTACGCCCGGTTTCGCGCACCCACCCGTCCTCTTCCAGAATCCGCACCAGTTCCGACACCGTCTGCTTTGACATCCCCGTCTGCTTGGCAATGGACGCCCGCGAAATCGGGCCGCAATGGATGATGGCCTGCATGGCCATGCACAGCGAAACCTGCCGCGAAACATTGGTCTGGGGGGTCGGGTCCATCGGTCACCAGTTAATTCGTTCTGCGTCCGAACTAACTACGCACAGCTGAGTCTGTCAAGCCGGCAATCCGCCCGTTGTGCGGGCAGGCTGCGGCAAACGGGGGCAAAGTGTATGTACAGATGTAATACGGATGCTGTACGGATCGCATACGGATCGCATACAGCAGTTTCCAGCATTATGAACGGGTTACGCCGCCGCTCACCCAACGTCGATGAACACCCGCCCGCCCTCGACCTTCACCGGATAGGTCGCCAGGTCGATGCACACCGGCGACCGCATCGCGCGTCCAGTGCAATAGTCGAACTGCCCGTTGTGCTTGGGACACTCGATCAGATGCCCCATCACCAGCCCGTCACACAGATGCACCTCTTCATGCGTACACCGCCCCGCCGTGCATCACGTTGTTCATCCACGGCGTGCGGACGCCATGCCATGCCCGCACTCATGCCAGCTCGAGTCGGAAGCCTAGCCGTACACCAGCCAGAACGGAGCCGACCACCACAACGGCCACAGCCAGATGCCAATCCCAGCCGTCAAGATCATGATTCCATAAAGCAAAATGGTATCGCGGATGGCGGGCTGGTCGGACCGCTGCATCAGGTCTTTCATCACCTTGCGCGGCACCTCGGTATGATACCACTCCGCCGCCGCAAGCCCGGTGTCGACGGCCCGCCGCCCGCCGGCCCCAAGCAGGCTGTAATCCCTGTGCCCCATCCCGTCCCCCCCGTCGCCCCTCTTGCGCACCAGCTCGACAGGTAGCGACCGGATTACCAAGGGTGACGGTTGCAAGTCGCATCAGGAGCCGTCACGCTGACGCCTTGCGTGATGTGTTTTTCGTCAGGGTGTCGTCCATGGCCCGCCGCCCCACGATCGACGATGTCGCGCGCGAGGCCGGGGTGTCCCCCGCCACCGTTGACCGCGTCCTGAACGCCCGCGAAAAGGTGCGCGAAGAAACCGCCCGCAAGGTGTACGAGGCCGCGCGCCAGGTCGGCTACCACGCCGCACCTCTGATCGGCCAAAGGATGCAGATGGACCTGCCGCGCCTGCGTCTGGGCGTGGTGCTGCACAAGGAACGGCAGGCGTTCTACCAATCCTTCAAGGCCGAAATTGAACGCGCCGTGGCCCAAGCCACGGGCGTGCGCGCCTCGGCGATCATCGAATTTGCCCCCTCGCAGTCGCCTGCCGATTTCATCGCGATCCTTGACCGGCTGGCCGGCCGCGTTGATGCCATGGCCGCCACCGCCGTCACCCACCCCGATCTGACCGATGCCGTCAGTCGCCTGAACGCCAAGGGTGTTCCGTGCTTTGCCCTGTTGAACGATTTCGCCCAAGGGGTGCGGCAGAATTATCTGGGCATGAACAACATCAAGATCGGCCGCATCGCCGCCCACATGATTGCTGCCACCACGCATCAGCCCGGAAAGATTGCAGTTTTCGTGGGGGGATCACGCTGGCACGGGCATGAATTGCGCGAAACCGGGTTTCGCAGCTATCTGCGCGAATACGGGCCGCAGTTCACCGTTCTGGACACGCTGGTGAACCTTGAGACGCGGCAACTGACCTATGAGGCCACGCTGGACCTGATGCGCCGCCACCCCGACCTGCGCGGCATCTATTGCGCGGGTGGCGGCATGGAGGGCGCGATTGCCGCGTTGCGTGAGGTCCGCGCTCCGGGTGAGGTGACGCTGGTGGTGAACGAACTGACCCCCGAAAGCCGTGCCGCCCTGATCTCACGCGAGGTGGCGATGGTGATTGCCACGCCCATGGCGCGGCTGTGCAGCGATCTTGTCATGCTGGCGGCAGAGACCGTGCGCAACGGGATCAAGCCGGTTCAGGCGCAGCACTTTCTGCCGCCCGACCTTTATCTGCCCGAGTCGGTGTGACCTGAAGCGGTCCATCAGGGATGACGACAGCCCTTGCGGCTGCACTGACGAAATCGCTAGCAAGGCAGGCGGGGATTGGTCGGCGAAAAACCGGTAAAGGGAAGCGACATGCGGAATGGCGGGCAGGTTCTGGTGGAAAGCCTGGTGGCCCTTGGTGCTGTCAAGGCGTTCGGGGTGCCGGGCGAAAGCTATCTGGCGGTGCTTGACGCCCTGCACGACACGCAGGGGCGGCTGGATTTCGTGCTGTGCCGGAATGAGGGGGGGGCGGCGTTCATGGCAGCCGCCTGGGGCAAGCTGACCGGCAGCCCCGGCATCTGCCTGGTCACACGGGGGCCGGGGGTGACGAATGCATCCATCGGTATCCACACCGCGATGCAGGATTCAGCACCCATGATCGTGTTCGTGGGACAGGTCGGTACCGACATGGCCGGACGCGAGGCGTTTCAGGAAATCGACTATGGCGCGGTGTTCGGCACCATGGCCAAATGGGCAGTGCAGATTGACCGGGTGGAACGCATCCCCGAAATCCTGGGTCGTGCCTGGGTTACGGCCACCACGGGCCGCCCCGGCCCAGTGGTGGTGGCCCTGCCCGAGGACATGCTGACCAGCCTGACCGACGCGGCCCCCCTGACCGGCCCCCCCCGCATCACCGAACCCGCCCCGACGACCGAGGCTGTGGCCGAGGCATTGGCGCTGCTGCAAGGTGCCGCACGTCCGCTGGTCCTCTTGGGGGGGTGCAACTGGACTGATGGGGGCCGTCAGGCGTTGCAGGCGTTTGCCGAAGGCTCCGACATCCCCGCCATCGTGGCCTTCCGCTATCAGGACAGGTTCGACAATCACTCGACCTGTTATGCAGGTGAGGCCGGGGTTGGCATGCCGCCCCACGTCAAGGCCCTGATCCGCGAGGCGGATGTGATCCTTGCCGTCAACGTGCGTTTTGGCGAGATGACGACGGACGCCTATACCCTGTTGTCGGTGCCGGTGCCGGTGCAGACGTTGATCCATGTCCACGGATCAGACCGCGAGATTGGCAAGATCTATCAGCCCGTATTGGGTATCCACGCCGGGCCGAACGCCTTTGCCGCAGCGCTGCGTCCGGTGCGGGGTAATTGGGCGGGATGGCGGGCCAAGGCGCGGGCCGGGTATCTGGCCAGCATGGATGCACCCGCGCAACCGTCACCCGTCGATATGGTGGCGGTCATGTCGCATCTGCGGGGGGTGCTGCCACAGGATGCGATCCTGACCAACGGGGCGGGGAATTTCGCGGTCTGGCCGAACAAGTTCTACAGCTTTGGCCGGGATGCCAGGCTGTTAGCACCGCAGTCGGGGGCCATGGGGTACGGCGTGCCGGCGGCGATTGCTGCCAAGGTGGCGCATCCTGAGCGGGTGGTGGTGTGCTTTGCGGGCGACGGGGATTTCCAGATGACCTGTCAAGAACTGGGCACCGCGATGCAGGCCGGCGCGCAGCCGATCATCCTGATCCTGAACAACGGCATCTATGGCACGATCCGCGCCCATCAGGAACGCCACTATCCGGCGCGTGTTTCAGGCACCACTTTGCAGAACCCCGATTTCACGGGGCTTGCCCGCGCCTATGGGTTCCATGCCGAACGGGTGGAAACCACCGCCGATTTCGCCGCCGCATTCGACCGGGCGTTAGCATCTGGCACCGGCGCAGTCCTTGACCTCAACATCTCGCCCGAGGCGCTGACGCCACGACAGACGCTGTCGCAGATGCGGGCCGCCGCCTTGGCCGGGGGTACAAAATGACCATCCGCCTTGGCGCAGACATCGGCGGTACCTTTACCGACGTGGTGCTTGAGGCGCATGGCCGGATGTTCTCGGCCAAGGTGCTGACCACCCCGGCGGCCCCCGAACAGGCGATCCTCGACGGGATCGTGATGGTACTGCGCTATGCGGGCCTTGTGCCGGGCGATCTGGATATCGTCATTCACGGCACCACGCTGGCCACCAATGCGCTGATCGAACGGCGGGGGGCGAGGGTGGCGTTTGTCACCACCGAAGGCTTTCGCGATGTGATCGAGATGCGTACGGAAAGCAGGTTCGACCAGTACGATCTGAACCTGACATTGCCCCGGCCATTGGTCCCGCGCGAGGACCGGATGCCCGTGCGGGGCCGCATCGGCGCGCAGGGGCAAGAGTTGATGCCGCTGGACGAGGCGGGGCTGGCGGCGATTGCCGACCGCATCGCGGATGGGGGCTATGGTGCTGTCGCCATCGGGTTTCTCCATTCCTACATGAACGGCGCGCACGAGGCCCGGGCGCGCGATATCATCGGGGCGCGGGTCGCCTTGCCGATCTCGATTTCGTCCGAAGTCAGCCCGCAGATGCGTGAGTTCGAGCGGTTCAACACCGTCTGCGCCAATGCCTATGTGCAGCCGATGATGGCCGATTATCTGGTCCGCCTGCAGGTGCGGCTCAGGGATATGGGGGCGGATTGCCCGGTGTTCATGATCCATTCGGGCGGTGGTCTGATCTCGGTCGATACGGCAGCGGCGTTCCCGGTGCGACTGGTGGAAAGCGGGCCAGCGGGGGGCGCGATCTTTGCCGCCGATGTGGCGCGGCGGTTCGGGCTGTCGAAAGTGGTCAGCTATGACATGGGCGGCACCACCGCCAAGATTTGCCTGATCGAGGATTTCGCCCCCCGCACCGCCCGCACATTCGAGGTGGCCCGCACCACCCGCTTTGCCAAGGGGTCGGGCATGCCCATATCCATCCCGGTGATCGAGATGATCGAGATTGGCGCGGGTGGCGGGTCTCTGGCCTGGGTGGACAGCTTGGGCCGTATCCAGACCGGGCCGGAATCGGCGGGGTCAGAACCGGGGCCGGCGTGCTATGGCCGGGGTGGGGTGCGGCCGGCGATCACCGATGCCGATGTGGTGCTGGGCAAGATCGATCCTGACAATTTCGCGGGGGGGGCCATCCGGTTGTCCGCCGATCTGGCCGCCACCGCCATTGCCCACGACGTGGGTAACCGGCTGGGGCTGGACGCCATGTCAGCCGCCTTTGGCATCTGCGAGGTGGTGGATGAGAACATGGCCAATGCCGCCCGCGTCCATGCGGTGGAAAACGGCAAGGACATCTCGGACAACGTCATGATCGCCTTTGGCGGTGCCGCCCCCCTGCATGCGGCCCGTCTGTGCGAAAAGCTGGGCATCGACCGCTGCCTTGTGCCGCCGGGCGCAGGGGTGGGGTCGGCCATCGGTTTCCTGCGGGCGCCGTTTGGGTATGAGGCCTTGGTGTCCAAGGTCACCCGCCTGTCGGCCTTCGATGTGGGCGCTGTGAACGCCATGCTGGCCGGGTTGACCGCCACCGCCGAAGGTTTTGTGCGATCGGGGTCGGAGGGCACCATCCGGCGCGAAATGACCGCCTTCATGCGCTATGTGGGTCAGGGGTGGGAAATTCCCGTCCCCCTGCCCGACCGCCCCTTTGCCCGCGGCGATGTGGCGGCGCTGCGGGATGCCTTCCGCGACGCCTATGCCACCTTCTTTGGCCGCGCCATCGACGGGCTTGGGGCGTTGGAGATCGAGGTTGTCACCTGGTCGGTCAAGGCCGAAGACGTGCGCCCCCTGCCTGACCGGGTTGCGATCACCCTTGGCACAACGAGGGTCACCGCCACGGAAACCCGCGCCGTCTTTGACCCCGCAACCGGGCTATCCCTGACCACCGGCATCCTTGACCGCGCCGCCCTGCCCCCCGGGGCGCGGGTCAGCGGGCCTGTGGTGATCGTGGAAAGCGAAACCTCGACCGTCGTCACCTCACCCTTCGATGTGGTGATGCAAGCTGACGGGTCGCTGCTGATCATCCGCAAGGAGGCCGCCGATGTCTGACCCCACCCGCGACATCCGCATGCAGGTGATGTGGAACCGCCTGATTTCGGTGGTGGAAGAACAGGCGATGACCCTGTTGCGCACCGCCTTTTCGACATCAGTGCGCGAGGCGGGTGATCTGTCGGCCGGCGTGTTCGACCCGCAAGGCCGGATGCTGGCGCAGGCGGTGACAGGGACGCCAGGCCATGTGAACACCATGGCCGAGGCTGTCGGGCATTTCGTTGCCCATATCGGGCGGGAAAACATGTTCCCCGGTGATACCTATGTCACCAACGACCCCTGGCTTGGCACCGGCCATCTGCATGACATCACCATGGTGTCGCCGTCGTTTCTGGGGGACCGGCTGGTCGGGTTCTTTGCCTGCACGGCGCATGTCGTCGATGTCGGCGGGCGGGGGTTCGGGGCGGACGGAAAGTCGGTCTATGAGGAAGGCATCCAGATCCCGATCATGAAATTCGCCGAACGCGGTGCGGTGAACATGACCCTGATCGCGCTGTTGCGGGCGAATGTGCGCGAACCGGAACAGGTGATCGGCGATTTCTATTCGCTGGCCGCCTGTAACGATGTGGGCCATCGGCGGCTGATCGCGATGATGGGTGAAATCGGGCTTATGTCGCTGGATACATTGGGCGAGTTCATCTTTGCCCGCACCCGCGCCGCCACGCTGGCCCTGATCCACGCACTGCCGCAGGGGGCGTGGGACAATGTGCTGGATACCGATGGCTATGATGCGCCGGTGCGGCTGGCGGCAAGGGTGTCGGTGCAGGGTGATGCAGTCAACGTGGATTTCACCGGGTCCAGCGGGATCAGCCGCTGGGGGATCAACGTGCCGATGATCTATGCCAAGGCCTATGCCTGCTATGCGCTGAAATGCGTGGTGGCCCCCGGGATTCCCAACAACTGGGCGTCGCTGGATTTGTTCACCATCTCGTCCCCCGAAAACATCCTGAACGCCCCCCGCCCCGCCCCGGTATCCCTGCGCCACGTCATCGGCCACATGGTGCCCGATCTGGTGCTGGGGGCCTTGGCGCATGCGCTGCCGGGGAAGATCCTGGCCGAAGGGGCGGCGGCGTTGTGGAACATCCACATGTCGGTGCGCCCCGTGGCGGGGGGGGCGGGGCGCCGGGCCGAGATCCTGATGTTCAACTCGGGTGGCATGGGGGCACGACCGGGGCAGGACGGGCTGTCGGCGACCGCGTTCCCCTCAGGCGTGATGACGATGCCGGTCGAGGCGACCGAGCAGACCGGCCCGCTGGTGGTGTGGCGCAAGGAATTGCGGCCGGATTCCGGGGGTGACGGCCAGTATCGCGGCGGGCTGGGGCAGGTGATCGAGATTGAACCGGCGCCGGGGCATGAGTTTGATTTCTCGGCAATGTTCGACCGCGTGAACCATCCCGCCCGTGGCCGTGACGGCGGCGGTGACGGTGCTGCGGGCGGGGTGGCGCTGGATGACGGGACAAAGCTTAACCCCAAGGGGTGGCAGCATGTGCCGGCCGGTCGGCGGCTGATCCTGAACGTGCCGGGGGGGGCTGGGTTCGGCGATCCGGCCTTGCGCGACCCTGCGGCGCGGCAAACCGACGTGCAAAGGGGCTATGTGACCGGGGGCAAACCATGACCGAACCACGTTTTGATACGCTGCTGTTGACCGGGGCGGCGGGGCGGCTTGGCACGCAGTTGCGCCGCGGATTGGGTCCGCTTGCCCGCAAGCTGCGCCTGACCGACAGGGTTCCCGTGACCGACCTGCAGCCCAACGAAGAGATGATCGTGGCCGAACTGGCCGATGAGAGCGCCGTTCTGGACCTGTGCCAAGGCGTCGATGCCATTGTCCATTTTGGCGGTGCGGCGATGGAGCGGCCCTGGGACGAGGTGCTGAACGGCAATATCCGGGGCAGCTATCACATCTATGAAGGCGCGCGGAAACAAGGGGTTGCCCGGGTCGTCTATGCCAGCTCGGTTCATGCCATCGGATATCACCAACTGCGCGACCACATCGACACCGACGCCCCGCACCGTCCCGACGGGCTCTATGGTCTGTCCAAATGCTTTGCCGAGGATCTGGGGCGGCTTTACTGGGACAAGTTCGGGATCGAGACGGTTGCGCTGCGCATCTTTTCGTCCTTCCCCGAACCGGTGGACCGCCGGATGCTGTGGTCTTGGCTTTCGTTCGATGATTGCGTGCGGCTGGTGACGGCGGCGCTGACGGCACAGGGCGTGGGGTTCACGGTGTCGTTCGGCACGTCCGACAACACCCACAAGCCGCTGGACAACCGGCTGGCCGGACACCTCGGATTTCACCCGCAGGACAATACCGAAGCCTTCCGCGCGGGGGTTGAGGCAAAGACTCCCCTGCCCGATCCGAAGGACGGCGCAACCCAATGCCTTGGCGGCTGGTTCGTGAACCTTGGGCATCCCGATGACGAGGTGGCCAAGTGAACCCCCGCTATGATGTGGTGATCGTGGGGGGGGCGGTGATCGGGTCGTCCATCGCGTATTTCCTGACGGCGAACCCGGATTTCGACGGCTCGGTTCTGGTGGTGGAACGCGACCCGACCTATGCGCGCGCGTCCACCTCGCTGTCGGCGGCGTCGATCAGGACGCAGTTTTCCAACCCGATCAACGTGGAGATCGGCAAGTTCGGCAGCGGGTTCATCAAGGACTTCGCGACGGTGATGAAGGTGAAGGGCGAGGCTGCGCCCGACCTGAACTTTCATCAGGCCGGGTATCTGTTTCTGGCGGCTACGCCGGAGCAGGAACAAACCTTGCGTGAAAACAATGCGGTACAGCGGGCCTGCGGGGCCGATGTGGTGCTGTGGGGTCCCGAGGAGTTGCACCGCGCATTCCCGCATCTGAACGTGGATGACATAAGGCTGGCGTCCTATGGCCGGTCGGGCGAGGGGTGGTTTTCCAACACCGGGCTGATGAACGGGTTCAGGGCCAAGGCGCGCGAACAGGGCGCCA
This sequence comes from Rhodobacterales bacterium, assembly GCA_038209775.1. Lineage (GTDB taxonomy): Bacteria > Pseudomonadota > Alphaproteobacteria > Rhodobacterales > Rhodobacteraceae > JBBQXK01. The sequence continues at coordinate 36,429 of JBBQXK010000017.1, read as the reverse complement.
CCTATGTGACCGATGAGGTGGTGGGTATCGGGCGCGACGGCAACCGCGTGACCGCGGTGACGCTGAAATCCGGGGCAATTGTCAGCGCTGGCACCATCATCAACGCCAGCGGACCGCGTGCAGCGCTGACGGCGCGGATGGCGGGGCTGGATGTGCCGGTCGAGCCGCGCAAGCGGACGATCTTTGTGTTTGATTGTGCAACGTCGCCCGAGGGGACGGCCACGGTGAACGGCGGGCATCTGCCGCTGGTGATCGACCACACCGGCACGTTTTGCAGGCCCGAGGGGCGGTTCTTTCTGTCGGGGTGTCCGCCGGTGACCGACCCCGCCGTGGACTTTGACGATTTTGAGCCGCGACACCATGAGTTTGAGGATATCATCTGGCCCCATATCGCCGCGCGGTCGGCGGCGTTCGAGGCGGTCAAGGTGGTGAACTTTTGGGCGGGTCATTATGATTTCAATACGTTGGACCACAACCTGATCGTCGGGCGGCACCCCGAGGTGACCAACTTTGTCTATGCCAACGGGTTTTCGGGCCACGGGTTGCAGCAGGGGCCGGCGGCGGGGCGGGGGGTGGCGGAGCTGATCGTCTATGGCGGGTTCCGCACGCTGGACCTGTCGGCTGTGGGGTATGAGCGGATTGTCGAGGGGCGGCCGTTTCTGGAGAAGGCGGTGATCTGATGCAGGCGCTGGTGACGGGGGCCACGAGCGGGATCGGGCGGGCGATTGCCATTGCCCTGCGCGATGCGGGGCATGAGGTGGTGTGCATGGGCCGCGACGTGGCGGCGCTGGAGGTTCTGGGGGGTGAGCCAGGGCTGGTGCCGGTGCGGGTGGATGTCACGGACCGTGAGGCGTTGCGGCGGGCGGTGGCGGGGCTGGCGCCGGATGTGCTGGTGAACAACGCGGGGATGGTGCCACCCTTGGGGCATTTTTGTGATGCGGATGAGGGGGTTACTGATCGGGCTATCGCGCTGAACCTGACGTCGGTGCTGGCGCTGACGCGGATGGTGGTGCCGGGGATGCGGGCCCGTGGGCGGGGGCATGTGTTCTTTACGGGGTCGGTGGCGGGGCATGCGCCGTTTGTGAACATGGCTGTTTACTGCGCGACCAAGGCCGCCATTGGCGGCTTTGCACAGACGCTGCGGCTGGAACTGGCACCCAGCGGGGTGCGGGTGACCGAGATCGTGGCGGGGCGGGTGGAGACGCAGCTCTACAAGGACATTCTGGGCCCCGAGGCGCGGGCGACGATGTATGCGGGGAATACCGCCGTTCAGCCGGGTGATGTGGCGGCGATGGTGATGGCGGTGCTGGCGCTGCCGCCGAATGTGGATGTGGCGCGGTTTGATATTCTGCCGGTGAACCCGGCATCGGTTTCGGGGGCGAGATAGCGGGACCGCTTTTCCGCCGCCAAGCGGCTGGTGATGCTGGGTTTTTGGCGTATTCATCCCGTATTCGGGCCGTACGGCATCCGAATTACAACTGTACATACACTCGTACATTTTCCGCGGGTCAGGCCGGGCCACCACCCTGCCCCACGACATGCCTTGCGGCGGCATCTGAAGCGGATCGGCAGGCGGCGGTCAGGGGGTGGCCCAGGGCAAGACAGGCGGCGAGGGTGCCGGTAAAGGCATCGCCCGCGCCGTGGGTGCTGACCACCTGCACCGGGGTGGCGGGCAGGGTCAGGCGTTCATCCGCAAGCGTCCAGGCGGCAAGGCCGTGCGCGCCGGCGGTGACGATGACGCTGTCGAAATCGGTGGCAAGGTGGTGCGCTGCTGTCATGGCCGAGGCGAGGTCGGTGACGGGTTCGGTGCCCATCATCGCGGCCTCGACGGCGTTGACGATGAGGACATCGACGCGGCGGCGCAGGGCGGGTGGCAGGGGGCGGGCGGGGGCGGCGTTCAGGACGACGCGCACGCCGCGTGCGCGGGCTTGCGTGGCAGCGGCGATATTGATGGTCTCGGGGATTTCGTTTTGCAGGACCAGAACGGTGACGTCCTGCCACAGGGCATCATCGGTGAGGGTGGCGGCATCGAGCAACAGGTTCGCGCCCGATACGATGGCGGCGGCATAGTCGCCGGTGCTGTCGATGATTGCGACGCTCATCCCCGATGGGGCGTCGGGGATTTCGCGCACATAGCGGCGGTCAACGCCGCCTGCGTCCAGTGCTGCGGTCAGGTAGGCCCCGAAGCCGTCACACCCCACGGCCCCGAACATGCGCGCGGGCACCCCGGCGCGGGCCACCGCCACCGCCTGATTGCCGCCCTTGCCGCCGAATTTGGGGTACCAGCGGGTGCCAACGGCGGTCTCGTCACGTTGCGGCAGGTGGTCGGCCTCGATCATGATGTCGTGGTGGAGCGAGCCTGCGATCAGGACGGTTGGCATGTCACGGCTTTCGCTTGGACTGGACGGCGCGCATGGTGCGGGCAAGGTTGGCATCGGCCCTTTGGCGGTCACGCTGCGCGGTGGCGACGAAAAGCGCATCCAGAAGGTTCAGTTGCGCGATGCGGGCGGTGGCGTTTTCGCCAAGAAGGGGCGAGTTCTGGGCGGTGGAACACAGCACCACATCGGCAAGGCGGGCGAGGTGGCTGTCGGCGTAGTTGGTGACGGCGATGGTGCGCGCGCCGTTGCGGCGGGCGAGTTCGAGGGCGTCGATGACCGCACTGGTGCTGCCGGAGTGGGAGAAGGCGACGGCCACATCGTCGGGCGACAGGAGGGATGCCGACATCATCATCATGTGGGCATCGTCGAACACGGATGTACGCAGGCCGATGCGCAGGAACTTGTGGCTGACATCGCGGGCGATCTGGGCGGAGCCGCCAAGGCCGTAGAAATCGCGTTGGCGGGCGCGGTGGAGGTAGTCGGCGGCACGCTCAAACGCCTCAAGGTCAAGGATGGCAAAGGTTTCCTCAAGGGCCTGCATGGCGGTGCGGAACACCTTTTGGACGACTTGGCCTGCCGTGTCGTCGACCGAAATTTCCGAGTGCAGGGCCGCCGTGTCGGAACCGTAGTAGCCGACAAGCCCCTGACGGAATTCGCGGAAGCCCGCGAAGCCCAGTTTCTTGGCCACCTTGACCACCATCGCATCCGACACGCCGGACCCTTCGGCCACCTCGCGCAACGATGTGTCGTCGGTGATGTCGCGGCGCGCCATCACGTCGGCGGCCACCTTGCCCTCCAGCGGTGTGAGGCTGGGCAGCCGCATGCGGATTTGGGCGCCGATGGCCCGGTGATCGTTCATCAACCCTCCTTGCCGCTGGTTGCCCGGTCGATCAGCATCGCGACGATGATGATGATACCCGTGGCGAGAAGCTGGTAGAAGGCCTGTACGTTCATCAGGGTAAGGCCGTTGCGCAGCGCGCCCAGGATGATGCAGCCGATCAGGGTGCCGATGATGCTGCCCCGCCCGCCCGACAGGGATGCGCCACCGATGGCGGCGGCGGCGATGGCGTCAAGTTCCCAGAGGGTGCCGAGGGTGGGTTCGGCGGCCCCGAGGCGGCCGATCAGGATCATCGCGGCGATGGCGGCAAGGCCGCCCGAGATCATGTAGGCTGACATCTTGGTCAGCGTGACGGGCACGCCCGAGATGCGCGCGGCCTCGGCGTTGCCGCCGATGGCCATGAAGTATTCGCCAAGGGGGGTGCGGTTGAGGACGACCCAGGCGATGAGGGCAAGGACGGCCACGATGACGACGGGGTTCGGGATACCCAGAAGGGTGCCGTTGGTGAGGGCGCGAAACTCGGGGGGGATGCCGAAGATCGGCGTGCCGCCGGTGAAGATGAGGGCGAAGGCGCGGTAGAGGGACAGACCACCTAGGGTGACGATGAAGGGCTGCAGGCCACCCCATGCGATCAGCGCGCCGTTGAAGGCACCGCAGGCGACGCCGACGGCGATGGCACCGAGGACGGCGAGGGGGATGGGGACGCCTGCGACCATCATCGCGGCGCCCAGCACAGCGGCGAGGGCGGCGATGGGGCCGACCGACAGGTCGATGCCGCCCGAGATGATGACCAGCGTCATGCCCAATGCGATGCAGGCGTTGATCGAGGATTGTTGCAGGATGTTCATCAGGTTGGGCGTGGTCAAGAACACGGGGGTCAGGGTGGCAAAGACCACGCCGATGATGACCAGCCCCAGCAGCGTACCCGCATCACGGAACCTTATGCGGGACAGAAGGGTTGGGGTGTCGGTCATCGTTGGCTCTCACTGTGACGGGATGGCGTGGCGGGCGATGTTGGCCTCGGATATGTCACCCGGGCCCAGTTCGGCGGCGATGCGGCCCTGACGCATGACGAGGACACGGTCGGCGAGGCGGATCACTTCGGGGAGTTCCGAGGAGACGACGAGGATCGAGCGGCCTTCGGATGCCAGGCGTTCGATCAGAGCGTAGATCTCGGATTTTGCGCCGACGTCGATGCCGCGGGTTGGTTCGTCGAACAGGAAGATGCGGGTGTCGGCGGCAAGCCAGCGGCCGATGATGGCCTTTTGCTGATTGCCGCCGGAAAAGCTGCCGATGGGGCGGTCAACGGACAGGGGGCGAAGCTGGACGTCGCGCATGAGGGCTTCGGTTGTGATGCGCAATCGCTGGCGCTGGATCAGGCCAAGCCAGGAAAACCGCGCCATTGCGGGCAGCGCAGTGTTGGACGTGACGGGGCGGTGGCGGATGATGCCGTCACGCTTGCGCTCCTCGGGCAAGAGGCCAAGGCCTGCGCGGATGCGGCGGCGGGGGTCGCCCGGCACGGGGTGGCCGTTCACCAGAACCTGACCGCTGTCGGCCCGGTCCACCCCGGCGATGAGGCGCATGAGTTCGGTGCGGCCAGAACCTACGAGGCCCGCGATGCACAGAACCTCGCCTTCGCGCAGGGTCAGGGTGGCGTCCTGTACCGCCCTGCCCCGGGTGAGGTTGCGCGTTTCGAGGACGACGCGGTCGCGGGTGTGGCTGTGGTGGGTGCTGCCGGTCAGTTCGCGGCCGACCATGGTTTCGATGACGGTGTTGACGGGGACGTCGGGGATCACCACCCGCCCCATCAGACGGCCATCGCGCAGGATCGTGGCGGATTGGCAGACGCGGTAAACCTCGTCCATCTTGTGGCTGACGTAGATGACCGAGACGCCTTGAGCGGACAGGCGTTCGATCACCGCAACCAGCCGGTCGAATTCACGCGGGGTCAGGCTGCTGGTGGGTTCGTCCATCGCGATGATGCGGGCGCGGGCGCGCAGGGCGCGGGCGATCTCGACGATCTGGCGTTCGGCGACGCGCAGGGTGCGGATCGGGGCGGTGACGTCGATGGTGGGGTCTAGGGGGGACAGGATGCGCCGCGCCTCGGCCTCTTGCGCGCGGCGGTTGACGGCAAGACCTGCGTAGTGGCGCAGCGACGCGCCGAGGAAGATGTTCTGTGCCACGGTCAGTTCCGGCACCTGTTGCAGTTCCTGATGGATCATCGCGATGCCCGCCGCTGTCGCCGCGCGGGGCGAGCCGATGGTGACGGGGGTGCCGTCGATCTCGATCCGGCCTGCGTCGGCGGACAGCACACCGGACAGGATATTGAGGAGGGTGGACTTGCCCGCACCGTTTTCGCCCAACAGGCCATGCACTTCGCCCGGCTGGACTGTCAGGGCCACGCTGTGCAGCACGGTGTTGCCCGCAAACGATTTCACCACATCATACAGGGCAAGGCGGGGGGCGATCATCGGGGGTCCGGGGTCAAGGGGGCCCGACCGGGCAAGCGTCCGGTCGGGCCGTTGGTATCATTGTGCCAGCAACGCTGCGCGCAGGGCAGCCATGTCGGACGTGGCGTAGGTTTCCACGTTGTCCTTGGTGATCAGCGCCTGCGGTGTCGCCACCACGCGGGGCAAGGGCTGGCCGGCCAGCAGACGCAGCGCCACCTCCATCGCGACCTCGCCCGTCAGCACGGGAAAGCTGTCGACGGTGCCGGTCAGATCGCCCGCCCGGATCGCCGCATAGGCGTCAGAGATGCCATCGGTGCCGAACACGACGGTCTGTTCGGCCTTGCCCGCCGCCTTGACCGCCTCGACCACACCGAGGGCCATGCCGTCGTTGTTGGCATAGAAACCGATCAGGTCGGGGTACTGCTGCAGGATGGTGGCGGCGGCGTTGAACGCCTCTTCCCGGCTCCAGTTGGCGGGAACGGATGCGACCACCTCGAACTTGCCCGCCGCCGTGATGGTTTCGGTGAAACCAGCGGTGCGTTGACCGGCGGCATAGACACCCGGTTGACCCTCGATCACCGCCACCTTGCCGCCGTCAGCGCGGTTCGCGATGAACCAGTTGGCAACGTTCACGCCGTTGCCCTTTTGCACGTTACCGACGTAGTGCTCGGCCGAGGGGATCACGGCGTCGTTGACGTTGAGGATGGGCACGCCGGCCGCCTTGGCCTTTTCCACCGCCGGGATCAGGTTGGCGTCCGACTGGGGCGAGAACAACAGGGCGGCAAAGCCCTGGCTGATCAGGTTTTCAGCGATGGCCAACTGGCCAAGCTGGTCGCCTTCGGACTGGGCGGCCTGATAGACAAACTCAAGCCCCAGTTTCGTGGCGACGTTCTGGTACCCCTCGCCAAGCGAGCGCCAGTATTCGTTGGTCAGCGTCTTGGACACGCCGCCGATCTTGGTGCCGGCGGCGGGCACGGGCATCGGGCCGAACTTGGCGTCAAGCTCGGACCAGTCCATGCGGTCGGGTTCGCTGTCGGAATTCAGGGGTGACAGATCTTGCGCGATGGCCAGACCAGCCGACAGCGCAAGGGTGGCGGCGATGACGCCGACTTTCAGAAAGTGTTGCATCAGTTCCTCCCATTTTCAACACAAGTCTTGTTCGATTCGTAAAGCTCAGGCGGGATTCTCTCTGCCCGCCAAGGCCAGTTGCGCAATCTCCTGCGCTACGACCGGGTCTTGGCGCGCGCGCGCCTCGGCCAGCCGGTTGTCCTGTTCCAGCCGCGTCACGGCGGCCAGCATGCGCCTTACCGTGCGGATGTTGGCCGCACATTCCGCCACGGGATCAAGGCCCGAGGCATCGGGGAAGGTGTCGAAATAGATCGCCCCGTCAAAGCCGCCGCGCTTGACCTCGGCCAAGAGTTCCAGCGTGGCCTGCGCGTGGACCGCCCCCACCATCAGCCCGTCATCCCGCTTGGCATAGCCGTCGTTCAGGTGCAGGCCCAACAGGCGCGACCGGCGCTGGATCATCGCCGCCGCAAAGGCCGGCTGTTCGTCGGCATAGAGCGAATGGGCAAAGTCGAGGGTCACGCCAAGGTTGGGCGCAGCCACCTCGTCAATCGCCAGAAGCGTCGTCGCGGCGTCCTTGAGGACGCTGTAAGCCCTTGGTTCGTTTGGCTTGTATTCGATGCTGATCTGGCAGTCGGGGTCGTGTGCCGCCACCTCGGCGATGCCCGCAAGCTCATCCGCCCAAAGCCTGGCATAGTCGCACTGGAACGCATAATCCCAGCCGTCCTGCCCCAGCCACAGCGTCATCATCGGCGCACCCATGGCGCGGGCGGCGTCGATGCCGCGCTTGGTCAGGTCGATCGCCTCACGCCGGACGGCTGCGTCGGCGTTGGTGAAGGCCCCCCGCCGGAACGCCGGGTTCGAATAGTAGCGCATCGCGAGGCCACTGACCTGAAGCCCGCAGTCGGCCACGGTGCGGGCGACAAGGGCCGGGTCGGCGCCGATGTGGTCGGGATAGTTCAGGTCCAGTTCGCTGAGGCCGGGGACGGTTGCGGCGCGGGCCACCATCTGGGCCAGCGTGGGCTTGGACGCGAGGTCAGGCCAGTATTCAGCGGCACCGGACGCAAAGGAATTGATCCGCGTGGCGAAGCGCTGTCCGAGCATGTGATTCCCCCTGACTTCATGATTAAACGAAACTTCGTAAAGTTTCAACTGTGCGTTTCCTGAGTCGTCAGCCGGGCCCTGCAGGTGTTAACCGCTCCCTGACGGCGCAGCATATGGCAATCCCCCAGACATGCGGCAGCGACGCGCGCCAAGGGCCGGACTGTGCCGGTCAGGGCTTTTCGGTGGTGAGTATCCGGGCGTCGATGGAAAAAAGCGGCGCAGGCGCATCCTGTGCCTCTTGCCCCGCAAGGGCGGCGGCAAAGCTTTGCACCGATTCCGACATCGGGCGCAGCGTGTCGAACACCGGTTGTGGCGCGTACAGAACCACGATCTTCGACTTTCCCATGATCGAATCGTCCACCAGGAACGCCATTTTCGGCGTACCCGTCGCCTCGGCCAGTGAATAGGCCACCCGCACCGTGACCTCGCCCGTCTGGCCGCCGCGCAGGGATTCCACGTCATTCGCAGGCCGGTTCAGGTTGGGCAACAGATGGAACACCGCCCCGGTGACATCGACGATGGACACCCACAGGTTGCCGCTGGTCACATCTGCCGGGATCACCACATCAATCACCGGATTCTCGCCCACAAAGTACCGCGCGGCGGGGTTGGGGGCAGGCCGGTCGCCAAAGCCGAAGATCACCCCGAACCCGCGCGACGGCGCGCGCGGCAGGGCGGCCTCGATGGCGCAGAGTTGCGGATTCAGGATCTCGACATCGACCAGGGCGGTGCGGTCACCGATGGCAGCGGTCAGCGCGTCATAAAGCTTGAGCCGCCCGGCATCGCTGGCCATCCGGCCGGTGACGATGATCTTGGCCCCCGTCCCCCAGCCGGCGGCAGGCGCGTCCGCCACCGTCAGCGTGCCGCAATCCTGATGCGTCGCCGCAATCTTGCTGACCATCGCCGGCAACAGCACGCGCGGGCCAAAGTCGATCACCGCCGACACCGTCAGCGCCCCCTTCGCCGCCGCCAACCGCGTGGCCATGGCGTCGCGGGTCGTGCGGTCGGGGGCCACGCCGGTTACCTGCACGGCGCCATCCCGCACCGCCACGCGCCATTCCGGCAGGTCGGCCACCTGATCCAGAATGGCGATCACCTCGGGCCCCCAGGTTTCGGGGATCGCCCCCGAACCAAGCGCCACATCGGTTTTCCCCCCGGCGGTGGCCATGCGGTCGGTCAGGGCAGTCTGCAGGGCCAGCGTGGGCACATGGCCCGATGCCGTGGGTGGCGCATCCGCCCGCCGCTCAACCGTCAGTTCGTACGGGGTCACGACCGGTAACGCGGGCGTCAGCAGGCCGTCGAAGGCCCCCATCGCATAGCCCCCCACCCCGCCGCCGATCAGTAACAGCCCCAGCACCGCCGCCACCACGCCGCCGCCGCCACTTTTGGCGGGAACCGGGCGGGGGGCGGGTTTCGGCGCGATGGTCGGCAAGGGCAGCGGCGCGGATGTGGTGCGCGGCCGGTCCAGCGCCGGATGGTCGGGGTCGATCAGGCGCAGGATGTCGGTCGCGGATTGCAGCCGGGCCTCGGGCTTGGGCGTACACATCCGCCCGATCAGCGTGGCCAGGGGTTCCGGCACGCCCGACAGGTCAAGAGCGGCATCCTTGATCTTCAGCATCTCGACCGGGTTCGCGCCCAGATTGGGCGACTTGCCCCGGAAACAGGCCAGAAGTGTTGCGCCAAGTGCATAGATGTCAGACCGCGCGTCGGTACGGCCATACAATTGTTCAGGTGCGGCAAAGGCATACTTGCCCGCAAATTCATTGCCGACGATGGTTTCGGCACCGGGCCGGTCATCCTTGGCAATGCCAAAATCGATGATGACCGCCTCTTCCGGTTTGCCGCCGCGCAGGATGATGTTGTCGGGCGACAGGTCGCGGTGGACGATGTTCTTGGCATGCGCCGCCACCAGCCCCTCGGCCACGCGGCCCGCAATCACCATCAGGTCGGGGGCAGGGATCGGGCCCTTTGCCATCAGCCGGTCAAGCGTCGGGCCGTCGACGAAATCCATGATGAGGTAGACAACACCATCAGGCGTGCGGTGGTTTTCGGAATAGCGCACCACCGCCTCGTGCCGGATGTCGCGGATCGCCTCTTCGCGCGTCATCAGGCGCAGGTAATCCACGTTGGCCGACAATTCGGCCTTCAGTACCTTGAGCGCCACGACGCGGCCCGAAATCTCGGACCGCGCGCGATAGACCTCGGACGTGCCGCCGCGCCCCAGCACCGCCTCGATGCGGTAGGTGTTGTTCAGAAGGTCGCCTGACCGGAACGTATCGTGGGAACTGGGGGCGGCCATGTCTTTCCGTTCAGCTCAGCGCCTGGAACTCGACCCGGCGGTTGTCTTCTGACCGGGGGTCGTCGGTGTTGTAGAGATAGCGCTTGCCCACCCCCACCGCCTGCAACCGCGCCGGTTCAATCCCGCAATCGCCGACCAGATGGCGCTTGACCTCTTCGGCCCGAAGCAGTGACAGCCGTTCGTTGTAGGCCTCGGTGCCGGCCGCATCGGTATGGCCGACGATGCGGAACACCGCCACATCCACCGCCTTCATCGCCGCACAGAGCGAGGCGAGTTTCGGCACCTCGGTGTCGCGCAGGACGGCGCTGTCAAAATCGAAACCGATGCGAAAGTTGATCTGATCGGCCTTGTCCAGTTCCTGATAAGCCACCTCGACCGGAGCCGCGTCAGCCACCACGGCGTCGGGTGCAGGGGTGGCTTCGGCCACGGTCACCTCGGTCGCCGCAGGTTCGGCCGCGGGTTCGGCAACCGCATCGGCATTTGCCGTGTCGGTGACGGCCGACGCATCGGTGCCGATCGCCGCTGCAACGGTTTCGGTCGTCGTGACTGGTGCCACGGCAGTGTTCGGGGCCAGTTTCAGCCCGCGCGATTTCTGCCGCTGGAACAACAATTGCAACTCTGCCGCCGTCGCCCCGGTCTGATCGTTCGTCTGTGCGTTTGCCAACGGCGACCACAGAACAGCCGCCAAACCTGTCGCCATCATCGTCTTGCGCAGCAATCCCGCCATGATCTACCCTCCAAATGACACGGGCCACGGCAAAACACGCCGGACCGTGGCGCAAAACTACACCACCCCCCGCGCCACGACAACGGGTTTCCCTGAAAGCCCGGTTTCCTTTGCGTCACGCCTTGTTATACTGAGCCGGAAATCGCCGCATCCGGAAGTTGACCCCGTGCCGCCACCCACCCCGCCACCCAAACCCGGCGCCGTCCGCGCCGCCGCCCCGGCCCCCAAGGCCGACCTGCTGATTCCGGCCATCATCGTGGGGGTGTGCCTTGTTCTGGCCCCGGTGATCTGGCTGGGCGGATCGGCGCTGTTGGGCCAACCCGTGCCGGTGATCGGCACCGACAGTGGCGGCGCTGCCATCGACAGCGGCGCGCGCATCGACCTTGAAAAACTGCGCCAGCAGGTCGAGGATCTGCAGACCCGTCTTGGTGTTGTCGAACAGGAACTGTCGCGGCTGCAGTCGCTGCCGGCTGCCGGGTCGCAGGTTGATACGTCGGACCCCAACTATGTGCCCGAAAGTCTGGGCGCGGGCATCGACAGCTATACCCAGGTGGTCAATCTTGCAGGCCGGCGCACGAACAACGAAGGCATCACTGTTCCCAACCCCAGTTTCCAGATCAGCATGTTCGGCATGCCGCGCGAAACCCTGTCGGACGACTGCGAGCCGATGACCAATCCCAAACTGAAAGCGATGCTGGTGACCGAGGATGTCGGCCCGATCCGCGTCTCGATGCTGCGCCCTGCGGTCGATTCGATGCGCAACGTGTTTGAAAAGATCAAGGCCGTCGATGCCGACCTTTACGCCCGGATCGCCACGGCGGGTGCCTTGTGCGTACGCCGCATCCGGGGGTCGCAGAATTCGGTGTCATCGCATTCCTTTGGCCTTGCGGTCGACCTCAATATCGACGGCGTGCTGGATACGCTTGGCGACGGACGCACCCAGCTTGGCCTGACCATCATCGCCGACTTTTTCCAGGCCGAAGGCTGGTTCTGGGGCGCGTCGTTTTCGCGCGAGGATTCGATGCATTTCGAGGTCAGCCGCGAAATGATCACGAAATGGCGCGAAGAGGGCCGTATCTGACGAAGGTTTGACGGCAGGCGGCTTTGCGCGGCGCGCCGTCTGCGTTAAGATTTGTGACGCTGCATGAACAACGGAACCCGATGACCTTTGTCCGTCTCATCCTGTGCGGGATTCTTCTGCTGCTGCCGCTGGCCGCAGCGGCGACCGACCGTGTGGCGCTGGTCATCGGCCAAGGCACCTACCGGACCGTCGGCGCGCTGGACAATACCGTCAAGGACGCAGGGCTGATCGCCCAGACCCTGACCGACATCGGGTTTGAGGTGACGCTGGTCACCGATGTGGGGTATCAGGACCTGCGCGCGGCGATGGACCGCTTTGCCTTTCGCGCGGAAACCGCCGATCTGGCGCTGATCTACTATGCCGGCCACGGAGTAGAGGTGCAGGGCACCAACTATCTGATCCCTGTCGATGCCGACGTGCAGACCGTCCGCGATGTTCAGCGCCAATCGGTATCGCTGGACGATTTCCTGGCCACGGTGGACCGCGCACGGGTGATGCGGATCGTGATTCTGGACAGTTGCCGCGATAACCCGTTCGGCGATGCGGTGGACCTTGCGGCGAAACCGGGTGAACTTGGCACCCCTGCGACCGGCGGCCTTGCGCCGCCGTCACCCGAACGCGGCACGCTGGTGGCCTTTGCCGCGCGTGACGGTCAGGTGGCGCTGGACGGTCTGGCGGGCAACAGCCCCTTTGCCATCGCGCTTGCCGACAAGATGCGCATTCCGGGGCTGGAGATCAGCCTGATGTTCCGCCAGGTGCGCGATGCGGTGCTGGCAGCCACCCTGAACCAGCAGGAGCCCAACACCTATGGGTCGCTGTCGGGTGTGCCGTTCTATCTGGCAGGCCCCGGGGACGGGCAGGGCGACCCCGTGGCGGATGCCCGCGTCGCATGGGCGCAGGTCCGCCCCGAGCAGGAGGCACAGCTTGCCGCCCTTGCCGATCTGGGCGACACGCGGTCGATGCTGGGGCTGGCGCAGATGCGCCTTGACCCCGAGGCAAAGGTGTTCGATCCGAAAGAGGCGTTTGATCTTTTGACCCGCGCCGCCGCCGCAGGCAGCCCCGAGGCGCAGTTTGAACTGGCCAAGCTTTACGAACAGGGTATCGGCGTCGAACCAGACCCGGCGCGCGCACTGGACCTGTATCAGCAGGCGGCGGATCAGGATTATGCCAAGGCGATCAACGACCTTGGGTTCATGCATTATCAGGGCGGGCTTGGCCTGACCCCCGACCCGGAAGCGGCGCTGAAGCTGTTTGAACGCGCCGCGAACCTGCGCCACCCAGAGGCGCTGTTCAACTTTGCCGCCCTGATCGACGATGGTCGGATCCCCACCAAGGACAAGGCGGCGGCGGCAGGATACCTGTATGACGCACTCCGCTCAGGCTCGACTGACGTGCTTGATATTCTCTCGGAAAAGCCGAACATGTTCACGCTTGAAACACGCAAGGCGCTGCAGGGCCGGTTGTCGGAATCCGGGTTCTATGCCGGTGCGCTGGATGGTGCGTTCGGCCCGGGAACGATAAAGGCGCTGCGGGCGGCGTTCGGACTGAAGATTTGAAACCGACCTTCGGCAGTTGTGCCCGGAGGAAACTTTGAAAGGAATTGCAAGATGAAGCTACTCCCACGTTTTGTTGCCGGGGCAGCCGCGCTGTGCCTGACGACGTTGCCCGCCTTTACAGCCCCCGTTGCTGGCCCGGGCACGCTGACCCGCGTTTTCGTGCCACAAGCCGCGCCACCGATGATGGTGGGCTGCAACGACAATAATTTCAATCGCGACGAAGATCAGGGCGGCGGTGACAGTGTTGGCGGTGGTGAGGGTGACGGTGGAGACAGCTTCACTACCGGCTTCGGTTTCGGGCAGCCCGACGAGAACGCCCCGATCCTTGTCGAATGCGAAGGCAGCGGGTCCACATTTCACAAGTCCGGCCCGGGCAAGACCGACATCGTGGTCGACAGCATCGGAACCGGGGTCGAGCATTGTGGACAATATACGGACGTCTGGCGCATCGACTGCATCAGCGACGAGTTGGCCCGGATGGCGCAGAAAATGCCCAGAACCAGCAACTACAGCAAGGCCAAGTCCGAAATCCTTGCCGCCTCGGCCAAGCTGCAGGCTATAGCCCAGCAGAACGCTGACCCGCGGCAACCACCCGTCCGCCGCACTGCGCAAGTGGGCAATGTCAAACGCACCACCACCCGCCCGATCGTGGCCGTGGCCCCCGACCGCGTCGTCGCCGCCAACCGCGCGGCGGATGCGGTGATCACGGAGTTGTCCACCACGCTGTTGCGGTCGGCCGGCAACTCGCCCACCACGATGACAGAGCTTGCCCGGGTGTCGCAGGCCGTCGATTCGACCAAGGTTCTGCTGCGGTCGACCTGACCCCGAATTGGCCGGGCGGCAAGTGCCGCCCGGTTACATAGCACTCAGGCGGCGCGCTTTGGCAAGCGCCAGTTGGGGCGGATGCGGTGGCAGGTATAGCCGTGCGGAAGCCGCTCGAGATAGTCTTGATGCTCCGGCTCGGCCTGCCAGAAATCGCTGGCCGGAACCACTTCGGTGACCACACGCCCCGGCCACAGACCCGACGCATCGACATCGGCAATCGTGTCCAGCGCCGTGCGGTGCTGTTCGTCGGACAGATAGTAGATGCCCGAGCGATAGCTGACGCCCATGTCGTTGCCCTGCCGGTTCAGCGTGCTGGGATCGTGGATCTGAAAGAAGAACTCAAGGATCTCGCGGTAGCTGATGCGCGCCGGGTCGAACACGATCTCGATCCCTTCGGCGTGGGTGCCGTGGTTGCGGTAGGTGGCATTGGCCACGTCGCCCCCGGTGTAGCCCACGCGCGTACCCGCGACCCCGGGCAGCCTGCGGATCAGATCCTGCATGCCCCAGAAACACCCGCCCGCCAGAATTGCCGTTTCCATTTCCGTTTTCCTTGTCATGGCCGTTGCCCCCCCTTACGCCGGTCAAGAGCGGGGGGTTTCACACCCCCCGCACCCCCCGTGGGATATTTCCGGACAGAAGAAGGGGCTGGTTAAGAAGAAGTGAAAGGAAGATGGGGCAGGCGGGGCGGTTTGCCAATGGTGCGCCCGGTCATATGATCCGGATCACGTCCTTGCCCACCGCCAGCAGATAGCCGCGCCGCGCGATGGTCTTGACCAGAAGCTCGGTCACCAACTGATTTCCCAAGGCATCGCGCAGCCTTTTGACCCGCGTGGCCCCAGCCGCCTCGTCGCAATCAGAAGCGTTGCGGCCCGAGATCACCGCCTCGATCTGCGCGCCGGTCAGCACGTCATCATCCATCCGCGCCTCGGCAAGAACCGACAGCGTTTCAAGGGCCGACTCGGTCAGCGCGAACTCCATGTCGTTGATGTAGACCGCCCTTGCCTCGCGGCTGATGACGATGGATGACACCTGGATACCCGACCGCTGGATCGCCGATATGCGGCGGTTGAGGGCGATGATCGTCACCAGAAACACCAGTGCCGCCACCATCAGGGCGGTGGCGAACACGAGCAAGACGAAGATGATCGTGCGGTAACTGACCAGCACCTCGGAAAACGCACTGCCTGATTGTGCCAGTATTTCCAAGAGCTTGATCTCTGCCCCTGCGCGCAGGTCGTCGTTTTCCACGAACAGGCGTTCGACCCGCGCGTTGAACGCATTTGCGTCGGGCAGGTTCAGGAACAGCAGCACCGCCGCGCCCAGAAGAATGACGACGATGGCCGCAATGCCATAGCCGACAACCCGGTTTCCGGCGCGCAGCCCGTCAGTAACGGAGGAAGTATTCTCCTGCACTGGCTTTCCTTTCGTCCAGTCCTTCCGGCCCGAAGACCGACATCACGTTCAACAGTTTCCAGCCGTCAGACTGCAACCGGCCGCGGATTTCGCCCGCGGCAGCACCGGGGTCACAGGCGCTGTCGGGCACCTCCATCACGCCATAGTGCAGGCGCAGGGGGTCGTCCTTGCTGGCCTTGTAATCGGCATAGCAGGCGGCACTTGCAGGCAAGGCAAAGGCCATTGCAGCGACAAGGGCAAGGGGGTTCAACATGCGGTTCACGGCCATTGCTCCATCTGGGCGGGCATTCGCCAATCTGCAGAGAAACCTGCGGATATTCAATGTCAGCCTCAGGATTTCGGGCCGCTATCGCATAGCAGACCGGCGATATTGCGTGTCCCGCCAGTGCGGGGCGAGGGTTCGTGCATCGACCGGGACTGCCGGTTCCCACCCCTTCCGCACCGCAAAGGACCCTCGCCATGGAACGCACCCACACCCAGACCCGCCGCCGGTTTGCAGGAGCCGTTGCTGCTGCCGCCCTTGCCCTGGCCGCGATGACCGCCGCCGCCATGCCCGCCCGCGCCGACAACAACGACGTGGCCCGGGCGCTTGCGGCGATTGCGGCGCTGGCGATCATCGCCAAGGCCATCGACGACCGCAACAACCGGGGCAACAACTGGCATGACGGCGGCGGTGATGATGCCCACGGCCAACCGCCGCGCCCGCCGGTGTACGACAACCCCCGCCACTATCCCAACCCCCGCCCCCACCCCGAACCCGCGCGCCGCGTACTGCCGCGCGAATGCGCTATCGAGCTGATTGACCGGGGCCGCCGCGAGGTCTGGTATTCGCGCCCCTGCCTGCAGCAAGAGGGCGTATCGGTCCGCCTGCCGCGCCACTGTGCCGCCGAAGTGCGTATCCGGGGGCGTGAGGTTGTCGTCTATCGCCAGGACTGCCTGTTCGACGCGGGTTTCCGCCCCGAGCGTCGCGGCAACCGGCACTGGTGAAACCCAATCGCGGTGCCTGTCCCCGCAGGTACTGTGACGGGCGGGGCGCAGAGGGCACGGGCAGCCTCTGCGCCCCGTTTCAGGCTTGGCTTTCGGGCCCCGGGCGGGTTTGACTGACAGAATGCGCCCGATCCCCGATTTCACCCGTGAAGCCGCCGCCCTTACCCGGGGCATCCCCCGGGTGGCCGGGGTGGATGAGGCGGGACGCGGGCCGCTGGCCGGGCCGGTGGTGGCGGCAGCGGTGCGGCTTGACCCTGACCACATTCCCCCCGGTCTGAACGATTCCAAGGCGCTGACCGCCCGCGCGCGCAACCGCCTGTACGATGCGTTGCTCGATATGGCCGAGGTTGGGGTGGGCCTTGCGTCGGTCGAAGAGATCGACCACATGAATATCCTGCGCGCCAGCCATCTGGCGATGGCGCGGGCCGTGGCGGGGTTGCCTGCCCCCGGTCTGGTGCTGGTTGATGGCAACATGATCCCTGCGGGCCTGCTCTGCCCTGCCGAGGCGATCATCGGCGGTGATGCGCGTGTGCTGTCCATTGCGGCGGCGTCGGTGATTGCCAAGGTAACGCGCGACCGGATCATGGTGGATTTGGCGCAACAATTTTCCGTGTACGGCTGGGACCGGAACATGGGCTATCCCACCGCCGAACACCGCCGCGCCCTTCTAGATTTCGGGGTGACCCCTCACCATAGACGGTCCTTCGCCCCCGTCCACAAGGCCTTGTATCAAGACAAATCTGTAACCCCCTGATTCAATAAAGAATTTGACGGCGAATCGTGTTTGACTCATCCTTTGGGCGAACAAACGGCGGATCAACGCCGGGGGACGAGGCAGAGAATGACACGACCGAAACCGCCAGAGGCAGCACGTCTGCCACTGAACGAAATCCTTGGGGGCGACTGTACCGAGGTGATGCGCGGCCTGCCCGAGGGCAGTGTTGACCTCATCTTTGCCGACCCGCCGTACAACCTGCAACTGAAGGGTGACCTGCACCGCCCCGACAACAGCCTTGTCGATGCGGTCGACGATCACTGGGACCAGTTCGCCAGTTTTGCGGCCTACGACACGTTTACCCGTGACTGGCTGGCAGCGGCGCGCCGGGTGTTGAAGCCGAACGGGGCCATCTGGGTGATCGGCAGCTATCACAACATCTTTCGCGTCGGTGCGGCGATGCAGGATGCCGGGTTCTGGATGTTGAACGATGTCGTCTGGCGCAAGTCGAACCCGATGCCCAACTTTCGCGGCAAACGTTTCACCAATGCGCATGAGACGATGATCTGGGCCAGCCGGGATGAGGGGGCCAGGTACACCTTCAATTATGAGGCGCTGAAGGCGCTGAATGACGGCGTGCAGATGCGGTCGGACTGGGTGCTGCCGTTGTGTACCGGGCACGAGCGGCTGAAGGATGACGCGGGCGACAAGGCGCATCCGACGCAGAAACCCGAAAGCTTGCTGCATAGGGTGCTGGTGGCGTCCACCAATCCCGGCGATGTGGTGCTTGACCCGTTCTTTGGCACTGGCACGACGGGGGCGGTGGCCAAGATGCTGGGCCGGCAGTTCATCGGGATCGAGCGTGAGGAGACGTATCGCAAGATCGCCGCTGCGCGGCTGGCGAGGGTGCGTGCCTATGATGCGTCGGCGATTGCCGTGACCGGATCGAAACGGGCCGAACCGCGTGTGCCCTTCGGTCAGATCGTCGAGCGCGGCATGCTGCGCCCGGGTGAGGAACTGGTGGGCCTGCGCAACCATGTGGCACGGGTGCGGGCGGATGGGACGCTGAGCCACGATGGCGTAACCGGGTCGATCCATCAGGTTGGTGCGCATCTGGAACGCGCGCCGTCATGCAACGGCTGGACCTACTGGCACTTTGTCCGCGAGGGACAGAGGATTCCCATCGACCTTCTGCGCCAGCAGATCCGCGCCGAGATGGAGGCAGAAGCCCGCCCCGCCAACTGACCGGACTCCCCACAGGTTACGAGACGCCTGTGCCATGGTTCCGCCCATGGCACGCCTTGCCCCGTCCTGTTCGCAGGACGGGGCTTTTTTCGTGTGGCGGCCACACTGGCGACCCATGGGCCAAAGCAGCCACGGTATGGCGGCGAATCCCGATGTTCGGTATGGGTTTTCGATCATGTCCCCTACTCGCCCACTGTCGATCGCCTTCTACGCCCCGTTGAAGGCCCCCGATCACCCGGTGCCTTCGGGTGACCGGCTGATGGCGCGCATGCTGGTGGCGGCATTGGAGGCGGCGGGGCACCGGGTGACGGTGGTATCCGACCTGCGCGCCTATCTCGGTGACCCGGATGACCGGGCGGGTTGGGACGCGCTGCAGGGTGCGGCGGCATCAGAACGCGCCCGGATTGCCGCCGACTGGCGCAGGCGAGACCGGCCTGACCTGTGGTTCTGCTATCACCCCTACTACAAGGCCCCTGACCTGCTTGGCCCACCACTGACGGCCGAATTCGGTGTGCCCTATGTGACCTGCGAGGCATCCTATTCGCAGCGACGCAATACCGGCATCTGGGCCGGGATGCAGGCGGTGATGCTGGCGGGGCTGCGGGGCGCGCGGCTGAACCTGTGTCTAACCGCGCGCGATCACGCGGGGCTCCTGACGGTGGACGAAAGCCTGCGATTGGCGATGCTGCCGCCGTTCATCGACACCACGCCCTTTGCCGCACTGCCCCTGCCCGAGGCGGGCCATCTGGTGACGGTCGCGATGATGCGGGCGGGGGACAAGCTCAGCAGCTATACCCGACTTGCGGCGGCACTGATGTTGTTGCGCGACAGGCCGTGGCACCTGACCGTGGCAGGTGGCGGACCGATGCAGGGTGAGGTGCGGCAGATGTTCGCGGGCTTGTCCCCGGGCCGCATCACATGGGCCGGCCTCTTGCCGCGCGACGGGGTGGCGGCACTGTTGGCGCGGGGGGCGGTGTATCTGTGGCCCGGTTATGGCGAGGCTTACGGGCTGGCGTATCTTGAGGCGCAGGCGGCGGGGTTGCCGGTGGTGGCCTGCCGCATCGCAGGGGTGCCCGAAGTGGTGGCGGATGGTCTGACCGGTGTTCTGGTGCCCCCTGACGACGATGCGGCCTATGCCGGGGCCATTGCGGCGATGCTGGCCGATCCTGCGCAGGCCGTGGCGATGGGGCAGGCCGCGCGGGCACGGGTATCGGAGCGGCATTCGTTTCCGGTGGCGGCGGGCCGGCTGGACGTGCTGCTGCATGGGGTGGTCGGATCATGAGCGTTCAGGCGTTCCGCGATGCCGTGCAGGCCGCCGGGGACAGGGGCCAGCCCACCACCCTATGGCTGCGCGATGATGATGCGACGGTGCCCACGGCGGCGCTGGAGACGCTGCTGGAAATGACCGGGCGGCACGGGGTACCTACTACTTTGGCGGTGATCCCGGCGGGGTCTGGGCAAGCGCTTGCCGACCGTCTTGCGGGGGAGCGTGCGGTGGCGGTGGCGGTGCATGGCTGGGCACACCACAACCATGCGGGGCGGGAGGAGAAAAAGCAGGAACTGGGGCCCCAAAGGGCGGCAAGTGTGGTGCTGGGGGAACTGGCGCGGGGATTGCGGCATCTGAAATCCCTGCACCTCGATCAGGCCCTGCCGGTGCTGGTGCCGCCGTGGAACCGCATTGACGCAGGCGTCACACAGGGGCTGGCGGGGGTCGGGTTCACCGCCCTGTCGGTCTTTGGCCCCGAGAGACCCGCCCCCCTGCGGATGGTGAACACGCATGTCGATCTGATCGACTGGAGGGGGTCGGGGCGGGCCAAGGATATGGACACCCTTTTGGCCGAGATCTCCCGGGCGCTGCCACGCTACGCGCCTATCGGGATTCTCACGCATCACCTGATCCATGATGCCGGGGCATGGGCAGTGCTTGAGGGACTGCTGGCGCTGACCGCGGGCCAACCCCATGTCACCTGGGCCGGGCTGCCGGTCCTGTTGGGCCATCCACCGATAAACGTATCAAAACCATAGCTTGCGGTGATGGTCGGCCTGCGCGGCAGCGCCGGTCACCGCAATAGACAGCCCCCGAACCCTGCGCTAGTGTGACCCCAGAAAAATCAGCCATCCGGTCTGGGGATCAAGGTGGCAAAGCAGGGACGTGGAGCCGGACGGAATGACGCCTGAACGTTCGGGATGCGGGCCTGATCTATTGCGGATTGAGGATTTGCGTGTGTCGTTCCAGCTTGCCACCGGGCGGCTGGACGCACTCAGGGGTGTTTCGCTGCGCGTCTGTCCGGGCAAGATCACGGCACTGGTGGGCGAATCCGGGTCGGGCAAATCGGTGCTGGGGCAGGCGGTGATGGGGTTGCAGCCCGCCGTCGCACAGGTGTCGGGCCGCGTGCTGTTCACCGATCCCGTGGGGGGTACGACGACCGATCTTCTGACCCTGCCGCGCGACGGGCGGGCGATCCGGGCGGTGCGGGGCCGCCGGATCGGGATGATCTTTCAGGAACCGATGACGTCGTTTTCCCCCCTGCACACTGTCGGCAACCAGATTGCCGAGGCCCTGCGCATCCACACCCCCATGTCCCCAGCCGAACAGCGCGAACGCAGCGAAGCGATGCTGGCGCAGGTGGGGTTCGCCAACCCCGCGCGGGTGTTCGGGATGTATCCGTTTGAGTTGTCGGGCGGCATGCGGCAGCGCGCGATGATCGCGATGGCGCTGATCTGTGACCCGGCATTGCTGATCGCGGATGAGCCGACGACGGCGCTGGACGTGACCATTCAGGCGCAGATCCTGACCCTGCTGCGCGACCTGCAGGAACGGCTGGGGATGGCGATACTGCTGATCACCCACGATCTGGGGGTGGTGGCCAATGTGGCCGATGAGGTGGTGGTGGTCTATCAGGGCCGGGTGATGGAAGCGGGCCCCGTGGGCCCGATCTTCCGCCGCCCGCAGCACGCCTATCTCAAGGGGCTGATGGACGCGATCCCGCATTTCGGCATGAAACCCGGCGAACGCCTGCGTCCCTTGCGCGAAATCACGCTGGACCGGGGGTCGCTGACGCAGGCGATTGCGGCACCGACGGCGATTGCGGGCAAGGCACCCGAGGTGCTGATGTCGGTGCGCAATCTGCGCAAGACCTACCGCACCAAAAGCGACGGCTTCCGTTCCAAGGCCCCTGCGACCCCCGCCGTCGATGGCGTCAGTTTCGATATCCTGCGGGGCGAATGCCTTGGGCTGGTGGGCGAAAGCGGCTGCGGCAAGACCACGCTGTCAAAGATCCTGATGCGCGCGGTGACGCCGGACGAAGGGTCGATCACCTATGACGACGGGCACGGCCCGGTCGATGTGCTGGCAGCGGACGGCGAGGCGCTGCAAAGCCTGCGCAGGCGCATCCAGATGGTGTTTCAGGACCCGGTATCGTCGCTGTCGCCGCGCATGTCAGTGGGCAACATCCTGTCCGAACCGCTGGAAATTCACGGCCGCGGCACCGCGCAGGAACGGCGCGCGACGGTCGAGGCATTGCTGACCGCGATCGGTCTGGGGGCGGGTGCGCGCCACCGCTATCCGCACAGCTTTTCTGGCGGACAGCGGCAGCGGATCGGGATTGCGCGGGCCTTGGCATTGGCCCCCGGTCTGGTGATCTGCGACGAACCCGTGTCAGCCTTGGACGTGTCAGTGCAGGCGCAGATCCTGAACCTGCTGAAAGACCTGCAAAAGGACCTTGGGCTGACGTACCTGTTCATCTCGCACAACCTGGCGGTGGTCGATTACATGGCCGACCGGGTGGCTGTGATGTGGGCGGGCAAGATTGTTGAACTGGCCCCGCGTGAGACGATCATGACCGCCCCCGTGCACCCTTATACCCGGGCGTTGTTGAACGCCGTGCCCTATCCCGACCTTGACCGCCGTCTGGATTTCGCCGCCGTTGGCCACACCAGCATTGCGGCCAGCGAGGATTGGGCCCCCGCCTTCCGCTTTGGTGCAGACGACCGGGCCGACCTTATGCCGTTCGACCTGGGTGACGGGCATCTGGTGCTGGCCCACAAATCGGCGGATGTGCGGGAGTTGCGGGCATGATCTCGCGTCGTGTGGCCCTTGGGTTGTTGGCATCGGCGGCCTTGCCGCGCGGAGCCTGGGCGACCGAGACCGATCTGTTTGCGGCCGATATCGCTGCCGGAACTCTGCCTGCAATGGCCGACCGTCTGCCAAAGAACCCCCGCGTGATTGACCTGGCGGCCATGGGGCGTGAGACGGGGCGGTATGGCGGCAGCGCGCGGATGGTGGTGGGCAGCGCGCGCGAGGTGCGACTGATACCGATCTACAGCTATGCGCGGCTGATGGGCTATGACGGTGATCTGAACCTGCAACCCGATGTGCTGGCAGCCTGCGAGGTGGTGGATAACCGCATCTACACCCTGCACCTGCGCGAAGGGCATCGCTGGTCGGACGGCGCACCCTATACGACCGAGGATTTCGCCTATTGCTGGAATGACGTGCTGAACAACGATGTCCTTTATCGCAGCGGCCTGCCGGTGGAATTGCAGGCCAACGGCCAGCCCGTGACGTTCGAGGTGCTGGACCCCCTGACGGTGCGCTATACCTTTGCCGGGCCAAAGCCCGACTTTCTGCCCAATCTTGCCGCCCCCCTGCCCCTGCTCTTGGCGCTGCCGCAGCATTACCTCAAGCAGTTCCACGAAAAGTACCAGACGCCCGAGAAGCTGGCCGAGATGGTCGAGGCGAACAAGGTGGACGACTGGCAGGGTCTGCATGTCAAGCTGTCGCGCCAGAACCGGCCCGAGAACCCCGACCTGCCGACGCTGGAGGCCTGGCGTCCCCGTACCGCCCCCCCGGCCGAGCAGTTCGTCTTTGAACGCAACCCGTTCTTTCACCGCGTCGATCAGGCGGGCAACCAGTTGCCTTATCTGGACCGGATCGTGTTCAACGTGTCGTCGTCCGACATCATCCCGGCCAAGGCGGCCACCGGCGACAGCGACCTGCAGACGGTGGGGATCGGATTCACCGATTACACCCTGCTGAAACAGGCGGAAAAGCTGCACCCGCTGCGGGTGTCGCTGTGGCGCAAGACCCAAGGGTCAAGCGTGGCGCTGACGCCGAACCTCAACTGCAAGGATGACGCGTGGCGCGGGCTGTTCCAGGACGTGCGGATGCGCCGCGCGATGTCGGTGGCGATCAACCGGACCGAGATCAACAAGGTGCTGTACTTCGGTCTGGCGCAGGAGGCCGCTGATACGGTGCTGCCGGAAAGCCCGTTGTTCAAGGCCGGATACGCCAGTGCATGGGCACAGTACGATCCCGCCCTTGCCAATGCGCTGCTGGACGAGTTGGGGCTGACCGAACGCGGTGGCGGCAACATCCGCAAGTTGCCCGACGGGCGGCAATGCGGGATCGTGGTGGAAACCGCCGGCGAAAGCACGCTGGAGGTCGATGTGCTGGGCCTGATCCGCGACCATTACCGCGAGGTGGGCATTGCCCTGTACATCCGCAATTCGCAGCGTGACGTGTTCCGCAGCCGCGCCATGGGCGGCGATCAGATGATGTCGGTCTGGCAGGGCCTGGACAACGCCGTGCCGACCGCCGACATGTCGCCCGAACCCCTGGCCCCGTCCAGCGGCGATCAGTTGCAATGGCCGTCCTGGGGCATCTGGTACGCTTCGGGCGAAAGTGCAGGTACCGCACCTGATCTGCCCGGGGCGCAGGAACTGGTACGGCTGTTGAAGGAATGGCTCAACACGACCACGACCGATCAGCGCACTGCGATCTGGCACAAGATGCTGGCGATCCGGGCGGATCAGGTGTTCACCATCGGCACTGTCAGCGGTGCGTTGCAACCCGTGCTGCGATCATCCCTGATGCGCAACGTGCCCGAAGAGGCGCTCTATGGGTTCGAGCCGACCAGTTTCCTGGGCGCCTACCTGCCCGACACATTCTTTTACGCGGAAGGATAGCCCTGATGCTGCGCTACATCCTGATGCGTGTGCTGACGATGGTGCCGACGTTGTTCCTGATATCGGTGCTGGTCTTTACCATCATCGAACTGCCGCCCGGCGACTTTTTCGAAAGCTACGTCGCCGAGATGAAGGCCTTGGGCGAGGAAGCCGACCTTGCCGAGATCGAGATGCTGCGCGAACGTTACGGCTTTGATGATCCGCAGATCATCCGGTATTTCAACTGGGCGGGGGGGATGCTGCAGGGCGATTTCGGATATTCGTTCGAATACCGGCTGCCGGTGAACGATGTCGTGGGCGACAGGCTGTGGCTGACCATCGTGCTGTCGACCTTCACCATCCTGTTCACCTGGGCACTGGCCTTTCCCATCGGCATCTATTCGGCCACGCACCAGTACAGTTGGGGCGACTATGGCCTGACGTTCATCGGCCTTGCGGGCATTGCGGTGCCCAACTTCATGCTGGCCCTTGTGATGATGTATTTCGCCAACACCTGGTTCGGCGTGTCCATCGGCAACCTGATGGACCAGCAATATCTGGGCCAGCCGATGAGTTGGGAAAAGTTCCGCTCGATCCTGTCGCACATCTGGATCCCCGTGGTCATCATCGGCACGGCTGGCACCGCAGGCATGATCCGCACCCTGCGCGCCAACCTTCTGGACGAATTGCAAAAGCAGTACGTCGTGACCGCGCGGGCCAAGGGGCTTGCCCCCGGCAAGGTGCTGCGCAAGTACCCGCTGCGCATGGCGCTGAATTTCTTTGTATCCGACATCGGATCAATCCTGCCTGCGATGATTTCGGGGGCCGAGGTCACGGCCATCGTGCTGTCGCTGGAAACCACCGGACCCATGCTTATCCGGGCGCTGCAAAGTCAGGACATGTACCTGGCGGGGTCGTTCCTGATGTTCCTCGCGTTCCTGACCGTCATCGGTGTGCTGATCTCGGACATCGCCCTTGCCTTTCTTGACCCGCGCATCCGCCTGGGTGCGGGGAGTGCGAAATGACCGATACCCGGAACCAACTGCCCGAGCCGGGCGCCGAGCTGCCTCACTACGTCTCGGACGCACCGTTTGACCCCTATGAGGCGGAAAAGGTTAGTGCGCAGGGCAAGTTTGCCGAGGCGTCGCAACTGCGGCTGATGTGGTGGAAGTTCCGCAAGCATCGGATTGCCGTGGTGGCGGGGGTGTTCCTGCTGATCATGTATGCCTCGATCTTTGTCAGCGAGATTCTGGCCCCCTACAACCTGCACACCCGCAACACCGACTTCATCTATGCCCCGCCGCAACCCGTGCATCTGTTCCATGAGGGCGAGTTTGTCGGCCCCTTCGTCTATGGGCGCACGATGACGTTGGACATGGAAACGCTGCACCGCGACTACGCCGATGACACCACGCAGGTGCAGAAGCTGCGGTTCTTCTGTTCGGGCGATGCCTATGATTTCTGGGGCATGATCCCGGCCACGTTCCATCTGGTGTGCCCGGCCGAAGGGGGCCAGATGTTCCTTCTGGGCACTGACCGTCTGGGTCGCGATGTGCTGTCGAGGATGTTCTATGGGGCGCGCATCTCGCTGACTATCGGCCTCTTTGGCGTCACGATGAGCTTTATCCTTGGCATCGTCATTGGTGGCCTTGCTGGCTATCGCGGCGGCTGGTTCGACATGGTGACGCAGCGGGTGATCGAGGTGTTGCAGTCGATTCCGTCGATCCCGCTATGGCTGGCGCTGGCCGCGATCATCCCGGTGACCTGGAGCCCGATCTTGGTGTATCTGGGCATCACGGTGATCCTGGGCATGCTGGACTGGACCGGCCTTGCGCGGGCGGTCCGGTCAAAACTGTTGTCCCTGCGGGAAGAGGATTATGTCCTGGCGGCACGGCTGATGGGGGCGGGGTCGGGGCGGATCATCGGGCGGCACATGGTGCCGGGGTTCATGTCGCACCTCATCGCAGTGGCCACGCTGACCATTCCGGGCATGATCCTGGGGGAAACGGCGCTGTCGTTCCTGGGCATCGGGTTGCGCCCGCCGGTCACGTCCTGGGGCATCCTGCTGACCGAAAGCCGCAGCGTGAACATCATCGCCCTTTACCCGTGGCTCATGTACCCGGTCATTCCGGTGATCCTTGTGGTGCTTGCGTTCAACTTCCTTGGCGACGGGTTGCGCGATGCCGCCGATCCGTACAAATGACCGTTATCACCGGGAACCTATGCGTCCCCCGCACGTAAACTTAAGGCTTGGGTACCTGGGATGAAGAACCTCTCCGTGAACGCACGTATTCTGATGTACAGCCACGACACGTTCGGCCTTGGCCATCTGCGCCGCTGCCGAACCATTGCGCATTCGCTGGTCGAAGATTTCAAGGGGCTGATGGTCCTTATCATCTCGGGATCGCAGATCGCGGGGGCCTTCGACTACCGCGCCCGCGTCGATTTCGTGAAGATCCCAAGCGTGATCAAGCGGCGGAACGGCGAATACACCTCGCTGGCCGAGCACATCGACCTTGCCGACACGATCAAGATGCGCCGGTCGATCATCCGCCATACGGCGGAAACGTTCGAGCCTGACATCTTCATCGTCGACAAGGAACCAATGGGCCTGCGCGGCGAGGTCGAAGAGACGCTTGAATACCTCAAGGCCCGGGGTACCACGCTGGTTCTGGGCCTGCGCGAGGTGATGGACGCGCCGCGCCTTCTGGCTGCCGAGTGGAAGCCGAACGATGTGATGCGCAAGATCGACCGGACCTATGACCAGATCTGGGTCTATGGCCCGCCCGATTTCTATGACCCCCTGACCGGCATGAACGCGCCGCAGTCAGTGCGTGACCGGATGGAATTCGTGGGCTTCCTGCAACGCCGCGCCCTGCATGAAAACCTGTCCACCCACCGGCCCCAGGGGGATTATCTGTTGGTCACCACGGGCGGCGGCGGTGACGGGGCCGATCTGGTCGAAAACGTGATGAACGCCTATCACGCGGTTCCCAGCCTGACGCAAAAGGCGCTGATCGTGCTGGGCCCCTACATGCCCGGCGATCTGCGTGCGGACTTCCTGCGCAAGGCGCAGGGCATACCGCAGATCGAGGTGATCGAGTTCGACACGCGGATGGAAGAGTTGATCGCCGGGGCCAAGGCCGTGGTCGCCATGGGTGGCTACAACACCTATTGCGAAATCCTGTCGTTCGACAAACCGGCACTGATCGTGCCCCGCGTGGCACCGCGCGAAGAACAGTTGCTGCGCGCCACAAGGGCTGCGGAACTGGGCATGATCGACATGCTTTTGCCGGAACAGGCCGCCGACCCCCTGCGTATGGCCGCCGCGCTGAACGCCCTCGCCACCCGCAAGAGGCCGTCAGAGGGCCACCCGACGCTGTCACTGGAAGGGCTGCCGAACATCAGCCGCATCGTGGGAGAAGATCTGCGGGCACGGGTGGCGCGCCGCGGTTCGCGCGCGAAGGTGCGCGAAAAGACGTGACCACACAGCGCATCGTCGTGGTGGTCAAGGGCTATCCCCGGCTGTCGGAAACCTTCATTGCGCAGGAGTTGCGGGGGCTGGAACTGGCGGGGTTGCCGCTGCACATCGTGGCATTGCGCCACCCCACGGATACCAAGCGCCACCCCGTCCATGCCGAGATCGAGGCCCCGGTCAGTTATCTGCCCGAGTACCTGCATCAGGAACCGTTGCGCGTCATGCGTGGCCTTTGGGTGGCGCTGCGACAACCGGGGTTCTGGGGCACGTTCCGCGGCTTTCTCGGCGATCTGCGTCATGACCTGACGCGCAACCGGTTTCGCCGGTTCGGTCAGGCGACAGTTCTTGTGGCCGAGTATCCGGCGGGTGGCCGGTGGCTGCATGCCCATTTCATCCACACGCCGGCGTCGGTGGCCGATTATGCCGCGCGGATCATGGCGGTGGGATACAGCGTGTCGGCCCATGCCAAAGACATCTGGACCTCGACCGACCGCGACCTTGCGGCCAAGCTCGCGCGCGCATCATGGGTGGTGACCTGCACCGCCGGGGGTCACAAGCATCTGCAATCCCTCGCCGCCGACCCCACCCGGGTGCATCTGAGCTATCATGGCCTGAACCTTGACCGTTTCGCCCCGTTTACCGGCACAAGACCCCCACGCGATGGCACCGGCGATCCGGTGCGGATTGTCAGCGTGGGTCGGGCGGTGCCGAAGAAGGGCTATGATATCCTGCTGAGCGCCCTGGCGTTGCTGCCCGCCGGGCTGAACTGGCGGTTCACCCATATGGGCGACGGGGGTGAGCGGAAGGCGCTGCAAGCGCTGGCTGTGGAACTGGGGATTGCCGATCGGCTGGAATGGGCCGGGGCAGTCAATCAGGAACAGGTGCTGGCGGCCTATCGCACGTCCGACCTGTTCGCCTTGGCCTGCCGCATCACCCCGGACGGCGACCGTGATGGTTTGCCGAACGTGCTGGTCGAGGCGGCAAGTCAGGGGCTGACCTGCGTCACCACCGCCATCTCGGGTATCCCCGAACTGTTCACCGATGGGACCAACGGCCTCTTGGTGCCGCCCGAGGATGCCCCCGCCCTTGCCCGCGCGCTTGAGGCCGCGATCCGCGATCCGGCCCTGCGCGACCGGCTGGGTACAGCCGCCGCAGCAAGAGTACGCGCAACGCTGGACTATCACCGCAGCATTGCCGATCTGGTGGCGCTTTTTCGTTCCATGGGGGTGACATGACCGCACCGAGGGTATTCTTCTATGTGCAGCATCTGTTGGGCATCGGCCATCTGAGCCGCGCCAGCCGCATCGCGCGCGCCATGGTGGACCGGGGGATGGAAGTGACGCTGGTCACCGGCGGCATGCCGGTGCCCGGGTTTCCCGGCCCGGGCATCCCCAACGTCGCCCTGCCGCCGGTCGCGGTGGGGGATGTGTCGTTCAGCGGACTGGTGGACGGTCAGGGCCAGCCCGCCGATGCGGTCTATATGGCGAAGCGGCAAGCGATGCTGTTGCAGGCGTTCCACGACGCGCGCCCTGACGTGGTGATGCTGGAAGCGTTCCCCTTTGGCCGCAAGCAGGTGCGCGTTGAACTTATGGCCCTGATTGCCGCGATCGAGGCCACGACGCCCCGCCCTGCCCTTGTGGCATCCCTGCGCGATATCCTGCAACGCCGGTCGAAACCATCGCGCGACGCCGAAACGGTCGAACTGGTGCAGCGGCATTTCGATATGGTGCTGGTGCATGGTGACCCGGCCTTTGCCGCCCTTGGCGACAGCTTTCCTTATGCCGACCAGATTGCCGACAAGGTCGTTTATTCCGGCCTTGTGGTGCCGCCGCCACCGCCGCCCGCACCCGAGCGGTTCGATATCCTACTGTCGGCGGGGGGTGGGGCGGTCGGGGCGGGGCTGGTGCGCGCCGGGATCGACGCAGCGGCACTGATGCCCGATATCGCCCGCTGGCTGGTGATCTGCGGCCCGAACCTGCCGCAGTCCGAGGTCGATGATGCCAATGCCCGCAAATCCCCGAATGTGACGCTGACCCGGTTCCGCCCCGATCTGACCAGCCTGATGGCAGGTGCCGCGCTGTCGGTGTCGCAGGCGGGCTACAACACGGTGGGGGATATCCTGCAGGCGGGTTGCCGCGCGGTTCTGGTGCCCTTTACCGGGCAGGGAGAGACCGAACAGGCCGACCGTGCGGAACGTCTGGCGCGTCTGGGGCGGGTGACGGTGGTGTCTGATGCAGGCCTGACCGGCGAAGTTCTGGCGGCAGGCATCCGCACCGCGCTGACAGGCCCCGATCCCGCGCAGGTGCCGATTGCGGTCGATGGGGCTGCCCGCAGTGCCACGATCCTGCATGACCTTGCGCTGCGCAGGCGTCAGACCTCGATCACCTGACCGTCGCGCCCGCAGAAGGCGCCGGAAAACTGCGCTTTGGCAATCCGTTCGATCTTGGTCAACTGTTTGTCGGTGCGCCATTTCGCGTGGTGGATGAACCCCAGCGACCGCACCCCCGCCGCCCGCGCCAGCAATATGCCTTGCTGCCAGCTTGAATGGCCAAAACCGCGGAACATGGCCAACTCCTCTTCCTCGAAGCTGGCATCGTACAGGACCAGATCGACGCCTTCGATCAACTTCAGCACTGCAGGGTCCAATGTGCCGGGTTCATGTTCGGTGTCGGTGATCAGCGCCACCGCCCTTCCGCCAAACTCAACCCGGTAACCGACCGACCCGCCCGGATGGTTCAAAAGCCCGGTGCGCAGCGTCACCCCCGGAAACGGTGTCAGCACATCGCCGGCCGCGAAATCGCGCGTCGACACGCAGCTTCGGCACATGTCGGGGCCGATGGGAAAGAATGGCTGGCGCATGAATTCGGTCATCATCTGTGCCGTGGTCATCCGGTCGGACATGTGGCCCGACCAGATCGTCAGCGCGGCAGACGAATCATACAGGGGCACAAAGAACGGCAGTCCCATGACATGGTCATAATGCCAGTGGCTGAAGAACAGGTTGAACGCCCGCCGCCCTTCGGCAATCAGGGCCCGGCCCGCCGCCGCCATGCCGGTTCCCGCATCGAACAGCAGCACATCGTCGCCGCAACGCATCTCGATGCAGATGGTATTGCCGCCATATTTGCGGAAATCGGGGCCGGATACTGGCAAGCTGCCGCGCACGCCCCAGAGTTTCACCTGGAACTGCCCGACTGTCATCCGCAGGTGCGCGCGGCGCGGGCGCGGGTCTGGTCTGCTTGGGTCAGGCGGCTGGACAACGGAACGTGATCCTGCGTGAGGAGATAGCTCGGCGTCGATGATATGGAAAAGGATTGCGACAGGCGAGGGGCAAAATCAGGGCATTTTGCCCGGCTGCCCCTGCGTCAGTTCACCCGGGCGCGCGCGGCGGTCAGTTCGGCAGTGGTCGCATGCAGGCGGTCGGCCAGCACGCGGACAACCTGCAGCGTCATGTCGGGGAAATCCGACATCAGTTTGAAGAAGTTCTCCTTGCTGATCCGCAGCGCCTCAACCTGGGTATGGGCGCGGACGGTGGCGGTGCGGGCCACATCGCACAGGATCGCAATTTCGCCAACGATCGAGTTCTCGCCCACCTCGGCCACCTTGATCTGGCCCTTGGGGCTGTCGACCAGAATGTCAGCGATGCCGTTCAGAATCACAAAAGCCGCATCGCCCGTATCGCCTTGCATGAACAGGAATTCTTCCGCGCGGTAGCTGACGCGGTCCGACGTGAAGGCCAGAAGCTTCAGCTTGGCGGGTGACACGCCCGAAAACAGCGGCACCTGCTGCAACATCCTGACTTCATCGTTCAGCATCATCTCGGTGATCCCCTCTCGTATCCGTGATTATGCCGACAACATCTCGCGGAAGATACCGTTTCTTTCGATCAGTTCCGCATGTGGCCCCTGATCGGACAAGTTGCCGCGGTCGAATACCGCCACCCGGTCAAACGCCACGGCGGTTGCCACGTTCGACAGGACCCACACGATGCCCGGTGTCGCATCACCCTGGCGCAGATAGGCCAGGACGTTGCCCACGACCTGTTCCTGCGCCCGCTTGTCCAGTGATGTCAGGGGACGGTTGAAAATGTAATAATCCGACCGCCGGATCAGCGCCCGCGCGAGGTTGAGCTTTTGCCGCTGCGCCATGGTCAGCCGCTTGCCGCCGGTGCCCACCTCGTAATCCAGCCCGATGGCCAGCACGGTGTCATAAAGCCCAAGCGGCCGCAGCAGGCCCGATACCGTTTCCGACACGCGATCACCGCCATCGCGGAACCTGTGGCTGATCCGGCCGAACAGCATGTTGTCCAGCAACCCCGCCGACGCGATGTACAGACCCGGGCTGTACTGCTCGACCGCGTCGGTCAGATCGGCGGGCAGGCCCGCGTGGAACGACCGGCGCAGCGCCACCATCCTGTCCATCAGGTCGGGCGTCAGCAGGCCAAAGCGGTGGCGCGGTTCGACATAGTCGAAACTGAGCCGGATCATGCGGTTACGGTCATCGTCGGTGACCGGGGCCGTGCCTTTGTCCAGCTTTTGCAGCAGTGCCTGATAGGCTGGAATCTCATCGGCATTCATGAAGGTCAGCTGCTGGAAAAAGATGTGATCGGGGGGCAGGTCGGCGAAGAGTTCGATCATGTTCCGCGCAATCTCGCGGCCCATGACGAACAGCGCGTCGTCCAGACCCTGCGCCTTGAGCAGGCTGCGGAAATAGGGATTGGTGCCGATCTGGGCGGGCATCAGTGCCGGTTTGCGCGGGTTGCCGAACAACAGGTTCTCGAACACCGTGGCTTCGGGGTTGTAGGTCTCGGGCTCGAACGGCACGATCAGGCCGTCGATGCCCTGTTTCGCCAGTTCCTCGCGCAGGGTCTGGCGCATTGCAACGATGCCTGTCGCCAGTTCGGGATGGGCTGCGGGGTTCATCACGGACCGCAGTGCCAGGTCCAGAATATCGCGTGTCATCAACACCGTATCCAGTGCCGCCAGCACCCGTGTCATCAGCGCCTCGGGGCCTTCGACGCCAAGGGCCGCATAGTCGATCCATTCGCCGGTCAGATCGAAATCAGGGTTCGCGGCCAGCCGTGCCTCGTTCTGCGCCCAGATGCGGGTGGTGCGGGCGGGGCCGTCGGCATAGGTGCCTTCGGTCAGGGGGGCGTGTTTCAGGCCGTAGAACAGGTTGTCGCGCACCGGGGCCGAGAAGAAATACGCCTCATGCCCGGCGTAGGTCACGGCGCGGCCGGTGATCGACTCGGGCAGGTCGTGCAGGTTCTGACCGCCCGCCGTGATCTTGCCGCTGGACGGCCAGACGATGCGCGCCAAAGCCTCGGCCAGCACATCGCCGCCGCCAGAGGTGTTGCCGACGACCGCCACCGCCTCACCCGGTTGCACGGAAAAATCCACGCGCTGCAACAGGTTGGCCCCGGAATCGTCAACCACGCCAAGGGCCTGCGCGGCAAGGGGCGCGGCCAGCAGTCCGGTGGCGGGGGTTGCCGACATGGTCTGGATTGCGGGGTCGATCATGCCATCGATGGCAAACTGAGTGACCACTTCGGAATACTTGACCTGCACGTCCTGGCGAAGCTGGTCCCAGTCGATCAGCTCTTTCAAGGGGCCGGGAAGGTCTTTGTAGGCGCCGATCACAGCGACAAGCTGGCCGATGTCCAACTGCCCGTTCAGCGCCAGAAACCCGCCGACGCTGTAGAAAAGGAACGGGGTGACAGAAGCCAGAAAGTTGTTGATGAACTTCACCATGAACTTCCACTGGTAGATGTCGAAGCGGATCTTGAAGATCCGCCCCAGCCGTGCAGCGATGTCGGCGCGTTCGTAGTTGGAGGTGTCATAGGCGTGGATCGTATGGATGCCGTCGACGATTTCGCTAACCCGGCCAGATAGTTGGCGGGCGGTCAGTTGCCGTTCGCGGCCCAGCACCAGAAGGCGGCGGCGCATGCGGGGGATGATGAACACCTGCACCGACACAAGGGCGGTGGTGATCAGGCCAAGGGGCACCGATTGCACAAAGATGAACACAAGGGCCGTCAGCGCCTGACCGCCCAGAAGGGCGGGTGAGACAAAGGCATCGCCGGTGAAGCCGCCGATGGGTTCAACCTCATCCTTCACCATGGACGCGATTTCCGCGCCCTTCATCCGCCGGAAGGTGGCGGGGGGGAACCGCAGCACCCGGTCAACCAGCGAATAGCGCAACCGCCGCAGCAGCCGTTCGCCCAGGCGGCCCTTGTATATATTGATGTAATACTTGAACAATCCGTTGACGATCACCAGCCCCAGAAACACTGCGCTGAGTGCCATGAGTGTGGCCACCCGCTCCAGCTCCATCCCCTGAAACAGCACCACCTCACCCAGACCGGGCAGCGAGAATGCCAGCCGGCCAAAGATCTGCGTGGCTTCGGGGTTTTCGAATCCGGCACCCTGAATCGGGCCGTTCACGATCATCTTGGGCAGGTTGAACGACATGAAATAGGGAATCATCGACAGGGCGACGACGCACAGGATCCAGATCTGTTGCGGCTTGGTGTGACGCCAGATGTAGCTTGAAAGGGACGGGTCGAGCATGGGATCGGGCGGCCTGATGTGGGGGCGCAGGGGGCGCTGTCAGTCAATCCGAACCACCCTGCCGGATCAAGCCGATTGTGGATGCGCCGGGTTACGGCCGTATGCGATCCGTCTGCAACCCGTATGTTTTCCGTATGTCATCTGTATGTACAGGCGCGCGGTGCAAGCCCCGGTTCGGCAACGGCCCCCGGGAGCGTATCAGGCAGAGGATTTCATTGACTGGGCGGCCTGTGCATAGCCGCCTTCGGCCCCGTCGATGAAGTGCATGTGATCGGCCCCCATCGCCGAGGGCACGATGCAGGTCACCAGTGCCGAGGCCTGGGCGTGCAGGCCAAAGCGGCAGACACCGTCGGCCCGGGCTGTCTGCAGCCGGGCGCGGATGCGGGCAAGGCCCGCGTCATCGACATCGAGCGTCATCTTCAGCCCGTCGTCGAATTTGCGGAAATCCGAGTTGGCCGACAACTCGCGCCCGTACTGGCGCGCGTCGAAGCCGCCAAGGCTGCGGTTCAGGCGGTGCAGGAGGGTGGAGATCACGATCTGCATCACGATGCCGATCTTGGCGCGCAAGCGCTGGCCGGCCGGGGCTGCCGCCCGCGCCTCGGCATCCATGCCGGCGAAGTAGAGGCGCGGTTTGGGCCCCTCGGGCGGCAGGGGGCTGCCCTGGTCTTCGCCTGCGTTGCCGATGGCCACGACATCGGCCACGAGCGCGCGGAACGCCTGCGGATCGCCGCCGGGGGCGGGGATGGCGATGACCGACAGGATGTTGCCCTTGCGCGCCTGCACCGGGTTCCAGCGGCAGGAAAGGCCGGTGAGGTCGGCGCGGGTGCCGGGGGGGGCCATCGGGATGGCGTATTCGCCGGCCTTCATTGCGGCCTCGGCCCAGGACGACCCGCCGCCCGCGAACATCGCAAAGGCCATGGCGGCACTGGCCTGAAAGCGCGCCACCTGCACATCGCGCCCCGCCGCGCGGATCGCGGCCACGGGGACAAGGGCGGTGCGCATCGAAAGTCCGAGATCATCGGATATCCAGCGCGCGACGGCGGCGAGGGCCGCCTGCACCGCGACCTTGCTTTCGGGTGGCACAGCGATTGCGGCACCGTCGCCACCGAACACGAAGGGGTAGTCGTTGCGGCCAAGTGCGTTCAGCGTGGCGGTGATGACGGCGGCGCCGGCCATGTTCACCATCTTGTACTTGCCCGCCGCAATCGCCTCGGTCGAGGACACCACATCGGCCAGGGCCAGCGACCAGCCGTCGGGCAGGGGCACATAGCGGGCGGGGTCGGCCACATCTTCAAACCGGGCGAACACCGGCAGGGTGGCGAGGAAGGCGGGGCTTTGGTCGGTCATTGCGCGACTGTGGGCATGGTGGTGGCGGGGGTCAAGGAACATGGCCGTGGGGTGGTGCATTGCCGGGGGCCGCGTTTCTGGCGGGACCGTAGCGCCCCGGGGGGGTTTCACACCCCCCCGCACCCCCCCGTGGGATACTTGTGCAAAGGCGAATGGGAAGGGGTCAGGGGGTAGGGAGGTCGATCGCGCGTTGGGCGGTCCAGACGGGGACGGGGGTGACCATGCCACGCACCTCGATGGTCTGGAGCGTGACGCGGGGGCCGGGGGTGAGGGCGGCGGCGGTCATGCAATCGGCGGAGACGATGGTTTGCACGGCCAGGTCCTTGGTCTTGCTTTCCAGACGGCTGGCAAGGTTGACCGTGGCCCCAAGCGCGGTGAGGGGGGCCAGCGTTTCGGCGCGCGAGGC
>JBBQXK010000016.1:0-72283 GCA_038209775.1 Rhodobacterales bacterium | reverse complement strand
CGGGGCGGGCCGCGCTGCTGCAGTTGGGGGCTTACACCGCGACTATATTGAGTGCGAACTTTTTCATGACCATCATGCCCAATCTGCGGGGGGTGGTGGCCCCCCTCAAGGCGGCCCACCACCACCCGCTGATTGGGCATGATGATCATGAACACGTTCGCACTCATGATCGTCGCGGTGAACGCCCCCAGATGCAGCAGCGCGGCCCGCCCGGTGAACACCTGCGTATAAAACCACGACATCCCCACCAGCACCCCGAACAGCGCCACCATCAGCACCGTCTGGTTCGCCTTGACGAACACCTTGCACAGCCCGTCATAGGCCACCCAGCCGAACGCGAGGCTTGCCAGCGAAATCGCCACCGCCTGCCACACCGCCAGATCGGCCACGGCAGGGTCGATCAGGAACATCTCGGCCCCGAGGTAATAGACCAGCACCAGCATGGCAAAGCCGCTCAGCCAGGTCGCATAGCTCTCCCATTTGAACCAGGTCAGATGCTCGGGCATCATCGCCGGGGCCACGAGGTACTTGTTGATGTGATAGAACCCGCCGCCATGCACCTGCCACTCCTCTCCATGCGCCAGGGGCGGCAGGCTGGGCGTCTGGCGCAGGCCAAGGTCAAGGGCGACGAAATAGAAACTCGACCCGATCCAGGCGATGGCCGTGATGACATGCAGCCAGCGAAACCCGATCTCGACCCATTCCCACAGCACGACCCAGTCATACATCGCGTCACCCCCCGCATCCGCCACAAGGCTATGCCAGCGGCGATCTTTCTGCTAACCCATCAAATAGCGGATCACTTTCAATCTCTGGCCGAAAATCGTGGCCAACCCGGGGGACCAGCCCCATGTCCTATGTCTCGAACCTGCGCATGTTCGTCCGTGTCTACGAACTGGGCAACATGAGTGCGGCGGCGCGCGATCAGCGAACGTCTGCCGCCGTCGCATCATCGCGAATCGCCGAAATGGAAAAGCATCTGGGCGTGCGCCTGTTCAACCGCACCACCCGGTCGCTGCAGCCGACCGAGAACGGCCGGTTGTTCTACGATGGCGCCCGCCGGGTGCTGGAGGCGATCGAAGAGGCCGAGGCGGCGGTGACCGAGGTCACCCAGAACCCGCGCGGCACGATCTATCTTGCGGCCCCCCTTGGCGTCGGGCGCCGGTTCGTGGCCCCCCATGTGCCTGACTTCAAGGCAGAATGGCCGCTCATCGACATCCGCCTGCGGCTTTCGGACCGCAACGTCGATGTGACCGCCGAGGGGCTGGATATCGCGTTCCACCTTGGCATCCTTGAGGACTCCACCCTCAAGATGCGCCTCATTGCCGACTGCCCGCGCCTTTTGTGCGCGGCCCCCGCTTACATCGAACGGCGCGGCATGCCGTTGGACGGCGCGGCCCTCGTCAACGACCGCCACGATTGTCTGAACCTGCGCTTCCCCGGCGCGCGCGAGTTTCAGTGGACGCTGACCACCCCCGAAGGCCCCCGCCGGTTCGAAATCACAGGCCCGTTCGAATCCGACGACGGCGATGTATTGACGTCATGGGCGCTTACCGGTCAGGGCATCGTGCTCAAACCCGTGTTCGAAGTCGCCGACCACCTGCGCGCAGGCACCCTTGTCCCCGTCGCCACCGCGACGCCTCCCCTGCCGACGCAACTGTCGTGCCTGTCGCAGCACCGGCGGTTGCGCGACCCCAAGATCCGCCTCTTCGTCGATTTCATCATCGCCCGCATGCGTACCGACCTTGCGGCGGCAACAGACGGGCTTCATCTGCCGACCTGACACCCGGCCCGAAGGGCAAGGTGAGTATTTTTACAAAGAAGAAACGACCTCGATTGAAATTGCGTTTCTTCTTTGACCAAATACTCCGGTGGGAGGCGAAGCCGGGGGGCTGGCCCCCCATGCGCCCTCAACTCCCGCGATAGGTCGAGTAGGCAAAGGGACATATCAGCAGCGGCACATGGTAATGCTGGTCCGCATCCGGCACGCCGAACCGGATCGGTACCTGATCCAGAAACAGCACTTCACCCGCCGCCTGCCCCGTCGCCCGCAGATAGTCACCCGCATGGAACACCAGTTCATACACACCCGGCGTCAGCGCCTTGCCCGCCAGCATCGGCGCATCGGTGCGGCCATCGGCATTGGTCACCGTCTCGGCAATCTTGGTGTGGCGCTGCAGGACCTGGCGATACAGCACGATCTTCACCCCCGCCGCGGGCTTGCCCAGTGCCGTATCCAGCACGTGCGTCGTCAGCCGCCCCGTTCCCATCGCCATCCCCTTTGTGTCGTCTGACCAAATCCTAGCCGAACCCGCGCGCCTTGCGAGGACTTCCCTGCCCGATAGGAGTTTCGCGGCGATTTTGATAAACCCCGGGGCACAACTGCCCTAGCATTGGGCGCACCACACCGGAGTTGCACCTTGCACCGCTACCCCCGCGATTTTACCGGCCACGGCGCCACCCCCCCCGATCCGCAATGGCCGGGGGCCGCGCGGGTCGCCGTCAGCCTTGTCCTCAACTACGAAGAAGGCGGCGAAAACGCCACGCTCCACGGCGATGCGGCGTCCGAGGCGTTCCTCTCGGACATCGCCGGTGCCGCCCCATGGCCGGGCAAGCGGCACTGGAACATGGAATCGCTCTACGACTACGGCGCGCGGGCGGGCTTCTGGCGGCTGCACCGCCTGTTCACGCAACGCGCCTTGCCCGTGACGATCTACGGCGTAGCCTCCGCCCTTGCCCGCGCCCCCGAACAGGTGGCCGCGATGCAGGCCGCCGGGTGGGAGATTGCCAGCCACGGCCTGAAGTGGGTCGACCACCGAGACATGCCCGAGGCTGACGAGCGTGCCGCCATCGCCGAGGCGATCCGCCTGCATGCAGAGGTGACCGGCACACCCCCCAAAGGCTGGTACACCGGGCGCTGTTCCGAAAACACCGTCCGCCTGGCCGCCGAGACCGGCCAGTTCGACTGGATCAGCGACACCTATGACGACGACCTGCCCTATTGGCGCGAACAGGGCGACCGCGACCAGTTGGTGATCCCCTACACGCTTGAGGCCAACGACATGCGGTTCGCCACCGCGCCCGGCTATGTGACGGGCCGCGATTTCGGCGACTACCTGATCGACAGCTTCGACACCCTTGTGGCCGAAGGCGGCCGCATGTTCTCGATCGGCCTGCACTGCCGCCTGATCGGCAGGCCGGGCAAGACCGCGGGCCTGATCCGCTTCCTCGACCATGCCGCGCAACAGGGCGGCGCATGGTTCGCCACGCGCGGCGACATTGCCGCGCATTGGGCGACACACCACCCCCATACCCGCCGCGAACGCCCCCATCAGATGACCCGCGACCGGTTCGTTTCGCTCTATGGCAGCATCTACGAACACTCGCCTTGGGTCGCGGAACGGGCGCATGCGCTGGAACTTGGCCCCGCCCATGACAGCGCCACCGGCCTGGCCAATGCCCTCGCCCGCGCCTTCCGCAGTGCCAGCCCCGACGAACGTATGGCCGTCCTGCGTGCCCACCCCGACCTTGCGGGCAAGCTCGCGCGCGCCAAACGCCTCACAGCGGAGTCCACCGCCGAACAGGCGATGGCGGCC
The DNA here is from genome assembly GCA_038209775.1 of Rhodobacterales bacterium. Lineage (GTDB taxonomy): Bacteria > Pseudomonadota > Alphaproteobacteria > Rhodobacterales > Rhodobacteraceae > JBBQXK01. Next base: position 68,687 of record JBBQXK010000016.1, on the reverse strand, counting down.
CTTGACGCCCTGACCGACGATGAACGCGATACGTTCGAGGCGCTGAACAGCGCCTACACCGCACGGCACGGCTTCCCCTTCATCATCGCCGTGCGCGATAACACCAAGGCCAGCATTCTGGCGGCCTTTCACACCCGCCTTGCGAACGACACCGCGACTGAGTTCGCCACCGCCTGCACCCAGGTCGAACGCATTGCCACCCTGCGCCTGAAAGACATGCTTCCATGACAACCTACGCCATCCCCCGCGACGGTCTGCCGCCGCAGACCGCGCTCATGACCGGCCGCGCCGTGTTCACCGAAGCCTACGCCGTGATCCCGCGCGGCGTGATGACCGACATCGTCACCAGCTATCTGCCCGGCTGGCAGGGCACCCGCGCCTGGATCATCGCGCGTCCGATGTCCGGCTTCTCGGAAACCTTCGCGCAATACGTGATGGACGTGGCCCCAGACGGCGGATCAGACACCCCCGAACCCGACCAAGGGGCCGAGGGCGTGATCTTCGTCACCGAAGGGCGCCCGACCCTGACCCTGCCCGACGGCCCGCACCGCATGGCCCATGGCGGCTATGCCTATATCCCCCCCGGCACCAAATGGTCGCTCTGGAACAAGGGCAAAGCCGCCGCAAAATTCCACTGGATCCGCAAGCTTTACGACCCCGCCCCCGGGTTGCCCGCTCCCGATGCCTTTGTCACCAACGAACAGCACCACACCCCGGGGGCCATGCCCGACACGCAGGGCAAATGGGCCACCACCCGCTTTGTGGCCCACGATGACCTGCGCCATGACATGCACGTCAACATTGTCACCTTCCGCCCCGGTGGCCTGATCCCGTTCGAGGAAACCCATGTGATGGAGCACGGCCTTTATGTGCTGGAAGGCAAGGCAGTCTACAAACTCAACCGCGACTGGGTCGAGGTCGAGGCCGGCGATTTCATGTGGCTGCGCGCCTACTGCCCGCAGGCCTGCTATGCCGGCGGCCCCGGCCCCTTCCGCTATCTGCTCTACAAGGACGTGAACCGCCACCCCCGCCTGCGCGGCCCCCTGTCCCGTTGACCCGTTTCATCTTTGCCCAAATATCCCACGGGGGGTCCGGGGGGTGTGAAACCCCCCGGCCTGCCGTCCCACAAGGACTGCCATGCGCCATCTGATCCCCGAACCCCTCACCGACGCTGCCTTTGCCCCCTTCGGTCAGGTGCTGGACGCAACTGGCGTTCACCGCCTGATCAACGCGGGCCTGTGCCGCCGCCACCATGACCGGGCCATCCTCGACTTCACCGATGGCCGTGCCGGCATCTCGGTCTTTCAGGCCGACGCGCGCCACCTGCCATTCACCTTCGACCTGATCGAGCGTCATCCCGATGGGTCACAGGCCTTCCTCCCGATGACCGCCGACCCCTTCCTTGTCATCGTGGCGCTTGATCCGCAGGCAACGCCGCGCGCTTTTCTCACAAACGGCGCACAGGGCATCAACCTGGCCCGCGGTACATGGCATGGCGTCTTGACCCCTCTCGCCTCCCCCGGCCTCTTTGCCGTGGTGGACCGGATCGGTGACGGGGCGAACCTTGAAGAACACCGTTACACCGAACCGTGGTCGGTCGTGGCGCCCTGACAGGGCACGAACCTAACCGGATCGCATGCCAAGGGCCGTGCGAAGACGGCGCGAAGATAATGCCCCAAGGGACAAGGAAACCTGACCGATGCCGTCCATCCGGTAGACGAACGTCTGCCCCCGCCGAAACTGTTCACCCTGGGCCTGCAGCATGTGCTGGTGATGTATGCGGGGGCCGTCGCCGTGCCGTTGATCGTCGGGCGCGCGCTGAAACTGGACCCCGCCGATGTGGCCTTCCTGATCTCTGCTGACCTTTTCGTCTGCGGCATCGCCACGCTGATCCAGTCGTTTGGCGCGACGCAGTGGTTCGGCATCAAACTGCCGGTGATGATGGGCGTGACCTTTGCCGCAGTCGGCCCGATGGTGGCCATGGCCAACACCAATGGCGGCCCCGGGGGCGCGCGCGCCATATTCGGTGCCATTATCGCCGCCGGCATCATCTCGGTCCTGATTGCCACGGTCGTCAGCCGCCTCCTGCGGTTCTTCCCGCCCGTCGTGACCGGCACGACCATCCTTGTCATCGGTGTCAGCCTGATGCGGATCGGCATCAACTGGATCTTCGGCAACCCCGTCGGCCCGACCGCGCCGCAGATCATCGACCCCGCCCATGCCGAATGGCTCAAGGCCGTGGCCGAGGGTGCGGTGGCTGCAGGCCTGCCCGAACCCCCCGCCGGTCTGGCGCTGGCCGCCAAGATGAACAACCCCGCATACGCCCCCCTTGGCAACATCGCGGTCTCGGCGGTGGTGCTGGTGTCGATCCTGTTGATCGCCAAGTTCGGCCGGGGCTTCATCGCCAACATCTCGGTCCTCCTCGGCATCGACATCGGCGCGGTTATTGCCATTGCGATGGGATCCATGACCTTTGCCAAGGTGGCTGACGCGTCGTGGTTCGACCTCATCACCCCTTTCCACTTTGGCACCCCCACGTTTGACCTGGTGATGATCGTCACGATGACACGGGTGATGATTGTGGTGATGATCGAATCGACCGGCATGTTCCTGGCGCTTGGTGACATGACCGGCAAAAAGGTGACCCAGCCGATGCTGTCGGCGGGGCTGCGGACCGATGGCCTCGGCACGCTGATCGGGGGGCTGTTCAACACGTTTCCCTATACCTCGTTCAGCCAGAACGTGGGCCTCGTGGGCGTCACCGGCATCAAGAGCCGCTATGTCTGCGTCGCGGGCGGGATCATCCTGATCGTGCTGGGGCTGGTGCCAAAGATGGGGGCACTGGTCGAATCGGTGCCGACGATGGTGCTGGGGGGGCCGGCCTTGTCATGTTCGGCATGGTCGCCGCGACCGGCATCCGCATCCTTGCGGGCGTGAACTTCGCCACCAACCGTAACAACCTGTTCATCGTGGCAGTGTCGCTGGGGTTCGGCATGATCCCCCTCATCGCGCCGAACTTCCGCATGTGGATGCCGCACGAGATTCACCCGCTGATCGAAAGCGGCATCTTGCTCGCCTCGCTTGCCGCCGTGATCCTGAACGCTTTCTTCAACGGCGCTTCGGGGTCTGTGGAACAGGCCAAGGGTGCTGCCATGGCCGCCGATCACTGACACCGGCCGACCCGTCCCTGACCGGGGGCGGGTCCGACGCTAGAGCTTGATGTCGTAGGTCACCCAAGGCGTCGCCTGCGCCACCCGGTCATAGACCCCGCGCGCCCGGCCATTGTCGGCGGCAGTGATCCAGCGGATCACCGTCCAGCCCCGCGCACGCCCCTCGTCCGCCACAGCGCCAATCAGCGCCCCGGCCACCCCCGTGCCCCGCGCATCGGGCGCCACGAACAGATCGTCAAGATAGCCCCCGGTCGTGGCCGACAGGGGCCGCGCAAAGGCGCGGAAATGCGCCAGCCCCACCGGCCTGCCACTCGACACCGCCACGAACCCCTTCGTTCCATGTCCGGGGTCCATCAGCCAGCCCCAGACCACGTCCCGCATCGCCGGCGTCTGGTCCACCCGGTAGTGCCCGGCATAACCCAGATACAACGCGTCCCATGCGTTCCGGTCTGCTGCAACTGGCCGCCGCACGTCGATGCCCATTCGTCCCTCCACGTCATGCCAACCCTTTCGACAGCAATCCCGCCCCCGCCGCAAGATCGGCCCTGTCCCTCAACCCCCACACTGCTACACTGAACCTCCCCTGACAGGAGCCCCGCCGATGCCGGACGGAACCATGCCCGGCCTGACCGCCCCCGCCCTGACCGGCGCGCCCCGCCCGGGGCTGTGTACCGATTGCGGCGTGTCGCGGATGGGCGATGGCAAGGCATGTGGCACTGCCTGCCAGTTCATCCAGCCCGACTATCCAACGCTCGAGGCCCGTGTCCACGGACGCACCGCCAATCCCGACCGGGGCGAAGAGGCGTTCTTTGGCGTGACGCAAACGATGCTCCGCGCCCGCCTCACCCCTGCCGCGCCGGGCGCGCAATGGACCGGCATCACGACCGCCCTTGCAGCCGCCCTGTTAGAGACGGGGGCCGTCGATGCCGTTCTCACTGTCGCCCCCGACCCCGCCGACCGCTGGAAACCCCTGCCGGTCATCGTGACCGACCCCGCCGCCATGGCGCAGGTGCGCGGCATGCGGATGGGTTATGCGCCCACACTGGCGCTTCTGGAACCCGCCCGCGCCGCCGGCCACCGCCGCATCGCGATGATCGGCATTCCGTGCCAGACCTACGCGCTCAGGGCACTGGAGGCGCAACTGGGCTTCGACGCGGTCTATGTGATCGGCACGCCCTGTTCCGACAACACCACCACCGCCAATTTCCATACCTTCCTGGCCCTCCTCGACCCCAAGCCCGAAACCGTCAGCTACCTCGAATTCCGCGCCGATTTCCGGGTCGAGATGCGGTTCGATGATGGTCGCGCACCGCGCCTGATCCCCTTCCTGCAACTGCCGATCAGCCAGCTGCCCGCCGATTTCTTCCCCCTCACCTGCAAGACCTGCGTTGATTACACCAACCGTCTGGCCGACATCACTGTGGGCTACATGGGCGGCGACGGCGACCAGTGGCTGATCGTGCGCAATGATCGGGGGGCGGAACTCCTCGCCCTCTTGGGTGACCGGCTGACCACCAAGGCCCTGACCGACAAGGGCAAACGCGAGGGTGCGGTCAAAGGCTTCCTCGAAAACACCGCCCGCGCCGCCGGTGGCATGCCCCTGCGCCGGATGCCCAACTGGCTGCGCCCCATCGTCAGCTTCCTGCAACCCCGCATCGGCCCGCGTGGCATCGAGTTCGCCCGGGCAAGGGTCGAGATGAAGGCGGTCGAGACCATCCTCCACCTCCGCCGCACCCACCCCGCGCGGATCAAGAACATGGTCCCCGCCCATGTCTGGCGGCTGGTGGCAAGGTATGGCCTATCCCCCACCAAGGATGAAACGCGCGATTGACGCGATCTATTCTGCCGCCGTGGCGCAACCCTTGACCCGACCGATCCCGCCAAAGCTTGCCAGCGCCAGCGCGCCTGCCGCATCAATTCGCGTCTGCGTAAAGGGTGCTCCCATCGGCTCGCCCGGCAGCACGACTGTCACGATGTCGCGCATCGCATAGGCATAGGTCTCGGCGCGCGTGCGCGGCAGCGATGTCCGACCCGCCAGCCTTTGCCCCACCGCGACCGACCCTTCGCCAAGTCCTGTCGCAGGGCCGGTATCTCCGACCACGGCAAAGACCGTGCGCCCGCTGCGCGGGTCCATCACCACCGCAAGATCACCCAACTGCATTCCCGCTGTCGCAAAAGCCTGCCGCCCGGGCCGGATAATGAAGTTCACGCTGTTCGCATCCAGATATCGCGCCGCATTACACTTGCCCTGACCCGGGTCAGCCACCAGCGAAGTGGTTGAAACAAAAGCCCCATCCGGCTGCAGGCAGGGCACGTGCCGCTGCTGATCCTCGGTTGCCATCGCATAGAACCGCATCCGTGCGCCACCTGGCGCAGTCCACCCCTCGGCACGTGCTTTGCGGAATGTGTCGACCAGCGCCCGACACGCCCGGTAGTCATGGCGCACGCCATCAGCTGTCACCGCGTCCGCCCCGTTGCAAATGGTATTGATCGCCAACCCCTCGCGCCCAAAAGGGTCGTCCGGGTGATAGGAATTGCGCGCACCATCCGTATTAACTGCATAGTCGGACCGATATGCTAGCGCGCCACCCCCGGTCAGGACCGTTTTCGTTCCCTCGTTCCGGGTCGGATGTGCAAAGCTGCCAGCCAGCCCGCAGGTCTGCGTCGCTGCCGCCGACGCTTCCACAACTGCACCGCCGACCGGCCCCGTTGCACCGTCTGGCACACAGGCCGCCAGCAACACCGTCATCGCCCAGATCCAGCGCTGTTCCATCGACTATCCCATCTTCAAATCCGATGGGAACATGGTTGCCCGGAATGGCGTTGGCGCTTCGTGAGAACTGCGTGAAATCTGCTCGACAACGCGTCCAGGATCATCATCGGCCCAGGCAGGCCAGCCCTTCGCGCGCCGGAATTCACCCCATCCGGGCCGCCACGTCCAGCATCCGGTTGGAAAATCCCCATTCGTTGTCGTACCAGCCGAACACCCGCAGCATCCCCTGCGGCGTGGTCCGCGTCTCGGGGCAGGCCATCACGATGCTTTCCCCCCGCGCCCGCAGGTCAGAACTGACCAGCGCCCGGTCGGTGGCGCCGATCACCCCGCCCGCCACGCGGAACGCCGCATTGACGGCTGACACGTCCGCCCTGCGTTCGGTCATCACGCTGAGGTCGACGCAAGACACGCTCGCCACCGGCACCCGCACCGCCGACCCCATGATCCGCCCCGCCAGCCCCGGCAGCACGCCATCCAGCAAACGCTGCGCCGATGTTGTCGTCGGCACCATCGACAGCGCGGCCGCACGGCTGCGGGCAAAGTCGGCGGCGGGGGCGTCGGTCGTGGGCTGGCTGCCGGTATAACAATGCACCGTGGTCATCGACCCCGTCACCACGCCCCAGCCATCATCCAGAAGCCGCACCAAGGGGGCCAGCGCGTTGGTCGTGCAGGACGCGTTCGACACGATCCGCTGCCCCGCCAGCCCCGCGTCATTGGCCCCCAGAACCACCGTGAACTCTGCCGCACCAGACGGCCCCGACACCAGCACCCGCCCCGCCCCTGCGCGAAGGGCGCGGCCAGCCACCTCGGGACTGTCGGCGCGCCCGGTGCATTCCAGCACGACATCGACATGCGCGAGGTCCAGCGCCGACAGATCGGCCACACGGGTCAGCGGGATCGCCCGCCCGTCCACCACAAGGGCCGTGCCGTCCAGCGTGACTGTGCCCCGCCATGGGCCAAAGACCGAGTCGTATTCAAAGAGATAGGCGCACATCGCAGGCTCGGCGATGTCGTTGATGCCGACGATCTGCAACCCCGGCCAACCGCCCGGCGCCTGCGCCCAGGCCCGCAGCACCGACCGCCCGATCCGCCCGAACCCGTTGATGAACACACGCATGGAATGGCCCCCGACTCAGTTGGGCGAAAAGTGCGTCGGGGAGGGGGGGAAGGGAAGGGGTGGGTGGGGGGCGGCGTGGGGGGGCTGGAACGGTGGGTTAATGTACTGATTTTGCGGAATTTTTGTGGTGTGCTTCCGATGCACATTCGATGCACAACCCATGCATATGCGGATTGCGCGGGGGGGGCGTTAACCTTGGGGGCCGAATCGGGGTTGTTAGAGTCGGGGTGAACCCCGACCTACGTCTCGCTGATTTGGGCCGCACTTGATGTCGTCGATTGTAATTGCGCACGACGCAATCATCTACCCCGATTGCTCCGCTTCCCCCCCCGCATCCCCCCACGCCCGCCTGTACTCCGCCCCCGCGCCTTGACGGCCTCGTCAACCGCCTCTTCCACGGCCGACTGCCGGGCCATCGGGTCATCCGCGATGGCCAGTTCCACCGCCTCAAGCCGTTTCACCTCATCCCGCATGCGTGCGGCCTCTTCGAACTCCAGGTTCTCGGCGGCCTTGCGCATGGCGGTGCGCAGGCCGTCCAGATGGCTGGCAAGGTTGGCGCCGATCAGGGGCTTGTCGACCTTGGTGGTGATGCGGGACTGATCGGTGTCGCCCTGGTAGATGCCCAGCAGGATATCCTCGACGTTCTTGCGGATGGTCGTGGGGGTGATCCCGTGCAGGGTGTTGTAGGCGATCTGCTTGTCGCGGCGGCGGGTGGTTTCGCCAATCGCGCGTTCCATCGAACCCGTGATGCGGTCGGCGTACATGATGACGCGGCCATCAGCGTTGCGGGCGGCGCGGCCAATGGTCTGGATCAGCGAGGTTTCCGAGCGCAGGAACCCCTCCTTGTCGGCATCCAGAATCGCCACCAGCCCGCATTCGGGAATATCCAGCCCTTCGCGCAACAGGTTGATCCCGACCAGCACGTCGAACGCCCCCAGGCGCAGGTCACGCAGGATTTCGATCCGCTCGATGGTGTCGATGTCGCTGTGCATGTAACGGATGCGCAGGCCCTGTTCGTGGTAGTATTCGGTCAGATCCTCGGCCATCCGCTTGGTCAGGGTGGTGACCAGCACGCGCAGGCCCAGGGCGGCCACCCGGCGGATTTCGTCCAGAAGGTCGTCGACCTGCATCTCGACCGGGCGTATCTCGATCTGCGGATCGACAAGGCCGGTGGGGCGGATCACCTGTTCGGTGAAGGTGCCGCCGGATTGCTCCAGCTCCCACGCGGCAGGGGTGGCGCTGACAAAGATGGTCTGGGGGCGCATCGCGTCCCATTCCTCGAATTTCAGGGGTCGGTTGTCCATGCAACTGGGCAGCCGGAACCCGTGTTCGGCAAGCGTGAACTTGCGCCGGTAGTCGCCCTTGTACATGCCGCCGATCTGGGGGACCGAGACGTGGGATTCGTCGGCAAAGACGATGGCGTTGTCGGGGATGAATTCGAACAAGGTCGGCGGCGGTTCACCCGGCGCGCGGCCCGTCAGGTAACGCGAGTAGTTCTCGATCCCCGCGCAGGATCCCGTCGCATCCAGCATCTCAAGATCAAAGTTGCAGCGTTGTTCCAGACGTTGCGCCTCCAAGAGCCGGCCATCGGCGACCAGTTGATCCAGCCGCTGGCGCAACTCGTGTTTGATGCCGTGGATCGCCTGCTGCAGCGTCGGGCGGGGGGTGACGTAGTGCGAATTGGCATAGATGCGGATTTGCTTGAAGCTGTCGGTCTTGGCACCAGTCAGCGGATCAAACTCGGTAATCGATTCCAGTTCCTCGCCAAAGAACGAAAACCGCCAGGCACGGGCGTCAAGGTGCGCGGGCCAAACCTCGAGCGAATCGCCCCGCACCCGGAATGACCCCCGGGCAAAGGCCATGTCGTTGCGGCGGTACTGTTGGGCCACCAGTTCGGTCAGGATCTTGCGTTGGTCATACTGGCTGCCAACCGCCAGATCCTGGGTCATCGCCGAATAGGTCTCGACTGACCCGATGCCATAGATGCACGACACCGAGGCCACGATGATGACGTCATCCCGCTCCAACAGCGCCCGCGTGGCCGAGTGGCGCATGCGGTCGATCTGTTCGTTGATCTGGCTTTCTTTCTCGATATAGGTGTCGGACCGCGCGACATAGGCCTCGGGCTGGTAATAGTCGTAGTAGGACACGAAGTATTCGACCGCGTTGTCAGGAAAGAAGCCCTTGAATTCGCCGTACAGCTGCGCGGCAAGCGTCTTGTTCGGCGCAAGGATGATCGCGGGCCTCTGGGTTTCCTCGATGATCTTGGCCATGGTAAATGTCTTGCCGGTGCCGGTGGCACCGAGCAGCACCTGATCGCGGTCGCCCGCCACGATGCCGCCCGCCAACTCTGCAATGGCTTTCGGCTGGTCGCCCGCCGGCTGGAACGGGGTCGACAGCACAAAGGCGCGCCCCCCCTCCAGCTTGGCCCTCGTCAGGACTTCGGGGCGCAAGGCGGGGGCGTTGGTGTTGTTGTGGGGCATGGCGGCTTCTCCGGCGTGTTGCCTCAACCTATTCCCTTTTCGTTCCAATGTAAGGCGGCGCAGTGGCATCGTCGCTGCCAACATCGGGTTGGCAGGCTGGTCATCACAAGCTAGTGAGGCCTGATGGGACAGAAGATCGATACGAGGGCGGTGGGGCTGGATACGGGGCTGGCGCTGATCCGCTGGCTGACGGGTGCGGAAAGCCTGCATTACGGGCTGTGGACGGGCCTTGAGGTCACTGCGGGGAACCTGCGACAGGCGCAGGACGCCTACACGGACAAGCTGTTCGCGCTGATCCCCCAAGGCCCGTTGCGCATTCTGGATATCGGCGGCGGGGCCGGCGAGACGGCAAAGCGGCTGCTGGCGCTTGGCCATACGGTCGAGATCGTGGTGCCATCGGCCTATCTTGCCGGGCGCTGCCGGGTGAATGCGCCGGGGGCTTTGGTGCATGAATGCCTGTTCCAGGATTATGCCGGCGGCGGCGGGTTCGACCTGTGCCTGTTTTCGGAAAGCTATCAGTACATCCCCTTGGACGAAGGTGTGCCGCAGGCGCTGACCTTGCTGGCACCGGGGGGGCAGGTGCTGATCGCAGACTGCTTCCGGTCAGAGGCGTACCGGGGCCGCGAGCAGCACGGGCCACAGCCGGGCGGCGGGCACAAGCTGTCGGCGTTCCGCGACAGGATACAGGGCTGGCCCGTCGAAATCACGCATGAGGAAGACATCACCGATGCGGTTGCCCCCTCGATCGATCTTGAACAGGGACTGTTCAGCGTCGTGGGTCTGGGGGTTCAGCGCATAGAGGCAGAACTGGCCGCGAAGAAGCCTTTTGCGAAATGGGGTCTGACGCGGCTTCTGGGGCTGGTCCTGTCACGCCGCCGCAGGGCGCATCTGATGCAACGGCTGACCGGCACCGGGCGGAATGCCGCCACCTTCCGCACCTTCAACCACTACATGATTTTCCGCCTGGGATCACGGACCTTGCCATAGAGTTAACCGCAATCGCTCAATCTTAGCGAAAATGCGGATCGGGGGCGCATCTTTTGGTTGAAACTAACGAACGAATCGCGCACATTTGTGGGGCAAGTAGCAAATAGCTGTCGGCCGGTTGCACCACACACCCCACCCACACTCCCCGTGGCCGGCCGACAGCGACCCCCTCCCAAGACGCGCAGGGTCTTGCGAACCCCTCCCCCGATCCTTCATATATGACCGCAACTCGTGAAGGAGCCTTCATGCGCGCCCGCATCTATCAGCCCGCCCGCACCGCGATGCAGTCGGGGACGGCGAAAACCCACGTCTGGGTTCTGGAATACGCCCCCGCATCGGCCCGCGAGATTGACCCCCTGATGGGTTGGACCTCGTCCGGCGATACCGAGGCGCAGGTGCGCCTGCGCTTTGACACCCGTGCCGCGGCCGAGGAATATGCGGCAGCGCAAGGCATCGATTATGTCCTGACCGAGCCCAAGCCGCGCAAACCGGTGATCCGCCCGCGCGGCTATGGCGAGAATTTCGCGACCGACCGCAAGGGTGCCTGGACCCACTAGGGCCGGGCCCCGCCGACCTGACCGCAACGCTTGAACCAAAGGTGCATGCCATGAAGCATTTATCTGCCCTGCCTTTCCTTCTGCTGTCCACCGCCGCCTGGGCCCAGGCCACGCCACAGGGGGCCGCCGATCTGACTGTTCTGTTCCAGACCTATCTGGGCAAGACGCCCGGCGTGGTGAACGTGGTGGCCGACGGCGAGGAATACGCGGTCACGCTGGATGCAGGCCCGCTGATCGCGATGATCCCGGCCGAGGCGGGGGCGGCGATGAAGGGCACCCCCTATGTGCTGCGCGTATCCGACAACGGCGACGGCACCTGGAACGTGACGCAGGATCAGCCGGTCAGCTTCACAATGTCTGCGGCCGGCGTTTTCGACATGGAAATCAGCGTGGCCTCGGTCGTCTGCGAGGGGACCTTTGACGCGGCATTGCAGACCTTTGCGGAAAATGACTGCACGCTGACCGACATGGTCGTCGACCAGACCATCTATGACCCGGTGTTGGGCGATCAAACCACCAGCCAAACCGTCGACGAACTGACCCTTACCTCTTCGGGGGTGGCGGGGGCGGGCGGTGGCGTCAACGGAAACATCGCGTATACCGCTACCGGCGTGGCGCAGACGATGCAGGTTCCCACCGGCCCCGGAACGCCGCCCACGACCATCGAGGTGACGCTGGACGGCTATACCGCCGATGGCACCACCACGGGCGTGCGCAGCGATGCGATGCTGAAGGCGGTTGCCTGGGCCGTGGCAAACCCTTCGCAGGCGCTGATGGCGGCGAACCGGGGCGAGATGAAGGTGATCCTGCAAGACGGCCTGCCGCTGTTCGAAATGATCGACTTCACCGGCACCGCCACCGGCCTGAATGTCGCCACCCCGGTCGGCCCGGTCAGCATCGCGTCCATGGGATTTGATGTGGCGATGAAGGGCGCGGTTGCCGATGGCCTGTTCCGCGAGGCGCTGCGTTTCGAAGGGGTGAAACCGCCCCCCGGCCTGCTGCCGCCGTTTGCCGAGCCGCTGATCCCCGACCGCTTTTCCATCGACTTTGCCGTCGAAAGCTTTGATGCAAGTGCAGCGGCGGTGCTGCTCCTCGGCCTCTTCGATCTGGCACCGGGTGCCAAGCCCGGACCCGAGTTCGAGGGGCAGATGATGCAGGCGCTGATGCCCGACGGGTCGGTCGATATCGTCATCGCACCCGGCGAGGTGGCGAATGCCACCTACACCCTGAACTATGAGGGCCGCATGCAGGCCGGCCCCGGCGGCATTCCCACCGGCACGGCGCGGGTCACGGCCACCGGCTATGACGCCGCGATGGCAATCATGGACGGCGCGCCGGACGAGATGAAGTCGGGCATTCTGCCGGGCATGGGGATGGCGCGCGGTCTGGCACGCGAACAGCCCGACGGCAGCCTTCTGTGGGAGATTGACGCGACCGAACCGGGCACGCTCAAGATCAACGGGCTGGATCTGATGGGCATGCAGTGACGACACCGACGATTGCCGAGGAAAGCCCGCTTGGGGCTGACCTCGGCCTTCTGATGCAGCGCCATACCGAGGCTATGCATTTCGACACCCCGGCTGAGAGCATCTACATGATGGATGCAGGCGCCCTTGCCACCCCCGGCATCCGGTTTTTCGTGATGCGCGAAGGCGGTCGCGCCATCGGCATGGGCGCGTTCAAGCGGCTGTCGGCAGACCACGCCGAACTGAAGTCGATGCACGTCCTGCACGAGGTGCGCGGGCGCGGGTTGGCGCGGGCGATGCTGGATCATCTGATGGCGATGGCGCGGGCCGATGGCATTGCCCGGCTGTCACTGGAAACCGGTGTGCAGGCATCGTTCGCGGTGGCGCGGGGTTTGTATCAAAAGGCGGGCTTCACCCCCTGCCCCCCCTTCGCCGACTACGGCCCCGACCCCAACTCGGCCTTCATGACACGCGCGATCTGATCCCGTCCGCGCCGCTTCCTTCGCCCCTTCTTCTTTGTGGAAATACTCCACGGGGGGTGCGGGGGGTGTGAAACCCCCCGTTGCCGACAGCAGCAACAGGTGCGCCGTCAGAACCTCAGAACCCGTTGGGATTGCCCGCCACAATCGTGCCGGTGCCCTCTTCCTTGCCATCGTTGATCCAGGTGACCGCCTCACCCGCGATGGTGACGTTCCAGCAGGTGGCGGGGTCTTCGCCGTACTTGAAACACATCTTGTCGCCCTCGACGGTCCACGATCCGGCGTAATCCTTGCCCTTGATCGCCCCGTCGGCGGCATAGAATTCGGTGTAGGCCCCCGAGGTGGTCATGTTGCCCTGAACGGTGTTGCCCGATATCGCGGCGCGGATGGCGTCGCCTGTGGCATTGGTTTCAGACAGCGCCGGGGTGGCGGCAAGCAGGCAGAACAGGCAAATGCGGGTCAGCATGGTGGCTCCGGGTGATTGCGTTACCGTCCAACGGTAATGGCGGCGCAGGCCGCGTCAACCTCTGTGCCGCCCCGCGCGGACATTTCTTCGTAGGCGCGGGCCTCAGCCCCGCCCCTTCCACGGTACCAGCCGCCGTTCAGCCATGCGCATCAGGATATCAAGGCCATAACCGATCACCCCGATCAGGATGATGCCCATCACGACAATGTCGGTCAGTTGGAACTTCGATGCGGCAATAATCATCATGCCCGCCCCCTTTTGTGCGGCCACCAGTTCAGCCGCCACCACCGTGCCCCAGCACACCCCCATCGCCACCCGCGCGCCGGTAAAAAGGTCGGGCAGCGAGTTCGGGATGATGACGTGGCGCAGGATCTGCCACTTCGACGCGCCCAGCGAATAGGCCGCGTGGATCTTGGATATCCGCACCCCCGACACCCCCGCCCGCGCCGCGATGACCATGATCCACAATGCCGCCAGAAACAGCAGCACCACCTTGCCCGTCTCCCATATCCCGAACCAGATGATGATAAGGGGGATCAACGCCAGCGGCGGCACCGGGCGCATGAATTCCACGATGGGGTCGAACCAGCCCCGGAACCAGCCCGAAAGCCCCATCGCATAGCCCAGCGGGATGCCGACCAGCGACCCGAGGAAAAACCCCGCCAGCACCCGCCCCATCGACGCGCCCAGATGCTCCAGCAGGCTGGTGTTCTGATAGCCGTTCTTCGCAATCTCCAGGAACCGCGCCGCCACGGCCTCGGGTGACGGCAGCCACAGGGGCTCCATCTGCCAGCCCTTGTCGGGGGTGAAGTTGACCGATCCCTTGGCGGTCAGCACCACCCGGCCATGGGCGACACGCACCGGCACCTCGGGCGTCACCGGCTGGCCGTCGATGGCGGTGATGCGGTAGCCTTCGGCACCGGCATCGGTGTCGTTGTCCGTGGGCCGCATCAGCACCGACCGCCAGGCTGCAACCACGGCTGCATCATCGGCGGCAAAGCCCGTGCCGGGGGCAACCCCGGGAATAGCGGGCTTGTCCGCAGCGTCATGGACCACAATGCGCACCGTGGCGTCATCGGTCGCACCGGCGGCATTGGTGGCGGTATAGGTGAACGACGTCTCACCCATGAACGGCCCGGGCATGTGCAGGGGGGCAAAGGCCGATCCGGTGAACGCGCCCCAGATCAGGAATACCGAAAGGACCGAGATGACGGATGCCGCCCGGTCGGGAGTGATGGCGGATTCATCACCAAACGTCACGGTCTTGAGGCTGGTCAGGTCGTGGCGGGTCTGGCGGCGGCGGATGGCGTGGACGACGAGGTACGAGATAACGAAAAGGGCCGCATAGAACGCCAGAACGATCATGCGCCGGCCCCTTCGCGGTTGCCCATGATTTCCTCTTCCATCCCCCAGATCATCGACAGGATTTCCTCGCGCGTTTCGGCAAACCCCTGGGATTTCTTGACTTCGCGCAGGTCACCGCCCACGCCGCGTTCGGCAAAAGGCAGCCGGTATTCCTTGAAGATGCGGCCCGGGCGGGGGGCCATCACCACCAGCCGTTCGCCCAGCAACAACGCCTCTTCGACCGAGTGGGTGATCAGGACCACGGTCTTGCCGGTTTCCTTCCACAGTTTCAGCACCAGGCCTTGCATCTTTTCCCGCGTCAGCGCGTCCAGCGCCCCCAGGGGTTCGTCCATCAGGATCACCGCCGGATCATTGGCGAGGCACCGCGCCAGGGCGACCCGCTGCTGCATGCCGCCTGACAATTCGTAAACCGCCTTGTCGGCGAAATCGCGCAGGCCCACCGTTTCCAGCAGGTGCGCCGTGATCCGGTCACGCTCGGCCTGCGCCATCCCCTTCATCCGGGGGCCGAAATCGACGTTGCGGCGCACGTCCATCCATTCGAACAGCGCACCCTGCTGGAACACCATGCCACGGTCGGGACCGGGGCCAGTGACGCGCGCGCCGTTCAGGGTGACGGTGCCAGAGGTGGGGGCCAGAAACCCGGCAAGGATGTTCAGCAACGTCGTCTTGCCACAGCCCGAGGGGCCAAGGACCGACAGCAACTCGCCCGCCTTCAACTCCAGCGACACGTTCTGCAACGCCTGTACCGCAGCACCGCCCGGCACCTCGAACCGCATGGATATGTTGTCGATAACCAGCGACATCGCGGATACCCGGCCCGGCGGCAAACCTGCCGCCGGGCCGATGCCTGTCACATGCCCTTGGCCGCCGTCAGCGGGCCGGTGTTCACGCGGGGCGAATAATCGTCCAGTGCCGCCGGGATGTTGCCCGCCGCCACAAACACGCCTGCCACACCCTTCATGAATTCCTGCGCACCGCCGCCCAGCCATTTGCCGCTCAACTGGTCATCGACCGTCGGGAACACGAAGGTCGCCAGCGTTTCGGCTGCAGCTGTCTCGTCCATCCCGGCATCCTTGGCGATCACCGGCAGCATCGTGGCGTGGTTGGCGGGGTCGGCCCACATCGCATTGGCGTCGGCGGTGATCTTGAGGAACTTGGCCACGACATCCGGGTTTTCCGCGACAAAGGCCGCCGGGGACGAGGTGACGTCGAACACCAGAATGCCAAGCTCTTCCTTCTCGGCCCCGGTCAGCAGAACGTTGCCGCTTTCCTTCATCCGGCGCAACGACCCGCCCCAGCCGCAGGCCATGTCAAGGTTGCCCTGTGCAAAGGCGGCAGCACCGTCCGGCGGGGCCATGTCGACGATTTCCATGCTGGCAGGGTCGATCCCGAAGTGTTCCATCTGCTTGAGGAACCCGTAGTGCGCCGCCGACCCGATCGGCACCGCCACCCGCTTGCCCGCCAGTTCGGCGGCGTTATCCTTGGTGATCTCAAGGTCGGTGCGAACCACGCAGTTGTCATTTTCGGCATAGGAAACAGCCACATCGACGATCTGCAGGTCCTGCCCCGCGCTGGCTGCCACCACAAACGGCGGCACCCCCTGGCTGACCGACAGATGCACATCGCCGGACGCCATCGCCGCCGACATCGCGGTGCCGGTATCGAACGAGCGCCAGTTGATCTTGAGGCCCATTTCCTTTTCATACGTGCCCATAACCTTGGCGAATTCGAAGGGCATCGGCCATTCGAGGAAATAGGCCACGGTGATTTCGTCCAGCGCCTGTGCGGCCTGTGCGTTGGTCAGCAGGGCCAGCGCGGCGGCGGTGGCCATGAGCGTCTTGCGTGCGGTCATCGAAATCTCCCGTGTTGACGCGGCCTTCATCGGGGGGCCGCTGTTTCTGGTTGGCATCTTCGGCGGGTCGCGGTGCGGATTGCAACAGAACATTTGGTGCGTCAGACCGATCTGACGGAGTTCAAGGAAAGTTCCGATGCCGTTCACAGAAGAAGAATCTTTTCGCGGCGCCCGACGCCAATGTTCCCGCCGCAATCCATCAAACCAAAGTGATTCTCCCGCTGGCCCTATCGGCGATGGGTCTCTGGCCCTACGATAGCGGGTGCGGATTGCCGACAATGGACGAAACGGGTTTGCCCTGCCGCTGAATTGCGCAGGCTCTGCTTCGACCCCAGCACAAAGGCCGCACATGAACCAGCTTTCCCCGAACGACATCACCGCCGTGGTCGAGGCCGACCGCGCCCATGTCTGGCACCACCTGAGCCAGCACAAGCAGTACGAGACTACCGACCCCCGCGTGATCGTCGAGGGCCGCGGCATGCGGGTGTGGGACGCCAAGGGGCGCGAACATCTGGATGCCGTGTCGGGCGGGGTGTGGACGGTGAATGTGGGGTACGGGCGGGAAAGCATTGCCGACGCGGTGCGGGCGCAACTGGTGCAGATGTGCTATTTCGCGGGCGCTGCAGGGTCGATCCCGGGGGCACGGTTTGCGCAACGCTTGATTGAAAAGATGCCGGGGCTTTCAAGGGTTTACTATGCCAACTCAGGCTCCGAAGCCAATGAGAAGGTGTGGAAAATGGTGCGCCAGATGGCGCATCGGCACCACGGCGGGAACAAGTGGAAGGTGCTGTACCGCGAGCGGGATTACCACGGCACCACCATCGCCGCCCTTGCCGCCTGCGGCCAGCCGCAGCGGGCGATGCAGTACGGGCCGTTCCCCGAAGGGTTCGTCGAGGTGCCGCATTGTCTGGAATACCGCGCCCAGTGGGACGTGGCCGACTATGGCCGCCGTGCCGCCGATGCCATCGAGGAGGTGATCCTGCGCGAGGGGCCGGATACGGTGGGTTGCCTTTGTCTGGAGCCGGTGACGGCGGGTGGCGGCGTGATCGTGCCGCCTGCGGGGTATTGGGACCGGGTGCAGGAGATTTGCCGCAAATACAACATCTTGCTGCACATTGACGAGGTCGTTTGCGGGGTGGGGCGGACCGGGGAATGGTTCGGCTATCAGCATTACGGCGTGAAGCCGGATTTCGTGACGATGGCCAAGGGGGTGGCCAGCGGTTACGCGGCCATCGCCTGTACGGTGACGACCGAGGCGGTGTTCGACATGTTCAAGGACGACGCCAGTGACCCGATGGGATATTTCCGTGATATCAGTACCTTCGGCGGTTGCACGGCGGGGCCTGCGGCGGCGCTGGAGAACATGCGGATCATCGAGGATGAGGGGCTGTTGGCGAACACGCTGGCGATGGGGGACCGGCTGGTGGGCAACCTTCAGGCCCTGTCGGAACGCCACCGGGTGATCGGCGACGTTCGGGGCAAGGGGTTGTTTTGCGGGGCGGAACTGGTGGCCGACCGGGTGACCAAGGAACCGGCGGACGAGAAGAAGGTGGCGGCGGTGGTGGCCGACTGCATGGCGCAGGGGGTCATCATCGGCATGACCAACCGCAGCCTGCCGGGGTTCAACAACACGCTGTGCCTGTCACCGGCCCTGATCGCCACGCCCGATGACATCGACCATATCACCGATGCCATCGACAAGGCGCTGTTGCGGGTGTTCGGCTGACGCGGCGGCATCTGCGGGTCAACCCCCTGAAACGGTTGTAAAACCGGCGTATTCAAAGCGTCGGTTTTGCGTATGCAGGCCGTATGTCATCTGTACATACACTTGTACGACATTCGCCCTGCAAAGGGGCTGGGATGGTTGACGGCGTGGCGCGGGCGGTGCCTGATAAGGCCAGACCTGCATCTGCCATGGGGCCAGCCGTGACCATCCCAGCCGAGGCGTTCCATCTGCCGCCTGCCGCGTCGGGGACGTTGCAGCAGCGCATCCGGCAACTGGTGGTGGCGGGCATCGTGTCGGGGCGGTTCCGGGGGGGTGAGCGGATGCCGTCGTCGCGGGGGCTGGCGGCACATCTGGGGGTCAGCCGGATCACGGTGACGCTGGCTTTTGCCGATCTGGTGGCGTCGGACCATCTGACATCGCGCGGCAAGTCGGGGTACTTCGTATCCGAAAGCGCGCCGCGACCGGTGGCGTTCGAGCCGGGGCCGGGTGCGGTCGAGGACCGGGTGGATTATGCGCGGCTGACCGGGCGGCGCTTTTCATCCGTGCCGCGACTGGACAAGCCCGAGGACTGGTCGCGCTATCCCTATCCGTTCATCTATGGGCAGGCGGATGCGGCGCTGTTCGATCATGCGAACTGGCGGCAATGCGCGCTGCGGGCGCTGGGCAAGCGGGATTTCGAGGCACTGACGAGTGACTATTACGAACGGGATGATCCGTTGCTGATCGAGATGATCACGGCGTCGATCCTGCCAAGGCGGGGGATTGCGGCGGAACCGGGCGAGGTGTTGCTGACCATGGGGGCGCAGAATGCGCTGTGGCTGGCGGCGCAGGTGCTGCTGGGGCCGGGGCGCGTGGCGGCGATGGAGAACCCCGGGTATCCGGCACTGCGCGCCGTGCTGGCAGCGACCGGATCGCGGGTGCATGCGGTGGATGTGGATGAGGGCGGGTTGCCGCCCGAGGCCGTGCCGCAGGGTACGGATGTGGTGTTCGCGACCCCCAGCCACCAGAGCCCGACCAATGCTACAATGCCCCTTTTGCGCCGACGTGCGTTGCTGGAGGCGGCAAGTGCGCGGGATTTCGTGGTGGTCGAGGATGACTATGAATTCGAGATGTCGTTCCTGCGGGCGGCGTCGCCATCGCTGAAGTCGCTGGATCGCGAGGGGCGGGTGATCTACGTCGGCTCGTTCTCCAAATCGGTGTTTCCGGGGTTGCGGCTGGGCTATCTGGTGGCCCCCGAGGGGTTCATCGCCGAGGCACGGGCGCTGCGGGCCACGGTGCTGCGCCATCCGCCGGGGCATATCCAGCGGACGGCGGCCTATTTCCTGTCGCTGGGTCATTATGATGCGCTGGTCAACCGGATGAAGGCCGCGTTCCGGCGGCGGCGGCAGGTGATGGCGGATGCCTTGCGTGACCATGGGCTGGAGGTGGCGGGTCAGGGCGGCGTCGGCGGGTCGTCGTTCTGGATGCGGGCACCGGCGGGGGTGGATACCGAGGCCTTTGCGTTGCGGCTGCGGGGGGATGGGGTGCTGATCGAGCCGGGGCGGGCGTTCTTTGCGGGGGGCGAGGTGCGGGATCATTACCGGCTGGCCTATTCGTCGATTGCGACGGGGCGGATTGCCGAGGGTGTGGCGCGGATTGCGCGGGCCTTGGGATGAGTTTGTGGGTAGTGGCCACGGTGCTGGCGGCGTTGGCGCAGACGACGCGGTTCGTGTTGCAGAAACGGCTGGGTCAGGCGGGGCTGTCGGCCACCGGGGCCACGTTTGCGCGGTTTTTGTATGCGGCACCGTTGGCGTTCATGGCGGCGATGGTGACGCGGGCTGTGCTGGAGGTGCCTTTGCCGGAAATGGGGGCGCGGTTCTGGGGGTTTGTGGCGGTGGGCGGGCTGGCCCAGATCGTGGCGACGGAGCTGACGGTGCGGCTGTTTGCCTTGCGCAACTTTGCCGTGGGGGTGGCGTTCACCAAGACCGAGATCGTGCTGGTGGCGCTGTTTTCGGCGATTGTGCTGGGCGAGGTGCCTTCGGGCCTCGGGGTGGTGGCGATTGCGCTGGGGTTTCTGGGCGTGATCGCGATGGCGCGCGGCGGGCCGGTGACGGGGCGGGCGGCGGCGATGGGGCTGGCGGCGGGTGCGCTGTTCGGGGTCGCGGCGACGGGGTACCGGGGGGCGGCGCTGGCGCTGGAACCCGCGCCGTTTTTCCTGCGCGCGACGGTGGCCTTGGCGGCGGCGACGGCGCTGCAGACGGTGGTGATGGCGGCTTGGCTTTTGTGGCGGGACCGGGCCGCGTTCGCGCAGGTGCTGCGCGGGTGGCGGGCGACGGCGCCGGTGGGGATCACCGGGATGCTGGGGTCGCTTGGCTGGTTCACCGCGTTCAGCCTGCAATCGGCGGCCTATGTGCGGGCCTTGGGTCAGGTCGAGTTGCTGTTCACGCTGATGGCCTCGGTGGTGATTTTTCGTGAGCGATTGCGGGCGCGGGAACTGGCGGGGATTGCGCTGATCGGGGTGTCGGTGGTGCTGTTGGTGCAGGCGGTTTGATCTGGCGCTATGCGGGCGCGGGGTCTGGCCCTAGAGCGGGGCTTTGACGCGACCTAAAAGGACATGACAACCAAGGGAGCGACCGCGATGCGCATGACCACCGAAGAGGCCTTCGTCAAGGTATTGCAGCGCCATGGGATCGACCATGCCTTTGGCATTATCGGTTCTGCGTTCATGCCGATCTCGGACCTTTTCCCCCGTGCGGGGATCAAGTTCTGGGACTGCGCGCATGAAGGTTCGGGCGGGATGATGGCCGACGGGTTCACCCGTGCCAGTGGCCGGATGTGCATGATGATCGCGCAGAACGGGCCGGGGATCACCAATTTCGTGACGCCGGTCAAGACTGCCTACTGGAACCACACGCCCCTCCTGTTGGTCACCCCGCAGGCGGCGAACCGGACCATCGGGATGGGTGGGTTTCAGGAGGTGGAGCAGATGGCGCTGTTTCAGGACATGGTGGCCTATCAAGAGGAAGTGCGCGATCCGGCCCGTGTCGCCGAGGTGCTGAACCGGGTGATCCTTGCGGCCAAGCGCGCAAGTGCCCCCGCCCAGATCAACATGCCGCGCGATTACTGGACGCGCGAGATCGACATCGACCTGCCGGCGATGGTGGAATTCGAGCGTCCTGCGGGGGGGGCGGATGCCATCACCCGGGCGGCGGCGCTGCTGTCGGGGGCGCGGTTTCCGGTGATCCTGAACGGCGCGGGGGTGGTTCTGTCGGGGGCGATTCCGGCCTCGATGGCGCTGGCCGAACGCCTCGATGCGCCGGTTTGCGTGGGGTATCAGCACAACGATGCCTTCCCCGGCGGTCATCCCTTGTTCGCGGGGCCGTTGGGTTACAACGGGTCAAAGGCCGCGATGGAACTGATCGCGCGGGCCGATGTGGTGCTGGCGCTGGGGACGCGACTGAACCCGTTTTCCACGCTGCCGGGGTACGGGATCGACTATTGGCCCAAGGGTGCGCAGGTCATTCAGGTGGACATCAACCCTGAGCGGATCGGGCTGACCAAACCCGTGGCGGTGGGGATCGTGGGTGATGCCCGCAAGGTGGCCGAGGGGATCGCGGCGCAGTTGGCACCCGATGCGGGCGACCATGGCCGCGGTGATCGCCGCGCGCTGGTGGCGCAGACGAAATCGGCCTGGGCGCAGGCGCTGTCGTCGATGGACCATGAGGATGACGATCCGGGCACATCGTGGAACGCGCGTGCGCGCAGCGCGAAGCCCGAGTGGATGAGCCCCCGGATGGCCTGGCGCGCGATCCAGAGCGCGTTGCCGCGCGAGGCGATCATTTCCAGTGACATCGGCAACAACTGTGCCATCGGCAACGCCTATCCGACCTTTGACGAGCCGCGCAAATACCTGGCGCCGGGGCTATTCGGGCCCTGCGGATACGGTCTGCCCTCGGTCATCGGTGCCAAGATCGCCTGCCCGGATGTGCCGGTGGTGGGGTTTGCGGGCGACGGCGCGTTCGGCATCGCGGTGACCGAACTGACCGCCATCGGGCGGCCCGAGTGGCCTGCGGTGACGATGGTGGTGTTCCGCAACTATCAGTGGGGCGCGGAAAAGCGCAACTCGACGCTGTGGTATGATGATAACTTCGTGGGCACCGAACTGGACGAAGGCGTGAGCTATGCCGGGATTGCAAAGGCTTGCGGGTTGCAGGGCGTGGTCGCCCGCACGATGGACGAGTTGACCGCCGCCCTGCGTCAGGCGGTCACCGACCAGATGGAGCACGGGAAAACCACCCTGGTCGAGGCGATGATAAATCAGGAACTGGGCGAGCCGTTCCGCCGCGATGCGATGAAGAAACCTGTCGCGGTGGCGGGCATCGACCCTGCCGACATGGCGCGCCAGACCGCATGACCCTGCCCTTCGATCTTGGATCGGGGGCGGCGGTCTGGATGGCGTTGGCGGTGACGGTTGCGGCCTTTGTGCGCGGCTATTCGGGGTTCGGGTTTTCGGCGATGGTGGTGGCGTCGTCGGGGCTTGTGACGAACCCGCTGAACTTTGTCGCGGTCGTGGTGATCCTTGAGACCGCGATGTCGCTGCAGGCCGCAAGGGGGGCGGGGCCTGATGTGGACTGGCGCAGGGTCTGGCTGTTGTTGGCCGGGGCGGCGCTGGGGTTGCCGCTGGGGTTGTGGCTGTTGACCGGGGTCAGCGAGGCCACCGCAAGGGCCGCCATCTCGGGCTATGTGCTGGTGATGTGCGGTGTGCTGATGGCCGGGTGGCGGCTTGGGGCAGAGGTGCGGGGCGCGGGGAATGTGGTGGCGGGGGTCGTGTCGGGCCTTGCCAATGCGCCGGGGATGGGGGGCCTGCCGGTGGCCGCGTTCTTTGCGGCACAGCCGATGCAGGCGGCGGTGTTCCGCGCCACGCTGATCGCGTACTTTCCGCTGCTCGATCTTTATTCCGCGCCGCTGTATTTCTGGGCTGGGCTGGTGGGGTGGGATACGCTGTGGGCGTCGCTGTGGCTGTTGCCGCTGACGGTTTTCGGCAACTGGCTGGGCGGGCGGCATTTCTTTGGCACCGACCCGCAGGATTTCCGCCGCTTTGCCATCCTGCTGCTGGCGACGCTGGCGACCCTCGGCCTGGGGCGCAGCTTGTGGTAGCGGGTCATCATCGTGTCATCGTCCGCGGGCCACCTGTCCATCGCCCGACCGTCCGGTCCGGCAGGATGATCGCCCAAGGATGCAGGATGACATGAGCACAGCTTTCCTTTCGCCCCTGACCCCGCATTGCCCCGAGCGGCTGCTTGCACAGGCCCGGGGGGGCGCCCCGCCCCGCGTGGCGCTGGTCAATGCGGGCGATGCCACCCCGCTGTCCGGCCTGCGCGAAGCGACCGAGGCGGGACTGGCCGAGCCGATCCTGATCGGCAATCCGGCCCGGATCCGCGCCGCTGCCGAAACCATCGGCTGGGATATCGCCGCGTTCCGGCTGATCGACGCGCCCGAGCGCAACGCCGCCCCCGCCGCCGCCGCCCTTGCCGTGAAGGGCGAGGCGGACAGCATCATGAAGGGGCAGATCCATACCTCGACCTTTCTCAAGGGGCTGTTGCCCTCGGCCATGGGGCTGCGGGAGAAGGGCCGCATCTGCACGCATCTGTTCCACATCACCCTGCCGTCGGATGACCGGCCGCTGATCCTGACCGATGGCGCGCTGGCCCCGATGCCCGACATCCCGACCCGCAAGGCCGCCCTGACCCATGCGGTGCAACTGGCGCAGGCTTTGGGCATCACCACCCCCAAGGCGGCCCTGCTGGCCGCATCCGAAGACGTGACGCCCGGCCTTCCATCGACGGTCGAGGCGGCCGAGATTGCCGCCTGGGCGGCGACCGCCCTGCCACAGGCCATCGTGCAGGGGCCGATGGCGCTGGACCTGATCCTGTCGCGCGATGCGGCGGCGATCAAGGGGTTCACGGGGCCGGTTCCCGGTGATGCCGACATCATCCTTGTGCCCGAGATCACCACCGGCAACGCCCTGTTCAAGCTGATGTGCCTTGGCATGGCCGCCTGTGCGGGTGGCGTGGTGATGGGCGCGCGGGTGCCCCTGCTGCTGACCTCGCGCAGTCAGGGCGCGCCTGACCGGCTGGCCTCGGCCGCCCTTGGGGCCATCGTCGCGCGGATGCCGCGATGAGGGGGCTGCCGGGATGTCCTGATGCCGGGGCAAGGCCCGCGTTGACGGAACGGGAGGGACGTCGATGATCCTGGTGCTGAATGCGGGGTCATCCTCGGTCAAGGCCGGGGTCTTTGACCGAAATCTGGCACAGGTGGCTTCGGTCGCGGTGACCGAGATCGGCGGGCAGGCCTGTCTTGACGGGCAGCCCGTAGTGGCCCCCGATCACGCCGCTGCCATGGCGCTGCTGATCGACGCGTTGGCACAGGCGGGTTGGCCGATGCACCGTCTGACCGCCGCCGCGCACCGCATCGTGCATGGCGGGGCCACGCTGACCGCGCCTTGCCGCCTGACCGCTGCCGTCGAGGCGCAGATCGCCGACCTGATCCCCCTGGCCCCCCTGCACAACCCCGCGAACCTTGCAGCGGTCCGTGCGCTGACCGCCCTTGCCCCCGCCCTGCCGCAATACGCAAGCTTTGACACCGCGTTCCACGCAACCATCCCCGAGGTCGCCCGCCGCTATGCCCTGCCGCCTGAGGTCGAGGCGCTGGGGCTGCAACGCTATGGCTTTCACGGGTTGTCCTATGCGGCGATGGTGGCGGGGTGGCCGGGGCCCGTGCCCGCCCGCCTTCTGGCGTATCACCTTGGCAATGGTGCCTCGGCCTGTGCCATCCTGCATGGGCGGTCGGTTGCGACGAGCATGGGCTATAGCCCGCTGGACGGGCTGACCATGGGGACGCGGGCGGGCGGCATCGACGGCAATGCCGTGTTGCGGCTGGCCGAGGTACACGGGATTGCGGGGGCGGGGCGCATCCTGAACCGGGAAAGCGGGCTTCTGGGGTTGGGCGGCGCGTCCGACATGCGGGTGCTTTCGGCGGCGGGCACGGCGCGGGCGGAGTTTGCCCGGGCGCACTTTGTCTATTGGGCGATGCGCCATGGCGGGTCGCTGGTGGCGGCGATGGGCGGGCTTGATGCCGTGGCCTTTACCGGCGGGATCGGTGAAAATGACGCAGGGGTGCGCGCGGGCATCGTTGAGGGGCTCGCGTTCATAGGGGTGGCGCTTGATCCCGCTGCAAATCTGGCGGGCCATGCGCAGATCCATTCTGCCACTTCGCGTGTCGCAATCCGGCTGGTCCCGGCGCGCGAAGAGCGTCAGATTGCCGGGGAGGCCCTGCTGGTCATGGCCGCCGAAGGAGCGTCATGAACCAGCCGCGCATCAAGACCTCGCCGCCCGTTTCGGACGATATCCGCCGCACCACCTGCTACATGTGCGCCTGCCGCTGCGGCATCAACGTGCATCTGAAAGAGGGGCGCGTCACCTACATCGAGGGCAACCGCGACCACCCGGTGAACAAGGGCGTGCTGTGCGCCAAGGGGGCGTCGGGGATCATGCAGGTGACGGCACCTTCGCGGTTGCGCGCGCCGCTGCGGCGGGTCGGGCCACGGGGGTCGGGGGCGTTCGAGGAAATCTCGTGGGACGAGGCCTTGGCGCTGGCGGTGTCCTGGCTGAAGCCGATCCGCGAGACGGCCCCCGAGAAGCTGGCGTTCTTCACCGGGCGGGACCAGTCGCAATCCTTCACCGGCTGGTGGGCGCAGCAATACGGCACGCCCAACTATGCCGCACACGGGGGCTTTTGTTCGGTGAACATGGCGGCGGGGGGCATCTATACCATCGGCGGCGCGTTCTGGGAGTTTGGCGCGCCCGACTGGGACCGGACCAAGCTGTTCGTGCTGTTCGGCGTGGCCGAGGACCATGACAGCAACCCGATCAAGATCGGCATCGGCAAGCTGAAGGACCGCGGCGTGCGGATCGTCGGGGTGAACCCGATCCGCACCGGCTACAACGCGGTGGCCGACGATTGGCTGGGGATCACGCCGGGGACGGACGGGCTCTTGATCCTGGCGCTGATCCATTGCCTGCTGGAGGCGGGGAAGGTTGACCTCGACTACCTCGCGCGCTGGACAAATTGCGCGTTTCTGGTGAACGGCACTGAAGGCCCCGAAAAGGGGCTGTTCGTGAAGAACGCCGAAAGCCAGCCCTTCGTCATCGACCGCCGCACGGGCATGCCTGCCAGTTGGGATGCGCCGGGGGTGCAGCCCGATCTGGGTGCTGTCTGGCAGGGGCACCGGACGGTGTTCCAGCATCTGGCGGAACGCTATCTGGATGCGTCCCATGCGCCCGAGGCGGTGGCCGACCGCTGCGGCATCCCGGCCCCACGCATCCGCGCGCTGGCCGCCGACATCGCGGCGGCGGCGTTTGATGCACCGGTGGTGATCGAAGAGCCTTGGGTCGATTTCCGTGGCGACAAGCATGACCGGATGGTAGGCCGCCCGGTATCGTTCCACGCCATGCGCGGTATTTCCGCCCATTCCAACGGTTTCCAGACCGCGCGCGCGCTGCATCTGCTGCAGGTGCTGTTGGGGTCGGTCGAGACCCCCGGTGGCTGGCGGATGAAGCCGCCCTATCCGAAACCGGTCGAGGCGCACCCGACGCCGCACTATACCGCCGCCCCGGGCAAACCGCTGGCCGGGCCGCATCTGGGCTATGTGCGCGGCCCGGACCAACTGGCGTTGCGGGCCGATGGCAGCCCCGCGCGCATCGACAAGGCGTTCAGTTGGGAGAACCCGTTCTCGGCGCATGGCCTGATGCAGATGGTCATACCGAACGCGCATGCGGGGGATCCGTACCGGATCGACACCCTGTTCTTGTACATGGCGAACATGGCGTGGAATTCGTCGATGAATACCGCCGAGGTCATGCGGATGCTGACCGACAAGGACGCCGCGGGCGAGTATGTCATTCCGCGCATCATCTATTCCGACGCCTATGCGTCCGAAATGGTGGCTTATGCCGACCTGATCCTGCCCGACACCACCTATCTGGAACGGCATGACTGCATATCACTGCTGGATCGGCCGATATCCGAGCCTGATGCGGCGGGTGACGCGATCCGTTGGCCTGTGGTGGAACCTGACCGCGATGTGCGGGGGTTCCAGTCGGTGCTGCTGGACCTTGGGGTGCGGTTGGGGTTGCCGGGGATGACGATGCCGGACGGGACGGCGAAGTTTGCGGACTATGCCGACTATATCCAGCGTCACGAACGCCGTCCCGGTGTCGGCCCCCTGATCGGGTATCGCGGGGATGGGACGGCGACCGGGCGGGGTGCGCCGAACGAAGGGCAGCTTGACGCCTATATCGCGAACGGCGGGTTCTTTCAGGCGCATGTGCCTGCGGGGGCCGCGTATTTCAAGCCGTGGAACATGGCCTATCAGGATTGGGCGGTGTCGATGAGTTTCTTCGACAGCCCCCAACCCTATCTGTTCCCGCTGTACTCCGAGCCGATGCGGCGGTTCCAACTGGCGGCCGAGGGGCACGGTTTTGTCCAGCCGCCCGACCATCTGCGCGCACAGTTGCGGCTGGCGATGGACCCGTTGCCGGTCTGGTATCCG
The DNA here is from genome assembly GCA_038209775.1 of Rhodobacterales bacterium. Taxonomy (GTDB): domain Bacteria; phylum Pseudomonadota; class Alphaproteobacteria; order Rhodobacterales; family Rhodobacteraceae; genus JBBQXK01. Next base: position 40,657 of record JBBQXK010000016.1, on the reverse strand, counting down.
CCCTTTGGCGATACCGGGGCCGAGGGGTTTCCCCTGCACGCGCTGACGCAAAGACCGATGGCGATGTACCATAGCTGGGGGTCGCAGAATACCTGGCTGCGCCAGATCCATGGGCGGAACCTGCTGTATGTGCCCACCAAGGTATGGAAAACCCACGGTTTTTCCGATGGCGACTGGGCACGGCTGTCGTCGCCTGCGGGCGAGATTGTGGTGCCGGTGGCGCATATGGCGGCGCTTAACGAGAACACCGTCTGGACCTGGAACGCCATCGGCAAGCGCAAGGGGGCCTGGGGCCTGGATACGGATGCGCCGGAGGCCACGAAGGGGTTCCTGCTGAACCACCTGATCCACGAGTTGCTGCCGGCCAAGGGTGACGGCATGCGCTGGTCCAACGCCGATCCGGTGACGGGACAGGCGGCGTGGTTCGATCTGCGGGTCAGGATCGAAAAGGTCGGGCGGCAGGCGGTGAGCGAACCGCAATTTGCGGGCATTGCTGCGCTGCCAACGACCGGCGGGGGGCGCCCGACACAAAATTCTTCCAAGAATTTTGACCGGAATTTTCGAAAATTCCGAAGGGACGGTGACGCATGAGCAGCGGTTTCGATGAGGTATTCGGCAGCAGCCGGGCAACAGCCTCTGGGTCAGGGGTCGGGCCATGACTGCACTTCCACCGCCTTCCAAGGTGAAACTGGGACTGGTTATCGACCTTGATACCTGCGTCGGCTGTCATGCCTGCGTGACGGCCTGCAAGGGGTGGAACGATCAGGGCTATGGGGTGCCGCTGTCGGATCAGGATCCTTATGGTGCAAGCCCTTCGGGGACGTTCCTCAACCGGGTTCACAGCTATCAGGTGCAACCGGCTGAAGGCCCGGCACAAATCGTGAACTTCCCCCGGTCGTGCCTGCATTGCGAGGATGCGCCTTGCGTCACCGTCTGCCCCACGGGGGCCAGCTACAAGCGGGCCGAGGACGGGATTGTGCTGGTGAACGAGGACGCCTGCATCGGTTGCGGGCTGTGTGCCTGGGCCTGCCCTTACGGCGCGCGAGAGATGGATGCGGCGGCGGGGGTGATGAAGAAATGCACCCTTTGCGTCGACCGTATCTATAACGAGAACCTGCCCGAGGAAGACCGCGAACCGGCCTGCGTGCGCACCTGCCCTACGGGTGCCCGCCATTTCGGCGATCTTGGTGATCCGTCCAGCGCCGTCAGCCAACTGGTTGCGGCACGGGGCGGCTTTGACCTTTTGCCCGACCTTGGTACACGGCCGGTGAACAAGTACCTGCCGACCCGCAAGAAGGACGTGCGGCGCGAGGCGTCGTTGCTGGCGCCACTTCTGGACCTGAAGGCGACCGGGTTTGCCGGGTGGCTTGACCGGATGCTGGGGAAGATCTGAATGCATCCGGCACCTTCGGTCATTGTGTTCACGGTGTTGTCGGGGATGGGGTTCGGGTTTCTGGCCTGTCTTGGGGCGGGGCTGGTCGGGGTTGAGGGCTGGGCGGCGTTCTGGGTCTGGGGGTTGGGGTACGGGCTTGCGCTGGCGGGGCTGGTATCGTCGGCGTTCCATCTGGGCAATCCGCAGCGGGCGCTGCTGGCGTTTACCCAGTGGCGCACAAGCTGGCTGTCGCGCGAGGCGGTGTTGTCGGTGGCGGCCCTTTTGGTGCTGGCGCCGATGGCGTTGTCGGATTGGCTGGGTCTGGGATTTCCGCGCGTGATCGGGTGGTTGGGCGCGGTTCTTGCAGTGGCGTCGGTCGCGGCGACGGGGATGATCTATGCCCAGATCCGCGCCGTACCGCGCTGGCATCACTGGGTGACGCCGGTGCTGTTTCTGGGCTTTGCGGTGAGCGGGGGGCTGATCCTGTCGGGGCATGCGCGCAGTGCTGCGCTGGCCTGTCTGGGGCTGGTGGTGCTGCTGCGGGTGGCGTTCCGGCTGGGTGACGGGCAATTCGCGCGGGCGGGCCAGACGATGGGCACGGCAACCGGCCTTGTGGGCGAGGTATCGGTGTTCGAGTGGCCGCATACCGGGGACAACTATCTGTTGCGCGAGATGATCCATGTGGTGGGGCGGCGGCATGCGGCGCGGTTGCGGCTGATTGCGGTGGGGCTGGCGGGTCTGGTGCCGGCAGTGGTGCTGGTGATGGTGCCATCGTTTGCGGGGATTTTCGTGGCAGCCACGGCGCATCTGGCGGGGGCATTTGCGGCGCGGTGGTTGTTCTTTGCCGAAGCCGAGCATGTCGTGGGTCTGTACTATGGGCGGAGGTAGGACCAGGGGGTTTCACACCCCCCGGACCCCCCGTGGGATATTTCCGCAAAGGCGAAATCAAAGGTGCGCCGGGGAGCGGCTCCAATAGGTGACGCTGTCGGGGCCGATCTGCTCGACGCGGTCGGGGGTGAAGTCGGGGGGCCCGAGGGGGGTGCCGGGAAGGGGGCCGATTGCGGCGGTGCCTGACGCGCCGAAGGCGTGGCCTGCGTGGAACGTGATCAAGCGGTCGGCGAGGTTGGCGGCGATCAGGGCGGCGGCGAGGGTGCCGCCGCCTTCGCAGAAGACGCGGGTGAGGCCTTCGCGACCGAGGGTCTGCAGGGTTTGGGCAAGGTCGAGATGGCCCGATGCGTCTGTGGTGCAGGGGATGAGGCGGACACCGGCATCGGCCAGGTGACCTGCCGCTTTGGCGTTTGCTTTGGAGCCGTGGCAGACCCAGACCGGCAGGTCTTGCGCTGTGCGGGCAAGGCGGCTGGTGGGCGACAGGCGCAGGTGGGTGTCGAGGACGATGCGCAGGGGTTGGTGGGCAAGCCCAAGATCGCGCACCGTCAGGTCGGGATCGTCGGCCAGCGCGGTGCCGATCCCGACCATCACCGCATCATGGCACGCGCGCATCGCATGGACCGCGCGGCGCGCTAGGGGGCCGGTGATCCAGCGGCTGGCCCCGGCGGCATTGGCGATGCGCCCGTCCAGCGACATGGCAAGCTTCAGGGTGACAAGGGGGCGACCTTGCGTGACCCGCAGCAGGAACCCGGCGTTCAGCATACGCGCCTGTGCGCCAAGAACACCCTCGGTCACCGCGATCCCGGCGGCGCGCAGCATCGCATGGCCGCGGCCCTGCACCCGGGGGTCGGGGTCCGTCGCCGCAGTGACCACACGGGCCACTCCGGCGGCAATCAGGGCATCGGCGCAAGGGGGGGTCTGGCCGTGGTGGGCGCAGGGCTCAAAGGTGACATAGGCCGTGGCCCCGCGCGCCAGCGGCCCGGCCTGCGCCAAGGCGCGCACCTCGGCGTGGGGCCTGCCGCCGACCTGCGTCCAGCCGCGCCCGACGATGCGGGCGCCCTGCACGATGACGCAGCCGACCGCCGGGTTGGGCCATGTCCGCCCAAGCCCCCGCGCCGCAAGGGCAAGCGCGTGGGCCATGTGGTCGCCGTCTTGGGCGGCGTCGGTCACTCTTCCGTCGGGGCCTGGGGCCGGAGTTCACTGACGAAACGGTCAAAGTCATCCGCCGCCTGGAAGTTCTTGTAAACACTGGCAAAGCGCACATAGGCCACGGTGTCGATGCGGGCCAGGCTTTCCATCACGATGCCGCCGATCTCTTTCGACGGGATGTCGGTTTCACCCAACGATTCCAGCCGCCGCACGATGCCCGATATCATCTGGTCGATACGTTCGGGGTCGATGGGGCGTTTCTGCATGGCGATGCGGATCGAGCGTTCGAGTTTCGAGCGGTCGAAATCCTCACGCTTGCCGGATGATTTGATGACCACCAGATCGCGCAATTGCACACGTTCATAGGTGGTGAAGCGGCCGCCGCATGCGGGGCAGAACCGCCGCCGCCGGATCGAGACGTGATCCTCGGCCGGGCGGGAATCCTTTACCTGGGTGTCGATGTTACCGCAGAACGGGCAGCGCATGGGCCACCTCCCTTATTGCCGATTGAACCTGCCTCTAGCGCCGGGGTGTAGCCCCCCGTTCGCACACAAGAAGATAGTGCGGGACCGAAGGATTGCATAGGGGATATGCAACGGCCCTAGATGAGGGGGGGCAACCTGTGGCGGGGGGGACTCAGGGGGGTGTGGCGGGTTGGCGGGATTTCGGGGGGCGATGACGCGGGCTTGATCGGTTCCCGGCCGCGGACTGCGGTATCATTCAGGGATACATGAACCAGATGCGAGGACAGGCCATGACCCGGATGACCGCCAAGGATTTCCACCCCGAGATCCTTGAGTTGTATGATTTCTACGTCCACGGGCGCATCACCAAGCGCGAGTTTCTGGACCGGGCGGGCAAGTTCGCGGTGGGCGGGCTGACCGCGATGGCGATCCTGGGCATGATGAGCCCGGATTACGCGATGGCGCAGCAGCTGAGTTTCACCGACGTGGACATTGTGGCCGAGTATGTGACCTATCCGTCGCCCGAGGGGCATGGCGAGGTGCGCGGCTATCTGGTGCGACCAGCTGGTGACGGGCGTTTCCCGGCGGTCGTCGTGGTGCATGAGAACCGGGGGCTGAACCCCTATATCGAGGATGTGGCGCGGCGGGTGGCCAAGGCCGGGTTCGTGGCACTGGCGCCCGACGGGCTGACCTCGGTCGGGGGCTATCCGGGAAATGACGAAAAGGGCCGCGAGTTGCAGCAGACGGTCGACGGGACCAAGCTGATGAACGATTTCTTTGCCGCCGTTGAGTGGATGGTCACGCATCCGGCCAGCACCGGCAAGGTGGGGATCACCGGGTTCTGCTATGGCGGCGGTGTGTCGAATGCGGCGTCGGTCGCCATTCCCGAACTGGCGGCGGCGGTGCCGTTCTATGGGCGGCAGGCGGACCCGGGACAGGTGGGGTCGATCAAGGCCCCCCTTCTGTTCCATTTTGCCGAGACGGACGAGAATGTGAACAAGGGCTGGCCTGCGTATGAGGCGGCGCTGAAGGCGGCGGGTACGGCCTATGAAGCGCACATCTATCCGGGCACCAACCACGGGTTTCACAACGATTCCACGCCCCGCTATGACGAGGCTGCGGCCAAGCTGGCGTGGGAGCGGACGATTGCGCATTTCAAGGCGCATCTCGCTTAAGTAGTCAAGAGATGGTCCTTGGCGGGCTTTAGCCCGCTACATTTCGCTGCATCAACCAAACAATGAACCGCTCAAGCTTGCTATTGGCTGGCAACCCCTTGAAGTCCGCAGGTTCGACAACCACGTCGATCTGATAGAGTTAAAAGGTGGGCAGACGATGAAGATGGATACCATTTTCTCCGGGGTTACAGCGATAGCAACCGTCTTCGGGCTTGGTGTCGCATATTATGCCTTCAACTATTATGCAGAACAGCAATGGGATTCAAACTATGATAGGCTTGAAGAAAGGGACGTCGAGTTAGCGGATCGCGTCTTTGAAAATCCAAAGCTACACTTGATCTATGTCCCAACAGAGGCATCCGGATTGAATGGCTCAGAGATAATCTCGAAGTACCTTTCCACTAGAAGTAACTTTGTTCGCGCCGATCCGCAAGGTTTCAGATTTACCAACGCTAGAGAAATGTCTTGTTCATTTTGGTCTGAGGCCTTTGATGAAACAGCGCGCGAAGAGTTGATGCCCTTCTATTTCTTTGCAGAGGCGCACCTCTTGACGCTTGCGGATGCTTGGAGAAGCTTCGACAGCGGGAGCGATAAAGACGAAGAAGTACGAGATAATTTTTCTAGCTATGTGAAAGAGATTGGGACAGATGTTTTTTTCGTGACGGCAGTTTTTGAGCTTGCCCGTTATGGCTATTATCCCGAAGACTTCTTCGTGTGGTTGCGCCTTAAACTTCTTGATTCCAGCGAACGTATTGCCTTTTACGAATCCGTGTTTCCCGAGATCCTCGCATTAGATGACTGGAGGGCCTTAGCATCAGACGGAAGAGAAACGGGCGGATCACTAGCTTGTGAAGGATAGTGGCCCATGATGCTCAAATAGTACGGGTTCCAAAAATTTCCTAAGACGCGATACCATCTGGTAATGATACTTCAAATCATCCGAGCGCGTATCCTGCCCCGCGCACCGTGCGCAGCGGGTCGTCGCCGCCAAAGGCGCAAAGCGCCTTGCGCAGCCGTCCGATGTGGACATCGACGGTGCGGGTATCGACATAGATGTCGCGGCCCCAGACCCGGTCAAGCAATTGCTCGCGGCTCCAGACCCGGCCCGGCTTTTCCATGAAGGTGGTCAGCAGGCGAAACTCGGTTGGCCCGAGTTTGAGGGTGGACCCCGACCGGAACACCCGGTGGGTTTCGGGATCAAGCGTGATATCGGCAAACTCAAGCTGCACCCCCACCGACGACGGGCGCACCCGGCGCAACTGGGTGCGGACGCGGGCCATCAACTCGACAACGGAATAGGGCTTGATCACATAGTCATCGGCGCCGGTTTCAAGACCGCGTACGCGGTCAACCTCTTCGGACCGGGCGGACAGCATGATGATCGGCACAAGGCGCGTATCGGCGCGGGATTTCAGCCGGCGACACACCTCGATCCCCGAGACATTGGGCAGCATCCAGTCCAGCACGATGATGTCGGGCGATACCTCATCAACCAGCAACAGCGCCTCTTCGCCGTTCTCGGCCGAGGCCACGCGGAACCCTTCGGCCTCAAGGTTGTAGGTCAGAACCTCGCGTTGCGCGCTTTCGTCTTCGACCACCAGGACGGTCGGCTGTTCGTTTCCGGCCATTCAGATCATTTCCCCGTATCGAAGGCGGTGGTGTCGCCCTTGGGCCGCTGTTCTGCCGGAAGGGTACCGGTGACGAGGTAGGTCACCTGTTCGGCAATGCCCGTCGCATGGTCGCCCACCCGTTCGATGTTCTTGGCGATGAAGTGCAGATGCATGCAGGCGCTGATGTTGCGGGGGTCTTCCATCATGTGGGTCAGGAATTCGCGGAAGAGGGCATTGTACATCTGATCGACCTCGCGGTCGCGCAGGCGCACGTCGGCGGCAAGGGCGGCATCGCGGTGGATGAAGGCATCAAGCGCGTCCTTCAACAGGTGTTCCACCAGCTTGGCCATCCGCCGCACCGACCCGGCAGCGCCGTTGACCGGCGGCATCTGCGACAGCACGGTCGAGCGTTTGGCAAGGTTCTTGGCATAGTCGCCGCAGCGTTCCAGGCTGGCCGCGATCTTCATCACCGTCAGCACCGTGCGCAGGTCGGTCGCGGTGGGGGCGCGCAGCGCGATGACGCGGGCGCATTCGGTATTCACCAGTTCCTCAAGCGCGTCGATGGCGGCATCGCCGCGCACCACCTTGTCGGACAGTTCCTGATCGCGGGTGTCAAGCGCCTGTGCGGCGTCAAGGATCGCCGCCTCGACCAGACCGCCCATTTTCATGATCGTGGCCTGGATCGCCTCAAGGTCGCGGTCAAAGACCGTCGCAATGTGCCGTTCGCTGTTCATCTTGGGCTTGCTCCTCAGCCGATCCGGCCGCTGATGTACGATTCCGTGCGGGGGTCTTTGGGGTTGGTGAAGATCTGGCCCGTCTCGCCGTATTCGACCAGATAGCCCAGATGGAAGAAGGCGGTCTTCTGGCTGACCCGCGCCGCCTGCTGCATCGAGTGGGTGACGATCACCACCGAAAACTGGCTGCGCAACTCGTCGATCAGTTCCTCGACCTGTGCTGTCGCAATAGGGTCAAGGGCGGAACAGGGTTCGTCCATCAACAGCACTTCCGGCCCCGTCGCCACGGCGCGCGCGATGCACAGGCGCTGTTGCTGGCCACCCGAAAGGCCGGTGCCGGGTGATTGCAGGCGATCCTTGACCTCGTTCCACAGGGCGGCCTTGCGCAGGCTTTTCTCGACGATCTCGTCCAGTTCGGCCTTGGCGCGGGTCAGGCCGTGGATTTTGGGGCCGTAGGCCACGTTGTCATAGATCGACTTGGGGAAGGGGTTCGGTTTCTGGAACACCATGCCGACCTTGGCGCGCAACTGCACCGGATCGACGCGTTTGTCATAGATATCTTCGCCTTCCAGCAGGATCTTGCCGGTCACCTTGCACACCGGGATGGTGTCGTTCATCCGGTTCAGGCAGCGCAGGAAGGTGGACTTGCCACAGCCCGAGGGGCCGATGAAGGCGGTCACGGTCTTGTCCAGAATGTCGACATCGACATCCTTGAGCGCGTGCGTCGTCCCGTAATGCACCTGCACGCCCCGTGCGGTGATCTTGTTCTGCAGCGTATCCACTTCTCTCTCCGCAATGCGCATGTCGTTCATGGCTGGGGGTTCCCTTCTACCAGCGCCGTTCGAAGCGGCGGCGCAACAGGATTGCGACGGCGTTCATGATGACCAGAAAGACCAGAAGCACGATGATCGCCCCGGCCGAACGTTCGATAAAGGCCGGATCCGAGCGTGACGCCCAGGAATAGACCTGCACCGGCAGGGCCGTGGCGGGGTCAAGCACACCCCCGTCCAGCGGCCCGGCGGGATAGTTGGTGACAAAGGCCACCATGCCGATCAGGAGGAGGGGCGCGGTTTCGCCAAGGGCGCTGGCTAGACCCAGGATGGTGCCGGTCAGGATGCCGGGCATCGCCAGCGGCAGCACATGGTGGAACACCGTCTGCATCTTGGACGCGCCGATGCCAAGCGCCGCATCGCGGATTGATGGCGGAACGGCGCGCAGGGATGACCGCGTGGCGATGATGATGGTGGGCAGGGTCATCAGCGAGATGACCAAGGCGCCGACAAGTGACGATGACTGCGGCAGACCGGCAAAGTTGATGAAGATGGCAAGGCCGAGGATGCCGAACACGATGGATGGGACGGCGGCAAGGTTCGAGATGTTGACCTCGATCAGGTCGGTCAGCGTGTTTTTCGGGGCGAATTCCTCAAGATAGATCGAAGCGGCCACGCCCACCGGCAAGGTGAAGATCAGGACAAGCATCATCATGTAAGCCGACCCGATGATCGCCACGCCAAGGCCCGACGCCTCGGGCCGCTGGTCGGATGCGTCGGGGTTGGTCAGGAAGCCGGGGTTGAAGCCGGTCGACAGGATGCCCGCTGCGCGCAGTTTGTCGGCGACGTCCAACTGCTCGGGCGTCACGTTGGAATCGCGTGCCGCCGTTTCGCGGGTGACCCGGCCCTTGATGTAGCCGTCAATGCGGCCGGTCGCATAGGCGCTTACATCGAGCGTCTGACCCAACAGCGACGGGTCCTCCAGCACGCGGTCGCGCAGGCGGGCGGGTGCGTCCTTCGACAGCATCTCGCCCACGGCCTTGGCATCGACGCCTTCCACCTTGATGCCCTTGGCATCGAGGAAGGTATTCAGCGCCTCGGCCATCACCTTGGTGTAGCCGATGGTGCTGATCTTGGCCATCTCGTCACGGTTGCGGTTGCCGCTTGGGTCAAGCACGGCGGCATCGAGCGTGACGGGAAATGCGATGTAGGCCTGCCGGAAGGCCGATGTGCCATCGCGGAAGATCGTGAACAGCATGATCGCAAGGGTGATCAGGCTGACGCAGATCGCGGCGATGCCGTAGATCTTGAACCGCGATTCAGCGCGGTTGCGGCGCAGCATCAGCGGGTCGGCTGTCAGCAGTGACGTCGCGTGGCGCTTGGCAGGCATGCCCTGGGCGGTGGCGTCGGTCATTCGTACTGCTCCTTGTACTTGCGCACGATCATCAGGGCCAGGATGTTCAGCCCCAGTGTGATCACGAACAGCGACATGCCCAGTGCAAAGGCGACCAGCGTTTCGGGGCTGTTGAATTCAGTGTCGCCGGTCAACTGGCTGACGATCTTGACGGTGATTGTCGTCATCGCCTCAAACGGGTTCAGGTCCAGCTTGGCCGCGGCGCCTGCGCCCATCGACACCACCATCGTCTCGCCAATCGCACGGCTGCCGGCCATCAGGACAGCGCCCATGATCCCCGGCAGGGCAGCCGGCAGGACCACCTGACGGATGGTTTCGGATTTGGTGGCGCCAAGGCCATAGCTTCCGTCGCGCATCGACTGCGGCACGGCGTTGATGATGTCATCGGCCAATGAACTGATGAACGGAATGTTGAGGATGCCGATCACGATGCCGGCCGTCATCACCGACGAACCTGATGATCCGAGGCCCAAGGGCTGTGCAAACCAGTCGCGCAGGAACGGGCCGACGGTGACAAGTGCGAACAGGCCGAACACTACGGTCGGGATGCCGGCGATGACCTCGATCAGCGGTTTCACAACCGAACGGACGCGGCTGGATGCGTATTCGGCAAGGTAGACGGCGGTGAAAAGGCCGATGGGGACGGCGACGATCATCGACACCAGGCTGATGTACAGGGTGCCCCAGATCAGCGGCAAGAGGCCCAACTCGCTGTCGCCGGCAAAGTTGGGCGACCAGGTCAGGCCAAAGAAGAAATCCGCGGCAGGGTACAGCGAAAAGAACCGGATCGATTCCGACAGCATCGACAGCACGATCCCCACCGTGGTCAGGATCGCGATGGACGAGGCCAGGATCAACAGCGCCAGCACCACAGCCTCAACCCTGTTTCGCGCGCGAAACTCGGGGTGCGTCAGGCGCAGGGCAAGGGCCAGTCCGCCGACGGCCAACAGGAGTGCTATGACAGTGCGCGCGACGGCCCCGGTGGCCGCCAGCCCGCGATATTTCTGCGCCGCGAACAGCACCTGCGGCGATACATCGGCCCCAAGGGCCACGCCGACCGAGGCCAGACGTTCACGCACGTCGGTAAACTCGGTGCGGATGCGGCCTGCGTCCTCTTCCGTCAGGGCGCCCTGCACCACGGCGGTATCCAGCCCCTCGGCCACCCGGCGCACGTCGGCCATGAACAGCGTTTGGGCAGAGGCGTCGCCGGACATCTGGGCGGGCAGGTACGCGGTCAGTTGCCGCTCGATCACCAAGGGCTGTGCGAGCAGCCAGAACATCAGGAACAGCGCCGATGGCACCGCCACCATGATGAACCCGTGCCAGCCATAGTAGCCCGGTAGCGAGTGCAGGCCCCGAATATCGCCTGCGGCCATCGACACGGCGCGATGGCGGGAAATCACGAACCCGGCAATGGCAAGCACGCCGATCACGATCAACAAAAGCAGTACCGACATGAAGCCCCCGGGGCAAAAAAGGGTAACGGGGCGGCACCGGGTGGTGCCGCCCCGCAAGACGCGTCAGCTTATTCCAGCGGGCCCATCGGGGTGCGGTTCTTGACCATTTCCTGGGTCTTGGCCAGCTCGGGGTCGGACACCAGACCATACTGGGCCAAGGGGCCATTCGGGCCTGCCATGTCGTCGGACACAAAGAACTCGACATACTCCGGCAGGCCGGGGATCACGTCCATGTGGGCCTTCTTGACGTAGAAGTACAGCGGACGCGACACCGGATAGTCACCCGATGCGATGGTTTCGGTCGAGGGGACGACGCCGCTCATCGTGGCGACGCGCAGCTTGTCGGTGTTGTTCTGGTAGAACGACAGGCCGAACACGCCGACAGCGGTTTTGTCGGCATCCAGACGGGCGAGGGTTTCGGTATAGTCGCCGTCGATGTCGATCGACCGGCCATCGGTGCGCAGTTCGTTGCACTTCTTGGTCGCAGCGGAACCCTTTTCCTTGTCGTCAGCGCCTTCGGCGGTGGCGAGGAACAGGTCATAGGCACCGGTTTCCTTGCAGCCGGCGACGATCACCTTGGTGTCGAACACTTCGCGCGTGCCGTGCTTGGTGCCGGGCACCAGAACCAGGATTTCCTGATCCGGCAGGGCGGCGTTGACTTCGGACCACTTGGTCATCGGGTTGGCGACAACCGCACCGTCCTTGGCCACGTTGGCCGCAACCGCGTTGTACACATCGGTGGGCGTCAGCGCGAACTCGGGGCCGGCAACGGCCGAGGCGAACACGATGCCGTCATAGCCAAAGCGCACTTCGATCACTTCGGTCACGCCGTTCGCCGCACAGGTGTCGATATCCTTTTGCGTGATCCGCGAGGACGAGTTGGCGATGTCGACGGTGTTTTCGCCCACGCCTTCACACATCTTGGCACGGCCGGCACCTGAGCCGCCGCCTTCGACCACGGGGGTCGGGAAATCGAAATTCTCGCCAAAGGCTTCGGCCACGATGGTGGCATAGGGCAGCACGGTGGACGAGCCGGTGACCTGCACCTGATCGCGGGCCATTGCCGCCGTTGCCGACACTGCCGCAATGGCAAGGGCCGAGGCGCTGAGTTTCATGAAGGACATGTTCTGTGTCTCCTGGTGGGGATTCGCTTGGCAGGGGCACCGGATGCGCCCTTGGACACAGGGCCTAGCGGGCGAGGACTACGGATATGCAACGGTTGCGTGACAGTTTCGTGACAGCGCTTGTGCTGCCCGCCGCTGTCCTCAATTGCTGTAACGGCCCTTGTCGCCGGAGTTCCTGATGCGCCCCTCTGCCCCGATCCTTGCCACGCTGGCGCTTGTCGCAATGCCCGTCTGGGCGTCCGGCGATGGGGCCTGGGCAGAATTCCGTACCGAGGTCGAGGCGGCCTGCGCGGCGCTTGTCGGCCAGCCGGGCGACGTTGTGGTTGAGGTCAATCCATTTGGATCAGAGCATTACGGCGCGGCCATCGTCACCGTCACCCCAGAAGGCGGGGCACCGGGGGCCGAACGGATGATCTGCATTTTCGACAAGACGGCGAAAGTGGCGGAACTGACCACGCCGTTCTGACGCGCCCAGGGGCCGGCTGTTTGCCCCCTGCAAAGCCCCTTGATTTTCAATTTGTGCGCGAGCATATTTTTCGCGCGACGTTATCTCTATCGACCTGTCTCCCGTCCAAAACGGCCACAGCCCATCGATCCAAGCTGACGTGCCGGGCCGCCGCAATACCGCGGGCGGCAGACAGACAGGAGTGTTCACGATGGCCAAAGGCACCGTGAAATGGTTCAATGAAACGAAGGGCTTCGGGTTTATCGCGCCCGAGGGTGGCCGGAAGGACGTGTTCGTACACATCACGGCACTGGAACGTGCGGGGCTTCGCGGGCTCAAGGACGGGCAGGCGGTGACGTTTGACATCGAAGCGGGCCGTGACGGGCGCGAATCGGCGACGAACCTGTCGCTGGCCTGAACGCAGCACCTCGACGATCCGGCCAAGGGGCAGCCCCGTGCGGGCTCGGTGTGGGCAAGCCGCGCCGGTCCCGCGTCAGGCTGCCTGATACACGAGCCTGTCGCGCAAGGCATGCTCGAACCCCACCCGCAGCGCCACCGCCGACAGGGGTGAGCGCAACAGGATCGGCTGCAGCGGATCTTCGGGGAAGGTCTGCACCGCAACCTCACGCGAAATCAGGATGCAGCGCGTCCGTTCCGCGGCCAGCCCGATCATCGACATGACGCGCCGTCCCGCGGCCAGCCCGCCGTAGGGGTCGCATTCCATGACGAACAGACCGAACCCCGTGGCGTCGGCCTGAAGCGCCTCAAGTGCCGCAAACTCATCATACTCGGCCTCGATCAGACCGCCGAACCCTTGTAAACGCTCGGCAATCCGCGCGCCGCCTTCGCCACCGTTGGGTGCCAGCAACAGGATGCGCACACCCCAGCCGACCAGAGCGGCATCTTCCTGATCGAAGGAACGGAACAGTTGCATGACAGGTCGCCTTTCGCATTCATCATCGTCGTTGTCCCCATTTGACCCCCCCGATGGGGCCGCAATACGGCCCAGTCGGACCTTTTCAAGGTCAGTCCCCCCGCCATTGTGGCGATTGCGCGTCAGATCGGATGCAGGCACCCTGTGGCTGCCACAATCGCCGAGGGCAGGATGCGCGATTCCCCTTACCGGACCCTTATCGACGCCCCGACCTGGGCGTTTATCGACCGCACGAATGCGGCCTATCCGGCGGATGCGATCGATCTCGACATTGCCGGGCAGCGTCGGGTCTATGACGCGATGTGCGCCTTCTTTCGCCAACCGCGCCCTCAAGACGTGTCGGTCACTGATGCGTTGCTGGGCCATGTCCCGACCCGCCGCTACGAGGCCGGGCCATCGGCGGTGACCGTCGTGTACTTCCACGGCGGCGGGTTCGTGGTCGGCGGGCTGGACAGCCACGACGACATCTGCGCCGAGGCCTGTGCCGCGACCGGGCTAAGGGTGATCAGCGTCGACTACCGGCTTGTCCCCGAGCACCTGCACCCGGCGGCCTTTGACGATGCCCTGTCTGCCACCCGTGCGGTGGCGGCGGCCTTCGGGCCGGTCATCCTTGCAGGCGATTCGGCGGGCGGGGCACTGGCGGCCAGCGTCGCCCATGCGCTGCGGGGCAGCAGGGTGCGGGTACTGGGGCAGGTGCTGATCTATCCGGGCCTTGGCGGGCCTTCGGACGGGGGCAGCTATGTGACCCATGCCGATGCACCGATGCTGACGGCGGCGGATGTGGCGTTCTACCGCCGCCTCCGCCACGGCAGCGATGACCCAACCCCCGACCCCACCGCCGCCGCACTGCAGGACAGCGATTTCAGCGGCTTGCCCCCGACCGCAATCTTTGCAGCCGGTTGCGATCCCCTGTGCGATGATGCGCGGCTTTACCGCGACCGCATCCGCGCCGCCGGGGGCCGCGCCGAGGCGACGGTCGAGGTGGGCCTCGTCCACGGCTATCTGCGCGCACGCCACACGGTGCCCCGCGCCCGCGCCAGTTTTGACCGCATCACCGCCGCCCTTGCAGCACTTGCCAACGGCACCCTGCCGACAGGAGACACGCCATGAACATGATCCCGAACCTGACCCACACCGCCCTGCGCAGCGACCTTGCCGCGGCCTTCCGCTGGACCGTGCGCGAACGGATGCACGAGGCCATCGCCAACCACTTCTCGCTGGCCGTGAATGATGACGGCACGAAGTTCCTCATCAACCCCAACGGCCGCCACTTCAGCCGTATCCGCGCGTCGGACCTGGTCGAGATCGACGCCAACGACCCCGCCACGATGGACCGCCCCGACGCCCCCGACCCCACCGCCTGGGGCCTGCACGGGGCCATCCACCGCGCCTGTCCGCATGCGCGCTGCGTGATGCATGTGCATTCGGTGCAGGCAACGGTGCTGGCGTCGCTTGCCGACAGCCACCTGCCCGCCATCGACCAGACATCGGCCATGTTCCACAACCGGCATGTGGTGGACGACGCCTATGGCGGCATGGCGTTTGATGCCGAGGGTGCGCGCTGTGCGGGGATGCTGGGCGATCCCAAGACCATCGCGATGGTGATGGGCAACCACGGCATCCTGATCATCGGCCGCAGTGTCGCCGAGGCGTGGAACCGTATGTACTATTTTGAACGCGCCGCCGACACCTACATCCGCGCCCTGCAAACCGGCCGGCCGCTTCGGGTGCTGCCCGAGGCTGTGGCCGAAAAGACCGCCCAGGAATGGGAGGCTTACCCCGCCTTCGCCGACATGCACCTGCGCGAATTGCGCAGCATTCTGGACGCCGAGGGGTCAGACTACGCTGCGTGACAACAGAAAAGGGGGGCCGTCTGCCCCCCGCCTTCGGCCCCCCCCGAGGATACTTGAGCAAAGATGAAAGCCCGCCTGCTTTCATCTTTGGAGAAATATCCTCGGGGGGTCCGGGGGGCAGACAGCCCCCCGGTTCTGCCGGTGCCGTCAGTTGCCAGCGGATTCCATCCGCCGATGCGCCAGCACTTCTTCCAGCCAGCCCAGACGCATCTCGGGGACAGATGACAAGAGAAGGTCGGTATAGTCATCGAACGGCGGGGCCAGAACGTCGGACTTCTGGCCATAGCGGCGCACTTCGCCTTTGTACATCACCGCGATGCGGTCAGCGATGGCTTTGACGGTGGCAAGATCATGGGTGATGAACAGATACGCCACCCCTTCGCGCGCCTGCAGGTCCAGCAGCAGCTTCAGGATGCCGTCCGCGACCAGCGGGTCGAGGGCGCTTGTCACCTCGTCGCAGATGATGAGTTTCGGCTTGGCGGCAAGTGCCCGGGCGATGCAGACGCGCTGCTTCTGGCCGCCGGACAGTTCCGCCGGATAGCGGTCGGCATAGCCGCGCCCCATCTCGATCTCGTCCAGCAACTCCTGCACCCGTTTGTCGCGCTCGGCACCGCGCAGGCCAAAGTAGAATTCCAGCGGGCGCCCGATGATGGTGGCGACGGTCTGGCGCGGGTTCATGGCCACGTCGGCCATCTGATAGATCATCTGCAATTCGCGCAGGTCATCCTTGGTGCGGCCCTTGAGGTCTGCCGACAGGGTGCGCCCGGCAAAGGTGATGCGCCCGGCAGAGGCGGGCAGAAGCCCGGTAATCACCCGCGCCAGCGTCGATTTGCCCGACCCGCTTTCGCCCACCACCGCCAGCGTCTGGCCGGCCGGCAGATCAACGGTCACGTTCTTCAGCACGTCAAACGACGTGCCCCTGTAGCGCGCCGTGATGTTGGCCACCGACAGCACCGGGGGGGCGGGGGGTTTTTCGTGGTGTTCGATGGAGCGGACCGACACCAGCGCCTTGGTATACTCCTCACGCGGGGCGTTGATGATCTGGTCGGTCGTGCCAAGCTCAACCTGTTTGCCGCCGCGCAGCACCATGATCTCGTCGGCCACCTGCGCCACCACGGCAAGGTCATGCGTGATGTACAGCGCCCCCACGCCGGTGTCGCGGATGGCTTCCTTGATCGCGGCCAGAACC
Source organism: Rhodobacterales bacterium (assembly GCA_038209775.1). GTDB lineage: Bacteria > Pseudomonadota > Alphaproteobacteria > Rhodobacterales > Rhodobacteraceae > JBBQXK01. The sequence goes on along the minus strand of JBBQXK010000016.1, from coordinate 24,079 downwards.
TCGATCTGGGTGGTCACGTCCAGCGCGGTGGTGGGTTCGTCGAACACCACAAGGTCGGGCTTGGGGCACAGCGCCATCACCGTCATCACGCGCTGCAACTGACCGCCCGACACCTGATGCGGATAGCGCTGGCCGATGGTTTCGGGGGATGGCAGGCCAAGGCGCTTGAACAGGCCGATCGCCCGCGCCTCGGCCTCGGCGCGCGACGACAGGCCGTGGCGCAGCGTGGTCTCGATCACCTGATCCATCAGTTGTCGTGCCGGGTTGAACGCCGCCGCCGCCGATTGCGCGACATAGGTCACCTCGCGCCCGCGAAGGGCGCGCAGGCCCCCTGCCCCGCCTTTGAGGATGTCGCGCCCGTTCAGCCACACCTCGCCCCCGGTGATGCGCACACCACCGCGACCGTAAGCCATCGACGACAGCCCGATGGTGGATTTGCCAGCACCGCTTTCGCCGATAAGTCCCATCACCCGGCCTGCGCCCAGTGTCAGCGACACGCCATGCACCAGCGTCACATTGCGCGGCGGCTCTCCGGGCGGATAGGACGTGGCCTCGATCCGCAGGTTGCGAATGTCAAGGAGGGGGCCTCTGACCATATCAGCCACTGCGGCCCCCTTTCAGACTGGTGGTGCGGTTCAGCACCCAGTCGGCGATCAGGTTGACCGAGATTGCGAGTGTGGCGATGGCAAATGCCGGGACCAACGCCGCAGGGATGCCGTACACGATCCCCTCCTTGTTTTCCTTCACGATGCCGCCCCAGTCGGCCATGGGGGGCTGTACGCCAAGGCCAAGGAACGACAGGGTCGAGATGAACAGAACCGCAAAGATGAACCGCAAGCCCATTTCGGCGACCAGGGGCGACAGGGCGTTGGGCAGGATTTCGCGGAAGATGATCCATCCTTGTTTCTCGCCCCGCAGGCGCGCGGCCTCGACATAATCCATCACGGTGATGTCCACCGCCACGGCGCGGGCAAGGCGATAGACGCGGGTGGCGTCCAGCAGGCCCATCACCATAATCAAGACGGGCAGCGTCACCGGCATGACCGACAGCACCACCAGCGCCGAGATCAGCGAGGGGATAGACATCATCAGATCGACGAACCGGGACAGAAGCTGATCCACCCAGCCCCCCCGAACGGCGGCCAGAAACCCCAGCACTGATCCCAGTCCAAAGGATACGATGGTGGCGCAGGTGGCGACGAAGATCGTCGTCTGCCCGCCCCAGATCATCCGGCTCAGAAGGTCACGCCCGATGGAATCGGTGCCAAGGGGGTGCATCCACGACCATTCTTCCCAACTGTCGCCCACCACTTCGGCCATGCCGTAGGGTGCGATCCAGTTGGCGAAGATGGCGCAGAAGAAATAGACGCCGGTAAAGGTCAGCCCGATCATCGCGGCCAGCGGGATACGCTTCATTTCGGGTGCCTCAGGCGCGGGTTGGCCAGGATAGAGATGACATCCGCCGCGATGTTCAGCCCGATGTAGATGGCCGCGAACACCAACCCGCAGGCCTGCACCACCGGCACATCGCGTTTGGCGACATGATCGACAAGATACTGCCCCATGCCGGGATAGACGAACACCACCTCGACCACGACCACCCCCACCACCAGATAGGCCAGGTTCAGCATCACCACGTTGACCACGGGGGCGATGGCATTGGGCAGGGCATGGCGGGCGATGACCGTAAAGGGCGGCAGGCCCTTCAGTTCCGCCGTCTCGACATAGGCGGACTCGAGCACGTTCAGAATCGCCGCCCGGGTCATCCGCATCATGTGGCCAAGGACGGCGAATACCAGCACGATCACCGGCAGCGTGATGGTATAAAGCCGCTCGCCCAGAGGCATGCCGTCATAGACGTTGGCCATCGACAGGAACAGACGGAATTCGACCGACAGAAAGTAGATGACGATGTAGCCCACCAGAAATTCCGGCACCGAAATGGTGGCCAGCGTGACCATCGAAATCACCTTGTCCGGCCAGCGGTTGCGATAGCGTGCGGCCAGAAGGCCCAGAAGGATGGCCAGCGGCACGGCCACGATAGCGGCGGTGCCGGCCAGAAACAGGGTATTGCCCAGACGCTTGCCCATCGACGTGGCAATGTCCTGCCCGTTGGTCAGTGCGGTGCCAAGATCGCCCTGCAGGACGCCGAACAGCCAATTGAAATAGCGCGTCACCGGGGGCTCGTTCAGGCCCAGTTCCTCGCGCAGGTTGGCAAGGGTTTCGGGGGTGGCGGACTGGCCGAGGATCGACTGTGCCACGTCGCCCGGAAGTATCTGCGTGGCGGCAAAGATCAGGACCGACACGGCCAGCAGCAAAAGAAGGCCCAGCGCAATGCGCTGGGCCACCAGTTTGATGATCGGATGAACCGACAACCTAGGCGAACCAGGTCTTCGCCGAAGCCCAGCCGCCCATCTGTTCGTAGTTCGGGTCCTTCAGGTAGCCCATGACCTTGTCGCTGCGCGCATCCACGAAATCGTTGAACATCGGGCAGATGGTCCCGCCGTCGTCATGCACGATCTCGCCGATCTTGTTGTAGATGATCGTGCGTTCCGCCGTGTTCGTCTCGCCCCGCGCCTGCAGGATCAGGGCGTCAAGCTCGGGGTTGTTGTACTTGGTGTCGTTCCAGTCGGCGGTGGACAGATAGGCCGTCGACCACATCTGATCCTGCACCGGGCGGCCGCCCCAATAGCTGGCGCAGAACGGCTTGACGTTCCACACGTCGGACCAATAGCCATCGTCGGGCACACGCTGGATTTCCAGCGGGATGCCTGCCGCGACTGCCGACTGCTGGAACAGTGCCGCCGCATCAACCGCACCCGGGAACGCGGTATCAGCCACGATCAGCACGATGGGCGATCCGTCATGGCCCGAGGCCTTGTAGTGTTCCGCCGCCTTGGCCGCATCGTATTCGCGCTGCGGCAGGGCGGTGAACAGGGGGTAGGCCGCATTGATGGGCGTGTCGTTGCCGACGCCGCCATAACCATCGAGGATCTTGTCGACCATTTCCTGACGGTTGACCGCGTACTTCAGCGCAAGGCGCAGGTCCTTGTTGTCAAAGGGCGCGGTGTTGGTGTGCATGATGAACACGTAATGCCCGCGACCCGAGACATTCTGAACCACCACACCGGGCGACCGTGCCAGCAGCTTGGCCACCTTGGGGTCGATCCGGTTGATGATATCCACCTGACCCGACTGCAGCGCCGAGGTGCGGGCGGTGGCGTCGTTGATGACGGTCATCTCGACGCTGTCATAGTGGCCGCGTGTGGTGTCCCAGTCGTTGGGGTTCTTGGTGAAGGTATAGCGCACGCCCGGTTCGGCCGAGACGACCATCCAGGTGCCTGTACCAATACCGGCATTGGGATTGGCCACACCGCCGCCGGGCTGCACCACCAGGTGATAATCGGACAGCAGATAGGGAAGGTCGGCGCTGCCGGTCGACAGCTTGAAGATGACCTCGTTGCCCTCGGACGTGATCTCGGCGATGCCCTGCATGATGCCAAAGGCGCCCGACTTGGAGTTTTCATCCGAGTGGCGCTTGAACGTGGCGACCACGTCATCAATCGTCATGTCGGTGCCGTCATGGAACTTGACGCCCTGACGGATGGCAAAGCGCCACTCGGTGCCGTCGTCATTGGTCTTCATCGATTCCGCCAGACGCATCTCGATCTGGCCATCGGGGGTGACGTTGACGATGGTATCGCCCCACTGGCGGTTGACCGAAAACGGTACCGGGCTGTCGGCCAGGCCGGGGTCCAGCGTATCGGTGGACTCGCCGCCGCCCATGCCCATGCGCAGGATGCCGCCCTTTTTGGGCTCTTCCGCGCGGGCCGCAGTTGCGGCGATCATCGTGCCGCCCATGGTCACAGCAACACCCGCAGCCGCCGTCTGTGTCAGGAACCGACGGCGGTTCATACGCATGCCGTCAATGTCGGCCAGAAGCCGGGAAAGGTCGTCGTTCATCTTCAGTCTCCCTGTCGGCAATTGCCGTTTTTTTGTTGTCTTGAGAATCAATAACAAGCCCGGACCAATGTCCAAAGTGTTTTCTTGCAACGGGCTGCAGGAATCTTACAGCCAGCGGCGCGGTACGGTTTCGTCCCAGTCGCGGGCGAACACCTCATGCGTACCTTCCGATGCGGTCAGGCGGGCGCGCATCCGCAGGCCGTCTGCGGTTGCCGTCATCGTCACCTGCGCCTCGGTGTTCACGTGCCAGGGCTGACCGGCCACATCATCGCGCGCCAGCGACTGATACCAGTGGATATCGACTTGGGCCGACAGGGGATCATCGGGGTGGATCGTCCAACGCTCGGTCATGCCAGAGGCGGCGGTCAGGCCATGGGCAAGGGTGACAGCACCGGCATGATCCTCGACCACCAATGTCGTGGTGCCCGTCAAGAGGTCACGCTCGGTCCGGCGCACAACCCGGTCATCGGCGTGGCGTGTGACGGGCAGCGGGTCGGGCACATGGGGGGGCGGGAAGGCACATTCATCCGCAGTACCCTGACCATGGTGCACCGGCAGGCCAAGGGTTCCTTCCATCAGCGTCAGGCACGGTGTGACAGCCGATGGCCAGACAAAGGGCCAATAACTGGTCGACAGCGCCACCCGCAGGCGGTGCCCGGTTGCCAGCCGGTACGCGCTCTGGTCCAGTGTCACTGTCACATCGAACGGTCGGCCCACCGGCACATCGGACGGCGCCTCCATGCCGTCTCGGTGGCACAGGTTCAGGATCCCATGCGCGATGCGGGTCGAGGATCCGTCGGGTGCAACATCGCATAGCCGGGCCACAAGGATCGCGCGGGGCTGGTCGGACACCAGCCGCAGGCGCAACTGTGCGGCCCCAAGGATGGCAAGGGGTTGTGGCAGGGGTGCCGCGTCAAAGATGACCGACAGCGCGTCATCCCCGGCCTGATCGCCCGCCATCTCGGCCGCGAGGCCCATGGGAAAGAACTCACCCGCATGCAGGCCCAGATGCTGGGCGGAACTGATCGTGACCTGCCGGTTGCCGCCCGGATCGCCGCCCGCACCACCCAGCACACCGCCCGCCGACAGGGGCCAGTCGCGCATCGCCACGCGCGGGGTCGGCAAGGCCGCCTCGGCCACCCAATGACCGGGGCGGTGCGGCGCACTGGCGTCGGGCGGGGCGGAATGCTGCATCCAGACGCGGTAGGCGGGGTCATCTTCGGCCCCGTTCGGCGCGTCCTTCAGCCAGCGATCCCACCAACGCAGCGCCTCTTGCAGAAAGCCGATGCGCGGGGCGGGATGGGCGCTGTGCGGGTATTGGTGCCCCCATGGCCCGACGATGCCCTTGCAGGGTACCGTCAGGTGTTCGACCAGCGCCGCCACCGTGTTCATGTAATTGTCGGCCCAGCCACCGATCACCAGCACGGGCACCTGAATGGCCCCCCAGTCCTGCCCGACCGAGCCGTGTTTCCAATAGTCGTCCTTTGCCTGATGACCCGCCCATAGGGGTGCCAGAAACGGCTCTACCTCCAGCCGCGCCAGCCAGTCCGCGCGCCAGTCGGGGCGGTACATGGGATCGGCGGGGCGACTTGAGAACGACAGCATCACCGCCCCCCAGCCGATGTTTTCGCCCAGCAACGCGCCACCCTTGAAATGGATGTCGTCGGCAAAACGGTCTGTCGTCGAACAGACCGACAGCACCGCAGCCAGTGCAGGCGGGCGCAGCGCCGCTGTCTGCAGGCAATTGAACCCGCCCCAGCTTTTGCCCATCATCCCCACCCGGCCACTGCACCACGGCTGCGCCGCCGCCCAGGCGATGATGTCACAGGCGTCCTGCAGTTCCTGCGGGCTGTATTCATCGGTCAACAGCCCTTCGCTGTCACCCGCCCCCCGCAGGTCCACCCGCAGGCAGGCATAGCCTTGGGCCGCCCACCACGGGTGCATCCGCTCGTCCCGGGTGCGGGTGCCGTCGCCGTGGCGATAGGGGATGAATTCGAGGATCGCGGGCACCGGCCCGCCGTTGGCAGGCCGCCATATCCGCGCGGCCAGTTGCGTGCCGTCCGGCATCACGATGCGTTGGTCGGGCAGGTCGAGGATCGGGATAGGGGTGCGTTCGTTCAAGGCGGGTCACTCCGGGTTCGGGCGGGGTCGATGCCGCGCGTTGCCCGGCATCAGAACCGCGACGGCGGCCACCTGTCCAGCCCCCCTTCAGGGATGCCGCGCTCCGGTGACGGTCAGGCACACGGCGCACAGCGACGTGGTGGCGGTGATGAACAGCCGGTTGCGGCGCGGTCCGCCAAAGCACAGGTTCGCCACTGGTTCGGGCACCAGTCTGCGGCCAAGCCGGGTACCGTCGGGATGCCCTTGTCGATCACCACGAACACACGGCCATTGGCCAGACGGTCGCCCACCACATCGAACACCCGGATATGGCGCGGCAGGTTGCCGTCATGGCTGGCCCCGCTGTCGGCGATGTAAAGGCGGGTCGCGTCGGGTGAAAACGCAAGACCGCTCGGCTGGTTGAAATCATCCACCACGCTTTCGACCGCCCCCGTCGCAGGGTCAAAGCGAAACACGTTCCGCGCGGTTTGTTTGGGGTCGGCGCGTCAGCCTTCGTCGTCCGACAGTATCTCATCAGTCGGATCGGTGAACCAGATGCTGCCATCTGACCGCACCACCACATTCGGGGAATTCAGCCGCTTGCCGCGATAGCTGTCGGCGATGACGGTGATGCGGCCGTCCACTTTCGTCCGCGTCCCCCGACGCGTCCCGTGTTCGCACGACACCAGCCTGCCCTGCCCGTCACGGGTTTGGCCGTTGGCAAAGTTCGACGCAGGGCCGAAAACCGACACGCCCCTTCCGGCGCGTCGGGCGACCAGCGCAGCATGCGCTGGTTCGGAACATCGCTGAACAACAGGCAGTTGAGGTCGGCAAACCACACCGGCCCCTCGGCCCAGCCCACCCCGGTCCAGCCGCGCATGCAGGCCGCGAAAACGGGGATCGTCGATTTCATAGATCATGGCCTTGGTCCCGCCCAAACGCCCGCCCGACTGCCGGCCCGAGGCCAGAAGGATGACGGCAATGATGATGAGCCCCGTTGAAATCAGCAGGAATCCGGCCCCGAGCCCGTAGGTATTCAGCATCGACACGCCAAGGAACATGAACAGCGACGCCCCCCAGATGCCCGGCACGGTGCTGTCGCCCCCGGCCACCGCCGTGCCGCCGATGACCACGACAGCGATCGACATCAACAGATACCCGGCGCCGATGCTCAACGCCGCCCCACCCGAAAAGCAGGCCAGAAGAAACCCGCAAACCGCCGCCAGAACCGCGCAAAGGACATAAGTCGCAAACCGCGCGCCATCGACGGGGATGCCTGCCATCCGTGCGACGGGCTGGCTTTGGCCGAGGGCGGCTTGATCCGCAGCCCCGGTTGGTCCAGATCGCAGCGGACTGCACGACAAAGCTCATCGAAAGGGTGACGATGATCGGCGGGATGCGCAGCGCCTTGATAAGGGCATAGTTGATGACGCCGATGGCCACGATCACGCTGAAGGCGGCAAAGGTCAGCGCGGCCTGGCTGAGGCCGACAGTACTGACCCGACGGGTGGCCCCGATGGTCACCCGCCAGACGGCAAGGGCTGCGGCAAAGGACCAGACCCAGGGTTTGCGGAAAAGCGCGGTCATCGGCGCGCCTCGATCCGGTTCAGGGCAAGGCGCAGCGCAAGGACCGCAATCAGGATCGCCCCCTGCGCCCCGATCTGCCAGTCGGGCGAGATGCGCAGGAATGACAGGAACGACTCCGCCAATGTCAGCGACAGCGCACCGATTGCCGACACCCTCCCGCCGATGAACTCGCCGCCCCCAATGATGACGCCGGCAATGGACAGAAGCGTGTAGCGCAGTGCTATGTTGGCATCGGCCGAGGTGGCAAGGCCCACCAGCGCCACACCCGCCGCCACAGCGAAACACGCGGCCAACCCGTAGGCCCCGGCGCGCGCCGCGACGATGGACCAGCCCGCGCGCGCCACCGACCGCTCGTTCCCGCCCACCCCCCGGATCAGCACGCCGAACGATGACCGCATCACGACCAGATGCGCCACCACTGCAATCAGGATCGACGCGGCAATCGCCATCGGCACCAGCGGCGGCTTGACCGTCATCACCGCCCGCACCCATTCGGGGGCAGCGCCGCCGGGGGCGGGCAGGTTTTGCAGGTGGATAACCACGCCGATCACGGCGTAGGCGGCAATCGAAGCCATCAGGATCAGCACCCCGATCAGGGGCGTGTCATTGAGGTAGGTCGCCGTCACGCAGGCGACAAAGCTGACGAATGCGCCCATCGACAGGTCAAGGTCGTTGACCGACATGATGATCATCTGCGCCAGCGTCGCCAAGGCAATCGGCACGGCATAGTTCAGAAGCAGGTTCAGGCCGCCGTAGCTCGCGGCATTGGGCCGCAGCCAGAACACCCCCGCCAACAGCGCCGCCAGTGCCATCACCGGCACGGCCAGCCGCAGGGCGTCGGTCGACAGCCTCATGCCGCCTCTCCCCGGAATGACGCGGCAAGGATCGCGTTTTCGGTGATGTCGGCGCCCGTCAGATTGGCCACTATCATGCCATCGCGGAACACGCAGACCCGGTCGCACAACTGCATCTCGTCCATCTCGGTCGAGTACCAAACGAAGGTGCGCCCCGCCTGTGCCTCGGCACGGATGATGCCGTAGACCTCCTGCTTGGTGCCGACGTCGACGCCGCGCATGGGGTCGTCCATCAGAACCACGGGCGCGCGGGTCGACAGGGCGCGGGCGGACAGCACCTTTTGCTGGTTGCCCCCTGACAGCGACAGGATGCGGTTGCCCATGTCGGGTGTCCTGATGCCGATGCGGTCCTTCCACTCCCTTTGCGCGGCCGGCCTCTCCGGCGGCATGAACCATGCCCCGTCGCGAAAGGTCGCCCAGACTGGCGACCGTCAGGTTGCGCAGGATGCTCCACAGATCAAACGTGCCGTTCAGCCGCCGGTCATTCGCGACGAAGGTCACGGCAGGGTCTTTTGCGGGCCACCAGTGCGGGCTTTTCGTGTCAAAAAGCGCCAACGGCATATCGGTCTGGCCATGCCCGGCCAGACCCGCCAGACCGATCACCTCGCCCTTGCGGGCCGCAAAGTCGGCCCCCCGGCCCGGTGCTGCCCTAAGCTGCAACACGACCGGCCCCGCCACGTTGCTACTGCGTGCGGCAAGGGCATGGGTGGCGCTGCCCATCGCTTCGACCAGACTGCCTTGGGTAAAGGCGGAGGCCGCGCGCTGGTCAACGATCCGGCCATCCTTCATCACCACCACGCGGTCCGAGGTTGACAGGATCTCGCCCAGGATATGCGAAATCAGGATCACCGCCCCGCCTGTCGCCACAAAACGACGCACATGCGCCAGAAGCTGCGCCGCAAGCCCCGAATCAAGCGACGAGGTCGGTTCATCCAGAATCACCACACGCGGCGCAAGCCCGCCATCCGAGAAGGCCATCGCAATCTCGACCATCTGGCGTTCAGCGATGGACAGGGCGCCCACCTGTGCGGCGGGGTCGATGGCTTGGCCGGAAAACACCAGATCAAGGCTGCGCCGGATGATGTCGCGCGCCCGGGCGCGCCAGCCGATGCCGCCCAGATGACGGTGCATCAGTCGGGTGTTCTCGATAATCGTGAGGTTCGGGCACAGCGACAGTTCCTGAAACACGCAGCGCACGCCATGCGACCTTGCCGCATTCACGCTGTAGGGGGCCTTCACCTTACCCCCGCAGGCAATCTGCCCGGCTTGGGGGGTAAGCCCGCCGTTGATGATGTTCACCAGCGTCGATTTGCCTGCACCATTGTGGCCAACAAGGCCGATGCATTCGCCGGGGCTGACCGACAGGCTGACCCCGTCCAGCGCCACCACCTCGCCAAAGCGCAGGCGGGCGTCGGTCACGTCGATCACCGGCGGTGGGGGGGGCATGCGGGGACGGCCTTTGGGACAGGTATAAGCCACCGCAACCCTGTGGTGCAGGGTTGCGGCGGTTCTTGCTTGAAAAGGGCGCTTACTTTGCGCCGTCGATCACCGCGATGGCGTCTTCCATCGAGTATTCGACATTGGCCACGGCAGCCGCGTCGGTGGTGCAAGTCCGGCATCAAGCGGGTCCTTCGGGCACGGTCGGGTCTTTGGGCACTTCCTTGCCGTCAAGGATCTGCTGCGCCACCCAGAACGCAAGCGTCGACACACCGGGTGCAATCGACACCGACATCGTCTCGTATCCCGTCGCGGTCTTTTGCTCCGCCCACCAGGCCAGTTCGTCCTGCCGGTTGCCCATCACGATCGTCGGCATCGTGCGGCCCGCTGCCGCAATCGCCTGTGCCGCACCATAGCCGTCACCACCTTGGGTCACCTCGCCCACAATCTCGGGCAGCGACGGCAGGACACCCGCGACCGCCTTTTGCGCCACGTCCTGCGCCCGGTCGCCGTGGACCGAGCCCACGATCCTGAACTGCGGGAACTGTTCGACCCCGGCATGGATGCCCGCACTGATCTCGTCATCGACGAACACCCCTGCCAGACTGCGGATTTCCAGCATGGTCCCGCCCTCGGGCAGCTTGCCCGCCAGGAACTCGACCTGACCGCGACCCATTTCCTTGAAGTCGACGGCGATCCGCCGCGCACAGGGTTCGGTCACGATGCCGTCGAACGGCACCACTGTGATGCCAGCGTCACAAGCCTCTTTCACGGCACCGTTCAGGGCTGTCGGCGAGGCTGCGTTGATGACGATGCCATCGTAGCCCTCAAGGATCATGTTCTGGATTTGCGCCGCCTGTTCGGTTGCCTGATTTTCGGCCGTGGTAAAGGCGTCGGCGGCAGCCACCACGCCACCTTCGATGGCGGGCTTGGTGATCTTGTCCCAGCTTGCCAGCATCGCTTGCCGCCAGCAGTTGCCCGCATAGTTGTTCGACAGCGCGATCCGCTTGGCCGAAGTATCGGCAAGCGACGGCAGTACAGCGCAGACCAGCACTACTCAGGCCAGCAGCATCGTCTTGGCTTTCATCTTTCTCTCATCCTGCTGACCGGCCAAGCGGGGCTGGATGTGCAATCCCGCCCGGTCGGGGCGGCCTCCGTGATCGACGGACCTGAAGATGCGGCATGGACACCGAACCTGTACGGTGCTTTTGCGGCAGGTCGTTTGCGGCCCCCCCCCGATACCTTGCGCGTTCCCGCAAGTGTGGGGGCGTTGCCCCCGTGGCCGGGCGGGCAAAACTGCGCATCTCTCGGCTTTTGGCGGGGCATCCGCACTTTGGCGCGGCGATCCGGGCGGTGGCGGCTGAGGTGCAAGGGTCCTGCCGCATGACCATCTTGATGTCTGCGTCGTGGGGGCCAACGGGCAGTTCCATACCGCATATGAAACCGGGATCGACACCTATTGGGGTGCCATGCCGCACGCGCCCATCGCCAACAGCCCGATCCGCGTTTGCGCAGCGACGGCCCGGCGCATCGGCCGATCTTTGACCACAACCTGCAATCCCGCATCCACCTGCCGATGTGCGTGCATGGCGAGGTGATCGGTGCCTTGTCCTGTTCGCGTCAGGAGGCGGGGTTCTACCGGGCCGAGGATGTGCGCAATTCCCGCTACATCGCGGAAATGCTGTCGCCCTGTTTCTTTGCCCAGCACGCCGCCAATCAGTCGCGCCAGTCGGCCATCGTCGAAACCAGGGCGCACGCCCGCGAAGAGGCCTTGCGCCAAAGTGCCCTGAAACTGACCAAGGCGCTGGAACAGGAACGCCAGCGCATCGGGTTGGACCTGCATGACCAGACGCTGGCCGACCTCACGCGCCTTGCGCGCGGGGTTGAGCGGCTGCGTCTGTCCGACAGCATCGCGCCCGCCGATCTGGCCCCTTTGGGCCACAGCCTGCACCTGTCGATTCAGGCCTTGCGCCAGATCATCGAGGCTGCCAAGCCGTCGGTCCTGCATCTGTTCGGCTTTGCCCATGCCGTGGAAAACCACCTTGACCGGGCCATCCGCGATGCCGGATCGGGCGCGAGGGGCACACTGACGGACCAGACCTGCGGTGTCATCGACACGCTCGATCCGTCCGTTGGCGTGGCGCTGTTCCGCATCGTGCGAGAGGCGGTCAACAATGCCGTCACCCATGCACAGGCAAGCTGTGTCGGGGTCGATCTGACCCTGTCGCGGGGGCAGGTTGCCGTCACCATCGGCGACAACGTCCGGGGCATGCCCCGGACGCGCGCCTGATCTCGGCGCGCTTTGCGCCGGCATAACGGCAGGTTGCCCGATGCAGGTGCTGATCGTCGGGGATGACCCCATGTACCGCGCCTATCTGCACGAACCCGTCACCGACGCGCTTCCAGATTGCGGCACGGTCATCGGGGCGGGCAACGGTACGGATGCCACGACACTGGCCCGCCAGCATGCACGCGCATCTATCGTGATGGACCCGCAGATGCACCCCCACAGCGGGATTGACGCCGCGCGCACCATCTGGCGTGAACGCCCCGCGACGCGCATCTTGTTCTGGTCGAACTATGCCGACGAGGCCTGTGCGCGCGGTGTGGCGCGTATCGTGCCTGACGGGGCGGCTTACGGCCATGTTCTGAAATCCGCCCCGGACGAGCGGTTGAAGCTGTCGCGGCGCAGCATCTTTGTCGAAAACCAGTGCGTCATCGACCGCGAGGTGCGCGGCACCGAGGCGCTGAGTTTCGGCCAGACGGGCGGTTTCACTGATACGGAATACGAGTCCTGACGGACATTGCCCTTGGCCTGACCGACGGCATGAGTGCCCGTCGATGCGGGTTGTCGCGGCGGTCGGTGCAGAACCGGCTGCAGCGGATCTATGACAAGCTGGACGTGTACCAACCGGGGGGCCCTGCAGACACCACCCGGTTCAACCTGCGCGCCCGGGCCGTGACCACGGCCATCCTGCGCAAGCTGCTGAACTATGGTTCTCTGGAACGGGCCGAGGCGGACTTGCAGACCTGGCTTGACAGCCGGGCACCGTGATGGGGGTGTGGATGCTGCTCCTGATCACCGGGGCTGCGGGCAAGGTCGGCACGGCGCTGATCGCGCGGATCGCCGCCGATCTGGTATGGCGCGACACGCCGGTCCGGGCACTGGTTCACAACCGGATGCCGACCGCAGCCGGGAGCGAGGTGGTCTGCGGGTCAATCCCGGAGCGGGCAGATGTGGACCGGGCGATGGCGGGGGTCAGCCATGTGATCCATCGGGCCACGTGCTAGGAAATCCCCGAACTGGTGATGGATGTGACGGTGAAGGGCCTGTTCCGGCTGTTGGAGGCGTTCCGTTCCAGTCCCACGGCGCATCAATTCGTCCTGCTCGGAGGGGATGCCGCCGTCGGGCATTTCTTCTATCCCCACGACAGCCCGGTGACCGAGGCGATACCGCGCCACGCAAAACCGGGATGCCATGCGCTGTCGAAGGTAGTGGAAGAGGTGATGCTGACGCAGGTCGTGGGGCAGTACGGGATCAACGGATGTTGCCTGCGCGCGCCCTCGATCATGGAAAAGGACGATTTCCGCCATACGCTGTCATTCGGGGATGACCTCTTTGGCAGGCCCGACTGGAAAACCACGATGCCGCCGGATGTGGCCGCGCGCTGTCGGGCTGAGGGCACGGTGCCCTAGTTGCGGGATGCAGAAGGATGGAGCCTGAAGCGGAACTTCGTGCATGTCGATGACCTGACGGCGGCGCTCATGATGGCACTGGACAACCCCGTCACACGGGGCCGCACCTACAACATCGCGATGGATGAGCCGCTGGATTGTGGCGCGCTGGCCACCTACTTGGCGCAGACGCGGGGACTGCGGAGTATCGACATTCCCAACGGGTTCCATTCGACCTGGCTAGACGACAGCCGCGCCAAACTGGAACTGGGGTGGCGACCTGCCTACGACATGGCACGCATGGTCGATGCGTCAGTTGCCCATGTCCGCACCCCGGACGATCCGCGCCGCGTCTGGTATTCGGGCTAGTTGCTGCGGCGGTAGTTGGCCAGCCGGTCGAACATCACGGCGAACAGGATTGCGCCGCCGATGAACGCGCCCTGCCAGAAGGCATTGATGCCCAGAAGGCCCAGCGAGTTGCGGATCACCTCGATCAGCATGGCACCGATGATGGCCCCCGTGGCGGTGCCCGCGCCCCCGGCAAGGTTCGCGCCGCCGATCACGGCAGCGGCAATTACCTGCAATTCCAGCCCCGCGCCGATGTTGGTGGTGACAGCCCCCAGCCACCCGGTCTGCACGATGCCCGCGATGCCCGCCGACAGCGACGACAGCATGTAGACCACGACCTTGATCGCCTTGACCGGAACGCCGGTCATCGTGGCGGCCGCTTCATTGCCGCCGATGGCAAACAGATACCGCCCGAACCGCGTGCCGCTCAGCACAAAGGCGGTGATGAGACCCAGCACGATGGTATAGATCACCGGGTTGGCGATGCCGAAGAACCAGGCCCCACCCCCCAGCGCCAAGAGCACGTCATGGTCGGGGCCAAACTCGAACACCACGGTGTTGCCGGATGCCACCATCGCCAGACTGCGCGCGATAGACAGCATGCCCAGCGTCACCACGAATGACGGCAGGCCCACATAGGCAATCAGCACCCCGTTGACCGCCCCCACCACCAGCGCCGTCGCAACTGACGCCGCAATTCCCACCTCGATCGAATAGCCCGCGTTCATCACCACGGCCAGCACCATGGAACACAGGCACAGCACCGACCCGACCGACAGGTCGATACCACCGGTGATGATGACCATCGTCATGCCCAGCGCCACGATGGCCACGAAGGTCACGTTGCGGGTGATGTTGTACAGGTTCTTTGACGTGGCAAAGCTGTCGGTCGCCATCGACAGCGCAAGCGACGCCGCAATCACCGCGATGAACACCCAGAACGTCTGGCTGCCCAAAAGGCCCGACAGGGGCGTCTGCTCTGTCTTTTCGATGGAAGCGCTGAGAGAGTCGGTCATCGCGGAACTTTCAGATTGGTGTGCGTTCAGACAGCCTCGATGGCGCCGGTGATCAGGCCGGTCACCTCTTCCGGGGAACTGTCGTCGATCCTTTTGTCGGCCACCTTGGTGCCGCGACGCATCACGATCACCCGGTCGGCCACCGCGAAAAGGTCGGGCATGCGGTGGCTGATCAGCACCACGGTAATGCCCTGGTCGCGAAGCCGGCGGATCAGGTTCAGAACCTCGGCCACCTGGCGCACCGAGATGGCGGCGGTGGGTTCATCCATCAGCACGATCCGCGCATCGCTAAGGCGCGTGCGCGCGATGGCAACCGCCTGCCGCTGACCGCCCGACATCCGTTTCACCAGATCACGCGGCCGGGTTTCCGATTTCAGTTCGGCAAAGATTTCCCCGGCGCGCCGGTACATTCCCTTGTAGTCAAGCACCTTGAACGGGCCGACCCCGGTCATCAGCTCGCGCCCCAGAAACACGTTGGCGGCCGCCGTCAGGTTGTTGCACAGCGCCAGATCCTGATGGACGATCTCGATCCCGTGTTCGCGCGCCTCAAGCGGGCGGTGCATCACCACCTCGCGCCCGTCCATCAGCATGCTGCCGCTGCTGGGGCGGAAGTTGCCTGCGATCATCTTGACCAGTGTGGATTTGCCCGCGCCGTTGTCACCCATGAGGCCGATCACCTCGCCAGCCTGCAGCGCAAAGGATACATCCTTGACGGCCTCGATGGCCCCGAAGTGCTTGGATATGTGCCTGAGTTCTAGAACCGACAATCGACGACTGACCTCCCCGCCCGCCATTCAGGTCTGTTTTTCAGTCCACCCCGGCTGGTCGGAACCGAAATCCTGCCTCAAACGGCCTTTTGCCGCCACTCTGCCCGAAACGCTAAACACGGAATTGGCCAAAGTCAATGAAATCCCTAGAATAAAAGCGCTGTCAAAGGTTCACTATTTTGCCCCTTTCTGAAAGGACTCGCTTGACGTGACAGCGCTTTCATTGTCACTTGCCGAAGCTGCGGATCGGGGGCGGAGCGAACTTTGCCGTCAGACCAGGGGAACCGCAGACCCCGCGCGATAACAGCCGTTGGCAGACCTGCGGGCGGCCACTTTGGGAGGAGTGACAGATGACCAAGACACTGATGTTTGCATCGGCCGCCATTTTCGCGCTGGGCGCGGGGATGGGCATGGCCCAGGACAAGAAGCAACTTGTGATCGTTGTGAAGGGGCTGGACAACCCGTTCTTTGAGGCGATCAACCAGGGCTGCCAGAAATGGAATTCCGAGAACGCCGACAGCGAATATGAATGCTTCTACACCGGCCCCGCGTCCACTTCGGACGAGGCCGGCGAAGCGCAGATCGTGCAGGACATGCTGACCAAGCCGACGACGGTGGCCATGGCCATCTCGCCGTCAAATGCCAAGCTGATCGCGCAGACGCTCAAGACATCAGCGCCGACGATTCCGATCATGACGCTGGACGCCGACCTTGCCGCCGAGGATTCAGGCCTGCGCAAGACCTATCTTGGCACCGACAACTATCTGATGGGTCAGCGCATCGGCCACTATGTCAAGATGGCCAAGCCGGATGGCGGCACCGTCTGCACCATTCAGGGCAACCCGGGTGCCGACAACATCCTGCGCCGCGCGCAGGGGTTCCGCGATGCGATATCGGGGCAGGAAGGGCTGGCCGCACTGGCCGGTGAAGGCGGCTGGACCGAAGTTGCAGGCTGTCCGGTGTTCACCAACGACGACGGCGCCAAGGGTGTGCAGGCGATGACTGACATCCTTGCCGCCAACCCCGACCTTGACGCCTTTGGCATCATGGGCGGCTGGCCGCTGTTCGGCGCACCGCAGCCCTACCGCGACCTGATCGGCCCCTATGCCGACCGGATCGCGACGAACGACTTTGTCATCGGTGCCGCCGACACCATCGGGGCCGAGGTCGATCTTGCGCGTGAGGGGCTGGTGACGGCGCTGGTCGGTCAGCGCCCGTTCGAGATGGGTTATCTGGCCCCCGGCGCCATGATCGCGCTTATCAAGGGCGAGGCTGTGGCGGACCCGATCTTTACGGGTCTGGACGAATGCACCAAGGATACAGTCGATACCTGCATCCAGAAGTGATGTGATGTGTTGAGCGGGGGGCGTCCGGTGATACCGGACGCCCTTTTTCATGTATTGAGCCAGTCCTTGAAAGCCTCGCCGTGATCGGGATGCCAGCGCGACAGCGGCGGGCGGTTTTCCGCAATGTCGCCTGCCGCCCAAAGGATGCGCTTGGCATCCAGCGCGCGGTCCACGTCGTTGTCGGGGCAGAGGATATAGAATTCGTCCCGCTCCAGCGCCTGGAACAGGAAATCAACCACTTCTTCGGGCGTCCAAGCGCCCGCCGGTTTTTCAGTGCGACCGTTCGCGGTAAGCGGCGTATAGACGAACCCCGGTATGAACAGCCGCGCCTCCACGCAGGCTCCGGGCAGGTTGCGCAGGTGGTGCTGCAGCGCCTCGGTAAACACTTTCACTGCTGCCTTGGCGATGTTGTAGGCCGGATCGCCGGGCGGCGTGGTGATGCCCTGCTTGGACCCGGTGTTCAGGATCAGCGCGGGCTGGCCATGCGCAATCATCCCCGGCGCAAAGACCTGACTGCCCCCGATGATGCCACCCATGTTGACGCCAAGGATGCGGTCCCAGTTGCCCTCGGCATCGAAGATGCTGCTGCCGGGCTGGATGCCTGCGTTGTTCATCAGCACATTGACCGGCCCAAGATCGCGCACCACCCGGTCGGCCAGATCGTGCAACTTCAGGATGTCCGCCACGTCTGTGGCGACCGGCAGCACAATCGTCCCTTCGGCCTTCAACCCCTCGGTCGCAGCCGCAAGCCGCTCTCCGCCCAGATCGGCAAGGCACACCTTCATCCCCGCCTTGGCCAGACGGCGTGCCGCCGCAAGCCCGATGCCCGATGCAGCCCCTGTCACCACCGCCACGCCGCCCGCAACAATCGCCGGATGCATGCCTTGTCTCCTTCGTTGCTGGGTCATGGACGCCATGACCGATCAGGCCGTAGCCCCCTCGACAATCTCGAACCCGGTGTCGATCACCCGCCCGCCTTCGGGTCTTGATGCAGAAGAAAGTACCTCTTCCACAGCCTTGCGCCCGATCAGGAATCGGTTTGACCGGATGGTCGACAAGGGTTGCGGCAAGACGCGCCCGATGTCCAACCCGTTGAAACCGAACAGCGCCACGCTTTGCGGTACACTGATGCCGGCGCTCATGCAGTGAAACAAGCCGCCTACGGCCATGTCATCGTTGGAATAAACGATCACCTCTACCCCCGGCGCGCGGCCATAGAGGTCAGCGGTCTGCGTCCTGCCTTTTTCAACGGACGTCTGTCCAGCAGCGACAGATTCCGCCTCCAGCGACAGCCCCGCCTCGGCCAGCCCTGCAAGCAACCCCTCATAGCGCATCCGGGCGCGAAAATCGGCAGTTCCGCTATAGCCAACATAGCCAAAACGCCGGTATCCGCGCGCCACCAGATGCCGGGCCGACGCGCGGCCTGCGCCCACATGCGACATGCCGATCACCACGTCGATGGGGGCATTGTCGATCTCCATGAACTCGACAATGCGGATACCGCTCTGGTCCAGCATCCGGCGGGTCGTCTCGGTATGGATCGATCCGGCGATCAGCATGGCACCAGGCTGCCAAGCCAGAAGGTTGCGCACCACAACCTCCTCCAGATCAAGATCATAGTCGGTGATGCTGATGACCGACTGCCGGTCGGTCCCGGCCAGCCCTGCATTGATGCCCTGCAACACCTCGGGGAACACGATGTTCGACAGCGACGGGATCACCACCCCCACCAGCCGCGAATCGAGCGAGGCGAGCGACCCCGCGATCCGGTTCGGCACATAGCCAAGGGCGCGCACCGCGACCATGACCCGCTCACGCGTGGCCTCGGTCACCAGATCCTGATTGCGCATGATCCGCGACACGGTGGATTCGCTGACCTCGGCCCGCAGCGCCACATCGCGCAGCGATACCTGGGCGCGCCGGTTGACCAAACGCTGTTTTTGCTTGGCCAACTGGCCCCCCCTTATCGCTTTACATATTTCCGCCAGTCATGCGCCTCACGGAACCCCAGAACCTCGCGCGCCTTGGCGTTGGACAGGGGAGCGTCGCGGTCGCCCAATGGCCGAAGGACAGGCGTGTTCGGCGCGTATCTGGCAAGGAACGCAGACGTCGGCAAGTCGGCAGTGATGGTGTCGTTCACGGCGTTGAACACCTGATAGCCAAGGCCGTCCTTCTGGATGCACAGATGCACGATCTCGCCCAGATCGCGGGCGTCGATATAGCTCCAGGCATTGCGCTTGCGGCAGGGCGGATCGGCAAGGAAGCCGGGGAAGTCGCGGGCATATTCATGGGGCTCGATCACATTGCCGATGCGCAGGGCATAGATGTCGGCACCGTAGCGCATGGCAAAGGCGCGGGCGGTTTTCTCGTTCACCACCTTGGACAGCCCGTAGCTGTCCATCGGGTCGCTGTCATAGTCCTCGGTCAGGGGAAAGCTGTGGTAATCCTTGTCACCCTCGGCAAAGCAGACGCCATAGGTCGTCTCGGAACTGGCCACGATCACCTTGCGGCAGCCCAGCTTCATCGCGGCCTCGATCACGTTGTAAGTGCTGGCGACATTGGCCACGAAGGTCTTGTTGTCCGGCTCGATCCCCACGCGCGGGATGGCGGCGAAATGCACCACGGCATCGGGGGCCTTTGGCGGCGCGCCATCGGCATAGTGGTGCAGCCCAAAGTGCGAGGTCAGGGCGTTGAACGCCTGGCCACTGTCGGTCAGGTCGGCAATCAGCGTGTTGACCCCGGGCAGGTCCAGGGGCTTGAGGTCCACGTTCAGGATGTCATAGCCCTTGGCCACAAGGTACGGCACCGCGTGCCTGCCCGCCTTGCCGGTGCCGCCGGTGAACACGATGCGTCTGGTCATTGGTCGTCTCCGTTTTCGATGGTCAGGCCTTCGGTTCCGGCAGGTCCACCCCCGCCAGACCCGCAATCATCCGCGCGACCGAGGCATCATCGTCGCGCCCCATTCCGGCGGCCGCCGTCATCACGAACATCTGCAACGCCATCGACGCCACCAGTGTAGGGAACTTCAGCCCCCGGCCGATGTCGGTGACGATGCCAAGGTCCTTGGTGAAAATGTCCACAGCACTGCGCGGGGCATAGTCGCCGTCCAGGATATGCGGCACCCGGTTTTCGAACATCCAGGAATTTCCCGCACTCGCGGTGATCACCTCATAGACGCGCGGCAGGTCCAGCCCCATGGCGGCGGCGAACGTCATCGCTTCGCAGGCGGCGGCGATATGGACGCCCGCCAGCAACTGGTTCACGATCTTGAACGCGGCCCCGGTGCCCGCGCTGTCGCCCAAGGCATAGACCTTGGCCGCAATGGCATCCAGCACCGGGCGCGCCCGGTCAAACGCCGCAGGCGCGCCCGAGGCCATGACGGTCATCTCGCCCGACGCCGCCCGTGCCGCGCCGCCGCTGATCGGCGCGTCCAGATACAAAAGGCCCAGCGCCTGCGCCTGTGCCTCAAACGCCCGGGCCGCATCGGGGGCCATGGTGGCGCAGGACAGGATCACGCCGCCCGGTGCCATTTCCGCCGCCGCGCCGTCCGGGCCGAACAGGACCGCCTCGGTCTGGCTTGCGTTGACCACGACACAGATCACCACATCGGCCCCCCGCGCCGCCGCCGCCGGGTTGGTCGCGGCACGCCCGCCCAGATCGGAAAACCGCGCCAGCGCCTCGGCGGACACATCACACCCCGACACCGCAAAGTCCGCGCGCAACAGCGATCCCGCGATGCCAAGCCCCATCGACCCAAGGCCCACAACGCAGGTTTTCAACTTCACTGCGTCCGTCATACCGCGCCCCGTTCCGATCCCTTCTGCGGCATGATCTTGTGCCGTCCAACGCATGATGATAGCGTTGTCATCACATCGGTAGCCGACCGGCACAGCCCATGGCAAGCGCTTAATTTCCTTTCTGAATCAGGGGGACAGCGGTGTTTGCCGGGGTCGGTTCGTGGCCGCGCGGAAAAGGACTGTGGATGCTGATCGGAGCGGTGGCAGACGACATCACAGGGGCCACGGATTTGTGCCTGATGCTGACGCGCGCCGGCCTGCGCACGGTGCAGGTGATGGGCGTTCCGGTCACGGCTGCCGCACTGCCCAAGGCAGACGCCGTGGTGATTGCGCTGAAGTCGCGGACCATCCCGGCGGGCGAAGCTGTAGCGATGTCAGAGGCGGCGGCGCGGGCGCTGATGGCGGCGGGTGCGGGGCAGATATTGTTCAAGTACTGCTCGACCTTCGACAGCACGGATGCGGGCAACATCGGTCCGGTAACCGAGGCGCTGATGCGTCTGACGGGCGCCGACCTGACGATCGCGTGCCCGGCTTTTCCGGCCAACGGGCGCACGGTCTATCAGGGGCACCTCTTTGTGGGCGTGCAGCTTCTGTCCGACAGCCCGATGAAGGACCATCCGTTGACGCCCATGCACGACGCCAATCTGGTGCGTGTTCTGGCGCGGCAAACGTCGCTGCCGGTGGGACTGGTTGGGTTTGAGGCGATGCGTGGCGGGGTTGAAAACCTTCGCGCGGCGTTGGTCCGCCTGCGCGCCGAAGGCAAGCGGATCGTGATCGCCGATGCGCTGACCGATGACGATCTGATGGTGCTGGGGGCCGCCTGCGCCGACATGCCGTTGGTCACCGGCGGATCTGGCATCGCGATGGGGCTTGCGCAGAATTTCGTGGCGGCGGGCAGCGTCACACTGGGTGACGCACCCACAACGATGCAGGCCCCGCCCGGGCGTTCCGTGATCCTTGCAGGCTCATGCTCGGCCGCCACGCGCGGCCAGATTGCGGTGGCGCAGGCGGCGGGGATGCCAACTCGGGCCCTGGATGTGGCAGCACTTGCCGAAGGGCGACAGTCGGCTGCGGGGCTGGCCGATTGGGCTGTGACGCAAACGGAGGCCCTGCCCCCGCTGATCTATTCCAGCGCCGATCCAGAAACGCTGGCCCGGACACAGGCCAGCATGGGGCGCGCGGCTTCGGGCGAAATTGTCGAACAAACGCTGGCCGAAACCGCCCGCATCCTGCTGGCCCAAGGCTTTGCCCGGTTCGTCATCGCAGGCGGTGAAACGGCGGGGGCGGTGGTCGCGGCATTGGGTGTGCAAAGCCTGCAGATCGGCCCCGAGATCGACCCTGGCGTGCCGTGGACCCGCTGCATCGACGGGCCGGATGTGGCGCTGGCGCTCAAATCCGGCAACTTTGGTGCCCCCGATTTCCTGTTGCGCGCGTGGTCGCTGCTGACCCCGCAAGGTGCCGCATGACCGACGAAACCCGCCTGCGCGACGAAATCGTCCGTGTCGGGGCCTCGCTTTTTGACCGGGGGCTGACGGCGGGGTCCAGCGGCAACATCTCGGTCCGGTTGCCCGATGGCGGCTGGCTGATGACGCCCACCAATGCCTCGCTTGGCCGCCTTGACCCCGAACGCATCGCACTTTTCGACGCCACCGGGCGGCACGTGTCGGGCGATGCGCCGACCAAAGAGGCATTCCTGCACTTTGCAATGTACGGTGAGCGGGCGACGGCGGGGGCGGTGGTGCATCTGCACTCGACCCACGCGACCGCCGTCAGCATCCTGCGCGATGTCGACCCCGCCGATGTGATGCCCGCGTTGACGGCTTATTACATCATGCGGGTGGGCCGGTTGCCGCTGGTGCCCTACTTTGCCCCGGGCGATCCTGACCTTGCCCATGCGGTGCGCGCCATGGCGGGGCGGCACCATGCGATGCTTCTGGCCAATCACGGGCCGGTGGTGGCGGGCACCAGTCTGGCAGATGCCCAGTACGCCGCCGAAGAGCTTGAGGAAACCGCCAAACTGTTCCTGATGTTGCAATCCCACGCACTGCGCACCCTGACACCCGCACAGGTTGCTGACCTGCGCGCCCGCTTCAACCTGACCTGACCCACGGAGATACCGCATGACAACCCCCGCCGCCGCCCCCCGTATCGGCTTTGTCGGACTTGGCCTGATGGGCCACGGCATGGCCACGAACATCCTTGCCAAGGGCTATGCCCTGACCGCCATCGCGCACCGCAACCGCGCGCCACTGGACGATCTGGTCAGCAAAGGTGCGGTCGAGGCCAGCAGTCTTGAAGACCTCGCAACCCGGTCGGACATCATCCTGATGTGCCTGACCGGATCGCCCGAGGTGGCGTCGGTCGTGGCGCTGATGAAACCGGGTCTGGCCCGTGGCACCGTCGTCATCGACTGCTCGACCGGCGAGCCTACGGTGACCGAGCGGTTGGCGCAGGAGCTGGCCGAAATCGGTGTCGACTATGCCGACGCACCGCTGGGCCGCACCCCGAAAGAGGCGCTGGCAGGCACGCTTGACTGCATGGTCGGGGCCACGCCCGAGGTCTATGCCCGCATCCTGCCGGTGATTGAAACCTGGGCCGGGAAGATCACCCATATGGGCGTCGTGGGCGATGGCCACCGGATGAAACTGTTGATGAACTTCCTGTCGCTGGGCTACGGAGCGCTTTATGCCGAAGTGCTGACCCTGTCGCAAAAGGTCGGCATCTCGATCCAAAGCTTTGACAAGGTGATCCGGGGCGGGCGGATGGATTGCGGGTTCTACCAGACCTTCATGGGCTATGCCGTCGAAGGCAACCGCGAGGCGCACAAGTTCACCCTCAGCAACGCCTACAAGGACATGCGCTATGTCGAAGGGATGGCCAACGCGGCCACCATGGCCACGACGCTCAGCAGTGCGGTGAAGAACAGCTATGCCATGGCGATGGCCACCGGCGGCGATGGCCCCGAGGATTATGTGCCGCATCTGCCGGATTATGTCGCGCGGGCGAATGGTCTGAAGGTGGGGAAAGAATAGCGGCAAAAGGAACGTGGGGTGGGTTTTGCACCCACCCCACGATCTTGTTGGTTACGCGAGAATTTTCGACACGACGCCGGCACCGACGGTGCGCCCGCCTTCGCGGATGGCGAAGCGCAGCTTTTCTTCCATGGCGATCGGCGCGATCAGTTCCACG